>NZ_JAUOOA010000001.1:0-1062331 GCF_030548425.1 Uliginosibacterium sp. 31-12 | reverse complement strand
GCTTCAGAGAAAGCGAAGGTGACGGTGGAAACCTTGTCAGCGACGTTCAGCGCCGCATCGACGATATCCACGGTGACGCCTGGTGCAACAGTATTGATTGCGACTGTATCGCTGCCAGCTGTACCAGAGTTGCCTGCAGCATCGGTGTAGCTGGCATTGGCCACGGTTACGCTGCCAGTGCCGGAGAAGCCGTCGGTTGCGGTGAAGGTGGCGGTAAAGACCTTCGGGTCTGCGGTGGCAGTGAGACCGCTGATTGTGCCGCCTACCGCTGTGATATCTGCGGCGCTAAAGCCGCTAGGTGCTTCACTGAAGGTAAAAGTGACTGTGGAAATCTTGTCGCCGTTGTTCAGCGCGGTGTCGATGATATTGACGCTGACGCCTGGCGCAACAGTATCGATTGCAACTGTATCGCTGCCAGCTGTGCCGGGGTTGCCTGCAGAGTCGGTATAGCTGGCATTGGCTACGGTTACGCTGCCAGTGCCGGAGAAGCCGTCGGTTGCGGTGAAGGTGGCGGTAAAGACCTTCGGGTCTGCGGTGGCAGTGAGACCGCTGATTGTGCCGCCTACCGCTGTGATATCTGCGGCGCTAAAGCCGCTAGGTGCTTCACTGAAGGTAAAAGTGACTGTGGAAATCTTGTCGCCGTTGTTCAGCGCGGTGTCGATGATATTGACGCTGACGCCTGGCGCAACAGTATCGATTGCAACTGTATCGCTGCCAGCTGTGCCGGGGTTGCCTGCAGAGTCGGTATAGCTGGCATTGGCTACGGTTACGCTGCCAGTACCGGAGAAGCCGTCAGTGGCGGTGAAGGTCGCCGTAAAGACCCTCGGATCGGACGTGGCAGTCAGCCCACTGATTGTCCCGCCCACTGCGGTGATATCCGCAGTGCTAAAGCCACTAGGTGCTTCGCTGAAAGTGAAGGTGACGGTAGAGACCTTGTCTCCGCTGTTCAGTGCGCTGTCGGTGACGTTGACGGCAACGCTGGGAGGGTTGGTGTCGACCGAATAACTTTCGCGACTCGTGGCACTGCTGGTGTTGCCTGCGGCATCGGTGGTGCTCACGCGTGCATCGATGGTGGCATCCGCGTCAGCCACCAGATCGGCGCCCGGCACTGCAATGCTGAAGGACTTGTCTGCCGCGACCGTGCCGGTGAAATCCTTGCCATTGACGGTCAGGGTGACAGTGTCACCCACCTTGGCGTCACCCCCGACCACGCCGGTGATGGCGATCGACTGACCGGCTTCAGTGGCATTGATGATGTCGTCCGGCGTGATGTTCGAATTCAGGCTAATGCTGGGGGAGGGCGGCTGGATATCTGCCAGGGTGGCGTCTTGCAGGGTGTCATCGTTGCCGTTAGGGACGTTGATCGCTTCGGCGACAAAGGACGTTCCACTCTGGAATTCGAGCGGTGAGAGTTCTTCTGTGACGCGCAATAGGCGCACGAAGCCGTGGCCACCCTCTGCACCACCTGCACCCAGGCCTGCAGCAGCAGGATCCAACGTAGCAAAAGGATCCTCGCCGGCGTTCAGTGCGGCTAGAACCGCTTCGGCGTCTGTTGCCGAGGGTGTTTTGACCGCGGCCTCGCTGCGCTCGGTGTTCTGGCCGAGCATGTCTTCATCGGCGCGCACGTTGCGGCCACCGCCAAGGTCAAGCAGCTCGCCATTGGGCAGGCGGATCTGCAACTGACCCTTGGCGTCCACCA
This sequence comes from Uliginosibacterium sp. 31-12, assembly GCF_030548425.1. Taxonomy (NCBI): domain Bacteria; kingdom Pseudomonadati; phylum Pseudomonadota; class Betaproteobacteria; order Rhodocyclales; family Zoogloeaceae; genus Uliginosibacterium; species Uliginosibacterium sp. 31-12. The sequence goes on along the minus strand of NZ_JAUOOA010000001.1, from coordinate 1,060,632 downwards.
CGATTTCCTGTCCTTGCTCGATGCGGTCCCCGGCTTTAAGGGCAATCAGACCTTCGGGGGTACGCAGATAGGCCTTGCCGTCGATGCGGACAACATTGGCGCTGAGGGCGGGAGTGGTGGACTTGGAGGCTGCCATGCGGGGTCTCTTTTCCGGCTTTTAGTAGGAATGAGCCGGAATTTACGACGCAGTGCAGCGTGCTCGTATTGTACCTGGGTACAGTTTTTCGTCGCGATGTGTCACACGCCACGAAAAATGCCGCAAAACCTCTTCAGAAGGGGCTTTTCTCAGGGGCGGAGGCCGTGAACCTTGAGGGCAAGCTGGAGTCGGTCGGTGACATCCAGTTTGTTGAAACAGGCGCTCAGGTGAGCCTTCACCGTACGCTCGGTGATGTTCAGCGCTCCGGCGATGAAAAGATTGGATTCACCTGAGGCGGCAAGGCGCGCCACTTCGCGTTCGCGCTCGGAGAGTCGACTGCTCCAGTCCTCTCCCTGTACGGCGCGCTGACGGTTAAGCCCGCGCAGCAGCCGGGTCAGCAGGCTTCTACCAACCCATTGCTCACCGCTGGCCACAACCTCAAGTACCTGGCGCAGCGTGGCAGGGGGGGCATAGGCCTGGCAATAGCCGCTGACACCTGCTTCGAGGAAGGCGAGGCCTTCGTCGTCGCTCGGCAGGCTGCTGGCTACGATCAGCTTGTGCTGCTGGCTCCAGCTTTGCCAGTCCGGGAGCCCGGGGGCGGGCAGGGCGTGGGCATTGCTGTCGATGACGATCAGGCTGCCCGCAGTTTGCCGGGGAATACTGGCGGCGCCACTGAGGCGGTGGATGACCCATTGATCGGCTAGCAGGCGGAAACGGGCAAAGACGGTTTCGTCGTCGGTAAGGATCGAAAATTCGTGATGCGGCATGTGGACTCAGCGTTCGCGCAGGGCATTGGCCTGAGCACGCAGGACGGGTTTCATCAGGTAGGCAAGGATGGTTTTCTTGCCGGTGAGGATATCGACCTCGGCAATCATGCCGGGGATGATCGGCAGGTTCTCGGCGCCGATCACGCTTTTGTCGGTGCGCACCCGCACGATGTAATAGGAGTTGCCCTTGTCGTCGGTAATCGAGTCTGCGCCGATGTGTTCGAGCTTGGCTTCGAGGCCGCCGTAGATGGCGAAATCGTAGGCCGTGAACTTGACCAGCGCTTTCTGCCCCGGACGCAGGAAGGCGATGTCGCGTGGCAGTACCTTGGCTTCGAGCAGCAGGGCATCGTCGCTCGGCACGATGCCGATGATGTCGCGGCCGGGCTGAACGACACCGCCGACGGTATTGACCAGCAACTGCTTGACCGTGCCATTCACGGGTGAGCGGATTTCGGATTGCTTGACCCGGTCTTCCAGCGCGACGCTGCCTTCTGAGAGGCGGCCCAGGCGTGAGCTGACTTCGGACAATTCGGTGCGGGCCTTGTTGCGGATGCCCAGATTCACTTCCTGGATCTTGCGCTGGGCTTCGGCAATGGCGGACTCGATGCGCGGGATCTGTGCATTGGCCATATCGCGTTCGCCACGATAGCGCGATACATCGCGCTCCAGGCGCAGCAGTTCAACATCGGAAACGGCCCCTGTACGCGCCAGCGGGCGTGTTTTCTCAAGTTCCTGGCGGGTCAGCTCATAGCCTTGCTCGGCCGATTCGCGACGCGCACGGATTTCCTTAAGCTCCTGACCGCGCTGGGTGAGTTGCTGCTGGGCGATGCCAATGCTGTTGAGCAGTTCGCTGCGCACGGCCTCGAACAAAGCCTGCTCCTGCGCGACGATTTCGGGCGCCTCTGTGACGACTTCGGGCGGGGGCACGAAGGGGCGTGTCTCGGCGATGGCTTGCAGGCGTTCGGCTTTGGCCAGGAGTGACAGATACTCGGAACGGTTTTCCTTGAGATTGGAAACAAAGCGGGTCGGATCGATCTTCAGCAGTAACTGGCCTTTCTTCACGAGCTGGCCTTCACGCACCAGAATCTCGGAGACCAGACCGCCATCCAGGCTTTGAATGACCTGTACCTGGCGCGAGGGAATGACCTTTCCTTCGCCCTTGGTAACTTCGTCCAGCTCGGCCAGGGCCGCCCACACCACAAGTAGCAGCAGGGCCAGTGCCGAGGCCAGCACCGCAATCCGCGCACCGCGCGGCGATTGCTCGGCCAGCGCCCAGTGGGCATCGGCACCGAAATCGTCGTCGTCGTGGATTTCGTTGCGCTCGGCGTAGTCGATGGCCCGGTCGTAGAGGGCTGAGAGACGGGCATACAGGCGCTGCAGTGCTTGCATCACGCGGCCCTCCCGATGCGTCCGTGTTGCAGGGCTTCAACGACCTGGGCCTTGGGGCCATCGGCCACGATGGTGCCGGAGTCGATCACGATCAGGCGGTCGACCAGATCCAGCAGGGACGTGCGATGGGTGACCAGAATCACCGTCTTGCCAGCGGCATAGCCGCGCAGGCGCTGCTTGAGTTGCTCTTCGCTCTGGTGATCCATGCTGCTGGTGGGTTCGTCGAGCAGCAACATGGGCGGATCGTTGATCACCGCACGGGCAATGGCTACCGCCTGACGCTGACCTCCGGAGAGAGACTCACCACGCTCGCCAATCGGCATATCGAAGCCTTGCGGATGGGCATTGGCGAATTCGGTGACCCCCGCCAGTTCGGCAGCAGCGAGTACCGCCGCATCGCTGGCCAGGGGGGAGCCCATCATGATGTTCTGCTTGAGGCTGCCGAAGAACAGGGTCACGTCCTGCGGCACGAAGCCAATGGCGCGGCGCAGTTCTGCCGGATCGATCTGGCGGGCATCCACGCCATCGATCAGGACTGCGCCCTCGGTGGGTTCGTAAAGCCCGAGGATGAGGCGTTCGAGCGTGGTCTTGCCGGACCCGATGCGGCCGATGATGCCGACCTTTTCGCCAGCCTTGAGCTTGAAGGAAATCTTGCGCAGAACCTTCTGCTCGTTGCCGGGATAGGCAAATCCAACCTCCTTGAATTCGATATCGCCGCGGAAGCTGGCGCGATGCAGGAAGCTGGCTTCCTCTGGCCGCTCAACGGGCAGCTGCATCTGTGAATCCACCGAATTGAGGCCGGTTCGTGCGTTCTGGAACTGCATCATCAGGCCTGCGACTTGTCCCAGTGGCGCCAGGGCACGGCCCGAGAGCATGCCTGCGGCGATGATGCCGCCCATGGAGACCTGATTGTCGGTGAGCAGGTACACCCCGAGGATGATGGTGATGATGTTGACCGCTTGCTGGGTGGTCTGCGCGAAATTCATCGTAGTGGACGAGAGCAGACGGGTGCGCGCTCCGATCTGTGCGATGAACAGGGTGGCACGCTCCCAGCGGCGCTGCATCTCGCTTTCTGCGCCGAGGGTCTTGATGGTTTCCAGGCCGACTAGGCTTTCAATCAGGCCGGCGTTGCGCTGCGCCGAAGCTCGATAGGTGGTTTCCGTCAGTTCATGCATCTTGCCTTGGGAGAATAGCGCCACCGCAACGACTGCCAGCATGCCGAATACGGCCGGCAGGATCAGCCAGGGGGAGATCCACAGCATCGCCAGCAGGAAGATCAGCACGAAGGGGAGGTCCACCAGCGCAGTGACGGTCGCTGAAGCAATGAAATCACGCACGCCTTCGAAGGCTCTCAGGTTGGAAGCAAAGGAGCCGACCGAGATCGGGCGCGCGGCGAGTTTTACGCCCAGTACACGCTCCATGATGCGTGCTGAAAGGGTGACATCGACCCGTTTGCTGGCCGTGTCGATGATGAAGGCGCGGATGCTGCGCAAGGCAAAGTCGAAGAACAGGATCAACAGGGCCCCGATAGACAGCACCCACAGCGTTTCAATGGCGTGATTCGGCACCACCCGGTCGTACACGTTCATTGAGTACATCGGGATGGCCAGCGCGAACATATTGACCAGCAGCGCAGCGGCCAGCACATCGCGGTAGAGGCGCCAGTTACCGAGCATGGCGCTCCAGAACCAGTGCTGACCACGCAACTTGTGCACTTCAGGCGCGCGTTCGTCAAAACGGAAGCGTGGCCGCACGATGATGGCAATGCCGGCGTAGGCATCCTCAAGCTCCACCGCGCTGATCACGATGCTGCTCTCCGGCGCTTCCGGCAGCGAAATGCGGAATTTCCCGTCTGGCGTGTGATCAAGCAGCAGGCAGGCACGCTTGCCGTGCAGCAGCAGTACGGCGGGCAGCAAGCGGGCGTCGATATCGGCTGGATCCTTGCGCAGAAGACGGGCGTTGAGGCTCGCGCGCGCAGCGGCACGGGCAAATTGGGACGGCGGCAGCAGGTGATCTGCTTTGGGTAGGCCGGCAGCGAGGGCTTCGGCGCTCCATGGCTTGCCGTGGATGCGGGTGAGCTGCACCAGGCATTCCAGCAGCGGATCGAGGTGGGCTTTGTGAGCGCCCAGTAGCCAACTGGCTTCGGAGCCAGCGGGGGGAGTGGCCGGGGTGACGCTTGGGTTTGAGTCGCTCATCGGGTGCGCAGGGTCCGGGGTCAAATCACGTCGTTGCCGCCCAGCAGGTCAAGGGCGCCCTGCATTCTACGCCGCATGTCCTTGCGGGCCAGCAGCTTGCGCTGGGCTTCCGCAGGTAGGTCGGTGAGGCGTAGCAAACCCTTGTCCAGCATTACGTCGATCAGGTCCTCCATTACCCGGATGAAGTCAGCATCCAGGTCGGCGAAGTTGTTGATCATCGGCAGGCCGAGAAAAGCACAGACTTCAGGCGTGGTGGCAGACTGGAACTCTTGGGCGTCGGGGCTGGCTTCATGCAGCAGGGCGACGATTTCCCCTGTTGCAGAACGACGGATGTAAGGCATGGCTGTTGGCTTTCGAACAGGGTGCCTACTTTATCAGTGGTGCCGCCGAAGGACTTGGCAGCGCCTTGTCACGAACTGTGTCTGCGCAGGTGTTCGTGACTGATTTCACGGCCGGAGTGGCACGAAGCCCGCCCGCTGCCATCAATAACGGCAGGCGGGCGGGCTTCCTGAATGCTGAGCGGGCGTTCAGCCTTGGCAGTCAACGATATGCGAGAACACGTTGCGGCGCTCGCATTGCTCCTTGTTGAGTGGTTTGTGGTTGTTGAGTGGCAAGAAGAACAGGCTGCTGGCAATGATCAGCACGCTCATGCCGGCCACGATCAGGAGGCGGGTGCGCGCTTTGATTTGATTCAGCTCGCACAGATTCTGCCAGTTCAGCACGATCAGGATGTAACTGATCAGGAGGCCCAGGAAGTAGTGATAGAGATACATCACGCGCTGGGCGCCCAGATACAGATGGAGCAGCATGAAGACCAGATACAGACCGGTGAATACTTCGATCAGCGCATAGCTGCGGCCAGAACCGGCTTCCACGCCGAAGAGGCGGCGGTTGGCGATGGTCAGAATCGAGAGCAGCACCGCGGCAAGTCCAAGGTACCAGCTCACCTGATTGCCGGCGAGCTGTACGTAGCGTGTGAAACCGTCGGCCGAATCCCAGCGGTAATTGATGGTCTTGTTGTGCAAGGGCCAGTTCAGAGGAGAGGAGCCGTTCTCGCCCGGTTTGCACACATCCAGTTTTGGCACTCCCTTGTGGTCGTGATCCATGAACCTGAAGTAGTCGTTGGTAATGGCGAGCAGCGTTGACGGTGTCAGATGCTGACCCCGTGTGACGTAGTCCTTATAGGTCTGTGACATGAATTGCTGATCGGTCTGGGCGGATGTGCCTTCGCTGGCCGGCTGCTTTCCGATCAGTGCGTGCAGGGCAAACACAACCAAGGTGATTGTTGCTATCGTGAGCGTCACAATGCCAGCCTTGAGTGCGAAGTGACGTAGCTGGTGCAGAACATCGAAACCACGCAGGCGTGTGCCGAAGTCCTTGAAATAGAGCACAGGGAATAGCGCGAGCAGAAGGGCTGCGTTGATCTTGACCATGATCGCCAGTCCGCACAAGGCTGCAGCGCTGGCGTAGAGATGTACGGGGATGGGGCCTTCATGCTTCCACATGCGGATGAAAACCCAGAGTGCGCCGAGACTGAAGAACATCTGGAAGCTGTCCAGGTGCACGGCGCGGAAATGTACGATAAAAGCATTCTCGAACAAGTAAAGAGTTGAGAACAACAGGGCCACGAGGCGGTTTTCGGTGAGCTCAAGCATCAATCCGAAGAACATCAGTGCGCCCAGTGCTCCGAACAGGCTGGGGGCTAGGCGCATGCCGGAAAATGAGAAGCCTTGCGGGAGTTTGTCTCCGTCGATGTACTTCGTCGGCGTGAGGGCGCTCATGTCGATGCCCTGATTGGCGCCGGATAGTTTCTCGCCAGCAGCGATGAGAAGCAGGCCAAGAGGCGGGTGCGGCTCTAAGTGGGCGAATCCTTCTATGTAACGTTGGGCTGAAGTGAGGTGATAGTTCTCGTCCCAGAAAGCATACTTGGGTTCGGCATGGTTAACGAAGTACATGCACCAGCCGATCGCCAGCACGATGAGGAAGCATAGCGTGGTGCGCAGCCAGCCCGGGATGCGCTCGATGGCATCGAAGACCTTTTGCGATGCGCCGTTGCCGCTAACGGCGGCTGTGGCAGAGGCAGCCGGAGCTGCGCTTGGATTCTGGTTTTTCGGCTTTGCCATCTTGTCGTCCTGTCCCTGAGCGGCGCCTTGCTGCGCCATGGTGAAGCGCGATGCGGGCAGGAGTTTGCTGGGCGCCTGCTGGTAGTGTCAATGATGCAGTGCGATCGGCCGCGTACAATGTATGAGCGGCGCCTCTTGTGCCCCAGAGCGGAGTGAATGCCTGATGCTGCAGCCCGATCCAAAGTCCGACGAACTGGTCTTCCGTTTCCGTGATCTGCCCCGAGCGCTGTGGTTCTTTCTTGCCGAAGAGCGCTGGTTCTATCTGTTGTTCCTGCTGGTCTTGCTGGCAGTGATGTTCTACACGCTGGTGCCGCCGCTGTTGATCGGCATGATCGCTAACTTCCTGATTGCATATGGTGCGGCCGCGCCGGATGTGCGCCCAGCCGTGAGTCAGCTGTGGTGGCTGGTTGGTGTGTTGGCGGGCAGCCACGCAGTGGTTGCGCTGGTACGCCTGTCATCTAAACGTATGCTCGGGCGAATCAGCCTGAATGCGCGCTATCGCGCCAAGGTGTGGGGGTTTGAGCGCTTGCTCGATTATTCGCTGGCCTGGCACCAGCAGGAGAGCACAGGCAACAAGGCCCAGCGAATCCTGACGGGCTCCGAATCGGTGCGCGAATGGACCGGTGACATGGTCAACAGCCTCAGCTCGGCAGTGGCCGCCTTCGTGGGTTCGCTGATTGCCTGCATGCTGTTGCACCCGGCGTTCATCCTGTTCTTTGCCTACTACCTGGGAATTCTCCTCAGCGTGGAGTTCTATTTCGACTATCGCATCGCGAAGTTGTCGGATCGCATCAATAAATCGATGGAGAACGCCAGTGGTAGCTTTGTAGAGAGTGCGTCCAACATCCTTGCCGTGAAGGCACTTGGCGCGGCGGATAACATGACCAGCAATGTGGCTCGCCGCGAAGAGCTGGCGCGCCAGCTTTCCTACGAGCGGCTGCGCCTGTCGAACACGAAGTGGATGTGTTTTCAGATCCACAACAGTATTGCCTGGGGCGCGTTCCTGCTGGTGATCGGCTGGATGGTGATGCAGGGGGCACTGCTGGCGGGCTTCTTCCTGACCTACGCGGCCTATTTCGACCGTTTGCGCGAAGCCTCAATCGAGTTCACCGACAAGATTCAGCTGATGATCGAGCGCAAGTCCAACCTTGGACGAATGATGTCAATCTTCTGGGGGCGCAATACGTTGGCCAAGGGTAAGGCGCGTTTCCCCACTGAATGGGATGCGATCCATTTGGAAAAGGCCAGTTTTCGTTATGGGGACAAGCCGGCGGTGGGGCCCATGACCTTGGAAATTCCGCGTGGCAGCGTGCTGGGCATTGCCGGACACTCCGGCTCGGGCAAGTCCACCCTGATCAAGCTGATGCTGGGCCTTTATCACTTGGAACATGGCGAGTTGAAGATCGGCGGTACGCCGGTGGCTGACATCCGGCACGAGGCATTGACCAGTAAGGTGGCTGTCGTACTGCAGGAAACCGAGCTGTTCAATTTCTCGTTGAAAGAAAATCTCACCATGATGCGCGAAGTATCCGCCGAGCTACTCGCGCGTGCTTGTCGGATCGCCTGCCTCGATGAACTCATCGCGCGCTTGCCTGAGGGGCTCGATACCTCGGTGGGCGAGAATGGGCATGCACTCTCCGGTGGCGAGCGTCAGCGGATTGGCATTGCACGGGCGATCTGTCGTGACGCGCCGATCCTGTTGATGGATGAAGCGACCTCCGCACTCGATTCCGCAACCGAACAGCAAGTGACCCAGCGCCTGATGAACGAGTTTGCGCCGGGGCGCACCCTGATCATCGTTGCGCACCGCATCAGTACTCTGCGGGAGGCGGACCAGGTGGTGGTTTTCGAGCAGGGGCAGATCGTCGAGCAGGGTCGTTTTGCCGAATTGGCGGCCGATCCGGCCACACACTTCGGGCGTATGGTGGCGATCCAGGCTGCCTGAGCTGCGGCAGATACAAAAAAGGCGTGTCCTTGGACACGCCTTTTTTCAATCCTTTGAGCGCTTAGAGGATCTGCCGGCCGATCCACCAGGAGATCGCTGCTATCAGCGCACTGCAAGGAATGGTCAGCACCCAGGCCCACACGATGCTGCCTGCCAAGCCCCAGCGCACGGCCGAGAAGCGGCGCGAGGAGCCTACGCCGACGATGGCGCCCGTGATGGTGTGGGTGGTGGATACCGGGATTCCAAGCCAGGTTGCGAGATAGAGCGTGATCGCACCGCCGCTATCGGCGCAGAAGCCGCTGTAAGGCTTGAGCTTGGTGATGCCTTGCCCCATGGTCTTAACGATGCGCCAGCCGCCAAAAAGCGTGCCGAAGCCAATGGCCGAGTAGCAGGAAATGATGACCCAAATCGGCAGCTCCGAATCCTGTCCCAGATACCCTGTGGTAATCAGCAGCAGCCAGATGATGCCGATGGTTTTCTGGGCGTCATTGCCGCCGTGGCCGAGGCTATAGGCGCTGGCCGAGACGATCTGGAAACGGCGGAACCAGCGGTCAACCTTGGTAGGTGTGCTATGGAAAAAGCTGTGTGACACGATCAGCATCATGATCGAGCCCAGCAACATGCCGAGCATCGGGGAGATCACGATGAAGGCCACGGTCTTGCCGATACCGGTCCAGATCAGCGGAGCGCTGCCAGCCTTGGCCATCGTTGCCCCAACGATGCCACCGATCAGGGCATGTGAGGAACTCGACGGAATGCCGAAATACCAGGTGATGACGTTCCAGCTCACCGCACCCATCAATGCGCCGAAAACCACGTAGTGATCGACTACGCTCGGATCAACAATGCCTTTGCCAACCGTGGCAGCCACCTTGAGGTGAAACACGAAGATAGCCACGAAATTGAAGAAGGCGGCCATGGCGACCGCCTGGGTCGGCTTGAGCGTGCCGGTGGAGACAATCGTGGCGATTGCGTTGGCTGCGTCGTGAAAGCCATTCAGAAAGTCGAAAATCAGGGCGAGCGCGACCAGCGCGATCACCACGTACAGGCTGATTTGCACGGTTTCCATAGCGATCAGGCGTTTTCCAGCACCAGACCTTCGACAACCTTGCTCACGTCTTCGCAGTGATCGGTGATCTTTTCCAGGCCTTCGTAGATGGCCTTCATCTTGATCACCTGCAGCGGGTCACGCTCATCGCGGAAGACGCGGCCCAGCGCCGAGCGCATCACACGGTCACAATCCGATTCCAGTTGCTCGATCTCACGGCAGGTACGCAGGATGTCGCTAGCGTGCTCCATGTCGCCGATCAGCTTGATGATTTGCTTGACGCGCTCGGCACAGGAAAGAGTCAGTTCCGACATCTGCACGGCGTCCGGTGTCAGACGACGCACGTTGTACAGGCTGATGCCCTCAGCGACGTCCTGAATCGAGTCGACAATGTCATCGAGATCATTGACCAGAGCATGGATCGCATCGCGATCAAAAGGCGTAATGAAGGTGGTGTGCAGCAGGGCCACCGTATCGTGCGTGATCTTGTCGGCTTGCGTTTCGATTTCGTCAATGCGCGAGACGATGCCGGGCATGTCTTCCGGGCTGGCCGACATCAGGGCAACCAGTTGCTGGGCTGCCAGTACAACCTGCTCGGCATGAGCGTTGAAGAAATCGAAAAAACGGCCCTCGCGGGGCATGAATCGTCCGAACATGGGAGCGCAGTCGTGTTTGAAAAGAAGGCGCGATGATATCAGCCCGAAAGGGCCAAGGTCTTGCCTTGTTACAATTAAATGAAGGACTTGTCTGATCTGTCACACATTGCCGTATCACGGCAAAGCGAGCCTCAGGCCTGCAATTCCTTCGGAATCGGGAAGGTGATGTTTTCGATCGCGCCATCGAGTGGCCGAACGTTGCTGGCGCCCAGTTTCTTGAGACGGGCGATGACTTCATTGACCAGGATTTCCGGTGCTGACGCGCCTGCGGTTACCCCGATCCGGCGCTTGCCAGAGAGCCAGGCCGGATCGAGTCCCGCCGCATTGTCTACCAGATAGGCCGGCACATTGCGCAGAGAGGCCACTTCGCGCAGGCGATTGGAGTTAGAGCTGTTCTTCGAACCGACCACGATCACCAGATCGACTAACGGAGCCATGAATTTCACGGCATCCTGGCGGTTCTGGGTGGCGTAGCAGATATCGTCCTTCTTTGGCCCGACGATGGCCGGGAAGCGCGCCTTGAGCGCATCGACGATAACTTGGGCGTCGTCAACCGAGAGGGTGGTCTGGGTTACGTAGGCGAGTAGGTTCTCGTCGCGCACCTGAAGGGCTGCCACTTCTTCCACGGATTCGACCAAATACATGCCGGACTCCGCCTGGCCCATGGTGCCTTCCACTTCCGGGTGGCCCTTGTGGCCGATCATGACGATTTCACGCCCGGCTTCACGCATCTTGGCCACTTCCACGTGTACCTTGGTGACGAGCGGGCAGGTGGCGTCAAACACTCGCAGGCCGCGGGCTTCGGCCTGGCGGCGCACCTCCTGGGGTACGCCGTGAGCCGAGAAGATCAGGGTGGCGCCGGCCGGCACCTCGTTCAAGTCTTCGATGAAGATGGCGCCCTTGGCGCGCAGGTCTTCGACCACGAACTTGTTGTGCACCACTTCGTGACGCACATAGATCGGCGCGCCGTGCACAGCGATGGCACGTTCGACGATGGCGATGGCTCGCTCGACACCGGCACAGAAACCGCGTGGGTTAGCGAGGAGAATTTCGGAATTGCTCATATGCTGGCTTTCGGATGAAACTCAAATCGCGCCGATGACTTCCACTTCCACGCTCACGGCGTGGCCGGCAAGGGGGTGGTTGAAGTCGACCAGCGCATATGCTTCGGTGAGCTGGCGCACCAAGCCCGGGTACTGGCTGCCATCCGGTGCGGTGAAAGCAAATACGGTGTCTTCTGCCAGATCCATACCGGCCGGAACGTGTTGGCGGTCCACCTTTTCGACCAGCTCATCGCGGTAGGGGCCAAAGGCTTCACCTGACGCCAGTTGGAATGTTTCACGATGGCCAGCGCTGAGGCCGATCAGGCGGGATTCGATGGCTGGCATCAATTCGCCCGTGCCGAGTTTCAGCGTCATTGGGGTGGCTTCGAAGGATGAAAACATCACTGTGCCGGACTCTGCGTGGGCAATGCGGACGTTCAGGGTGACGAGGCTGTCGGGCTGGATAGTGCTCATTGGGGCTTGGCTTTCTGTTGGTTTTCGCGGCGGCTCTCACGCAGCTGGGCCAGAATCATCAGGGCCACGCCGAGGCAGATGGCCGAATCGGCGAGGTTGAAGGCCGGCCAATGATAGCTGCCCAGGTAAAAGTCGAGGAAATCAACCACTTTCCCATGGGCCAAGCGGTCGATCACATTGCCAATAGCGCCGCCCACGACGAGGGCGAATGCTGCCGGCTGCAGAGTCTCGGTACGATGCAGCCAGATCAGGCGCAGCAGCCAGGAGCAGATCACAGCCGCCAGCGTGACGAAAAACCAGCGTTGCCAGCCATCATGCCCGGCGAGAAAGCTGAAGGCCGCGCCTGGGTTATAGACCAGCACCAGATTGAAAAAGCCCGTGACCGGCAGCGATTCGTACTCGGCAAAGTGCGCCAGTACCGCGAGCTTGCTCCACTGATCCAGCCCGATCACGGCCAGTGCCAGCACCAGCCAGAGTGTGAAACGCTTCATGCAAGGCTCCGTGCTTCGCCGGCTCCGTGCAGGTTGTCGTCGCAACGGCCGCACAGCTCAGGATGCTCCGGATTGCGACCCACATCGGCACGGTAATGCCAGCAGCGGCCGCACTTCTGGTGGCCGGAAGGTGTAACGATGATCTTCTCGTCGGTTTCCGCTGTCACTTCGACCACACTGACAGCTGAGGTGATGAGCACGAAGCGCAGATCATCACCCAGTGCGGCGAGCGCCGCGAATTTTGCGCCACTGGCGTGCAAGGTGACTTCGGCTTGCAGGGACGAGCCGACCTGACCGGCCGTACGCACGGCTTCGATTTCTTTCATGACTTCAGCGCGCACGGTGCGGATCGTTGCCCAACGTGCAACCAGGGTCTCGTCAGTCGTCAGCTCGGGCAATTGGTGGAAGGCGTGGAGCATCACGCTATCGTCGGCATCTGCACTCATCACGGCCCAGGCTTCCTCGGCGGTGAAAGAGAGGATCGGTGCCATGAGCTTCACCAGGGTCTGGGTGATGTGCCACAGCGCAGTCTGTGCCGAGCGACGGGCGATGGACTTGGTGGCGCTGGTGTAGAGGCGGTCCTTGAGGATATCGAGGTAGAAGCTGCCCAGATCATCCGAGCAGAACAGCTGGAGTGCCTGCACGATGCGATGGAACTCATACTTCGCGTAGTCAGTCTCTGCGCCTGAGGCCAGCTGCCGGGTCAGGCTCAGGGCGTAGCGGTCGATTTCAAAGCATTGTTCGACCGGCAGCGCGTCTGTTGCGAAATCGAAGTCGGCGGTGTTGGCGAGCAGGAATCTCAAGGTGTTGCGCACGCGGCGATAGACCTCGATCACGCGGTCGAGGATTTCCTTGCCGATCGAGACTTCGCCTGAGTAATCAGTGCTGGCGGCCCACAGGCGCAGGATTTCGGCACCGAGCTTGTCGGTGACTTCCTGTGGCACCACAGTGTTGCCGAGCGACTTGCTCATCTTGCGGCCTTGCGCATCCACCACGAAGCCATGGGTCAGCAGGGCCTTGTAGGGCGCGCGGCCGTCGATGGTGCAGCCAGTCAGGAGCGACGAGTGGAACCAGCCGCGATGCTGGTCCGAGCCTTCCAGATAAAGATCGGCAGGATAGCCGTGCTGATCCGGGTGTGAGCCGCGCATGACGTGCGAATGGGTGGTGCCCGAGTCGAACCACACGTCCAGCGTATCGCTGATCTTGTCGTAGTGCGCGGCGTCGGCGCCGAGCAGTTCGGCCGCATCGAGCTTGAACCAGGCTTCGATGCCTTCTTTCTCGACACGCTGGGCGACTTCTTCCATCAGCTCCACGGTGCGCGGATGCAGCTCGCCCGTTTCCTTGTGCAGGAAGAAGGGGATCGGCACGCCCCAGTTGCGCTGGCGCGAGATGCACCAGTCTGGTCGGCCGGCGATCATGGCATGCAGGCGCGGCTTGCCCCAGGCGGGGAAGAAGGCGGTGTCTTCAACCGCTTGCAGGGCGCGTTCGCGCAGGCTGGTCGTGCCGTCAGGCTTGTGATCCATGCCGACGAACCACTGCGCGGTGGCGCGGTAGATCACCGGCGTCTTGTGGCGCCAGCAGTGCATATAGCTGTGGCTGATGACCTCGTGGCGCAGCAGGGCGCCGACTTCTTCCAGTTTCGCGACAATGTTCGGGTTGGCCTTCCAGATGAACTGACCGCCGAAGAATTCGAGGCTCGGCACGTACACGCCATTGCCCTGCACCGGGTTAAGGATCTCGTCAAAGCCACGGCCGCTCGCACGCCATATATTGAAGTCGTCTGCACCGTAAGCGGGGGCGCAGTGCACGATGCCAGTGCCGGCATCCACGCCGACGTAATCGGCGAGATACACCGGCGAGACGCGGTCGTAGAAGGGGTGCTGGAAGGTGATGCCGGCAAGGCGCGAACCCTCGGCCAGACCAAGGATCTCTCCGTGCAACTTGTAGCGCTTGAGGCATTCCGTCACCAGCTCTTCGGCCAGCACCAACAAGCGATCACCGACGTCGACCAACGCGTAGCGGTGCTCCGGATGAATGTTCAGCGCCTGGTTCGCGGGGATGGTCCAGGGCGTGGTAGTCCAGATCACGATGGCGGCCGGCTTGGGCAGCGCATCCATACGGAAGGCCACCGCTAGTTGATCCGGCACGGCACAGGTGAAGGCTACATCGATGGCATCTGACTTCTTGTCCTCGTACTCGACTTCGGCTTCAGCCAGTGCGGAGCCGCAATCGAAGCACCAGTTCACTGGCTTCAGACCCTTGAAGACCCAACCATTCTTGACCATGGTGCCCAGCGCGCGGATCTCGCCAGCCTCGTTGCCGAAGTTCATGGTGAGATAGGGGTTCTCCCACTCGCCCAACACGCCGAGGCGGATGAAGTCCTTCTTCTGACCTTCCACTTGCTCGGCAGCATAGCTGCGGCACAGCTCGCGCACCTTGTCGGCGAGCAGTTTCTTGCCGTGGGTGACTTCGATCTTGTGTTCGATCGGCAGACCGTGGCAATCCCAGCCCGGCACATAGGGAGCGTCAAAACCCGCCAGGGTTTTGGAGCGGATGATGATGTCCTTGAGAACCTTGTTCAGCGCATGGCCGATGTGGATGTTGCCGTTGGCGTAGGGCGGACCGTCATGCAACACGAAACGAGGGCGTCCGGCAGAAACCTTGCGGATCTTTGCGTAGAGATTTTTCTGCTGCCACTGTTGCACCCAGCCCGGTTCGCGCTTGGGCAGATCACCGCGCATCGGGAAGGGGGTGTCCGGCATGTTCAGGGTCGGTTTGTAGTCAGCCATGTTGTTCTCGCAAGCTCAAATACTCGGGGTGCGTGGCAAACCATGCCCGCACATCATCACAATCCTTGCCGATCGCCGCCTTGAGGGCGTCCAGCGAGTCGTATTTCTTCTCGTCGCGCAGCTTGTGCCAGAAGCGCACGGATAGGCGTTCTCCATAGAGATCGCCGGAGTAATCGAGAATGAAGACCTCCACACGCAGCGCGAGGCCCTCGGCAATCGTCGGGCGGTAACCGATGCTGGCGGCGCCCACGGCATGTTTCAGTGGGCCGCCATCTACGGTCACTGCGAAAATGCCCGAGAGTGGTAGGGTCTGCTGGCGCATGCGGATGTTGGCAGTCGGAAAGCCGATGGTGCGGCCAATCTTGTCGCCATGCTGTACCCAGCCTTCAACCACGAAGGGTTCGCCGAGCAGGCGCGTGGCATGTTCAATCTGGCCTGCCTGCAGCGCTTCGCGTACGGCAGAGCTGGAGACTCGCTCACCTGCGACCTCTTCTGTTCCCATCGCCTCGACACTGAAACCGTAGCGCGCGCCGGCTTCCTTCAGGGCCTCGAAATCGCCATTGCGGCCACGGCCGAAGCGGAAGTCGTCACCGATCATCAGGTGACGAACCTGCATGCCTTCCACCAGCACCTGACGGATGAAGGTGTCCGCATCCAGATCGGCAAAGTCGGCATTGAAGGGCTGCACACAGATCTGGTCGACACCGGCGGACTGCAGCAGCGCCAGTTTGCGCCACATGCTGCACAGGCGCGGTGGAGCGGTGTCAGGCGCGAAATACTCGCGCGGATGTGGCTCGAAACACAGCACGGTGGCCGGCTGGCCCAGTTCGGCGGCTTTGGCGCGGACACGGGCGAGCAGCGCCTTGTGGCCGAGGTGCACGCCATCGAAATTGCCGATGGTCAGCACGCATGGCTCACTGATGTGTGCCCGGATACCCCTGAAGATGCGCATGAAAGCTGCTGGAAAAAGGGCTGATTATAGCTTGCGGGGGCGTGGAAAGTCTGCGCGCCGTCTGGCTTCTGCCGTAGCTGGCGCCTTGAATGAAGAATTTGTCAGACAACTTTTCTAGCCAGGACTAGAATTCCGCCCATGTCTGAAAAGAAACTCCATCTGTTTGCGATTACCTGGCCGATCTTCATCGAAAACCTGCTGATGGTACTGATGAGCCTGTTCGGCCTTTGGTTGGCGAGCCGGATTTCAACCGGGATGGTCGCCGCTTATGGGTTGGTCAACCAGATTCTCGGTGCCTTGCAGATCGTGTTTCAGGTCGTCAGTATCGGCACAAGTGTGGTCGTGACCCAGCATCATGGTGCGGGCGACGAAGCCGGCGCGCATCGGGTTGCACAAAGCGGGCTGGCCGCTTCCGGCTGGGTTGGTCTGGCCACACTGTTGCTGTTGCTGAGCTCTGCGGGCTGGATTCTTGCTGCAATGAACCTGCCGCCAGAGCTGCGTCCGGCGGGGGAGACCTATACCCGCTGGCTGGGGCTTGCCTTGCTCTTCGATGCGGTATCGATGTGCATGATCGCGGTGCTGCGTGCCTACACCCATACCCGCGAGTCGATGAAGATCGTGCTGGGCATGAATCTGTTGCAGGTGCTGCTTTCGGTGCCATTGATGCTCGGAGTGGGGCGCTGGCCTGGTCTTGGCCTGAATGGCCTGGCATTGGCGATGGCTGTTTCACGCCTGTTCGGCATTGCGTTGGCCTGGCGGGTGTGGCGTAGCCGGTTGGAGATTCACCTGCGCTTGCCGGACTGGCTGCGTCTTGAACGCGTACCGCTGGCGAGCATCCTGCATATCGGCTTGCCGGGGGCTGGAGAGAAAGTGGCTTTCCGGGCGAGTTTCATCATCAGCGTGGCCATCGTGGCGAGCATGGGCGAAGCCGCGTTGGCGACGCACGCCTACGTGTGGAATGCGGTACGCCTGGTTACCTTGCTGACGGGTTCAATCGGTTTCGGCACCGAGATCGTGGTGGGGCATCACGTTGGCGCAGGGCGCCTGCATCGGGCCAATCGCGTACTGTGGCAGGCCATGGCCTGGGGCATGGCGGTGATGCTGCTGTGTACTCTGGCTAGTTGGTGGCTGACGCCACTGGCGGTAGCGCGCGCTACTGCAAATCCCGAAATCCTCGCCTTGGTCGGCATGATCGTGCTGATCGAACTGGTGCTGGAGCCCGGGCGGGCCTTCAATATCGTAATGACCAGTGGGCTGCGTGCGGCAGGCGATGCGCGCTTTCCGGTGAAGGTCAGCATGGTCTCGGTTTTCCTGTTTGGCGTCGGCCTGGGCTGGCTGCTGGGCGTGCATTACGGATTGGGTCTGGTCGGCGTGTGGATTGGTTATGCGGCTGACGAATGTTGCCGCGGCATCATGATGGCGACACGCTGGCGTCTCGGAGGCTGGGTGGCGCATGCGCGGCGTACGCGGCGACGGATCCTGGCCCACATGCAGGCGTGAAGGGCAGGGCTTCCGGTATGATGGCAGCCTCCCCATTCATCCAGCAGCCCCGGCATGGAACTGATCACCCAATTCCTCGATATCGTCCTGCATCTGGACAAATTTTTGCCCCAACTGGTGGCGGAATACGGCAGCTATATCTATGTGATCCTGTTCCTGATCATCTTCTGCGAGACCGGACTGGTGGTGACCCCCTTCCTGCCTGGCGACTCGCTGCTGTTCGTGGCTGGCGGGGTGGCTGCAGCAGGTGGCATGGATATCAATCTGCTCTCTGGTGCCTTGTTTGTGGCGGCCGTACTGGGCGATAACGTCAATTACTGGATTGGCCGCAGCCTTGGTCACAAAGTGTTCAAGTGGGAACAGTCGCGTTTCTTCAACCGTGCTGTGTTCGACAAGACCCACTCCTATTTCGAGACTCATGGCGGCAAAACCATCATCGTGGCGCGCTTCATGCCGCTGGTGCGTACCTTTGCGCCCTTCGTGGCGGGCGTGGCGGAGATGAGCTATAAGCGCTTCCTGCCACTGGACATCATTGGCGGCGCGATCTGGATCTTCTCCTTGACCTGGGCAGGCTACTTCCTGGCCAATATCCCTTTCATCAAGAACAACCTGACGCTCTTCGTGCTGGGCATTATTGCCGTTTCCCTGATGCCGGTCTTTGTTGCCTGGCTCAAGAGCCGCAAAGCGGCCGCCGGGGCTTAAGTTCAAGGTAATTCCGGCTATTCCCGAGTTTCTGCATGAAAAATATCGTCATCCTTATTTCCGGCCGCGGCAGCAACATGGAAGCCATTGCGCGAGCAGGCATTCCCGGTGCCCGGATTGCGGCTGTGATCTCCAACCGACCCGATGCCAAGGGCCTGGAGATCGCTCGCAGCTTCGGCATTGAAACCCTTGCTCTCGATCACAAGGCCCATGCCAGCCGCGAGGCCTTCGATGCCGCGTTGGCAGTCGAGATCGAGCGCTTCGAGCCGGACCTGGTGGTGCTGGCTGGTTACATGCGCATCCTCACGGATGCCTTCGTGCGCCGCTTCGAAGGCCGCATGCTGAACATCCATCCCTCACTGCTGCCCAGTTTTACCGGTTTGCATACCCATCGTCGGGCGATCGAAGCCGGAGTGAAGGTGGCCGGCACGACGGTGCATTTCGTGACCCCTGAGCTCGATGATGGCCCGATCGTGATTCAGGCCGTGGTGCCTGTATTGCCCGAGGACAATGAAGACAGCCTTGCCGCGCGTGTGCTGGCTCAGGAGCACCAGATCTATCCGCAGGCTGTACGCTGGTTCGTGGAAGGGCGTTTGAGTCTCGAAAATGGTCGCGTGTGTGTGCGCGATGCGCAGCGCGGTCCGCTGGGCTGGTGTGTGCCACCGGTGGACGACTAAGGTTGCGGCAATGCGACGACAGACGCCCCTGATCGTCGCTTGTGCCTGTTCGCTGGCCGTGCATCTGGGCAGCTTGCTCAGCCCCGGCTGGGAACTGCCGGATGCGGATGTTCCCGAGGGCGATGCCCGGCGTATTGAAGCCACTCTGGCTGCAGCCAGCCCTGCGCCCGCAGCTGTCGTGCCTGTTGCCGCCCCTTCCACTACCCGGCGGTCGCAGCCAAAACCAGCCCCTGCAGCCAAACCGGAGCCGGTCCCTGAAGCTTCTTTGCCTGTCGCGACCGAATCGGTAGTGTCAGAGCCCGGCATCGAAACGCTTGCAGAGGCTACGAGCTCGGCACCTATTGCCGAACCTGCCCCGGAGGCATCCTCGCCAGCTCCATCCCCACACCTTGTCGCCAAGCCCTTGCCGCGTCAGGGGCGTGTGTTTTATCACGGCACTGTCGGTGGTTTCGTTTCCCTGAATGCCATCGGCGAAGCCAGCTGGGAGCATGATGGGGCGCGTTTCCAGAGCCGTCTGACAGCGGGGATGGGTGCTTCAGACGGGATGTTCGACTATCGTTCGACCGGTCGCCTCGCCGCAGGCCAGTTGATCAGCGAAACCACCAGTGACCGGCGCATGAAGAAACAGTCCACCGGACTGATCGATCAGGCGGGCGGCAAAGTGACCATGCAGCGTGGTGGAGATACCCGCGAGCGTACGATCAAGGGCCTTGCGGTGGCCATGTCGGCATTGCCGCAATTTCTGATGACGCTGGATGAGTCGCTTGAGAAAGCCGCCCTGTTCGTGGTGGGGGACTTCTGGGTCGAGGATTCCGTCTTGATTGCCCGCGGGCTGGAGCAGCTATCCCTGTCTTCCGGCAAGATAGAAGCCCGGCATTACGAATCCCGGGCGAACAACGGTACTCAGGTCAATGTCTGGCTCGCGCCGGACTGGCGCAGTGCGCCGGTGCGGATCCGCATCCGCTCGGCTGACGGTTACGTGCTTGACCTTAAGGCGGTAGAGGTCGAGATAGAGGGTCAGGTCCACCTCAAGGCCCCTGAGACTCACAGCGATTTTTGATCACGCGACGGCTGCTTCGGGTGTGCAGCCATACAGCACGGCAAAGAAGTGGCAGATGGTGCCAGCCAGCACGAAGAGGTGCCAAACGAAATGGCCGTAGCGCAGCTTGCTATCGAGTGCGTAGAACACCACACCGCCGGTATAGGCCAGCCCACCCGCAATCAGCCACACTGTGCCGGCAGCGGATAGATTCTGGAAGAGCGGTACCGCCGCTACGATCACCAGCCAGCCCATCAGCAGGTAAAGGCCCATGGAGATCCACTCCTTGGTCATCCGTTCGCTGAGTTTCAGATACAGCCCCAGAGCCGCCAGCGCCCAGATCACGCTGAACAGGGTCCATCCCCAGGGGCCGGCCAGCACGCTGAAAGTGAAAGGAGTGTAGGTGCCTGCGATCAGCAGGTAGATGGACGCATGATCCAGCTTGCGCAGGATCTGCTTGATGCGTCCCGGCCGAACCATGTGGTAGAGCGTGGAGCTGGCAAACATCAACACTAGGGTGCTGGCATAGATGCTGGCCGCAGCAATATTCATGGCGCTGCCGTGCCGGGCGGTGAGGATCACGAGTATCGGGAAGGCGCTCAATGCTGCCAGCAGGCCAAGACTGTGGCTGGCCCAGTTGGCAAATTCTTCGCCCCGGCTCTGGGGTCTCATATATTCCATCAAGGATTCTCTCTGCTGCCGTACTAAAGCGTATGCGTGACCAACTTTAACCCGGAAATGATAGTTTGGACGGGCAATTTTCCTCGCGCCGGCTGTGCAAGTGGCTAGGATTAATTGTGTGAATGCTGCGGAACGAATGACGAGCCCGGCAGTCCCTCTAAATACGTCATCACCCACTCAGGAGAGCGACATGTCTGAAAACACCAGTTCCACCCTGCTCGATGAATCCCAGGAAATCCTGCATAAGACCGAAAAGCTGATCGCTGATGCCGCTCACGCCACTGGCAAGGAAGCGGAGGCCCTGCAGGCGCGCATCATTGCCGGCCTGCGTGACGCCAAGGAACGCTTGGGGGTGGCCGAACAGATCGCCCTGGACAAAGCCAAGGCTGCCGCCCAGGCCACTGATGCTTATGTGCATGACAATCCCTGGAAGGCCATTGGTATCGGAGCCGCTGTCGGCGTAGTGGTCGGTATGTTGATCGCCCGCCGCTGATGTTGCCGCGTTTCCTCGAGCGCCTGCGCCAGCAGGCCGACAATCTTGCCGGCCTGCTGGGCAATCGCGTTGCCCTGTTCGGGATCGAACTGCAGGAGGAGAGTGAGCGTCTGCTTGGCCACCTGGCGCTGCTGTTGGGGGCTGCAATCTGCACCTTGTTTTGTTTGCTGAGTGCGCTTGTAGCGGGGCTCGTGCTGGCTGCCCGGTATGGCGTGCTGCTCGAAGTATGTGCAACGCTGGCAGTGCTGTTCCTGCTACTGGCCTTGGGCTTGGCTTGGTATTTGCGGCGACGTCTGGCTGACGCTCCGGAGCCCTTCGAGGCGACTCGGCAGGAGTTCGAGCGTGACCGATTGGCGCTTAATGGCGCCCGGGAGACTGCGCAATGAACCAGCGACAAAGCATGCGTAAGCTGCGCAAGGAAATGCTGTTGCTGCAGTCGGCCCAGTATCGGGCTGCGATGCGTCATCGCTTGGGCGATGCCACCGCCCGTTCCCTGCGCGAGGAACTCACGCGAACGGCCTGGCTTGATGGGGCAGGGGCCTTGCTCGGATCAATCTTGCCCGCGCGTTGGGGGCGTTGGTTGAATTTGGCGCTGGGTGTGGTACGCATAGCCAAAACAGTTGTCGACCGCAGCGAAAAGCAGGGGCCCGTGGTTTGAGCGCTCCTCGTTTGAACCGCCGCTAAGGCTCGGATTCCTGACCCCGAAGGTTTGCTGCTGAGGTTCAAACACAAAAGAGAAACGCCGCATTGCGCGGCGTTTCGTTTCGGTGGATCCACCACCGTCGCCGGGTTTGTCCCGGTTAGGTCTACCTGATGCTCAACGCTGTTGCTGTTGCGATAAGGGTTCCCTTTTGTTGCGCAGGGTGTGCCTGCAATCTCTTTGTAATGCCTGCCTGCCCATATTTCAAGGAAGAATTTTCTTGATCGGGTTTGGGGCACTTCAGCCGTGATATCAGCTAGCGCGTCCAAGTACCGAGGCGGTGGCGATCAGGTCGTCCAGCAAGGCCATTGAGGCTGCGCCACTGACGCAGAACGGGTCCAGCTCCGCTTTTTCAGCGTACTTGAGCATGAAGGAAGGGTTGATCTTGGCGAGATTGACCTGGCCCATGGTCCAGCTGGCAAAGCGACGTTCACGGATCTCCTCGAAGGAAAGCAGGCGTACGTTGCGATGGCGTTCGTCGCGCACGATCAGGTTGTAGAGCTCACAGACGGCATCACGCCCGCCTTCGAGCACCTGCATGAAGATGTCACCGCTGTAGCAAAGAATGCCGGTAATGCCTTGCTCGGGGTTGTGGGCGCGTGATTGAGCGAGGATGCCCTCGATCATTTCGGGTGAGAGCGGCTGAGCTGCACGGCTGGCGTAAAGCAATCGAACGAGCATGGCAGGCTCCGTCAGTTCTTGAGGTTGATGAGTGAGAGGAATTCGCGGCGCAGCGAGGCATCCTTGAGAAAGACGCCGCGCATCACGCTGTTAATCATTTTGGTGTCACTGTCCTTCACGCCGCGCCAGTGCATGCAGAAGTGATCCGCTTCCATCACTACCGAGAGGCCGTCCGGGCTGACCTTGTCCATCAGCAGATTGGCAACCTGGGTGATGGCTTCTTCCTGGATTTGCGGACGGCTCATGATCCATTCGGCGAGCCGGGCGTATTTTGACAGGCCGATCAGGTTCGAATGCTCGTTGGGCATGATGCCGATCCACAGCCGGCCCATGATCGGGCAGAAGTGGTGGGAGCAGGCGCTGCGTACGGTGATTGGGCCGACGATCATCAGCTCGTTGAGGTGCTCGGCATTGGGAAATTCGGTGACCGGCGGCGCTGGCAGGTAACGGCCGCGAAACACCTCAGTCAGATACATTTTGGCCACGCGGCGCGCGGTGTCCTGGGTGTTGTGATCGCTACGGGTGTCGATCACCAGGCTTTCGAGCACGGCCTTCATTTTTTCTTCGACCTCGTCGAGCAGCGCGTCCAGCTCGCCGGGCTCGATGAAGGCGGAGATATTGTCATTGGCATGAAAGCGCTGCTGCGCCTGCTGGATGCGGCTGCGGATTTTCTCCGAAACCGGAACGTAGCGATGAGTGATGGAGTCGGGGGGCGTGTCAGACATGTTGTTGTTTCCTGTTTCAGGACTTCGTCAGCTTAGCGCATCACCGTGATGGCGGAAACCACGAGGCGGCAGAGCCATGTGATTCATGCTGCGATATAAGGTTCAAGATTCCTGCGCGCTGAGGGTGGTTCAGCAGATGCGCGGCAGTGGGTCATCGGCGAGTTCGTCCAGATAGCGCTGTCCGCCGAGCGGGGTGCGCAGGATGACGTGTTCATCCGCGGTGAGATGACCAATATGGGTGGCCGACTGGCCTTCAGGCAGGGCCTGCCAGCGCGCCAGCACTTCATTGGCTGACTCCGCCGCGACGATAGCCACGACGCGCCCTTCGCAGGCCAGTTGCAGCGGGTTGAAGCCGAGCAGTTGGCAGACGCCGCTGACCTCAGGGCGCAGGGGAATGACGGCCTCGTTCAGTTCGCTGCCACAGCTGCTGGCATGCAGGATTTCATGCAGCACGCTGGCGAGGCCACCCCGCGTGGGGTCGCGCATGAAGCGCAGGCCTGGCAAGTCGCGTACGGCACGAGCCAGCGGCAGTACGCAGCAGGCGTCAGACTGCAATTCGCTGAAGAGGCCAAAAGCTTCGCGTGCCATCAGCACGGTGGCGCCGTGATCGCCCAGCGGGCCGCTGACCAGCACTGCATCGCCCGGCTGTACGCTGCGGATGTCCAGCGCGCAGCTGGCGTCGCGCCAGCCCAGGCCGGTGCTCGCGATCACCAGACCACTGCCCTGGCCGCGCGGCACTACCTTGGTGTCGCCACCGACAATCGGCACGTTGGCTGCACGCGCTGCCGCACCGGCGGATTCGAGCAGGCGGTGCAGCGTGTCGACAGCGAAGCCTTCTTCAATGACCAGGTTGAGGGTCAGCGCTGCCGGCTCGGCACCGGAGACCGCCAGATCATTGAGCGTGCCATGCACCGCAAGGCTGCCGATATTGCCGCCGGGAAACTCCAGCGGTTGCACGGTGAAGCTGTCGCTGGTCATGAGTGGAATGCGCTTGTCCGGCGCCAGAGGGCTGGCGTCTGTGAAGGCTTCACGGCAGCCTAGCGCCGGGAATATCAGGGTTTCGAGCAGCTCGCGCATCAGACGGCCGCCGTTGCCGTGAGCGAGCTGGATATGGATGTCTTTCATGCGCAATCTTTCGCAAGGATTTCCATGAGCTGGCCTAGGGCCAGACCGGCATCGTTCGGTGGTTGGCGCTGCGGGAGGAGGAGGGGGCGCGCGCCGAGATGATCTTGCAGGCGCTCGGTCAGCAGCCTGTTCTGGAACACGCCACCGCAGCCGCCGATGGCGGTTTCGCCGGGCAAGGCAAGTAGAAAGATGAGTTCAGCGGCCGCGCGAGCCAAGGCGTCGTGCAATGCCCAGGCCCTCGCGGCAACGGGGATCTGCAGATCGCGCAGGCCGGCAAGCCAGGCTTGCCAGTCGAGCAGCCAGAGCCCCGCTTCGGTTTGCCAGTGGATCGGCCAGAGCGGCCCCTCACTGACGGATTCGGCCAGCGCCTGCAGACGCATCGGTGCTTCGCCCTCGAAGCTGGCTTGGGTACATACGCCGAGGATGGCTGCGGCGGCGTCGAAGACGCGACCGATGGCAGACGTGGACGGACTGTTCAAGCCGCCTTGCCAGGCCTGTCTCAGGAGTTCGAGTTGTGGATGCCAGGGCGGGCAGGACAGGCCTGCCTCCCAGAATAAGCCGGCCGCGCTGCGCCAGCACTCGCGGCTGGCGGCCTCGCCGCCGGGCAAACGGAAGGGGCGCAGGCTGGCTACGCGCTGCCAGTGCCCCGGTACGCCAAGCAAGACTTCGCCACCCCATAGCTGGCCGTCCGGCCCGAGGCCTACTCCATCCCAAGTGAATGTCAGCCAGTTTTTGATCTGTGGATGCTCGGCGGCGAGCGCGCTGGCGTGGGCATGGTGATGCCAGATCTCGTGCAGTGGCAACGCGCTGGTCACGGCATGCTGGTGGCTGCGGTAGTGCGGATGGGCATCGAGTGCGATGCGTTCGGGCGTCACTCGGTACAGGCGGCTGAAGTCCGCAACCACGCGCGCCAGCCAGGCCATGCTTTCGGGATGATCGAGATCGCCGATGTGGGGCGAGATCACGGCACGGTCTTCCCAGCCCAGCGCGATGCAGACCTTCTGCTCGCCGCCCAGCGCCAGCGTGGGCTGCGCCAGTCGTCCCGGCAGTTGCCATTCCTGAGGCGCTTCGCCCCGTCCGAGGCGGATCGGCATGGGCGTAGCTGCGCATTGCCACACGCTGTCTTCCGCCGGGCGCAGGATCGGGCGGTCGTGATGCAGGAAGCCGTCGGCAATCCGGCCTAAGCGAGCTTCGGCATCGGCAGGGTCGAGGCAGATCGGCTCGCCTGAGAGATTGCCGGAGGTGGCGACCAGAGGTGCGCCAAAGTCTGCCGCCAGCAAGGCTTGCAGGGGCGAGTGGGGCAGCATCGCACCGATGCGTCGCATGCCCGGCGCGATGCCAGCGGCCAGTGCGTGGTGGGCGCAGGCTTCGATCAGCACGATGGGGCGTTGCGGGCTGTGCAGCAGGGCTAGTTCGCCAGGGTTAGGCGCAAGGTATTCGTTCAGCATGGCGTTGCCATCTTCGCCACATTCGTCGAAGAGCAGCGCGAAAGGGCGCGCCGGGCGTTGCTTGCGCGCGCGCAGGCGGGTGACAGTGGTTGCATTGCGCGCATCGCACATCAGGTGATAGCCACCAACGCCGCGCACCGCAATGATCTGCCCCTCGCGCAGGGCGCTGAGCGCGGCCTGCAGGGCAGCTTCACCGGTCTCGTCGTGCCAGCGCAGTTGCGGGCCGCAGACCGGGCAGGCCAGCGGTTCGGCATGAAAGCGCCGCTCGGCCGGGTTCTCATATTCCGCGCGGCAGGCAGGGCACAGCGGAAAACTCGCCATGCTGGTGCGCTCGCGGTCGTAGGGGAGTTCGGCGATCAAGGTGTAGCGTGGGCCGCACTGGGTGCAGTTGATGAAGGGGTAGCGGAAGCGGCGGTTGGCCGGGTCAAACAACTCGCGACGGCAGTCGGCACACAGATGAGTGTCCGCTGGCAGATGGATGTCGGGCGCATCTTCTGTGTGGCTGGCGAGAATGACGAAATCACGGCGACTCTGAGCGATGGCTTGCCGGGTGTTTTCCAGAATCTGCGGCTTGGCTAGCGGGGGCGCTTCCTTGATCAAGCGCAGACTGAAGCTATCGAGAGTGTCAGCCAAGCCCTCGATTTCGATCTGCACTTGGCCGGACCGGTTCTGCACCCATCCCCCCAGGCTCAACTCATGTGCGAGGCGGTGCACGAAGGGGCGAAAGCCGACGCCTTGCACGATGCCGCTGAGGGTCAGATGGCGTCGCTGCAAGCTCATGCGGTGGCAACGCGTTCGCCGGCCCGCCACCAGATGTGGCAGGCCCCTTCGTCGGAGACCATACAGGGCCCGATCGGTGACTCCGGTGTGCAGGCGCGGCCATACAGCCGGCATTCGCTGGGACGTTTGTGGGCCAGCAGTACGGCGGCGCAATCACAACCGGCGGGCATCTGGCCGCTGCGTTTGTGGCCGTTGATGGCGACCGGGAACTGCAGCGAGGCGTCACGCGCCGCGTGCTGGGATGTCAGACGGTAGCCGGAAGCCGGGATACTGCCGATGCCGCGCCAGGGGGCATCGACTATGTCGAAGGCTTTGGCGAGCAGGGTTTGCGCCTGCGGATTGCCGTCGGCTTTCACGACGGCTGGATAGGCGTTGTCCAGCGCTGCTTCGTGCTGCAGCGCGTGATGCAGAACCGTGTGCAATCCGGCGAGCAGGCTGTCGGCCGCAAAGCCGGAAACGGCCACTGGCAGGGCGTATTTCTTGGCGACGAAGCGCCATTCGTTCGCCCCCATGATGGCGGCGACATGGCCCGGCGCGATCATCGCTTCAAAGCTGCTACCCGCTTGCAACAGGAATTCCACGGCCGGCCAGGTGCGGCGACCGGCCAGCAGCAGGAACAGGTTGGCAGGCAGATCTGCCTCGGCCAGCATCGCTGCGACCGGGGCCAGAGTGGTCTCGAAGCCGGCGACGAAGAACACCAGCGGGCGCGGTGCGAGGCTACGCGCGAGGGCGATGACCTCAAGCGGCGAGGCGATCGGGCGGATGTCCGCGCCCTGTGCGCGAGCGGCAGCGAGGGAGTTGGCTTCACCCTTATGCACATTGACCGGCACGCGCAGCATGTCACCAAAGGCGACGAGGGTGAGCGGGTGCAGCAAGGCCATCTGGATCGCCTGGTGAATGGCTTCCTCGGGGCAGACGCAGACCGGGCAGCCGGGCCCCGGGATCAGTTGCACCCAGTTCGGCAGCAGGCTGCGCAGGCCCAGTTCGGTAATGCTGCGCTCATGCCCGCCACACACATTGAGCACCCGGATCGGGTGGGGCGGGGCGGGCAGGGCTTGGATGCGGGCCAGCGTGTCGCGGGCGTTCATGCTGGTTTCCAGACATGCGCCAGACGGCCCGCAGTGTGTTCGCGGAGGATCCAGTCCTGCAGCGGCACGAGACTGTCGGGCTGCAGGCTTGAGAGGGTCAGGCAGGGGGCTGAACTGGCGAGCTGACGCAGGCAGGCTTCACTGCGCGCGGGGTCGAACTGGGGCAGATGCGGCAACAGATCGGCCTTGGTGATCAGCATCAGATTGGCCTTGTGGAACAGACCTGGGTATTTGGCGGGCTTGTCGTCCCCCTCACAGACCGAGAGCAGGGCGATGCGTTTTGCCTCACCCAGATCGAAACTCGCCGGGCAGACTAGATTGCCCACATTCTCGATGAAGAGGATATCGATGGTGTTCAGATGTAGCTGCGGCAGTGCTGCTCGGATCATCGCTGCATCCAGATGACAGGCCTGCCCGGTGGTGATCTGGATTGTTGGCGCGCCGGTACAGGCAATGCGGCGAGCATCGTTGTCTGTTTCCAGATCGCCGACCAGTACTGCACAGCGTAGTGGCAAGCGCGGGATCAGGGCTTCGAGCAAAGCCGTCTTGCCGCTGCCGGGGCTGGACATCAGATTGAGCACCAGCACGCCATGGTGGCGGAAGTCTGCCCGGTTCTGCGCCGCTATCGCTTCGTTGGCACCAAACAATGATTCGCGCACAGCGATCACGGTTTCATGCGAGAGAGCCTCGGCAGGCAGGCGCTGCTTGCGTGCCGCAGGCGAGTAAGGCAGGCCGCAACCGCATTCATTGCACATGGGCATCCTCGCGCAGGGTCAGGCTGGTCAATAACACCCCATCCCCGGCAATCAGTTGTACCGCCGGGCTGCCACAGGCCGGACAGCACAGGGCGCTGGGCGCGACTTCGGCCTCCTGGCCACAGCGCGTACAGCGCACGCGCGCGGGCTGAAAGGTAATTTCGAGCTTGGCGCCAGCCGCTGACGTATAGGGGCTTGCGTGCGGAAAGAGGTGTGCCAGCAGATCCGGCTCGCAACCCGAGAGGGCGCCGACGCTGACCTGCAATGCGCGCAACTGGCGACCGGGGTGTTTTGCCAGCTCGCGCTCGGCACAGGTAATCAGGGCGCGGCACAGCGCAAGTTCATGCATCGCGACCCGCCTCCATGGCCTGCCACAAAGTGTGTGATTCCTCAGCCAGGGTGGCATCCACGCGCTCGATGGCATAGCCGACATGCACCATCACATAGTCGCCTGGGTCTGGCCAGGGCTGGGGTAGCAGGCTCAGGCCGATTTCACGGCGCACGCCCAGCGCCTCGGCGAAGGCGCGCTCGCCGTGGAGACTGACGATCTTCATGGGTACGCCGAGGCACATCCCTGTCTCCCTGAGGGGCTGTTGCATACATTCGTCGGCCGCGCTCAAGGCGCCCGAGCCCTGAGGGTTGAAGCGTATGGCTCGTGGCACTGTGTTGCGCTCCTTGTGTGGAGGCCCACTCCACACTGTGTTGCACGCCTTGTCCCACAAGCCATACGTTTCAACGCGATTCGCCGAATGTATGTCAACAGACCCTAAAGCCCTTCAGTCCGGATGGGCATATCCGGCGAAGCAATTATGAACAGGCATTTACGATCAAATCAAAGGCCTTCCCGATAGGGCTTGCTGCATCCGTCGGGGCTGCCGATAAAGAGGAGTGCAAGCACTTTCGGGAGCATGACCATGAGTGACATGCGTTACCTGCACCGCGCCGATCTGCCCACGTTGTTCAGTGCGATCCGGGCGGCAGGCTACCGGCTGATCGGCCCGCGCGAGGAGACCGGTCAGGGCGGCCTTGTGTATCGTGAGATCGATGGCGTGGAGGATCTGCCGCAGGGCGTGCGGGACAGTCAGGCCCCCGGTCATTACCGCCTGACGAAAACGAATTCCCCGCGCTGCTTTGCCTGGGTCAATACCGCCTCTGCCATCAAGCCCTATCTGTATGCGCCGCGTGAAAAACTCTGGCGCGCGATGCGCAAGGAGGGGCGGGTGCATTTCGAGGCGGTCGAGCGTGAGGCCGCCAAGACCGCCATCCTCGGCGTGCGCGCCTGCGACCTCGCCGCACTTGAGCTGCAGGACGCCCATTTCCTGCAGGGCACCTATGTGGATCCTTATTACAAGGCGCGGCGCGAGCGTCTGCTGTTGGTGGCCGTCAATTGCACCCATGCGGCCGCCACCTGTTTCTGCGCTTCCACTGGCGATGGCCCCGTGGCGCGCGAGGGTTATGACCTGCTGCTGGACGAGCTGGAAGAGGGCTATTTGCTACGCGTGGGCAGCGAGCGCGGAGCCATGATTGCGGCCGATCTGCCGCTACAGCAAGCCGGCGCGGCGCAGCAGACCGAGGCCGCCGAGCAAAGCGAAGCCTGCGCGCGGCAGCAGCAGCGCGTCCTGCCATCGCAGCAACACCTTCAGCAACTGGACGCGCTGCTCGAAGATGCCCGCTGGACGCGTATCGCCGAGCGTTGCCTGTCCTGTGGCAACTGCACAGCGGTGTGCCCGACCTGTTTCTGCCACCGCGAATTCGAAGTGCCGGCGCTCGACGGCAAGAGCACCGAGCACTGGCGTGACGCCGATTCCTGCTTCAACGAAGACCACAGCTACATTGTCGGCGAGGTGGTGCGCCACGGCACCCGCGAGCGCTATCGCCAGTGGATGACGCACAAGCTCTTCAACTGGGTGCCGCAGTACGGCCGCATCGGCTGCACCGGCTGCGGGCGCTGCACCACCTGGTGCCCGGCCGGCATCGATTTCGTGCTGGAGGCCAATGTGCTGCTGGGCCTGGCAGCAGCACCCGAGGCGGAACTGCCGCATGTGGATGGATCGGAGGCCGCCGAGTGAAACCCGCGAATCCTTATCTCCCCTGGGAAGCCGAGATCGTCGACCGCATCCAGGAAACGCCCGACATCTTCACCTGGCGGCTGCGCTTCACCGATCGCGAAGTGGCACGCCAGTACGGCTTCAAGCACGGCCAGTTCAACATGCTCTACCTGTATGGCGTGGGTGAGGTGGCGATCTCGGTCATGTCCAATGAAGGCGAAGAGCTGCTGCACACGATCCGCGCCGTCGGCCGCGTGACCCGCGCGATGATGGAGCTGAAGATTGGTGACCACATCGGCGTGCGTGGCCCCTTCGGCAGCGCCTGGCCGCTGGAAGTGGCGCGCGGCAAGGACATCGTTTTCGTCACCGCCGGACTCGGCTGCGCGCCGGTCACTTCGTCCATCAAGCATGTGGTGGCCAATCGCGCGGACTACGGCCGGCTGGTGATCATGCAGTCCGTGCGCCACCGCAACGAAGGCTTGTGGGAGCCGCAGTACGACGAATGGCGCAGCCTGCCGGATACGCAAGTGCTGCTCACCGCCTCGCGCGACAAGACGCGCTGGCCGCACTGGCATCTCGGCCGGGTCAGCGTGCTGCTCGATGAAGCGCAGTATGACAAGCAGAACTGCGTGGTGATGATGTGCGGGCCGGACCAGATGATGGCCGACACCTCGCGCACCCTGGTCGATCTCGGTGTGCCGGGCGGGAGCATCCATGTTTCACTGGAGCGCAACATGCAGTGCGCCGTGGGGCATTGCGGCCATTGTCAGCTCGGCCAGCATTTCGTTTGCAAGGACGGGCCGATCTTCACCTGGCCGCAGGTCGCCGAGCTCATGCGCGTGAAGGGGTATTGAGATGAGCGCCAAACCGCGTGTCGCGATTCACAAGTTCGCCTCCTGCTCCGGCTGCCAGCTGGCCTTCGTGAACATGGGGGCCGAGCTGATCGAGCTGACCAAGCTGGTCGATATCGCCCACATGGCCGAGGTGGGCCATGTGCTGTCCGAAGACGAGGATATGGACATTGCCTTCGTCGAGGGCTCGATCACCACGCCGCATGATGTGGAGCGCCTCAAGAAGATCCGCGAGCACAGTCGCTTCCTCATCACCATGGGCGCCTGCGCCACCTCCGGCGGCATCCAGGCCCTGCGCAACAATGCCGACACGGCCGAATGGATGCGCTCGGTGTATGCCAAGCCCGAGTTCATCCACTCGCTGTCGTCCTCTGGCGCGATTGCCAACTACGTGAAGGTGGATTTCGAGCTATGGGGCTGCCCGGTCAGCGTGCGCCAGATGCTGGCGGCGGTGCGTGCCTTCCTGTTTGGCGTGACGCCGCCGAACCTGCGCGAGAAGGTCTGTCAGGAATGTAAACGGCGCGGCAACAACTGCATTCTGGTCACGCAGGGCGCGGCCTGCATGGGGCCGGTGACGCGTACCGGCTGCGGCGCGTTGTGCCCGAGCTTCGGCGCGCCGTGCTACACCTGCTACGGCCCGGCCGAGAACATCAACGTCGGCAGCTTTGGCCGACGCCTGATGGGGCTGGGCCTGTCGCAGGAGCAGGTGCTGCGCAAGTTTGCCTCGATCAACAACGCGTCGCCCGCTTTCAGTGATGCCGCCAAATTGTTCTGCTCCGAACCCTGGATGGAAGAGTAAGCGATGACAACACTTGATCCGAAACGCGATATCGACATCCAGGTGCCGCTGCTGACCCGCGTGGAAGGCGAAGGCTCGCTCGAATTCACCGCGCGCGATGGCCGCATCGAGCAACTCCAGCTGCGCATTTTCGAGCCGCCGCGCTTGTTCGAAAAATTCCTCGAGGGGCAGGACTACACCGAAGTGCCGCACATCGCCGCTCGGGTTTGCGGCGTCTGCCCGATTGCCTACCAGATGACATCCATCCGGGCGATGGAATCCATCTTCGGCGTGGTCGAAGATCCCTGGGTGCATGCCATGCGCCGGGTGATCTACTACGGCGAATGGCTGCAGAGCCACGCGCTGCACATCAACCTCTTCGCCGCGCCGGATTTCCTCGGCTATGCCGATGCCTTGCAGATGGCCACGCGCTATCCCGAAGAGGTCAAGCGCGGCATGCTGCTGCAGGGGCTGGGCAACGACATGCTGCGCCTGCTCGGCGGCCGCTCGGTGCACCCCATCGGCCTGCGCGTGGGGGGCTTCCATCGTGCGCCACCCAAGCACGAAGTGGCCGATCTGGTCGACAAGCTGCTCGCCGCGCGCGATGCCGTGCGCGAATTCGCCGCTTGGGCGGTGAGCCTGCCGCGCCCGGTGGATGAGCAGGACTTTGTCAGCGTCGCCATTCGCCATCCGCAGGAATACGGCATCAACGAAGGCCGCTTGGTGTCGGACAAGGGGCTCGATATCGGCTTCGATCAATACCCGGCGCACTTCCATGAGCATCAGGTGGAGCACTCCACCGCCCACTACTCGATGATGGACGGGCGCAGCTACTTCCTCGGCCCGCTGGCCCGCGTGAATCTGAATTTCGATCGCCTGCCGCAGGAAGTGCAGGATTTCTCGCACGATCTGGGCCTCTCCTTCCCCTCGCGCAACATGTTCATGAACGTCGCCGCGCGCGCGCTGGAATGCCACCTCGCCATCGTCGAAACGCTGGACATCCTGCAGCACTACAAGCTGCCGACCCGCCCCTGGCAGGACTACACGCCGCGCCCCGGCATCGGCCACCACTGCACCGAAGCGCCGCGCGGCATGATCTACCACCGCTTCGAGATCGACCGCGACGGCCGCGTCAAGACTGCCAGCATGATCCCGCCCACCTCGCAGAACCAGGCGCGGCTGGAGCAGAACCTGCATTCGGCCGTCGAGCACTACGGCCTCGATCAGCCGGACGAAGCGCTGCGCGAACTGTGCGAAAAAGTGATCCGCAACTACGACCCCTGCCTCTCGTGCTCCACCCACTTCCTCAAGCTCAAGGTCAATCGCGCGTGAGGATCGGGAGTAGGGCGTGGGGCGCCGCGAGCAGGAGCGGCCTCCGGTCGCGAGTTGATTTTGTGGGAGCGAGGCCCACGGCGCTGAATGCGCACGCGAAGAATCCGAATGACTGAAACCCTCATCGCCGGCATCGGCTCCTCGCACGGAGCGGACCGTTTCGGCTGGGCCGTGATCGAGGCCTTGCGTCATGAAGCCCTGCCCGGGCGGGTGAAGCTCGTCGCCTGCAGCCTGCCCGCCGAGCTCACGCCGCTGCTGCTTGAAGCCCCGCGTGCCATCGTGATCGATGCGCTGCTCGGCGACGGCCTCGCCGGCACGCTGCATCAACTCAGCGTGGCCGATTTGCCACAGGCCGCACTGCGCCTCTCTTCCCATGGACACG
Organism: Uliginosibacterium sp. 31-12; assembly: GCF_030548425.1. NCBI lineage: Bacteria > Pseudomonadati > Pseudomonadota > Betaproteobacteria > Rhodocyclales > Zoogloeaceae > Uliginosibacterium > Uliginosibacterium sp. 31-12. Next base: position 1,026,839 of record NZ_JAUOOA010000001.1, on the reverse strand, counting down.
GTCTGGTCGATGCAGTTCGCCTGGCCTGCGTGCTGGGCATGCCGGCCGAGCGCCTGACGGTATTGGCCCTTGATGTCGCACGCCCAGAGGCTGAGCTTCAGGAGGCGTGGGTGACGATGCTTTGCGAACGGGTCAGCTTGCTGCTGCAGCGGGCGGTCTGAGTTCCGCGATGAAGCTTGGCAGGATGGCGCTGATCTCTTCAATCACACCACTCCAGTCGTCTGGGACAGTCTGACGGAACAGTCGCATGGACGGATACCAGGGGCTGTCCGCACGGCCTAGCAGCCAGCGCCAGTCCGGCTTGGCCGGCAGCATCAGCCAGGTTGGACAGCCAAGGCTTGCCGCAAGATGGGCAACCGAGCTGTCCACCGTAATGACCAGATCCAGTTCGCTGATCAATGCCGCGGTCTCCTCGAAATCTGTCAGCTCTGTGCGCAGATCGCTGAGGCCACTGATGGCAAAGGCCGGAAGATCAGACTCGCGAATCTCTGGCTGTAGACACAGCCAGTTGGCGGGATGTTCCAGCAAGGTTTGCAGCTTGGCCAGTGCAATGCTGCGCTTGTGATCGTTGCTGTGGCGCGGGTTGCCGGAGAAAACCAGACCGATCCGGGGATGCTGGGAAGCGGCAATTTTGCCGAGCATGTCCCGCCAGTACTGGCGCCGGGTAAGGTCTGCGGTGAGAGGTGCGGGCGGAGGCAGGTTTTCAAGTGTGCTGCCGAGCAGACCTGGCAGGTCCAGCAGAGGTACGCAATAATCGGGCGTGGGTCTTACCTCGTCACGCAGCGCAATTTCCGCTACCCCTTCTGCCCGCGCCAGAAGCCTCGCCAGTGGTGGCCAGGTTTCCAGTATGACGCGTGCGCCGAGCGCCTCAAGCTGGCGGGCATAGCGGCAGAATTGCAGGCAATCTCCCAGGCCTTGCTCGCTCAGGAGCAGGATGCTTCGTCCTGCAAGTGAGGTCTGTCCATCCCAGCGCGGAGCGGGCAGGGGGCGGTCATTGAGGCGCGCCTCTGGTGCCTGCCAGCGCCATTGATAGAGCGGCCAACCCCTTTCAAGATCACCCCGTAACAGATGGCACAGGCCTTCGTTGAGGTGGGCCATCACATGCTGCGGTTCAACCTCGCGGGCGCGTTGATAGCTGGCGATGGCTTCCTCAAAGCGACCCAGGGTTTCGCAAGCCGCACCGCGATTATTGAGTGCTTCGGCATGTGCAGGTTGCAGCAGGAGGAGCGCATCGTAGGCGGCGAGGGCATCCTCGCAACGGCCGCTGGCACGCAGGCAGTTGGCCCGGTTAAAGAGGGCGTCTGCATACCCTGGTCTCAAGGCCAGCGCAGCGTCGAGTGCATGCAGGGCTTCATCAAAGCGGCGCAGATCGAAGAGCACGTTGGCCCGGTCGTTCAGCGCCTCCGGATAATCTGCGCGCAGCTCAAGTACGCGATCGAGGCTGGTCAGTGCCTCTTCAAACCTGTTCAGGCGTCGCAGGGCATTGGCCTGCGCTATCCGGGCGCGCAGAAGGTTCGGTTTGAGTTTCAAGGCCTGATGAGCCGCGGCGAGGGATTCGGCGTGGCGCTCGAGACCACGCAGCGCATCGGCGCGGCTGGTATGGGCGTCGGCATTGTCAGGCTGGAGTGTCAGCAGGCGATCGAAACAGTCGAGGGCTTCCTCGAAACGGTGCAGCAGATTGAGCACGCCGGCCAGATTGTTGAGTGCCGCTACATCATGTGCTTGCTGTTGCAGCGCTTGGGTGATCAGTGGTGCAGCGAGGGCTGGTTCCCCGCGCTGTGCGTGCAAGACCCCCAGCATGTGGAGTGCATCGAAATGTTTGGGGGCCAGTTTTAGGGCCTGTTGATAGAGCGGCTCGGCTGCGCCCAGATCACCGGCACGATGACGCTGCAATGCCTGGGCAAACCAGGGTGCTGCGAGCGCATCCTGTTTCGAGGGGCGGGGGGCCGCTACGGCGGGCTTCCTGGATTTGATCGGCTTCATGCCTGTGGCCTCAGGGATGGGCTGGAATCGAAAATTCTAGGCCTTCGCCACCGTGGTGAGAGACGCCCCGGAAGAACGGCAGGACCCCGCCTGCGGGCGGGGTCCTGCTTGCTGCGATAAAGCTCAGTAAGACGTCACGTTGCTGCTGGAAACCACGCAGTTGCTGGTGTTCCACTTTTCGCCAATAGCGGTCGGCTCTCCACTGGTGGTGCCTTTGTAGGTGTAGCAAACCTTGGGGCTGCCGGACTTGTAGCCTTTGATCTGCAGGTTGGTGATTGTTGCCTTGTCGCCGTAGTTTGTATTAATCCCTACGACGGCAGCATTCACGGTGTTGAGCTTGACGCTATCAATCACGACATAGCGAGCCGAGCCATTGGTGGAGCAGTTGCCACAGGAGCGATACAGCTTGCCGATGTTCTCTCCGTAGAAACCACCGTAGATCTGCACTGTTGAGCCCAGACCGTTGTGCTGGAATACCTTGTCGCTGGCGTTGTAGGCCGAACCACCTTTCACATACATGGTGGTGCCGGCGCCGCCTTTCATGGTGGCTGCGTCTTCACAGACGTCGGCCCACTTCACGTTTTCAAGCTTGCAGCTACCCAGGCAATGAATGCCGTCGGCGGCTGCGCCCGCCTTCAGGACCACGTTTTTGATGGTGGCTCCGGCCGCCAGAACGAATACCGGTTGCTGGCTTTCGGACTGACCATCGCAAGAGGTGCCGACGGTGGCTCCGGAGTAATCAACTGTTCCGGAAATGGTGGTCGTGGCCGATGCGCTCAGGGTTGATACGGCGAGCACAAGACCGAGGATGAGTTTGCTGTACATGTTGTTTGTCTCCAGGCATGAACTTCATTATTAGGACTATTGCCTGGCGCCTTCTGCTGCACGATCCGGGGCGCATCTGGTCAATAGCTGAAGGGCACTCTGGTTCAGGCCAAAAGCCCTGTCAAGGATGCTTAAGGCATCAGGCAGGGTCTGAATTGATCTCGGTAACATGCTGCTCAGCAAGATAAGTTCAGTTTGCGCTGTACTTGTTTTGATACCGGAAACATTTGTCGGTTTTGAAACTAAATGTTGGCACGCTACGCGGCGTTTGGCTGGGCGCCGTGCAAAACCACTGAAAGCCTTGGTATGGGGCCAGCGAGGGGCATTTGATCCGGCCATACACCAATCCTTGGTGGCTGAGCAGAGTGCTACATTCTGTTGCAGCAGGTGTTTGTGCTGCAGAGCAGCAAAAAATTCCTTTGGAATTAAACGGATGTTGCTTTGATTAAGGGAAAGTCCCTAGATGAAAAACGGGTGAGGTGTCGCGTACGAATCTGATGACTAGAAAATTAAAAGGCCCGCCGAGGGCGGGCCTGCGGAGTGCTAGGCGCCGGTGAGGCGCCTGCATTCAAGATGGCTCAGTAAGAGGTTACGTCGGTTTTGCTGACGTTACAGGCGGTGGTGTTCCACTTTTCGCCCAGGCTGGTCGGCTCTGAGCCACTCTGTACGCCCTTGTATTCGACACACACTTTAGGGCTGCCGGATTTGTAGCCCTTGATCTGCAGCGTGCGAATGGTAGCCACGTCGCCGAAGTTGCTGTTTACCCCCACTACCGAAGCCGACACATTGGCCAGCTTGGTGCTGCTGATGCTGACCTTGCGCGGGCCTCCGTTGGAAGAGCAGTTGCCGCAGGAGCGGTAGAGCTTGCCGATAGTGTCCGCAGCAAAGCCGCTGATCTTGATGGTGGAGCCGATGCCGTTGTGCTGGAAAACCTTGTCTGAGGCCTTGTAAGCGGAGCCACCGACCACATTCATGGTTTTTCCGGAGCCGCCTTTCATGGTGGCTGCGTCTTCGCAGACATCGGCCCATTTCACGCCCTGGATGGTGCAGGAGCCGAGGCAGTGCACGCCGTCAGCCGCAGCCCCGGCCTTGAGGACTACGTTTTTCAGCACTGCGCCATCCTTTAGCACGAAGACCGGCTGCTGGCTTTCAGACTGACCGTCGCAGGACGTGCCAACCGTTGCGCCACCATAGTCCTTGGTGCCTGAAATGGTTGTAGTAGCTGACGCAGTCAGCGCCGAGATGGTGAGCACGAGGCCCAACAGAAGCTTGCTATACATGTGAATGTCTCCAGATCTTTTGAGTTTGGGCTGCAGTCGGTGAGTCGGGTGATATACCCGGCTGCCGCCTTCAGCTTCCTTGTGTTACCCGTCACTTCTTTGCCACAGAAGGCGAATAGAGAATTGCGGGCAGACGAAATCTGGTATGCGAATGGGCTGGCGTCAAGGAACGGAGTTGTTTGACCGCACGTTAGTTGTTTGTCAATTGCGAATTGAAGTGGCTATGCGGATGTCTTCAAAGCGCCGCTTTCCGGGCCGCTCGAGATTGTTCAATGGAAGAATTTTGTAATGGCTGGGCGCTGTGGAGGGCAGGGTGAGACCGCGAACATTCCGACGAACGGCTGCCGTTTCAGGGCTTTAGTCTCATCCGACATGAATGCTGGCGGTTTTTACTCTGCCCGTTGGGAGGGCGCAAGCTCGCAGCCGGCATCGGTACACACCACGCCATAGACGAACACCCAGTCCGCATAGCGCTTCTTGCCCTTGAAATGGAAGAACTCGTCCGGGAAGTTATCCACCCGTATGGGGGTTTCCGGGGAGCGACTGTGTACGCCAAGGATGCCCTGGCCATCGAGAGTGCGAATCAACACCCAGTCATTTTTGCCAGTGAGGGGGTCTGCATAAAGGCGACGGATATGGCGTTTGACTTGCGGGAAGCGTGGGTCGCGCAGAAGGTCTTCCAGGCGCGCAGGCGCTGCTGCCGTGGCTCCTGGAGGGGCCGCTTCAAAGTAACTGCGGATCGCACGCTTGTATTGCAGGCCGACGAACATCAATTCGTCTTCCACCTGGCGGCGCTGGGAAATGGCTCCGAGCTGGATGGCACTGCCCGCAGCCAGCCCGATGACGGCGATCACCAGCAGCAGGCCGATATAGGTGAAGCCGGCAAGCCGGGCCGAGGTTTGGGGGCGGGGCTTTACCATTGGCGGTAGAGCACACCATTCAGACCCATGCCCTCCGCCTTGCTGTAGACGTCGAATACATCGACGCCTTCCTGCGGATCACTAGCTTCGCTGGTATAGGCTCTCAGGCCCCAGGTTGCGCCGTTGGGCAGGCTGGGGTCGGCGCTGAAAGGGTCGCGCGGGATGCGGCGCAGGAAGAAAATCTTCTGGCCTCTCGCATTGCGCTGGTCCGGTGCTCCGATGACGAGATCATCCAGAGTCTTGGGGTATCCGCTACTGTCGATGGCGCGCTGGATGATGCCCTGGTCTGCGGCGAGTTTGTAGGCGTCAAGTGCGGTGCGAATCTCGCGTAAAGCCAGGCGCAGTTCCTGCTCTTTGCTGCGCTGAAGTGCCACCTGGGCAAGCGGCACCGCGATGCTCGCCAGCATGCCGAGAATGGCCAGCGAGATCAGCATTTCGATCAGGCTGAAGCCAAGGCGATGAGTCGGACGGGATGATCGGGCAGAGGTCTGCATGGCTGGCAAATCTATTACTTTCGACAAAGAGGTTACACCTTTACATGCAGCCACATCACTCGGGCGAACCCCTTGTTGCCAAATAGTCGACGGGCGGCAGGCAAAGGGGGGTATTCCTTGTGCGCTGCCGATTGGAAGTCGCGCAGCTTTGTGGCAGTCTAGCGCCGGTGGAGACAGCCGCCGGTACAGGCCGCAGACAATACAGAACATCGACAGGATGCAGAACATGAAGCAGAAGCACGCAAAGCGCGCCGCGCACACTATGCGCAACCTTGGTTTTACCCTGCTGGAATTGCTGGTCGTGATGGCCATCATCGGCTTGCTGGCTGCCTATGTGGGGCCGAAGTATTTTTCGCAGTTGGGGAAGTCTGAGCAGAACGTGGCCAAGGCCCAGATTGAAGCTTTCGGCAAGGCGCTGGATACCTTCCGTCTGGATGCCGGTCGTTACCCGACCACGGCTGAAGGGCTCAATGCCCTGCTCACCAAGCCGGTGGATGTGCGGACCTGGAATGGTCCGTATCTGGCCAAGGCGATTCCGCTGGACCCCTGGGGCAAGACTTATATCTACAAGATTCCCGGTACTCGCGGGCGCGACTTCGACATCATTTCCTATGGTAGCGATGGTCAGCCTGGCGGTACGGATGTCGCCGCCGATATCCTGAACTGATCCGCGCTTTAGCGTCGGCTCCAAGTGCAGTTCGAGGTACGTGCCCTCTCGTCGGATAACCGCCTGCAGACCTTGCTGGTCGAGGCGGTGGATGCGCTCGCCGCCCGCAAGAGCGTAGAGGCGAAGAATCTGCGCATCGTGACCGTGCGCAGCCGTGGCCATGCTCGCAGCGGTGGCGCGCGTGGCAACTTCTCGCTGGTGATGTTCAGCCAGGAGTTGCTGTCCCTGCTCGAAGCCGGCTTGAGCCTGGTTGAAGCGCTGGAAGGTCTGATCGAGAAGGAGACTACCCCGGTTTCGCGTAGCGTGATGGAAGCCTTGAATGCCCGCATCCGCGAAGGCTCGAAGCTCTCCGATGCGGTGGCTGCCCAACCGGAGTTCTTTCCGCCGCTCTTCATCGGCATCGTGCGCGCTGCCGAGCGGACCAGTGATCTGGCTCAGGCCTTGCGCCGCTATATCGATTACCAGACGCGTCTGGACATGGTTCGCAGCAAGATCATCAGTGCCACCATCTACCCGGCGGTTCTGTTCTCGGTGGGCGGTCTGGTTGGACTCTTCCTGATGACTTACGTGGTGCCCAAGTTCGCAGCCGTGTACAAGGACAGTGGTCGCGAGATGCCCTTGATGTCGCGCTTGCTGCTGTCCTGGGGGGAGCTCCTCGGGCAGCACACGCTGCTGGTCGGCATCGTCATGCTGGGGGTGGTGAGCGGCTTGGTGTGGATGGTGCGGCGCAATTCGCGTGAAGGCCGCTGGGCCCAACTCGCCAAGAAGATTCCGGGCATCGGTGAACGGGCCCGGATTCTGGAGTTGTCGCGGCTTTACCTCACGCTGGGGATGCTGCTCGATGGCGGGATTCCGATCGTGATGGCGATGGAGATGGTGGAGACTTCCGTGTCTGCCGAAACCCGTTTCAAGCTCAAAGGCGCTTGCGCCCAGATTTCGAGTGGCGAGAGCCTGTCGCAGGCTTTCGAGCAGCATGATCTGTCGACGCCGATCGCCTTGCGCATGCTGCGTGTGGGGGAGCGCTCCGGTCAGCTCGGAGCGATGCTCATGCGCTCGGCGAATTTTTACGAGGGTGAGAGCGCCCGCTGGATCGAGCGTTTTTCCAAGGTCTTCGAGCCCGCATTGATGGCCATGATCGGCGGCGTGATCGGTGTGATCATCGTGCTGCTGTACATGCCGATCTTCGATCTGGCGGGCTCGCTGCAATGAATGACAGCATGATCGAACTTGAAACCCTGAAACTCGCGCGCAGTTCTGCGCAGAAATCCGGGCGCCCGGTGATTGCCGAGCTGGAGGCCATGAGTGGACTCGACGCCCGCGAAGTGTTGCGTGCCGTTGCGGCCCACTTCCATTTTCCGGTCATCGAAACGGCGCACATGCTTGATCTGCAGCCGGCCTTTGATCTGCTGCCGCTGGGGCGGGCCCAGCAGCGTGGCTGCGTGCTGATGCGTGATCCGGCCAAGTCGACGGCTGTGCTGGCCGTGCTGTCTGATCCGTTCGATGAGGATCTGCAGGTCTGGCTGGAGAGCAGTACCGGCCGGGCGCTACGTTATCGCCTCGCACTGCCCTCTGACATCCAGGCCTATCTTTCGCGCCAGGAAGAGTCGATCCGGGCCATCGACAGCATGATCACCACGGATTCTGGCGTGGCGGTGGATGGCAAGACACTGGAGAGTCTGACCTTCGCTTCGGTGAGTGATGCGGCCAGCCCGGCAGTGAAACTGGTCAACTCCACGCTCTACGATGCGCTGCGCCAGGGTGTGTCGGACATTCACCTGGAGAGCACGCCGAACGGCATGGTTTCCAAATACCGCATCGATGGGGTGCTGGATCTGGTGGCCACCATGCCCGGCGTGGCGCTGGCCGAGCAGGTGATCTCACGTATCAAGGTTTTATCGGAGCTTGATATTGCTGAGCGCCGCGTGCCTCAGGATGGCAGCTTCCGTGTTGAGGCGATGGGGCGTGAGATCGATCTGCGGGTGTCGATCATGCCCAGCATTCACGGCGAGGATGCGGTGATCCGGATTCTCGACAAGCAGGCCATGGTCGAGGCGCATGGCGGGCTGACTCTGGATGCGGCCGGTTTTGACCCGGATACCCTGGCAACCTTGCGCCGCCTGGTGCAGGAGCCGTATGGCATGGTGCTGGTGACCGGCCCGACCGGCTCGGGCAAGACCACCACGCTGTATGCTGCTCTCTCTGAAATCAATCACGGCCGCGACAAGATCATCACCATCGAGGATCCGGTCGAATACCAGTTGCCGGGTATCCTGCAGATCCCGGTTAACGACAAGAAGGGCCTGACCTTCGCGCGTGGCCTGCGATCAATTCTGCGTCACGACCCGGACAAAATCATGGTCGGTGAAATTCGTGACAAGGAAACTGCGGAGATTGCAGTGCAGTCTGCGCTTACGGGTCACCTTGTGCTCTCCACGGTGCACGCCAACAACGTTTATGACGTATTCGGGCGTTTCCATCACATCGGCGTCGATCTGTATTCCTTTGTCTCGGCCCTGAACGGTGTGATTGCCCAGCGCCTGGTGCGCCTGAACTGCAAGCATTGTGCCGTTCCCTACCGGCCGACGGATGCCGAACTGGCCGATGCCAGCCTCAGTGCGGAGGCGGTGAAGGATTACGTGTTCATGAAGGGGCGTGGCTGCGGGGATTGTCGTGGTTCTGGCTATCGTGGTCGCAAGGCGGTGGCCGAGGTGCTGACGATGAATCCCGAAATTGCCGAACTGATTGTCGAGCGCCGCTCGGTGCGTCAGATTATTGAGGCCGCACGCCGCAACGGTACGCGAAGCCTGTATGAGGACGCGCTGAGCCTGGTGGCGACCGGCGAAACCACGCTTGAGGAGGTACGTCGTGTCACACTCGCGGCGTAAACATTACGGATTGGGCTTGGGCTGCAAGGAAATGACGGTAGTTGACCTCGCTTCCCGACGCCCGCTCACATCGCTACCGCTGGACGCCTATGTGCCGGGCGTGGCCCATGCTGTCAGCGCAGACTGGGGACCCTCGATTGCAGCTCTGGCTGCCCAGATCGGGCAGGGCAGTGGGGCGGATCTGCAGGTAACGGTGGCGGATGAGTGGGCCCGCTACTGGATTTTCATCGTGCCGGAAGGCGTTAGTCGCCTCGAAGAACTCCAGGCGCTCGCCGCGACGCGTTTCGAGGCATTGTTCGGTGTCAGCATGCAGGGCTGGTGCATGCTGGCAGACTGGCGCGCAACTGGGGCGATTCTGGTCTGCGCCTTGCCTGAAAAGCTCGTCAATGCCCTGCAGGCCGCAGGTCTCAAGGGCTGGCGCGTGCGTTCCATCCAGCCCTCTGCCGTGCGTTTGTTGGGGGCTTTCGCGCGCCAGATTCCGGATGAATGCTGGGTGGCTGTGTATGGTCGTCATGGCGTTTTGCTAGCGCGGGTTGCCGAGGGTGAGGTGGTCCATGTGCGCCGCCATCCGCTGAGCAAGGTGGTCGATGTCGAGCGTCTGGAAGATTTGCTGGAGGCCGAAATCCTGCGCCTTGGCGGTGAGGCACCGCCCGTACTGTGCGTGCTGGGTATCGAGCCGCCACTGGAGCCCGATAGCAAGCTGGCTGGCATGCGGTTGTTGATGCTGCAACAGAACGAGGAGGCTGGCCGCACGGTACGTTCTGAGGCCGGCACGCTGGCTTTGCAGGGAGTGCGCGGATGAAGTCCCTGCAGATTGAATTTGCGTCTTCTCGCACCGGCGGGCACCGCAGCTCTGCGCGGAAGTGGTCGCTGGCCGTGCTGGTGGGGGGCGCGCTGGCTTTGTTGGGTCTGGTGGCCGGCAGCAGCTTCTCCCGCGAAGCCGGAGCACTGCGTCAGCAGGCGGCCGAGCTGGCCATGGAACGGGATGCCTTGCGCTCGGCTGCCCGACATCAGGAGCAGATCGCACCAGACATGCTGGATTCGATCAATGGCGTGATCCGCATCATGGATTACCCCTTGATCGATATTCTCGAAGCGCTCGAACACCGCGCGCGCCCGAACGTGGCCCTGATGTCGGCCGAGCTGGGGCCGGTTCGCTCCACATTCCGTATCATTGTTCAGGCTGCAAGCCTGCCTGAAGCGCTGGATTACCTTGAAGACATGCGCAATGAACCCGGATTCCAGAATCTTGCGCTGACTCGTCAGGAAGCAAGTGGTGGTGATGGTCAGGGCTGGCGCTTCACGTTTGAAATGCCGCAGGCCGACGCGGTGCCGCGCGCCTTGAGCAAGGCGCCGGCAAGGGGGCAGGAATGAAGCGCGTCAATCTGGATTCTGCCGCGCACCTGCGCCTGCAGGCTGAACTTGCATTGTGGCGCTTTGGCTGGCGTTTACCGCTGGCCGCGGTTGCGCTGTTGGCAGCCTTGCTGACCGGGCTGGTCTGGCTTCCGGCACAGTATCTCGGTCTGCAGGCCGCACAGGCAGAGCTGGAGCGTGCCCGGCAGACTCCCAGTGGTTTGAGCGTGCAGCAACAGGTGCCCCCGCTGCAGTTGTTCCGCGACACGCTGGCGATGCAGGATGCGACGCCGACCCAGCTACGCGTGATTCACCAGAAAGCGATCGAATCGGGTCTGAGCGTTGCCCAGCTTGATATGCGGCGGCAGGCTGACGGTGCCGGCGCCTTCTCGCAACTGCAGGTGTCGATGCCGGTCAAGGGTTCCTATCCGTCACTGAAGCGCTTTCTGGGTGAAATGCTCGGCCAGATGCCTTCCGTATCGGTAGACCAGCTCAACATCAAGCGCGAGCAGACTGGCAACAACATCATTGAGGCGCAGATTTCGCTTTCCATCTGGCAGCAGCCGGTGGCGGTCACGGGGGGCGCACGATGAGTTCGCGCCAGCGTCTCCTGCTGATGCTTCCGCTGCTGGCCATAGCGGGCTGGCTTGCCTTGTTTGGAGACAAGACGCCACCGGAAGAGCAGGTAGCCATGCCTTCGCGTGGCATTTCTGCACCTGCTTCGGCTTCTCCCGGAGCACCGGCTGCAGAGGCTGTTTCTGAGCCGGAAGAGGCTCGCCCTGGGCAGGTCAAGCGTTTGGGGGCGCGAATGGGTCTGGTTGAGAGAGGCCAGCGGAGTACTGATCTTTTCAGTGGCACCGGGAGTGCTCCTCCCCCGCCAGCGCCAGCTGAAAATACGCCCCCTCCGCCGCCACCTGAGCAGCCTTTCATATTGATTGGTCGCATGCTTGAAGCGGGGCGCTGGCAAGTGTTCCTTGAGCGCAATGGTGTGGCTTGGGCCTTGCGTGAAGGTGAGGTGGCGGATGGTTTCAAACTCGTGAAAGTCAGCAGCAATGAAGTGAGGCTGTTGCGTGAAACGGACAAGACAGAGCTGGTAATACCGATCGATGGCGACAAGAGAGATTGAGCACATGAACACCTCCCGATATTTGCGCAAGGGGGCTGCCATCCTGGCGTTCGGCCTGCTGGCGGCCTGTGCCACCAGCGGCGTGCAGTCGAGCCTGGAGCGTGCCCAGGCTCTTAGCGCCGCAGGTCAGTACGGCCCGGCTTGGCAGACGTTGCAAAGAGCCAGCGCGGATCACCCCGATAACGCCGAACTGCACAACGCAACGCTGGCTGCCCGCGAACGCTATGCGCTGCAATCCTTGCGTCGTGCCGAGTCAGCTCTGAATGAAGGGCGTTGGGAGGACGCACGCAGCGCCTATCGCGAGCTGGCTGCAATTCCTGGCCAGGCCGGTAAAGCCAATGAGGGGTTGGAGCGTGTCCAGCATGCTCAGGATGTGTCAGCTGTGCCCGCTGCACGCAAACTTGCTGCGCCTGCTGTGCTCGCCTCTACCAGTGTTGCCAGCAGCACTTCTTCTGCATCGGTAGCTGCCGTAGCAGGTGGTACTGCACTTCCGGGGCAGGCGGCGAATGCCGTGCCTTCAGTTTTTTCCACTTCGTCGGCCCAAAGCTCCGCTGTGACGAGCGAGTTGCCCCAAGTGTTTGCGAACGGCAGTCAGGCGTCTGCTTCGTCAGCCATGGCCGTGCGTGAGCGTAGCACTGCCGCTGTGCGCGGCAATGCCATGTCTGCTGCCTCACTTGCCGCGGCCGCACCTGCCGTTCAAGCACCTCTGGCACCCACTCCCGCTCCGGTCGCGGTGGAGGATCCGATGGCTCGCCGGGTTACGCTGGAATTTCGTGATGCAACCGTGCGCTCGCTCTTCGATGTGATTGGCAAGGCTTCCGGCCTCAACGTAATTTTCGACCGCGAAGTTTCGCCTGACCTGCGGACTACGGTCTATCTGCGCAATACGACGGTTCGCTCTGCTATCGAAAAGATCGTGATGACCAGTGGGCTCGCCTGGCGCAATCTCGATGAGAACACCCTGCTGGTCTATATGGACGACAGCAACAAGCAGCGTGACTATCAGGCCCTCACGGTGCGAAGTTTCCAGCTCTTCAACGCGGATGCGAAGTTTGTCGCCAATAGCTTGAAGACGGTGTTGCGCTTCACTAATCTGGTCGTGGACGAAAAGCTCAACATGATCGTGGTGCGTGATACGCCAGAAGCCATCGCCATGGCCGAGAAGCTGGTGGCCATGCACGATCAGTCCGAACCGGAAGTGATGCTGGAAGTGACCGTGCTTGAAGTCAGCAAGGGCAAGCTGGAAAATCTTGGCGTGTCCTGGCCGACTTCAGTGAGCCTGACGCCGCTTGCGCGTAGCGCCTCTCCGGTCTCAACCACGAGCTCTGGAACGACGAGCAGTACAACCCCCCTGACTCTGCGTGATCTCTGGGGCTTGACTCCGGGCTCCTTGGGTATGACCTTAGGGAGCGATCTCGCCCTTAATTTCAATGCCACTGACAATAGCCTCAATTTGCTGGCCAATCCTCGTATTCGCGCCAAAAACAAGGAAAAGGCCAAGATCTTGATTGGTGAGCGGGTGCCTAATATCAGTTCCAATACGACCTCCACAGGAGTGGTCAGTCAGGCGATTACCTATATCGATGTGGGTCTCAAGCTGGAGGTTGAACCGCAGATTTTTCCCGGCGACGAAATTTCCATGAAGGTGAATCTGGAGGTTTCCAGCATTACCAGCACGGTTGAGAACAAAGCCGCGGGCATCGTTGCCTACCGCATTGGTACACGTAATGCGTCAACAGTGCTTCGCCTCAAGGATGGCGAGAACCAGATCCTCGCTGGCCTGATCCAGGATATCGACAAGAAAACGGTCAGCAAGGTGCCGCTCTTGGGAGACATCCCTATTCTTGGGCGCTTATTCCGCTCTGACTCCCCGGATGAGAGCAAGACTGAAATCGTGCTGTCGATCACGCCGCGCCTGGTCCGTCAGAACCGTACGCTGGATGCGGATGCTCGCAGCTTCAATGCGGGCACCCAGAGCAGCTTGCGTGGCCGTCGTGAGGGGGGGGATGGGGGTGGTTCTTCGATCGAGTCTTCTCCCCAGGTCCAGCAGCCGGTGCAGCAAATCGTGGTGCAGCCGGTGAGCAACGGCGATGGCTCCCGCAAGTTTGGTGGTTCAAGTGACTGATTTGCAGCGCGCGGCCCCGGCAAGCCGGGGTTTCACCCTGATTGAGATGATCGTGGCGATGGCCATTCTGGCTTTGCTGCTGACCATCGCGGTGCCGCGCTACTTTGACGGCCTGGATCGGTCCAAGGATGCGGTGTTGATGGAAAACCTGAAGGTCACGCGTGACGTGATCGACAAGTTCTATGGCGACAATGGCCGCTATCCAGACTCACTCGGCGAGCTTGTTGACAAGCGCTACCTGCGTGCGTTGCCGGTGGATCCGATCACTCAGAGCAGTCGCAGCTGGGTGATCGTGCCGCCGGAGCCCCCGTTGCGCGGTCAGGTCTATGACCTGCACAGCGGTGCCAAGGGACATACCAAGGACGGCCGCCCATACTCAATGCTTTGAGAAAGACCCGGTTTGCTGGTAATGCCGTTCACTTAGGTGAACGGCATTTTTCATTTTGAGGCGTGTGCACTGATTCGCCGCGGGGCGATTCAATCTGCTTGCGGGTTTCGTCGCGCTTCTCGGGGGCTTCATCACTCGGAAATCTGGGGATATACGCCAAGCCCAAGACGCTTTTCTTTGCCCCCGAATGTGCCCCCGAGAAGGGGGATGTCTTGCTACGTCCTGATACGATCTACAGAGCAAAAAGCCCGCTGTGTGCGGGCTTTGCAATGTGTCCTGATACGGTGTGATTCTTTGTTTTGGTGCCCGGGACGGGAATCGAACCCGTACAGCTTGCGCCGAGGGATTTTAAGTTTGCTGTGGGCACTTTCCAGTAAGCTCTATTACGATCCTTTTTGACACTTCTTTCCTTGCTGCGCCTGCGTTTTGCGGCTTCTGTTTGCCGCTTTTGATCTGGCTGAATGTGGCTCGTCGTATTTCTGCCCCCTACATAGCCCCTACACGGTGGGCTGTGTAGAATCCGGCGCAGGACAAAAGAGGCGACATGGCCACAACAAGAATCAAGCTCACAAAAACCAGCGTTGAGGCGCTGCAGGCGCCGGCTGAAGCATACCTGATCGTGCGTGACACTGAAACGCGCGGCTTTGGCTTGCGCGTGACGGCCTCTGGGGTGAAATCCTACTTCGTTGAGCGTGTAGTAAACGGCCGGAATGTGCGGGCGACGGTGGGCCGGCACGGTGAAATCAGCGCAACCGTGGCGCGGGAGCGTGCGGAAAAGATGCTGCTCTCGATGCGCGACGGGATTGATCCGGTGCTGGAGAAGCGCGCGCGGCTGCGCAAGGCCGATGGTGTGACATTCGGCCAGGTGGCCGAGGCTTACATTTCCGAGCGCGAGGGAATGCAGAAGGGCGGGATTAAGCCCAGCACGGCCGAGGGCTATCGTTACGACCTAGACAAGTACCTCGCACCGCTGATGGGCAGGGAGGCGGCCAGTATCACGCGCGGAGATGTGGCGGATCTTCACAAGGTGATCAGCGCCGTTGCGCCCACGGCAGCCAATCGCGCCATGCGTCTATGCCGGGCGGTGTTCAACTTCGTGCAGGATAACGATGATTACCTGACGGCTGGCGGTGATGCGTTGGTGCTATCCAACCCGGTTGCTGTGCTGAAGAAGCGCCGGCTGTGGAATCCGTCGAGCCGCAAGCATAACTACCTGGCGGATCTGGAGCTTGGTCGGTGGCTTGAGGCGGTGCTGACGCTTGACCCGCTGCGCTGGTGCGAGACGCACGCGCTTGGCACGCAGCGAGTCGCCGCGGTGCAGGCTTATTTGCTGCTGATGGTGTGCCTGGGCTTGCGATCAAGCGAGGCGGCCAAGATCAGGCGGCAGGATTGGAACCCCGAAACGCGCGTGCTGACGGTGGCTGATCCGAAGAATCTGAACAGCGCCGGCCGGTCGTTTGCAGTGCCTGTGGGCTGGCGCATGGAGTGGGTATTGAACCGGCAGGTGGCGGAAATCAAAGGCGCCTGGCTGATACCGAATGAAAAGGGCGACTCGCACATTGTTGATCCGCGCTTCCCGATTGCTGACGTTCGGGAGCGCGGGGCGCACTTCACGCCGCACGACTTGCGCCGCACCTTTGCAAGCCTGCTCAATTCGCTTTCTCCGGCGCCCAGTATGTACCAGATCAAGCGCCTGCTGAATCACACGCCAGACCGGGCAGACGTGACGACCGACTACATCCAACACGACATCGAAACACTGCGGGCAATCGTGCAGCGCGTTGAGGATGCAGTATTTGGCTCGATCACTTCGGCGCGGCCGTTGTGTAATCACGCATCCTGACGCGCGGCAATTCACGCGCCAACCACTTGCCTAGCTCGCGGCCTATCGCGGTTGGTGTGGTGGTTTCGATCTGCGTTGATCGCTTCCCGTCGCGACGGACACAGCAGCGCCCGCGTGAAACATGGATCAGTTCAAGCACCGCGCCTGGGCCGTTGCGTGACTTCAGGCGGATGGTTATGTCTGCTGGAAGCTTTGCCATTTTTGACCCCTAAGAATTGCGCGAAAGCCGCGCCATGCCTTGTTATCGGCATGGGCTGCGTTGTTTTGAGTGAGCCCTACAATACGTTAGGCCCCAAAGCCTCGCGAGCCATGCGCCGATACGTTTCAGGGTCGGAGGCCATGTGAACGCACATCGCGCCATCAAGCGTGTAGCCGTCCTTCAAGTCGCGGCGCCATGCCGAGATCGGGTCGGCAATGTCGCGCAAGGCTTGGCGCAACCGCGCCACCTCCGCCGCGTCAGCCGCAACCGGTTCCGGCAACTCAGCTAGCGCCGCGCGCCACACGTCGTTCATGCTCTTGCGCAGCATCACGGCGCGTTGCATGGCCTTCTGCATCGGCTCGGTCGCGTTCTCAGGTAGTGTCGTCATCGTCAGTTCCTCTCGCTTTGGTTGCATAGCGGCCTAACCATTCCTTCAACCGGACCTTCGGCCGGTTAAGTCAAACGTTAGGCGTCATTTGATGTACCGATCAAGCACTGATTCAAGAGCCGCAGCTTTTACGCTCAGTGCCTCTTTAACGTGCTTCGGTATTGACGGGTCAAATTGCATCCCCGCAAACAGATTCACGATGTTCTCAATCTCTTGCAGTAACTCTTCTCTTACAACATCCATGGTTATCTCCAGTTGTTGCCGTCTAACTTCTACGTCGAGCGGGACTCGCTCCGCTCGCCCCTCACGTCAGCCGTTATGCCCCAGCGTTCCAGCTACGTTCCGATTCAGCGTCCCACCGAAGGAAGGCCAGAAAGTTGTCGAACCCGTCGCCGTACTCAAGAAAGCGCATGTATCGCTCTTGCGATTTAGTCCGTTTCTTTGGCTTCGTAGGTTCGCCAACTATCGGCACTCCAAGGAAGCAGCCGAGCCCGTTCCATTTGGTGCATTGCCAGCCGCACGAGCACTTGTCTTTTGCGTTGCCGTTTCCGCCCCTGTCGCACTCACTGCAGGCCGTCCATGCTTTGCCGTTGTCATCGGTAAAGCTGTGGCATAACCCTGCAGTCGAGCGGGACTCGTCTTTCGCTTCGCTCATTCCTCACCCCTCACTTACACGTTATGGATCAAATCCGCCAAAGACCGCGAGGAATCCGGGACAGTGAAGCCACGCCCATCAACAGGATCTGGTTCACCATCCAGTCTTTTGCGCGTCGCTCTGGCGTTCTCGCGGCCAGCCTCTTAGCCCGCTCTGCCCGTGCTTGTGCTTCGCGCTCTTCTGCCGCCGCGCGTTCAGCCTTCCGCTTGGCCTCGCCTTCGGCCTTGCGCTGTTCAAAGGTTCCGCGTTGTTTTGCCTGTCCCATTCTTTTCTCCAGATCCATAACTCTTCGCTTGATCGGGACGGCTGACGCCGCCCCTCAGCTCAAACGTTAGGCTTCACCGTTCAATCGCTGTTTGTGTCATGCCACCAGCAGCGGCATAAACGTCATTCGGGTAGTTGGCGGTCGGCCAGATACCGTCCTTGAAGTTCTTCGCCATGTATTCTTCGGTCAGCTTCACCGCCTTCGCCACAGCATCTTCAACCGGCTATCCGGTTTTCCGTGTGGAAGCCTTGCGATGAGCAATAAGCTTCTCCGTGTTGAAACGAGGTTCGCAGACTTCGCAGACCAGGGCGCGCTTCGCACGCTGGCCACGCATTACTGGCGGCAGTGTGACCAGGTGCATGTCCTCGGCTCGACACGGCAGCCCGCAGTTCTCGCACGGGTTCCCGTTGTCCTTGATGAGGAACTCGATGTGCAAGGGCTGCTTCACCGGGTCGCCGTAGTTGGCCAGGATGCGGGCGCGCAGCACCTCGAAGCTGTACCCACGTCCAGCCTTGACGATGTGCTTGGTCAGGCTGTTCAGCGACTCGGTGTAGGCGTTGGTGTAGGGATGGTCGAAGACCGCCAGAATCTCCCCACGCCAGTTGCGCATAGCGGTCAGCAGCTTCCTGAACTCCGGCTTGATGCTGACCGGCACGGTGTATTCGTCGAACGCCTTGATGGCTTCGTCCCTGGGCAGGTCGAAGAGGCTGTAGAACGCCTCCTTGGCTCGGTACGCCGCCGCAATCTCCGGCTCGTTGTCCAGCCACATATCCAGGTTGAAGCGCTGCTTGTCGGTCAGATTGGCAGGCCGCTTCTGCAGCATAACCTTGGAGCGAACCCAATGCCGCCGCACACCAGTGTCTCTTGCCTTGGCCAGCCTGATGCGCACCTGGTCCATCGCCTCGCTGGCCATCCGCATGATGTGGAACTTGTCGACCACCACGACCGCGTTGGGCAGCAGCTCGGCGGCAATCCGCTGATAGGGGCGCCACATATCGATGGTGACGACCTTGACGGCGTTGCGGTCCCTGAAGTGCCCCAGCCATCTGGCCAGCGTGTCCTTGTCCCTGGAGTGGAGCATGTCCAGCAGCCTGCGGCCTTCCACGTCCGTCAGCACCAGGCGCATCTCGCCGGCAATCTGCGTCTCGTCGATGCCCAGCACCCTGGGCAGCCTGGGCGCGTGCTTGGCCTCCAGCTCTCCCATGCGCTCCGCAGCCACGGCCCGCACCGTCTTCTCGTCGATGCCAACCTCTCTGGCTACATGCACGAACGTGTGCTGCAGCGCCTGCTTGGCGATGAACTCCGCGCACCGGATGGTCATGCGCCGCTCGTCCAGAACGCCACCCAGCGGCTGCAGGAATGTCTCCCCACAATCCCGGCACCGATAGCGCCTTACCGTCGCTTCCAGCTTGGCTGCAAAGCCGCGCAGCGGCGAGTCCGCATACGTCGTCTTCTTCGTGCCGTGCCGGTACAGGCTCACGCTTCCGCACTTGGTGCATGCCTTGGGCTCGTGCAGGTATTCCGCCGAGAAGGTCTCCACCATCCCCTCGGTCCTCTTGTCGGTCAGCGTCCAGCCGTCCATATCCAGAATGTCTCTCATCCTCGGATTTTAGTGTGGAAACGAACCTCATGCAGCCAACTCCACGGTTTCGAAGAGGTCGCATTGCTCCGAGCAACCTCCGTCATGGGTTGGCGGTCTGTAAGTGGAATCTACGGACTTGAACTCCGCGACAAGGCTCGGCGCGCTCCGGAAGCCGCGATACATGCGACGCGGGCCAGGGACATTGTTCGGGCCTACGTTCCGATAGAGCATGTCCAGCTTCACAGGGAAATCGAAGTTCGCGGGGTCTTCCCGGTAAAGCGTCAGGAGTTTTCGGTCAGACTTCTTAAAGCAGCCAATGCAGTTTCCTTGGTGCTCCGGGATATTCAGGTCCCAGTCGAATCCGTCAAAGAAAGCCAGGACGTCGTCTTTGAATGTCGGAGTCCAGTCAATGAGTGGATACACAATGCGCTCTCGCTTCGCAGTCTCAGGATTGACTCGACGTGTCTCATCCAGCCGAATTCCAATAGCAGTCTCGTAACTCCTATTCTTCCATCCGATGGACTGGGCGTAGCTCTGCATTGCATTGCGCTTCAGTTCGCGTGTGCAGAGCTGAAAAGTCATATTCGGCAAGCCATAAGCGGAGCAAACAGCTTCGAAAGGCTCGCCATTCCGACTTGCGGTCTCATAGGTGACGACTCGATGCCCAGACGATTTCCCAGTCTCCCGTCTCGGGACGGCTTCAACCCACACAACGCCGAGGTTGTAGCGATTATCGACCTCGTTAACGAAGCGCAAAGTGTCGGGATGCTCCCATCCAGTATTCGCAAATACGAACTTCATGTCGTACCGTTCAGACAAGTGCTGCTTCAGCCAGATACTCATATAGGCAGACGTTCTGCCGCCAGAAAAAGATACGCGCAGTCGGGGTTTGTTCATCTCAGCATTCCACACGAAATTCCGTCTCATGATTATAGTGCATCATCATGGTTTCCACACGTTATTCCGATTACCCCTTCAACCGAATACCCGGCGTAGCAGTTGTCGTGATTCACTACATTCACCCATTGGCTATCAAAAAGCCTGATTTCTTGCTGTTCTGCCATATCAACCCCTGTCATTATTTAGCCAGCCTAACAATTCGCTTGATCGGGACCGTCCCTGCGGTCCAGCCCCTCAGCTCAAACGTTAGGCGTCAATGCACCTTGTCCGTTTTCATAGCCTCAAACCGGCTCAGAATCGTGTCACCCATAAGCAGGATGTTTTCCAGCACTTCCGTGCTCAATCCCTTGCAAGCATTCACGCAGGCAACAATTCTCCGGGCATTGTCTTCTCGCATGGTCGGGTTGTTTTCGCCAAAGTCGAGCGTCACCGCAATAGCTGCGCGGTCATCAAGTCCGCGAATCACCGACTCTTCTACCCCGTCGTTATCGAAAGACTCTTCAGAAACCTTCCAAGGTTCAGGTGTGTGCATCATTTGTCCTTTTCAAAATGCCGCCTAACCCGGCGGTCAAGGTCGTTCGTTTCACTCACTGGACTCGCCGCTGCGCGGCTCGCCCCTTACCTCTACGTTATGCGTCAGAGTCCCGGCTGCTTATCCTGTCCAGCGCGTCATGTATCGCTGGCCACCCAGTTTCAAGCCCCGCGTCTCGGCGCTCATCAATCACGGTAACAATGTCCTTTTTGCACCTTGCTCGTTCAGCTTTCTGTGCCGCCTTCTCAACCGCTCGGCCAAAAAGTTCCAGCCTCGCCTGCAGCATTCCGCTTACATTTGCAGGCCCAAGCCCGGCGTTTCCTGCCAGCGTCATCAGGTCGCTATAGGTGAGTCTTCCGCATAACACTGCAGTCGATGGGACCGCCCCTTGCGGCGCTTCTGTGTTCGGTTGTTGCTCCATGCCCATCACTCCTGTTTCTGTTCGTGAGGGCGGCCCCTCACTTCCACGTTAGTCGACACAATCATTGCCGTGATAAAGAGCATGCGGGCATCTTTTGTCGCCACATTTCGGGCAAATCGACATCCGAGTGCGCAGAATATTGGCCTCAATATCGCAGCGCTCGCAATGGCATTTGACGCGCAGCACTTCGTCAAAATCCGCATCGGTCATATCGTGCAAAGATTTGCGCCCGACAATTTTCATTTCAGCGCCGCTGCAAAACGGGATCAGCGCAAACAAGGCAATCTGCATAAACTTGGCAGAGATATAAATCCTCCTCAGCGCTCCGCCGCGAAAATCAAGTTTCATTGTTTGCAAAATATTCTCCTGCTCCATGTGTCGGCTAACCCTGCGTGCAAGATGGACCGGCTTTCAGCTAGTCCCTTCACTCCACGTTAGGCTCTTCTCCGCCGGCCAGGTACTTGCGCACCGCTCCGGCCCGGTAGTACACAAACTTGCCGCGCTTGGTAAAGGGAGGGTCGTTCGGGTAGTCCTTGCGGCGCTGGCTCAGCAGCGCGCCGCTCATTCCTGTTCCGGCTTCGATCACGGCCAGCGGCAGCAGTGCGTCGTCTGGGGCTAGGTCAAAGCGCATGGCCATGGCGACTTGCTCGGGGATTGTTGGTGTCATGCTTTGCTCCTTGCTCGGATGGCGTAAGCGTAGGCATTGGGCCCGTCCTCTTCGTGCATGGACTCGCACACTTGAGCGCAAGCCTCCCGCTCTTCAGCCTTTGCCGCCTCGATTTCAGCGGTGAGGGCTGCGCGGGCTTTGTCATGAAACTGCGCAATGAACCCACGGCTGAACTGGTCTCCAATCTGTAATCCGAGTTCCAGCGCCCCCGTCACCAGCTCAAGCTGCTCCCTCAACCGGCGATTCACACAGCCGCTGAAGTTGCACTTCGGGCCGCAGCTATGGATTCCACGAGCACGCTCGTTCTCAAGCTGGCGGCGCAGCTCTGAGTCATGCTCTGGAACAAGTCGCGTTCCCGGCTTCAGCGGTTCCTGCGCCCAGATACTTCCGTCACTACGGACAATCGCTACCATTTCAAGCCTCCATGTAGGTAACTAGCAGGCCGTTGCGGCGGGCGCGGTTGATTTCCATCTGCACGCCACGCGAGGCTTCCCAGCCCGGGATGCGCAGCACGCACAGCTGACGGGCGCGATCCAGCATGCCGAAGCAGTGGTTCATCCAGAAGTCGTGGCTCTTGAGGTTGTCGGCGCTGACGTGCGCTTCGAGACTCACGCCGTGGCTGATCGGCGAATAGACGATGTGGCCTTCTTCCATGAGCTGCGCCGCGGCCTTATTGATGAGGTCGGCGCGCTGGCGCATGGCTTCGGCTGGTTCCATGCCTTCAGGCAGGCCGGTGGAGTAGGGGGCGGCGAGGTAGATCATGCAGCCTCCTTCTCTTCTTCATCCGACACAGCGCGGAACTCAGCCAGAAGCTCCTGGCGATTCTCTTCAACCCATGAAAGCAGTCTCTGTGCTTCATCCAGGCGCGGATGCAGAGACAGGCAATCGTCTTCCATGTCGATCAGGTTGTTTTTCGGGTTCAGGATCACAGCGCAGAAACCGCCGACGATCCGGCCCATGAAGCCCGGTGCGCTGTCGATGATCCCCTTCAGTCTGGTGTGCAGGTGCTGAAGGTGCTCGAAGTCGTCTTCATCAAACCAGTCAGGAACTTCCTCGCCTTGCTTTGCGGGGTAGTCTCCCCGGTCGATCGCGTCGATCAGCGCCATCAGGTCATATGCTGCATCGCAGTCCTTCGCGTCAGCTCTGGCCATGCGCATGCTGTGGTGTTTCGTGCTCATGCCGCCTCCTGCTCAACGTAGTCAGCCTTGGCCAGCACGTACGCGGCGATGGCGTTGCAGATCGCGCGGAAGTCTGCTTCGTGATACAGGTACGCGGCGCGATCCTTGGTGCCTTCAAAGCCAAGCTGGTGCAGGAAGTCGCGCGATACTGCGAAGCCAAGCCGGGTAGCGATCTTGCCCAGCGAGAGGGTAGGGGCGCCGCGCTTGGCGACGGGCTCAATGTTCGGAGCTGCGGCCGGAATGTTCGGAGCTGCCGGGGTAATGTTCGAAGGCCCGACGAGTGCGGCCATCGTTTCAGCAGATAGCTTAGGAAGATCTGGCTTTGCCTGAATTTCAGCCTTGGCATTTTCGATCTGTTCCTGTGCCAGCTTGTCGCGCGCCTCTTTCTCGGCTTTGGCCTGCTCTTCGGCGCGGATGCGTTCGATCTTCGCGGCTTCGGCGGCCTGGTGGTCGGCAATGCGCTGCTTGACGGTGAGGGCGACAAACTCGGCATCCTTCAGCGCGAGCGTGCGGCGATCTGCGAACAGGGCGGCATGCTCCGGGTGCGCTTCGATGGCGGCCATGTTTGCGGCGATCTTCTGGCTTTGGCCGGTTGCATCGATCTTGGCGCGGGCGAGCTCTGTATCCACGGCATTTTGGATGCTGGCCATCGGGTCTCTGCCTTTTCCAAGCCCTTTGATTGCGCCACCGAAGTCTCCGGTAATCGTCGGCATATACTCGGCGCAGGGCAGGGCGGCAACGAATGCGGCCAGATCCTTCTGTCCCTTCTGCACGATGGCCTGCTTGCGGTTCTCCTTCTCGGCCTTAACCAGCTTTTCCAGCGCCAGGCGATTGCTGCGGGCAAGATCGCGCAGCGTGGCCTTGAGCATGCGCATTTCATCCACGCAGGAGACTTGCGCCAGCGCCGCAGCTTCGGCTGCGTCGAGGGCTTCTTCTGCTTTGGTCAGCGTCTTGATGGCCGACTCGCATACGGCGAACTCTTCATCGGTGGCCGGCTTGGTCGGGGTGCGATCAAGGAAACTGCGCAGGGCTTCGCCGAACTTCTGCAGGTTGTCGGTGATCGCCAGCGAGCCAGTGACTTGCACGAACACTGACGGGAGGCCTTCGACCGGCGCGGCAGCAACAGGCGCGGGCTGGGCCTGCGGCTCGTAGGCGGCAAGGTCGGCAGCGAACTGATGCCAGCCGGCCAGCACGGCGGCGCGGCGCTCTGGCTTCGATTCGTACCAGATGTGTGCGCAGTTGTTCTCCGTGCCGTCGCTGCACATGAACAGGCAGCACGTAGCACCGGACACAATGAATTGGTGCTCAACCTGCGGCCAATGGGTGTCCGGCAGATCGTCGTGCTCGCTCAGGTAGTCTGCCAGCCATCCGGCGTAGAGCTTGTGCTCAAAAGCAACATCCTCTGCCATGGTCAGGCCGTCGAACGATGCCAGAAGCGGAAGACCTTCAACTTCTGCGCGGCCGGTGCAGGGGTAAAGCTCTTCGCCAATGAAGCGCTCGGCGATCGGGCGGGCGTTGGCTTCGGCGGCGTGGCCGCGATCAAACAGCGCTTGCGTGGCCGGGGCAACGTCTTCAGCAATGCCGGACTTCTTCATCGCCAGCAGGTCGGTGCGGGTTTGGTATTTGCTGAGACCAAGAGCAGCAGGAGCCTCAGATGCGCAAAAGTGACGCAATCTGATATTGATCCAATCGCTTGACCCTTGTTTGGTATTAATTACGTCCATTTGAAGAACTCCTTTTTAGTCTTTTGCGAAGACCGGACTCCGTTATCCCGATCTCTCTTGCAGCAATTGCAATTGTTTGCGGCTTGCCGTTTATTTCAGTTATTCGGTTATTTCGCTTGTTGTTCGCCTGCTCTACTTTTGTTGCCCATCTGCAGTTTTCTGGCGAGTAATTCCCATTTACATCTATTCTGTCCAGCGAGTGTGTGTCCGTAGGGCGTGGCCCCATGTCTTCAAAAAAAGACAAAAACGAATCCATCCATGCTTCGCAAATTGTTATTCCGCGCCCTCCGTACTTGTCATAGGCGAAGCTGTTTTTGTTTGTACATCTGCGCTTCATAGACAGCCACGCACGATGTTCAGCAGTTCCTGTCTTCTTGTGACTTGACGTTGCATTAACTTTTCTTGCCTTCGCGCACTGTCTGCATTCAGTTATTCCGCCTCGTCTTACTTCTCCACCAGATGCAACAAATTCAGTTCCGCATTCGCAAACAACATTCCACAATAGCCCTCGGCTTTTTTCTTTTCCGCAGATTGAAATAGCGGTAAGTCTTCCGAATTTCTCCCCTGCCATTTGTTTTACGTGTGCGGCCACTCCGATTACTCCTGATCCATCGCAGCAACAAAATCGGCGTGGTCGGCCATGTCGCTTGCGGGTTGTTGTTCGGTGGTGTGCGGCTTGATCGAGCGGATCACGGCTTGCTGCGCGGCGCTCAGCGTGTAGCGGGTGTTGATTTTGGCGATCATGTTTTCTGCGCTGAACTTGCCTTCGTCGGCCGCCTTCTGCCATGCGGGCAGGTTCTGCTTTAGCTGATCTTCCGAGTAGTCCGGCAGAACAACCTCGGCGACTTGTGCGTGGGCCGGCTCGGCCTGCGGCTGGTATTCCTTGCCTTCCATTTCCTCGGCGGTCGGCTGGCTGCCGATTTCAGGGAATGCCTTGCGCAGCGCCTGGGCTTCGGCGCACTTGGCGATCTGGCCGTAGGGGCGCTTCTTCCACATTGCATTCGGGGCTTCGGAGTCCTTGCCCGCCGTCGCGTAGTTTTCCTTCCAGTATTCAACTGCGGGGAAATCAACAATGATCCCGTTCGGAAGCAGGCGGCGAACCGTCACCTTGCACCACTTCGGGTAGGTCATTTCGATGCCGCCGACCTTCTCGGTAACGTCCGGCCCGAACTCGGGTTCGCTCATGCCGGCATACTCGCCAGAGCGGGCGGCCTGGGTGCGATACAGGCCGACGCCGGGCATGATCACGTCGCGCATGCTCTTGCTGTTCTTGTCCCACATCGGGACGATATGGACGGGCTTCTGCATCGGGTCGAGCTGGGCGGCGCGGCAGTAGGCCACAACCATCTTGATGCTCGGCATGGCGGCGCCGGGGTACAGGCTGGTCTGCAGGACGTGTGCAAGATCCTGCTCGTCCATCATCAGCGCCGGGATGGCGCTGGCCGTTTGTGGCGCAATTGCGAGGTTGCTCATTTGCGGATCTCCTGATTTGCGAACATGCCTTCGGCGTCGTCGCAGGTTTTGTTGATCAGGTCGGCCAGCTGGCGGGCCTGGTAAAGATTGAAATTTCCCAACAGCAGGAACAGACGGCCGTTCCTGGCTTCGATCACGATCTGCGGGTCGATGCCGGGGTTTTCGATCCGGCATTCCGTCAGCCAGTTGTCCAGGCCCTTGACCGGTTCCATCAGATCGCTCCGACCGTGCGCAGGGTGTTGAGGGTGTCGTTCTGGAAGTCTTCGGCCAGAACGCGATACGCGACGTGCAGCTGGCGGATCGCGTCTTGAAGAAGGCCGGCGCCTTCAACGTGGCGGCTGGTGCGGGCCTTGATCAGAGCCTCTTGTGCGAGGGCGATCAGGCGCAGGGCTTCGGCGTTGTTTTCGATGGTCTTGGTCATTTCAGTGCAGTGGCTGTGGTGAGTTGCGGGGATGCGCAATCGCTCATGTGCGTTTGTGCGTAGTTGCGCAGGTGTTCGTTTTCGCGCTCGAGCTTCAGGATGGTTTCGGCATCAACATCCAGCGTTCCAGCAATGCCGAAGCACAGGAACAGGAAGGCGATGACTGCGGCGGATTTGGCGTCCATGTCAGTGGGCCTTTCCGGCTTTCCATGCAGCGATGGATTCCCAATAGCCTTTGCTCAGTCCGTCGAGATAGGCGGCGACAAGCTCAGGCGCATTGCGGGACAGATCCAGAATGGCGCGGGCATGGGCCTCGCCGGTAGCGCTGGCGAAGGTTTCATGCAGCGCTTCGGCAAAGTTCGCAGGGGTATTCGGGTTGCACTCGCCGCGCAGCAGGGAGACTTCTTCAGCTTCGCGTGCGTCGGCGGCATGGTCGGCGTCGATCTGGCTGCGCTCGTAGGCGGCCAGGGTGGCAGCGAAGTTGCAGGGGATCATGTTTGCCATGGCTCAGGCCCCCATAAGCAAAACGATGGATTCGGCAGCTGCGCCTTCGCTGCGGTATTCGGCCGGGATGTCGCCACGCTCTGCGCACTCGCGCATTTCTGCGCCGGCTGCTGCCAGTTCGCGGAGGATGGTTGCTACTGCGTCGTTGCTCATGTGTCGCCCCTTTTGTTGTTTCGTGTGTCGCTGCGTGTTTCGTTGTGCTGCGTCCATGGGCTGAACTATACGAAAGCGTATAACGCATGTCAATACGCAAACGCATAATTTTTAACAGGACAATGCGTTTCCGTTGAACGGCTTATTTACTTGGTGATTCCATGGATCGGATCGACCCTTACACTTTCACCGATGGCGCGGGAGAGGGCTTCTTTGTCCTCGGGGTGATCCTGCTGCTGATCCTTGTAGATGCCTATAAGAAGGGCTTGCGTCGATTCCTGATCACGCTCGGAGTGATGGCAGCTATCGGGGCGGGTGTCGTGGCGTCGCCAGCGTTCGGGCTGGTTGTCATCGGCCTGGCTTTGGCGCTGTTCCTGCTGGTGTTCCTGATGGCGTAAAAAAACCGCCCGGAGGCGGTTTGGTGCGTTGATGGAAGTCCGATCAGCGGTCGTAGGGGTTTCGGTAGGGCTGGTATGGGTTCGGCGCCGGGGTGCCGTAGTTCGGCTGGCGCTGCGATGGCGTGTGCGTCGAGCCGTAGTCGGGCGAGCGCGTGCCGGCCTGCCCGGTGTAGGGATTGGTGTTGCCGCGCGTGCTGTAGTTGTCCAGCGTGGTGTTGTTCGGCGTACTGCGGTAGCTTGGGGCAACATAGGTGCCGTCCTGGCGGACGTAGCCGCTGGTCAGCTTGTCGGCAAGGGCAGGGCCGGCCGTGAGCGCCAAAGCAATGATTGCTGCGATCTTTTTCATGATTTCCCCTTGTGTGTTGCTGTTGAGTGTGGCGCTTACCTGATTTACCACGAGAGGCGCTGCAGGATCGACAGCGCCGCGCGCTTGGTCAGTTGCTTGTCGCGGGTCGGTGCGCCGCCTGCCATCTGCATGATGATGTCGCCGCCCAAGGTCATGGCGATCACGATGCCATCGGCGCCGCCAGACTCCGCAATCATGCTGGCTTGCTCCAGGCAGTTGATAACGTCGCCCACGTCATCGACGTGCGCTTGATGTTTCCTGAACAGCGGTACGACGGCGCCCATGATTTATTACACCGACAAACAATGGAACGCAAATGTTAGCGCGCGACATGCTCAAATCCCGTATGCCCTTTTGGGCAGACCTGCGGCCGATTTGTGATCTGCATCACATCTGGCAAATTTAACAATGGTTTGCCCTGATGTGGTGCGCGGGCTGCTATCGTCAAGCCTGCCCTTTTGTGCGTGTCTTTTTGTGGCTTGTCCGTGTTGCCCGCTCCCTGATGATGATCAGACCCTGCCCGCCGATGCCGTTGAAACGCTGGATCTGGCGCGCAAGCTCGCCCATGCGGCGCGCTCCGGCGTTGCTGGCGGCGCGGTAGTGGTGGTGATGCTGCCGGACGGACATGTGGCCGGGGTGCTGCAGGCCGGCGAGGTTACGCGCGAGCCAGGCGCCGTGGGGCGGGCTGCGACGGAGATCCTTTCGCACCTCTCCTGGTGATCAGGCTTTTTTGCGCGACTTTGCTGGCGCTGCGCCAGGCAGCTGCTTGTGGTCGATGAATACGCCCGGGATGTCGGCGGCGGTCAGGCGCTTCGGCAGCCATACTGTAGCTTGCGGGCGGCGCTTGGGCGCAAAAGTGCCGGCCTTTTCAAGTTCCGCCTGTAGCCGGGCTTCGAGATCCGATCGGGTAGGGTAGGCGAGTGCATCGATTGGCAAGCGCGCAAGTGCCAGCACTGTTTCAAGTGCCGCCATGATTTCACGGACGGTCATCGCGGGTGGCGTGGCCGCAATCGGCATGGCGTCCGGACGTTCCTGCGTCGTCCCTGCCGCTGCCGGCACTGCGCCTTTATATAGGTCGTCCGTCGACACCCCCAAGGACTTCGCGAGCTTCTCTACGGTGGAGCGACGAGGATCTGCTGACGTTCCGTTGAGTATCCGGTGGATGGTCGGCTGTGGCACGCGCGATTTGCCCGCAAGAGAATTCGGATTCTCTTTGCGCAACAACATGGCGGCCCGTAAGTTTTCCTTGAGCGACATGCGCGGATTATGCGCTGTCGAATTATGCGAAGGGGTATTGCTTCCGCAATGCGTTTGCGTATAATCAAGGCATGATCTCAACACAGCAAGTCATCCGCGCTCTGATGGAAAAAGGCTGGTCGCAGTGTGCAATCGCTCGCGCAACCGGAATTCCGCAACCCCGTCTGTCTCGCTGGGCGTCGAACATAGGCGTCGAGTCGGCTGACGATGGCATACGCCTCCTGAAGTTGCTTGAGTCGAACAAGCGCCAGAAGAGGGCCGCTTAATGAACCGGCCGGGTCAGATCCGCTACGTGGTCGCGCAGTTGCGCAATGGCGCGCTGGGTTCCCAGTGTGGGAAGGCGAGCAGCGAGCAACACATCGAGCTCCGCGATCAGTGCAGAGCCGACGCCTGGGTCGCGTTGAACCAGTACGGCCAGCAGCATCTGCAAGCCAATGTCGAAGGCCAGAGCCGCCTCTCCGAAACTCAGAGCAGCGGGCGCGTTGTCATGCGTAACGCTGTTCATCCGTTTGTCTCCTCCGCCCATGGTGTGGGCTTTCGTGCCGGGCTGCCTGCAAGCGCCCCGGCATTTTTTTGAACTGAAGTCAGGGAGCTTGTAACGCCATGAGAGCGGAAACCTTGGGAGTGCGCGCCATGCGTAGCGGAACCACGAATGCGGGCGGGAAGCTCACTGAAGAACTGAAAACCATGTGCGCCGAGCCGCTGAAGAACGCCGTCTCGTCGCTGGCTGTTTCGTCTGGTCGCCCGGTGCGCGAAAGCATGCGGGTGATGCTGGAAATGCAGTGTTTCGGCCGCTTGTACGCGGTGCGCTCTGCCGCTACCGGAACCGAGGCTGATCCGTTTGAGGCCCCTGTTGTGGATGTGGATGACGCCATCCGCGCGCTGGCCTGCATGAGCGGGCTCAGCACTCAGGAGTACATCCGCCAGGCGTTGATCGAGCATGCGTTCGGGCTTGTTCATGCTCAAAGGATGGCACAGGCCGCTCCAGGCTCGAAAGGCGCGGAATAGGGGCTTGAATCGGGGTTTTGCCCGTGCCTGCACTTTCAAACAGACCTACCGAATGACGACACCTAAAGGCATCCCGAGCATGTTTGAACAATTGATGGGCCTCGCTGCGGAAGCGGCGAACGGCCAGCAAAACCGCCGCTGGATCGGCCAGATCCGTGGGCCCGGTGTTGTTCAGGGCTCTGCGACAGATGAGTGCCTGAAGGTGTTGCGCGCGGCCTATCCGGAAACGCTTTCTCAGGGCCAGTTGATGGCTCGCGCCGGGTTTGCCCGCGGCGCAGTGAGCTGGGCCCTGCATTACCTGCGCGGCCAATCGCTGATCAAGGAGTTCGGCGACTCGCGCAACCCGAAGTACCTGCGCTATCAGGCCGTGCCTGATGCGCCAGTGACCTACACAAACTGCTGACGGAGGCGGAAATGTTGAACTTGCTTGTGATCTGGAGCGGCTGGCTGGTGGCCATTGTCATGCTGTGTCTGTTCGCCTGGCAGATGGCGCGCCGAATTGATGCGGAGTCGGCTACCAACTATGCCTATCAGCGCCTTAACGCTGAGCTGAGCCGTCGTCCGATCTGTGACGGTCTGCGTGATCAGTTCGATCGGGAGGCAGCATGAGAATCGCTGCGCAGGACACCTCTATCCGTGCGTTCCGCGCTCACAACCTTACCGGCGCAGCTGCTGGCCAGCGCGAGAAGATCTTGAAGCACATCGAGGCCGGCGCACAGCGCGACTGGAGCATTGGCGAGTTGGCGAACGAGCTTGGCTGGCAGAAATCGACAGTCTCGGCCCGCCTGAATGAGCTGCTGGCCTGCGGCGAGCTGCAGGAGCGCCCGAAGCGCAAGGATCGCGTTTCTGGTGTGCTGATCCGCCCGGTGGCGCTGCCTGCTGTTCAGACTGACTTGTTTGCAGGGGTGCGCAATGCCTAACGGATCTGGAGTGAAAACAGCCATGAGAAGGCGTGTTTTCCATGAAGAAAACTTCACTTGCGCGAAGTGCGGAGTAGTCGGTTTTGAGAAGAAATTCCCGAAAGGCGGGTATGGCTACTACACAAATGATCCAGCCGTGTTTTTAAGCATCGATCACATAAAACCAAAGTCGCTCGGCGGAGGACATGAAAGAGAAAATCTCCGCGTTCTTTGCACGACGTGCAACACGCAAAAAGGGGTAAAAAATGCGTGACTACGGGAAGGTTTCGCCTCAGTTCTGGATAGGCAAGACTGGTAAAGAGATCCGCCGTTCAGGTGCAGAAGCTACGGTCGTGGCGATGTATCTGATGACAAGCCCGCACGCAAACATGCTTGGCCTCTATTACCTGCCGACAATGTTCGTTGCGCATGAGACAGGGCTGGGCTTGGAAGGGGCTTCTAAGGGGCTTCAAAGCTGCATCAGTGCCGGATTCTGCAAGTACGACGAGGATTCAGAAGTAGTTTTTGTGCTCGAAATGGCCTCTTACCAGATCGCTGAAGAGTTGAACGGCAAGGATCTGCGTATCAAAGGGGTGCAAAACGAGTATGACGCGCTGCCTGAAAACCCCTTCCTGCCTGAGTTTTTCGATAAATACGCAGCGGCTTTCAAGATGGAAAAAATCAGAGGGCGCGAAAGCTACTTACAAGCCCCTTGCAAGCCCCTTGTAAGCCAAGAGCAGGAACAAGAGCAGGAACAGGAGCAAGAGCAGGAAGGGTTCGGCGCAGAAAACGGTTCGGCGGTCGAATTGCTTCCCGCCGCTGCTGGCGCAGCTGCGGACCACGAAGTTGAGACTGACCCTGAAACTGTGTTGCAGGCACATTGCCGGGCGACATGGTGTGCCTATGCCGCTGCGTACTCGTCGAAGTACGGCGTCCCTCCTGTTCGCAATGCGAAGGTCAATGCGTCGATCAAGGGGCTGGTGCAGCGCATTGGTGGAGACGAAGCCCCTACCGTTGCAGCCTGGTTCGTTAATCATCCGAACGCCTACTACGCCAAGCGGATGCACGACGTTGGAAGCCTCTTGGCTGATTGCGAAAAGCTGCGCACCGAATGGGCGACAGGGCGCGTCATGACCGAAAGCAAGGCCAGGCAGTCGGACCGCAAGGGAGGGAATGCGGCCGCGCTTGACGAAGTTCTGGCGAACTTGGAGGCCGCAGCATGAGCGCGAACATAGCTAAGGCTGTTGCTGTGACGGCTGAGCTGCTTTCCACAGACCTTTCCGCTGCTGCGCTGATGGTGATGGTGTCGGATCTTTCGGCCTATCCGGAAGACGCCGTTCTTGCGGCACTCGTTCGTTGCAGACGTGAGCTGACCGGCCGCCTCTCGCTAGCGGCGATCATCGAACGCGTGCAGGGGGCGGATGGACGGCCTGGCCCGGATGAAGCGTGGGCGACGGCCATGCTTGCCGGTGACGAGCAGGAAACGGTCGTCTGGACTCAGGAAATGGCTGCGGCATACCACCAGGCGGCGCATCCGCTGTTGGTTGCTGGAGACAAAATCGGTGCGCGCATGGCGTTTCGTGAAGCCTATTCGCGCATGGTGGCAGAAGCGCAGCAGGCAGGAATCTCGCCTGCGTGGTCGGCTTCTCTTGGTGGGTGTCCGGTCAAACGCAAGGCCGCCATTGAGCGCGCTCAAGCGCGTAAGCAACTGACCGGTACTTCAGTGCGCGCGCTGTTGCCTGCAGTGAAGCACGAAGGTACAGACCCGGTTGCGGCTTTGGTCCTGAATAGCCCGGTGCGACTTGTGGCGAGCAATGGAGAAACGGTTAAGCCGCTGGTCGAGGACGCATCGGTAATCCGTGAGCGCCTTGCTCAGCTTCGCGCGAAAGTGGGGCAAGCATGAGCCTGCTTGCAATGAACCTCGGACTAAGCGCAGTCCCGTCCCGCACTCCTGAAGCCCGGGCGGCTACGCGGGTCGTTTCGGCAATGAAGCGAGATCCGTTCGATGATGACCTCGAGGTTGATCCATCAGTCCTCTGCCGGCTGCTGTGCGCGCTTCAGATGGCTGGTCAGCCTTCATCAAGAACCGTTTTGCGCGACATCGGCGGGCTGGACTACAGAACGGCCTGCTCTGGAGTGCTGGTACTCAAGCGCTTGAGGATCATCAGCGACAGCTACCCCAAAGGACCCAAGCGTCAGCTCTGGAGTTTTTCAAATGGAATCGACTTGCTCGTGCTGCCAAACGAGCAGCACGTACAACCTTCGGTGCGTGAATTGCTGCGCGCGGCTCGTGAGCTCTACCAGGCCAAACAAGCAGCTTGCGGCAAGCGTGCTGGAGGCGATAGCCAGGTTCAAGGAAAGCCCGAGCAGGGCGGACATCTTGGCGGTACTTGCTCAGATGTGAGGGCTGCGTGATGGACGGCCGAATTGAACGCGGAATTCGAACCCGCAATCAGGTGCTGAACGTGCTCAGGCTGAAGCCATGCACGCTGACCGAGATTCGGAAGCACTTGCGGGGGCTGAGCAAAAGCCAGATCCGCGCTCACGTATGCGCGCTGGACAAGAGCGGATTGGTGCGGCCGGTGAGCATCGAGCGTAGGCGCTACGTGCGTGGGATCAAACCGATCGTATGGGGGGCTTCGCATGCTTGATGTTCAGAACGTCCCCGGCATTCACGGGCTGCGCAAATCCGCAGAGGCGCATCCGCTGAGTAACGCGCTTGCGCAGCGCACGCCTGCCGCCACAAAACTTGCTGCCGCCAAGGCCTACCTCGCTGAAATTGGCGGAGCCAGGCCGGGCGTGCTTGATCGTTGGCTTGAAAACAAGGAGAGCACGAAATGATGTGGCTGAAGAACAAGATCCGCAACCTGAAATTCGCGCTCGGCTGCCGCTGGGTGACATCCGAGGGCTTTGCGGTGGTGCAGATGGTCGAACGCGCCGGGACTGAATATCTGGTGGCAAACGATGGTTCGCTGCTGCGCATTGGCGGGAAAGTGAAGGTGCGCAAATGAACAGAGCCACCCGCCGTGCCGCTGCAAAGGGCCGCGAAACCCGGTTTGTGAAGAAGGCCCCACCAAGCCTGCTGTTCTGCAGCCAGCTCAAGGAAATGCTGCTGGCCGAGCATTCGGCCGTGCTGGCGTTCCGCAGCGGCTGGGCCGACTCCTGCCACTTCGACATGCTGCTTGAGTGCCTGATGATGATGCAGTTTGCGGCCAACGACCCGGTGAAAGACGCGCCGGACACGAACGCGCTGAACGTTTGCCAGTTTGCATCCTCCGCGCTGCTCAACATCCGCGACCGCTACGACGACAAGAAGAAGCTGGGCGCGACCGGTGATGAGCTCAGGGCCCTGGATTTGCTGGTGGAAACGTCGGCCGACTTCTGGCCGCGCCAGTCAGCCAGCATCTACTTCCGGGCATACGACAAGACCGGCGACTGGAAGCGCTCCGCGCACGCCGAGGCGAACAGGGAGGCCGCATGAAACCGCACATCAAGCCGCACCTACGCAGGACGCGCGCCGGATGGGAGTGCTACTGCGGGCGTCACAAGACGATTTCCACCAATCCGCGCGACGCCTGGCGCTGCTGGAGACTGATCAGCCAGCCCGGTTTTCGTGCTCGCGCCGGGGGCTGACCATGAACCTCTGCGACGAAACCGGGAAGATCTGCTACGACTCCCATGCCCAGGCCGAGCAGCAGATCATCGTGATCCGGCGCCGGCCCGGGTACAAGCCGATGAAGGCCTATCAGTGCAAGTTCTGTAGCGGATGGCACCTGACTAGCTGCAGGACGCCGACGACTGCCCAGCAAAAGAACCGCCGGGCAGTGAAGGGCATGCGATGAAGCTGGCAGACGATCAATCCCGCTGCACGGGCCAGCCAATCGGAGGCGCGTGGCAATGTTCGCTGCGCGCAGAGTGTTTGCGCTATCAGGTGTTCAGCGAGTTCAGCCGGTCGAGAAAGGATCTGCCCGAGAAAGATCGGCCACCGCATGTGTGGCCACTGGTTTCGGTATTCATCAGATCGCCTGACGAGAATTGCGAGCATAGGATCAGCATGGAGGCTCGCAATGGGCAGGCGTGAGCGGATCCATCTACGCGTTGAGCGTGGAGCTCTTGTTCCAGCTGACCGTATGGCGACTGAGCAGCTACGGGCGCGCAGCCTGAAGCCAGGCCAGATCATCCAGGCCGAGGTTTTCAAGCTTCGCAGCCAAGGATTCAACCGGCTGGCACACCGTATTGGTGGGCTGGTTGCTGAGAACGTCGAGGCGTTCGCTGGGATGGATTCTCACAAGGCTCTGAAGCGGCTGCAGATCGAATCCGGAGTGGCCTGTGATGAAGTTGGTATTAGCGTTCCGGGATTTGGAATGTGTATCCAGAAGCTTCCCCGCTCATTCGGGTTTGAGTCGATGGATGAAGCTGAGTACCGAGAATCCGTGAAGGGCATCTGCCGATATGTAGCGTCCCGCTACTGGCCGAGCGTGAGCCCTGAGCAGGTCGAGGAAATGGCTGAAAGCTGGGTGGATGAATGACGGAAATCAAATTCACTATCCCCGGCGCGCCGGTTGGCAAGGGCCGGCCGAAGTTCGCGCGGCGCGGCAAGTTCGTGCAGGCCTACACGCCCGAGAAAACCGCCAGCTACGAAAGCCTGGTGAAGCTGGTCGCCTCGCAGGCGATGGACGGGCGCCCACCGCTGGATGTGGCCGCGTCGGTGTGGATCGAGATTTACATCACGCCGCCCGCGAGCTGGAGCAAGAAGAAGCGCGACCTTGCCTTGCGCGGTGGCGTTATGCCGACCGGTAAGCCGGATCTGGATAACGTGGCCAAGGCCATCCTTGATGCGTGTAACGGCATCGCGCTGACCGACGATGCGCTGGCTTGCTGCCTGAGCGTGAGCAAGGAATACCGGGAGGTTGCGCAAACGGTGGTGACCATCAACCCGCGTGCATTGTTTGAACATCCGTTTGTGGAGGCAGCATGAGCTCCACCGCCCGCCCGTCAAAGATTGTGCCGCGCCATGGTGACGAGGCGCCAACAGCAAGGCCAGCCAAGCCGAAGAGAAACGGAAGTGCAGCCGGCGCTCGCCATATGGGGCTGATCGCGGCGAGGCCGTGCGTGCTGTGCGAGTTGCTCGGGACTCCGCAAGCAGGGAAGACCGACGTCCATCATATTCGGAACGGCGCTGGCGCCGGGCAGCGGAACAGCGACTTCCTGACGATCCCGTTGTGCCACGAGGCGTGCCATCAAGGGCCGCAGGGGGTTCATGGGGATCGTTCAAGGCTGCGGCTTGCCGGTGTGACGGAGCTTGATCTGCTGGCTATTACAATTTCAAGGTTGAGGATTTCGGCGTGAAAGGCGACTGGTACCAACAAAGGTTCAACCCAAACGTCAGGCTGATCGAAATCAGCTGCGCAGTCTGCGGCAGATCATACTGGCTCCCGCCGAGCAAAGCCGGGAAGTACCTGACGTGCGGGCGCTGGTGATGGCTGGAAAACTGGAGGTGGCGAAATGAACAACCTTGACCGACTTATGAACCTTGCTTCTGGAATCGCAAGTTATTCCCGCGAGCAAAGCGTGCTTATTAGACTGCTGCGAAAGCGGGGTAGTTTCAGCGAGCGCGAGTTCGATGCATGGTTTCGAGGCAGGGAGTGGCGCCGGCCTGTGCGGCTTCAAAGTATTACCGGAGACACCTTGCTCCTTGGTGCTGGGATCAACGGAGGGTCTTTATGGGCCCAAACATTGGAGCTTTTGCAGAGCATGGTCATTCTTGGGATGGTGGATGCGAAAAAGAATGAAGAGACAGGGCTGATTGTGTATCAGCTTCCCCCGCGCCGTGTATGCCACCCTGCAGGCTGACCGCAACCACCATCAAGCGAAAGGAAGCGCTGTGAATGCATATCAGTTCGTCGCCATTTGTGTGTGCCTTGGGATTGCTGGAGCGCTGTCCATTAAGGGGCGCAGCGGGTGGGGATGGTTCCTGTTTGCAGCACTTCTGTTTTCTTAATGGCTTATGCCAATAGGCAAGGATGCCGATCATGCAGTTTGCACACCCTCTCAGCGAGATAAACCCGGCCGCCAACTTTGATCCGGGCCGAAGAACCGCCGTTACTCCCTACGCCTGCCAGTCCTACACCCACGGCAAGCCCTGCCGATACGACAAGCGCCCGGCCGACGCTCAGTGCGCCGGCTGCCCGCGCAGTTCGGATCTGGACTATCTGGCGGCGCAGGGGGTGGATTGGGCGAAGCTCTTGCACGCCAGGCTGGTGAACACGTTCATTGGCGAGCTGGTTGTGATGGCCAGTGGCGTACATCCATGCTGACTCCCAAGCAGGAGAACTTCGCGCAGATTCTATTCTCAGGTCAGGTATCGAAGTCTGACGCCTATCGCGCCGCATTCCCTGGCACGAAGATGACGCCGAAGCAGATCAACGAAGAGGCGTGCAAGCTCGCAGCCAATCCAAAGATCGTCCAAAGACTTGATGAGCTGCGCAAACCCGCAATCGAGGAAGCGCAGATCGACCTGACGCGAACACTAAAGGAAGTTGGCCGCCTGGCGCTGTTCGATCCGCGCCGGCTGCTCAACGAGGACGGCACGCCGAAGCCGATCCATGAGCTTGACGACGACACCGCTGCGGCTATCTCTGGCGTGAAGGTTCGCCGCATTCGTGGAGAGGACGGCGAGACGGCAGACATCATCGAGTACAAGATTGCCGACAAGAACGCGGCACTTGACAAGCTGATGAAGCACCTGGGCGGCTACGAGAAGGACAACCGCCAGAAGGTGGATGCAGTGGCGGCGATGCTGACCGAGATTCACCGGGGCCGCGAGGGTGCTCCTGCTTTCCCGATTGTGAGCGAGCCCGATGGAGCCGGAAGCGCTTGATCCGCGCCTGAATCTGGCGCAGTGGTCCGATCCTCTCTGGCGGCTCAACAATCTCTACTGGATCAAGGACGAGAACGGGCGAGAGGTAAAGTTCCAGCTCAACCGCTCGCAGCGCAGGCTGATGGCCAGGCTGTGGCGGCGCAACATCATCCTGAAGAGCCGGCAGCAGGGTTTCAGCACGCTGATCCAGATCATGATGCTGGATATGTGCATCTTCACCCCGAACACGAACGCCGGGATCATCCTGCAGACCATGCCGGACGCGATCAAGCTGTTCCGGGAAAAGATCAAGTTTGCATACAACCGCTTGCCGCAGGCGATCCGTGACGCGGTTCCTGTGGTGACCGACAGCAAGACAGAGCTGGTGCTGGCCAACGGCTCAAGCCTGCAGGTAGCAACGTCGCTGCGCTCTGGCACCTATCAGTTCGTGCATGTGTCGGAAATGGGCAAGATCGCCCGCAAGTTCCCCGACCGCGCCGTTGAAATCGTGACCGGCACCTTCCCGACCGTGCATAAGGAGGGCTTCCTGTTTGTGGAAAGCACGGCTGAGGGCAAGGACGGTGTTTTCTTCAAGCTGGTGGGAGACGCCAGAAAGCTGCTTGAAAGGGGTACGAAATTGACCGCGCTGGATTTCCGCTTTCACTTCTTCGCCTGGCATGAGGACGACCGCAACCGGATGGACCCGGAAGGCGTCGAGATTACGGCCGAGAACAAGGCGTACTTCAAGAAGCTATACACCGATCACGGCATTGTGCTGGATGCCCAGCAGCGCGCCTGGTACGCCAAGACGAAAGCCACGCTGGACACAGCCGGCAAAGAGGATGCGATGAAGCGAGAACATCCGAGCTTTCCGGATGAAGCCTTCGAAGTCGCAGTAGAAGGACAGATCTTCGGCCGAGCCATGCAGTTCCTGCGCGCGAACAACCGAATCACGCAGGTTGCGCCGCTGCCCGAGCCGGTCAATACGATATGGGACTTGGGCCACAACGACATCAACGCGATCTGGTTCCACCAATCCGCGCCGGGCGGCGATCATCGCCTCCTCGACTACGAGGAAGGCTTTGCGCATGGGCTGGAGCACTACGTTACCGAGGTGCGCAAGCGCGGCTATCTGCTGGGTAAGTGGGTGCTGCCGCATGATGCGGAATACAAGAACGTGGTCGGCAAGAGCCCCAAGGAGCGCCTGATCGAGTTGGGCGTGCCGGCTGGCGACATCATCATTGTGCCGCGCTGCCAGACCAAGATCGGCAGTATCGAGCAGACCCGCAAGATGCTGCGCCGCTGCTGGTTTGATGCCGAGCGCTGCGCCAAGGGCATCACCCATCTGGATAACTACGTCTGGAAGTGGGACAAGGCGAACGGTTGCTGGATGCAGGAGCCTTTGCATAACGACGCATCGAACGCTTCGGATGCGATGCAGCAGTTCGGCATGGCCTGGGAGTTGTTGCCGGCAGGAGGCCACACGCCGGCCAGCAGCCAGCGCCGCCGAGGCAGATCAGCCATGGCGGCCTGATCATTCCTCGCGCCGTGTATGGCCTGATGGCGGAAATTTTCCGCAAGGGGCCAACGCATGAGCGTTTGCATCGACACCCGTAAAGCCCATCAGGTCCGCCAGCACGGCGACATTACCGCTGTCTATACCTGGGTCAATGACGAGCGCGCGCTGGTCCTGATCCCGACATTCCGCAAGGCGGGCTGGTATGTGGTGGCGGATTCGGCCGCCTACCTGTACGACGACGATCATTACCTGATGCGGGCCGCGATCAAGGCTTGCGAGGTCATGGGCTTTGGCGAGAGCCATACGACCGCCTTCAGCATCGCCAAGATCATCCACGAGGGCTTGGGTGATCTGGTGCTGATGCCGCCCGAGCCGCCCGATGCGGTGGAGGAAGCCGTCAAGAACCTGAAGCGCATCGGCGAAATGCACCTGAAGGCCGATGGAGAAATCATCGGATCGCAGGACATTACGGTCGGCGGCCAGGCTAACGAGTTCCAGGCGGTGCCGGCATGAGCGGCGTCGGAAACTTCCGCCGCGGCAACGGCTACACCGATGGCGATGCCTTCCTGTCTGGCCTGATCGATGCCGAGCGGGCAGACTTTGAGCGCCAGGTGCATCCGCTGGACACCGACGAGGCACGCGCCACGCACAAGAAACTGCTGGGATGGTGGCTGATGGAGCGCGACCGGCAGGCCGAGAACCGCCTTGAAATGGCGACGGACTGCGACTTCTACGACAACATCCAGTGGGATCAAGAGGACGCGAAAGACCTGATCGACCGCGGTCAGCTGCCGCTTGTCTATAACGAGGTCGCCCCGGTGGCCGACTGGCTGATCGGAACCGAGCGCCGGGCGCGCATCGACTGGCGTGTGATGCCCCGCACCGAGGACGATGTTCAGGCCGCAGACATCAAGACAAAGGTGCTGAAATACCTGTCCGACGTGAATCGCACGCAGTTCGTGCGATCGCAAGCGTTTGAGGATTGCGTGAAGGCCGGCATTGGTTGGATCGATACCGGCGCCCGCGATGACCCGACGCAGGAAACCGTCTATACCCGCTACGAGGACTGGCGCAATGTGCTTTGGGACTCGGCAGGAAGCTACGACCTGAGCCTGAACGATGCGCGCTATGTGTTCCGCTGGCGCTGGGTGGATGAAGATGTTGCCGCCCTGATGTTCGAAGATCGTCAGCACCTGGTCATGCAGGCCATGGAGGATCACGACGCCTACCGCACGTTCAGCGACGAAGAGCTGCTGAACATGGGCCCGACGCAGGTTATCAACACAGGCTCCGCGCTGATGCGTGGCTCCAACTACGTCGGCACAGAAGATACGCGCCGGCGCAGGGTTCGCCTGATCGAGTGCCAGTTCAAGGTTCCGGCCAGGGTCAAGATCATCGCTTCCGGCGCATTCAAAGGGGCGATGGCGCACCCGAACGATGAAGCGCTGATCCGCATGGCGATGCAGGACCGCGCAGACATCATCGATCGCGTAGTGATGCGTACCCACTTCGCCGTGATGACGGAATCCGGCCTGCTGGCGTTGTCGCCTTCGATCTACCGGCACAACCGCTACACCCTTACGCCGCTCTGGTGCTACCGCCGTGGGCGTGATCGCCTGCCGTATGGCGTGATTCGCCGCATCCGCGACGTGCAGAAGGATCTGAACAAGCGCGCCAGCAAGGCGCTGTTCCTGTTCAACACCAATCAGGTGCTCCGTGAGAAAGGGGCGATTCCAGACATCAACCGCTTCATGGACGAGCTGGGGCGTCCGGACGGCGATATGGAAGTCGAAGCCGGTGCGCTTCAGTCCAACCGCGTGCAGATCCGCCGCGACTCTGAAATGGCGAACGCCCAAGTGCAGATGATGACCATGGCCGCGCAGAAGATTCAGCGCAGCAGTGGCGTGAATGACGACAACCGCGGAATCCAGACCAACGCGGCCAGCGGCGAGGCGATCAAGGCCCGCCAGATGCAGGGAAGCGTGGTCAATACTCAGCCATTCGACAATCTGCGCCTGGCAACGCAGGTGGCTGGAGAGAAAGAACTCGCTACGGCCGAGCAGTTCATGACGCAAGAGCGCGTAGTCCGCCTGACGGGAGCAAAGGACAAGATCGAATGGCTGCGCGTGAATCAGCCTGTCGTTGATCCGGATGGCACGGTGCGCATCCTGAACGACATTTCAGCAAGCATGAGTGATTTCGTAGTGGCCGAGCAGGACTACGCCGGAACGATGCGCCAGGTGATGGCCGAAAACCTGCTGCAGCTGGCCAGCAAGCTACCGCCTGAAATGTCCATCCGGCTTTTCATCATCGCGCAGGAGTTCTCCGATCTTGCAAACAAAGACCAGATCGTTGAGGAAATGCGCAAGGTGATCGGCGAGCGCGACCCGAACAAGCCGATGACTCCGGAAGAGCAGCAGGCCGCCATGGCTGACGCTCAGGCCAAGCAGGAAGCCATGGAAATGCAGCGCCAGCAAAACATTGCGCTGCTGCAGAAAGCACAAGGCGAGGCCCGCAAGGTAATGGCAGAAGCCGCGAAGGCCGAGCAGGACACAGGCGGGCAGAACGGCAGCGAGATTGCCGCAATTCGCGCCGAGGCTGACAAGGCCATCGAGGATCTGCAGAGCCGGCTGCAGGCTACCCAGCGCGATTACGCCATTCGAATCCTGCAGGTGAAGAAGGACGCTGACGTGCGCAAGGAGATTGCGCTGATCGAGCAGGAAACCAGCCTGAAAGTTGCCGCAATGGAGCGCGAGCACGACGCGCGGCTGGTGCAGCTGCAAGGCCGAATCAATCAATTGTCCGTAGCGCTGCAAGCCGAGCGTGCAGACGCCCCGTTTAATCCCGCAACACCCGACGCCCAGGAAGGCAAGGAGAACGAAGCATGAGCACACCCGAGTACGACGAATCCCTGTTGGCCACGATGACCAAGGACGAGCGCGAAGCGTTCCTTGAGGGTCTGGATGACCCGGATATGCAGACCGCCATTGCCGATGTTGCGAATCTGAGCGACGACGAAGTGAAGGCTGCGCTGGCCGGCAAGGATGATGCCGCCGATAAGAATGACGAAGACAATGGCGGCGACGGTTCAGCCAGCGCAACCGCTGCAACTGCATCCGACGATGGCGCCCAGCCTGCATCGAATGAGCTGCCGCCTGCCGAGCCCTCCGAAACCTTTCGCCCGGTGCTGCGCGCCGAGCTGCCCGCCAACGTCGGGCAGATCAAATCCGATCTTCAGGCAAAGCAGGACGAGCTGGAGCGCAAATTCCGCGACGGCGAAATT
Organism: Uliginosibacterium sp. 31-12; assembly: GCF_030548425.1. NCBI lineage: Bacteria > Pseudomonadati > Pseudomonadota > Betaproteobacteria > Rhodocyclales > Zoogloeaceae > Uliginosibacterium > Uliginosibacterium sp. 31-12. Next base: position 984,319 of record NZ_JAUOOA010000001.1, on the reverse strand, counting down.
GAGTTCGACGAATACAAGAGCCAGGACCGTGCAGTCAGCAATCAGCTGGAGCAGATCCGAGCAGCCGAGCTCAAGGCTCACATCTACGCGGATCAGCAGCAGCAAACTGCGACGCAGGAATGGCAGTTCCAAGTGCGCCAGTTCATGAAGCAGGCCAAGAGCACGGACTGCATCGACTACAACGCCGACGCTAAGCTGCAGAAGGATCTGGACTTCATGATTAAGGCGCTGGCCAACGACCCGGATAACGCCGAGCGTGACGCCGAGTTCTTCCTGGCCGAAGCCCACAAGCGCGTGCTGGCGCTGCGCGGAATTGCACCGAAGGCAGCCAAGGCGGATCCGGCAGCAGAAGCCAATCGCAGCCGCAAGCCCCCGGTGGATTCGATCCCCAAGACGGTCGGGGACCTTCCGGGCAGTAGCGATTCCGACGACGTTGGCGGTGGTGAGTTTGCACACATCGACAAACTCAGCGGCGAGAAGTATGAACAGGCGCTCGCTAAGCTGACCGACGAGCAGCGGGCACGCTACCTCGCGAGCTGATCAATGACTGAACGCGAAACCAGCTGCCTGACGCTTGATGTGAAAGCCGGCGAGTCCGTCAAGCTCGCTGGCGGCCTGATCACTATCGAAGTGTGCGAGAAAAGCGGGCGAACTGCTCGCCTTCGCGTGCATGCGCCTCGTGATGTGGCCATCGAAAAATCCAGCAATTCTGACGAGGGAGACGGGCCGGCCCTCGCGCCGTGTATGAGTTAATGGCCTTACCGCAGTGGTGCGCTGGAGTGCGCCCTGAGAGGAATTGTTACCTTTCAAGGAGAAACGCAAATGGCGCGTACTGTCGTCGGGGTCAATGACCCGAAAGCCGTAAAACGGTGGAGTGGTGCGCTGGCATTCGATGTCAGCGCCCAGTCGTTCTTCAATCGCAAGTTCATGGGTGCTGGCAGCGAATCCTCCACCCCCATCCAGGTGCATACCGATCTGGCGTCTGACGCCGGCGAGGTGATTAACTACGACCTTGTTGCCGAACTCCGCATGGAACCGGTCGAGGGCGAAGACATCCTCGAGAACAAGGAAGAGAACCAGCGCTTCTACACCGACCAGATCTACATCGATCAGGCTCGCGTGGGCGCCAATACCGGTGGTCGCATGACCCGCAAGCGCACGCTGCATGACCTGCGTGCGATCGCCAAGCGCCAGCAGGCCGCGTGGTGGGCCCGCCTGCATGACGAACTGCTGTTCATCTACCTCTCGGGTATCCGTGGGGTGAATAGCAACTTCATCGTGCGCCAGGGCTATACCGGTCGCGCCAACAACGCGCTGCGCGCCCCGGATGCTGAGCATCAGCTTTTCGGTGGTGATGCTACCGCAACCAGCAACATCGACTCCACGGACAAGATGACTCTGGGCCTGCTGGATCGTGCAGTAACGCGGGCTGCTATGCAGGGCGGTGGTGCTGACAATGTGGCGACCATGCAGCCGTGCAAGATCGCAGGCGAAGAGTATTTCGTCTGCGTACTCTCGCCGCTGCAGGAAAACGCGCTGCGTACCGATGCTGGCACCGGTGGCTGGCTGGACATCCAAAAAGCTGCTGCAGCTGCGGACGGCAAGAATTCTCCGCTGTTCAAGGGCGGCCTGGGCATGTACCGCAACACCGTGTTGCACTCGCACCGCAACGTCATCCGCTTCAAGGGCGGCGCCGGTAGTGCAGTGGATTGCGCTCGCGGCCTGTTCATGGGCGTTCAGGCCGGTGTGGTGGCCTATGGCTCGCCGGGCACTTCGCTGCGCTACGACTGGTACGAAGAAGCCCGCGACAACGGCGACAAGGTGGTGATTTCCTCGAGCTCGATTTTCGGCACGAAGAAGGTCGCCTTCACGATGGAAGACGGCACCACCAAGGACTTCGGCGTCATGGCGCTGGATACCGCGGCCGCCACCGTCTAACCACTGACCGGACAAGGCCCGTCACGGCGGGCCGTCAAAGGAGAAAGAATCATGGCTCGTATCAATTCCCTGTATGCCTCCGGTCAGCTTCAGGCGCCGACCAATGCTTCTGGCGGCGTGGAATGCCACGTCCGCGCAGAAATCGCTCTTGCCGCCGCCGTCGCCTCTGGTGATGTGCTGGCCTTCCTGCCCCTGCCGGCCGGCTATGTCGTGACCGATTGGGCGCTCGATAACGACGACTGCGACACCGGCACCACGCTGGCTGCAGACCTCGGCTTGCTGACGGCTGCCGGTACTGCGATCAGCTCCGCCGCTGCCGATGGCGGCAAGTGGAAGAGCGCGACCACCGCGCTGCAGGCTGCTGCTGTCACCCGCAACAGCGCCGGGTCGGCTGCCGAGCAAACCGCTCTGGCTCGCATGGCCTCCGCCAGTTCCGATCGCATGATTGCCCTGGTGGCGACTGCGGCTGGCACCGGTGGCGTGGGCGCCAAGATCGGTCTGACCGTCTGGCTCAAGTCGGTGTGATTGGCCGGCTGACGCAGTAAAGGGCGGGGTTTCGGCCCCGTCTTTCCAACTCTCAAGCAAAAGGACACGCGCATGAAGCTGCTGACCACCATTCCGCCGCGCGCTGACGGCACTGTTATCGCCCGCATCCCCGATACCGACAAGGCCTACACGTTCAAGGGCGAACCGCCTGTGTGTGACGTGCAGGACGACAAGCACGTCAAGTATCTGCTGGGCACCAAGCAATTCATTCCGGCCGAAGCCGAGGACTACGAGAAAGCCGAGACGGCGATCAAGCAGACCGAAGACCCGGGATGGGAAGAAGTGACCGTTGATGTCGATGAAGTCGAAGAAGGCAAGCTGCCTGACGGCGTTGAAGCCTTCGACGTCGCCACGGCCGACGCCAAGTCTCTGCGCGAATTCATCAAGCAGCGTACTGGCACGGCGCCCGCGCCGGCTACAGGTATCGACAAGCTGCGCTCAATCGCCGAAACGGTTGCTGACTGATGGCGATCACCGGGCAACAGGTTGAGGCTGCTGCGCGTATTGGTCTGAATGACCGTACCGCGCCTTATCGTTGGGATTCAACGGCGGTCATCCTCCCTTACCTGAACGCGGGCCTTGCAATCCTGAAGGTCCGCCGCCCGGATGCGTTTTTCGGGAACTGGTCGGCTGCCGCAAGGGTGGCCGAAATAGCCGACTCCTTGCCGGTGGCTGACGAATTCTTGCAACCGCTGGCGGATTACGTCTGCGCGCGCTGCAACATGATTGACGAAGAAGAGGCGAGCCAGGCGCTTGCCTCGGGGTTCTTCTCCGCGTTTGCGGCGCAGATTGCTGGAGGCTGATCAATGGCTATCTGGTCGAGCTGGCTGAATGACGTGATGCCTGAAGTGCCTGGGGCGCTGCTGCCCGTGGTGGAGCATGCCATCCGTCGCGCGGCGCAGGAATTCTTCGCGCGCTCCAAGGTTTGGAAGACCGATAGGACCATTACGCCACAGGCCGGCGTGCCGGAATACAGCCTTTCGCCAAGCATCGACATGACTCCAGTTCAGATCATGAGCGCAGGAAGACTGGACATCTACATGACCGACGAGGACATGCAGCGCTGCTTCGGAACGGATTGGAGGACGCAAACCGGCGATCCAAAGGACTTGCTGCAGCTCTCGCCGGCAAGCGTGCGGCTCTTCCCGATCCCATCTGAAGACGGCGCACCGATCACGGTATCCGTGGCGGTGATTCCTTCCGATTCAGCTACCGGAATTCCGGACGAGTATGCCGTGCGATACCGCGACGGCATCGCAGCAGGTGCGCTCGCGCGGCTGATGAAGTCAGCCAAGAAGCCCTACACAGACGAGGCCAAGGCAGCGATGTACCAAGGCCAATTTGAGGCCGCCATCGGACAGGCAATCAGCGATCGTGCAAGCGGATTTGGCCGGGCGCGCTCTCGCAGACCTGTTGGCTGGCACTAGAAAGGCGACCTAAATGGCCGGAATCAAGCTAGAGAATAACGCTTGGGGTGTTCTGAGTGCGTCCATTATCGCAACAGACACATCTATCCCGTACCTGCGGACGTCGGGAGCTGCATTTCCTGACCTCGGATCAGGAGAATGGTTCTTCGCTCTCCTGCAGGATAGCGATGGAAACCGAGAAATCATTAAGGTTACGGCGGTATCCCCAACCGTATTGGCGGGGATTTCACGCGGCCAAGAAGGGACTACTGCACGATCTTGGCCGGCAGGCTCTCGAGTGTCTCTTTCAATCACCCACCAGACCTTGCGAGACGCGGCCGAGCAATATTCATTTGCGAGCGGTACACGCTTGTTCTTCGCTCAAGAGTCGGCCCCTACTGGTTGGACGCAGGTAGTCACCGACGCGGCCGACAACCGGATGCTGCGCGTCGTAAAAACTGCCGGCGGCAGCATCGGAGGCACCCACAGCCCGATCCTGAATAACGTCGTCCCCGCGCACACCCACGGATTCACCACCGGATATGAAGACACGAACCACACGCACGAGGGGTACACGAACGGGCAAACAGCTGATCACTACCACTCATACCACCGCCCAGAGATAGTGAGTGACACCGATCGAGGGGCTCTCTCCTCCGACTTTTCCGTCGACAACGTGACATACATCGGCACCTCCGGCACATCGAATGACCACAGCCACTATTTCCGAAGCGGCGGGGTGAGTGCAAACCACAAGCACTCCGGCAGCACCGACAACGGTTCTAGCCAGACAAACTGGCAGCCGCGTTATATCGACCTAATCCTCTGCGAGAAGGACTGACCGTGAGCGAACAACAAACAGCCGTCGTTGGTTACCAGTACGCGCCCGATACCGGCCGCTACATCGGCCCCTATGAATTCCCGAACAATCTTGACAAGGAGGATATTCATTTGCCTCCGAATACCGTTCTGGATGCGCCGCCTGAAGCCCCGGCGGGCAAGCACCCCTGCTACACGGACGGCGCCTGGACGCTCCGCATCGAATCCGGTGCCACGATGCGCCCTGTCATCGATAACTATGCGCTGCTCACGGAAGCCACTGTCGAGTTGATGAAGGCGCACGGAACCTGGACCGCCGAAGACCAGGCCGCCCGCGAAGCCGCCACGGCAGGAGCGAGCGATGCAAATTGAAACCGTCTTCTCGTGCCCCCTTGGTCATAAATGCGAAGAAGCCCGCGACGGGAAAATCCACCGCTGCGCTTGGCTGATCGAACTCCAGGGCCGCAACCCCAACACCGGCGAAGAGAAGCCCGAAAAGGGCTGCGCCATGAAGTGGATACCTGTGCTTCTTGTGGAGACGGCAGGCGCCGCCCGTGGTACATCGGCCGCTGTTGAAAGCTTTCGCAATGAAATGGTGGCCGGGCAACAGGAGACGGCGAAGGCTTTGAGCTCAGCCTGGCAGGCCACAAGCAGCGCCGGTCAGATCGGTCACCGATGAAACTGAAGATCGCCAATTTCTCTGGAATTGCGCCGCGACTGTCCGCAAAATTGCTGGCGGATAACCAGGCTCAGATTGCCCGCAATTGCAGGCTGCAGTCTGGTGAGATTCGGCCGTTCAGAGCGCCTTTAAAAATCGCAGCTTCTCTTGTTGATGATGCACATACCATCTTCAGACTGCGCGGCGCCTGGCTTTCGTGGAGCGGTAGGGTTAGCGTTGCTGCATCGCCGATCGCAGACACGGATGGTGAGGGCCGGATCTATTTCACCGGAGACGGAGTGCCGAAGAAAACTTGGTATGCCTACGCTATATCAAGCCCATCGCACGCACCAGGAGCAAACTGGAAAACGCTTGCCGTAAAGTCATTGACTGCTGCGCCAACGCTAGCTTCGGCAGCCGGATCTGTGCCGGTCGGAACATACGCCTATGTGGCAACCTTAATCGAGAGATTCGGCCCCGCCGGTGCAGGTGTGCTCGAAGAGAGTCGCCCGAGTCCTGCTGCGCTGATCACGCTTGCTGCAGTCGGTGGCGTCACCGTCACGCGCGGAGCTATCCCTACTGGATCTACCGCAGAGTTCTGGTGCGTCTATCGCTCCACATCTGCAGGCGAATACCAGTTGGTCTCCGAAAACATCCCGATCAGCACGACGTCTTTTACTGACAATCTTAGCTCGCCCAAATCAACTGTACTGCCGTCGAACGACTGGCACGAACCACCCGATGATATGCAGGGTCTGGTGGCGATGCCAAACGGCGTCCTGGCGGCGTTTCGTGGCAACGAGATTCTGTTTTCAGAACCATGGTATCCGCATGCCTGGCCAGTCGGATACAGGCAAACGATCCCGGCTTCTATCGTCTCGATCGCCCCGGCCGGTGCTGCCCTGATAGTTCTCACCGAGAGTACGCCATTCATCATTTCCGGAACTCACCCGGCCTCGATGTCTCAAGAGAAAATAGACGTCGTGTCGCCTTGCGTATCGGCGATGTCTGTGGTTTCGGATGGCTACAACGTGTTCTACGCCGCGCGCGATGGCGTAGCTGCCATTTCGTCTTCAGGGCAGCATTCACTGGTTACGCGAGCCTTGCTGGATTACGAGGACTGGTCTGCTCTTGAGCCCGAATCGATTGTGGCTAAGTCGTACTACGGAAGCTACCTTGCGTTCTACGAGGACCGTTCGGAAACGCCATATAAGACCCGAGGAATGGTCCTGCAGCCGAACGATACGCCGCCTCTTGTGCAGCTGGACGTTGGCGCGATAGCCGCATTTGGGGACTTCTTTCTCACTTCGACCGGAGAGATTTACGAGTTCGACGCACACCCGATCAACAAGACTCGGGCGGAATGGCGCAGCAAGATTTTTTCGCTACCTCGGCCTGCGAACTTCGGAGCCATCCAGATCGACGCTGATTTCGCTGCGCTGTCAGACAGCGATGAATATAACGAAAAGGTGGCACAGGTCAGAGCCAGAAATGCGGGTTACCTGGATGACGTCTGGTGCGGCGAAGTTGGGGGGTTGCTCGGGTGCTACACCATTGCAGGTTCGCAGATCGAGGCTTTGCCTTCCTTGGCAGATGAACGGGCTATTACTGTAACGCTCTTCTCGGAGGGGCTGCCGCGCGTGACGGCCAGCTTCGAAAATGCAAAATCCAGGATGCTTCCGTCAGGGTACGTCGGGCGGGATGTGGAGGTTTCGATCAGTGCTGACGTTCCCGTGTATTCCGTGACGTTGGCCAGCACCGCATCTGAGCTCAGGGGCATATCGTGAGCAAACTATCCGCAATCCCTGCGCCTGGCGGTGACCTGCAGAGCATTCAACGAAGCGCCAAGGTGTTGTCTCAAAACTTTGAGTACATGACTGGTGCGCGCGGCAACAAGATCAAGACTCTCCCGGAGAATGCTTCTGTCGCTGACATCATCGCCAAGCTGAACGAGGTTATCAATCGGCTACAGGGCGATTGAATTGCACGCAAAGGAGGCCCCGCGTTATGCGCATGACCGCATCGAAATGGATCGCATGGGCGCTGTTCGGAAACGACGAAGACGGAATATACGGAGACGCCTCTTTTAATCCTGGCGGGCGCCGCGACCGAATAACGGCTGTGCGTTGGTGGGTCCGCAATCCGTTTCACAACCTCACTTTCCATGTCATCGGGGTTCCGAGGCCATTTGTGTCGGTGGGCGACTTCCCGAATGATGTGTTCGCGCCGTTCGGCGGATGGAACCGCTGTGTTCGAATCGGCGCAAACGGCCGGCGCTATCCGTTCTTGAGTTACATCGGTCGGTGCAAGTTCTATGTCGGATGGCGTGAGCGCGGAAACTTCGGGATCAAGCTTACGAGGAACCGATAAGGAGCCTCGCGCCGTGTATGGCAGGCTGATCGGCATCGTTAGCAGAGGCGCGGAAAATGGCCGGTAATGTCGATCAAAGCAATGTCATGAGCGCTGCTGCGCTGATCAGGCGGATTGGCACGCTGAACTCAGTAGGCGGCCAAGACACAATTCTGGCGCACATCACGCCTGAAGAAGCTGAACTTCTCAAAAAGCGCGGCGGATCAGGAAGAACAGACCCCGATACAGGAGCGCTGCATTTTGATGACGGCGGCGATAGTGGAGACGGTGGCGATAGCGGCGATAGCAGCGACGGAGGGGACAGTTCAAGCGAAAGCGGTAGCGGTAGCAACGAAGGCCAAGGCGGCGCTTCTGAGAATGATTCTGGGCACGAAACAGATTCAGGCTGGTCTTCCGGGTATGACACTGATAACTCATGGAATACCGACATCGGAGCCAGCATTGATGACAGCGGGTTCTCGTCTGCAGGATTCGGAAGCGATGCTGGAGAAGGTAAAAGCGGCGGCGTGACGAATGACTTTGATTCGACACTTGACGGCGCTAAGAACGGTCCCGGAATAAATGAGGCGGGACGAACGGCTGAAGAGCAGTTCCAGTATGACGAAGGCAGTAAGTCAGCAGGGAATATCGGGGCTCTAGCTGATGCGCTGAATACTGGCGACTTTAGTTTTGGTTGGTCAAGCTCTGGGTCAAAGGCAGGGAGTGCGGTTGGCGGTCTTGCGGCTGGACCGGTTGGCTCTGCGCTCGGATCGATTGCTGGCGGGATTATCGGTGGATCTTCGTACAACCAGGGCGTTGGATTCAGCAATCAAGATAACGCAGCCGCAATTGCGGCAAATCACGGCTTGTCGCTGGATGACATGAACTCCATGGAAGGTGATAGCAAAAGCGGCGGTCCAACAGGAGAGAGTTACGGTAGCGCTGAGGCGGCAAATTCTTCTTCTGCTGGCGCTCCCTCTACTGCGGCTGCGAACAGTACCGCAAGCGTGGCAGCAAATACCGGCGTCTCGCAGGCACAAACTGGCTTGATTTCAGGATCGTCAGGAGGCGCGCCTCGTGGCATGGCGGAACAACTCTGGTGGGGTAAGTCATGAGCAGAACTTTAAATACGGGTCTCACAAACGCTCAGATCGCACAGAACGGAATCAGCTTTCTTCCGCTTGATAGCACCGCTTCTACGAGCTCGATGTCAGCATCCGGTTCGTCGCCAATCAACATCAATAATCAGGTGGCCGACAATAACCTTGGCTATCGACTCAATCAGGCATCGCTGTTGCAGCCTGCGCTGGTGAATCAGCTGGAACTCGGTTCGAATGCAGCGAATCTGCAGTATGGGCAGGCGGAAAAACTGTCCGGAACCGCCGACACGCTTCGCGGCGACTACTCCAGCACCTGGCGCCCGATCGCTCAGCAATTTGCAAGCGAGGCTAGTTCTTACGGAAATTCTGCAGATCAAGCGGCCGCAGCCGCAAAGGCTGGCGAGACCACCGACGCAGCGCTTGCTGATGCACGCAGCTCAAGCGCTCGTCAGATGGCAAGCATGGGGATCAATCCGAATAGCGGACGCTTTGCCGGGCTGCAGGAGTCTGCAGATGTTGAGGGGGCGGCAAAGAAGGCTGCGATCATGACCTCTGCCGCGCAAGACGTGAAGGACAAGGGCATTGCGCTGCGCGGCCAAGCGGTTACCCAGGGTAACCAGACGCTCAGTCAAGCAAACAGTACGGCAAACCTAGCCTCTACTATCGGGGCGAGCGCTGCCGATACTGCCGGCACCGGCGTAAGTAATGCCCTGAATACGACGTCTATGGTGGGGCAGGGCTTCAACGCGCAGCAGAATGCCCAATCGACAGCGCAAGGTGCTTCGGACAATGCGGCCTCGCGCGCACTAGCTCAGGAGCGCTACAACCAGGAGCAATCCAGCGCAGATGACGCGAATTGGCTTGCAGCGGCTTCCACGATTGGATCAATTGCAGGAGCGCTTTGGGGGTAAGCATGGCAAACAATACGGCACGAATCATTGCGGCGCTTGGGGCGTCTGGTCTGGCGTGGCAGAAGGGCCGCCAGCTCGCCGCCGACACAAAGGCTGCAGAAGAAGAGCGTACCTATCGCCGTGAAGAGCGCGATAGGGAGAGGGCGTATCGATCCGACCAGGCGCAGTTGGCTCAGCAGATGTCGTCAGATCTTCAGAGCGCTGGAGATGACGAGAACCAGCGCCGCTTGGCGCTGATGCGTGGCTATGAGGCACGCGGGCAACTGGACGCCAAGTACGGAAAGGCCGGTATCGGTGACATGGAGGCGGTGCGCAAGACGGTTCAGGGTATGCGCGACGAAGGCATGCTGCAAGGGCATCTGACCTACATGCAAACCGGTGACGCGAAGGCGGCCGGCGAAGTGTTCAACCGCTTCGGCCAGAAGAAGATCAACCTTGAATCGCTGCAGTCGTCTGAGGATGTCGAGCCGGTGACCGGCCAGAAGGTACAGATTATCAAGGGCCAGTACGAGGACGGCAGCAGCTTTGCCTACAACCCGTACGTCGAATCGCGCAAGTTGGGCGGCATGGCCGGGATGATGGCCGAGCTGAAGGAGAAGGCGGCCAAGGAAGAAAAGAAAGCCGATACCGAATCAGCACGCAAACACGACATTGAGAAGATCGATCGTCAGGGACAGAACTCTGTGCGCGTGGCGCAGATTGCCGCGGCAAATGGTGCGAGCAACGCGGCAATCGAGCGCGAGAAGCTTGACATTGCAAAGGGCAAGGACAAGCAGCGCGAGACGTTGAACATGGCTTTGCTGGAGGCGCAGAAGAATGGCGACAAGACGGCGGAGGCCAACGCGGTCCGGGCGCTGCGTGCGTTTGACGGGAAGTACGAGAACAACACAGCCAAGGCAGAAGTTCGGGCGGATCGCGAAGGGAACGTGACAATCGTTGCCCCGGATGGGTCGGTGGATTACAAGCCCTCCGGATCGAACGAAACAACGCGGATCTTTACGCCTGGGCAACAGGGTGGATCACCATCCAAGCCCAGCGGAGCTTCAGCAAACTCTGCTCCATCTAAACCTGACAGCTTGCCAGCAGGCATGAAGCAGTTCATTGGGAATACTCCAGAAGGAAGGCCTGTATTCCTCGGTAACGACGGCAAGCGCTACGTCGGAGGTTAGTACCTCGCGCCGTGTATGGCAGTGTCCGAATGACACCTTCAGCACGGCGCGACCATGAAACTGACACCCTACACCGGACCTGTTTCCACCGAAGAGAACGGCGCGGCGCTGCAGCCGTATGACGGCGATGTTGTAGCCCCAGGTCGGTCATGGCTTGATGTAGCCAAAGACACCGGTGCAGCGCTGGCGGGCGGGTTAAATAGCATGGTTGAGCACGGCATTGAAGCCGTGCGGCCGAATGGCAACAAGCAAACAGCCGCCTGGATCGCCAAGAACCTTGGCGTGACTGATCCGACCGCAGAGGCCAATGCTGCGCGCGACAGCGTAATCAACTCGGCGCAAGGTCTGTTTTCTGACAACGCCGAGCACTGGCGCAATCAGCGCTCCGACAAGTTGCAGGCGCTTTCCGCGCAACGCGAGAGCGACGGCAGCACCTGGGGCAAGGTCAAGACGACCCTGAGCAATCCTACGCTGCTCGCGGACGACGTTCTCAACAGTGCGCCTGAAATGGCTGTCATCGCCGCGACAGGCGGCGCGGCCGGCGAAGCGCGCATTGCCAGTCTGGCAGCCAGGGCGCCGGCGCAGATCGAAGCACTGATTGCCAAGGGCGCCACGCGCGAAGCGGCAGAGGCTGCGGTGCGCAAGCAGATCCAGTCTGCCGCGACCGAGGCCGGCATCAAGACAAACATGGCGCTCTCTGGCGTATCGGGCGGCGCATCGGCCGCCACGCAGGCGCGCGAGGAAGTCACCAAGGCCAGCGATGCCGATCTGCTGAAGAACAAGGAATTCGTCCGCCTGCTGGAGCAGACCGGATCTGTTGAGGCGGCCCGCCAGGTGATGGCAGACAAGGCCGCCAGCGTTGCATTCACCTACGCCGCACCGACTTCTGCGCTGGCTGCGCGACTTGGCGCCGGGCTGGAAACAACCGCCGTCATGGGCACGCTGGAGAAGCGCGGCGCAACAGCACTGCTTGGCAACATCGGCAAGGAAGCCGGCGAGGAATACCTGCAGGAAGGCTTGAGCGAACAGCTTGGGCAGAACCTGGGAGCCCAGGCTTCAGGCCTTGATGCCAATCGTGATCTGCTGCAGGGCGTGAATGAGGCCGGCGTGATGGGCGCCGTGACCGGTGGTGTGTTGGGTGGCGGATTCCATGCCGCAGGCGCCGTGCGCCAACGCGGAGAAGTGAAAATCCCGGAACAGCAAGGAGGCGAAAATGTCAGCCGAGAGCCTGCAGCCGCTGGACAACCCGCAGCACCTGCCGAAATGGTTGCGCAAGGCAGTCAAAGCGCAAGCCCTGACGCTGCGCGAGGCGCACTTGATACAGGGGTACTCGATGACGACGCCGCTGGGCTCAGTGAGCCTGTTGCCGCCGGTGATGCAGGAAGTGGCGGACCGGCTGTGGCTGTTGGAGGCGTGGGGCCCCAGCAACAGGCTGCAGTAACCCCGGCGAGCTGGCCGGATTTCTTGCGCCAGAAAGGCGTGTCGCCGGCCATCAGGAAAGCAGACCCTGCGTACGAAGGACTGCGCGCCGAGTATAAAGCGCTCAAGGAAAGCCCGGTCGGACAGGTCGAGGATGCAGCCAGGGCCGACGCAGCCGGCGAGGACATGGGCTTGAACGCAGCCCGCGATCAGATCGCACAGGCCGGCGAGGTTTCCGCCTTGCAGATGGCGCAGGATCTGGACATCACGCCGGAAGACGCCAAGGCCCGCATCGAGCAGATCACCGGCCGCCCGGCTGCCGAAGTGATCGGCCAGCCGGCACAGGCAGCACTGGCTGATGATGGGCAGATTGCCATTGCCCCGGCTGCAACTGATCGCCTGTCGCAGATGGAAGCGCAGCTGGATAAGATCGAGCAGGCGGTAAGCGGCAGGGCTCAAGCGCAGATCGCGCCGAGCGCCGACCAGGGCGCGGCGCCCGCAACCCCCATTAAGGCCAAGGCAGGTTTCCCGGCTGCCCGCGAACTGCTTGGCTTCCTGAACCAGAATGGCGGGGTATCGCTCAAGCGCAAGCCGGATCTGGATCAGAACAACCGCACGCCGGGCCTGTTCCGGGATGGTGGCGCAGACTTCGACGCGCTGGCCATGCGCTTGATTGAACAGGGCTACATGGCGCCGACCGGCGCCGATGGCGACGTGACGGTAGATGACGCAAGGAATGCCGAAGAGCTGATCGGCCGCGCCATCGCTGGCGAGAAGATCTATCCGCTGGCGGACATGGAAGAGCGCCGCGCCCGCGATCAGGAGCAGGCTTATCGTGCGGACCTCTCGGGCCGCGCCGATGCGGTGGGCATCAACACCCGCAACAAGAGCATCGCGCAGATCGAATCCGCACTGGAGGCGCACGCCAATATGAGCGACGAGGATCTGGCCGCCAAGGTGAAGCAGGCCGCCGCGGCCTACAAGGCGAACAAGACCGCGCAGAACCGAAAGTTGTGGCAGAACCTGACCGACGACCTGGCCAAGCGGAAAACGCTTGCGCTGGCCGCGAAGCGCGAAGAGCAGGAAGCCAAGAGGCTTTCCGCCGTCATGGCCGAGCAGGCCACCGTGGCCGAAGCCGTCGAACTGATGGCACAGGAACTCGGTGCAAGCGCCCCTGCTGTGCAGTGGGCGGCCGAGCGAGCCGGCGCGATTTCTGCAGAACAGAATGCAATCCGCCGCAAGGCCGGCTATGATGCACTTGCCAACAGCATTTTCTATGCTTTGAACGACCGCAAGGCAGAGGCCGAGCGAATCGACAAGATTATCGAGGGCTCTTTCAATGGAAATGCCGGATCTGAACGCAATCCTTTCGGAATCGACGCAGAAGAAGCTGGACGCACTGACGCCCGAGCAGCGCGAGAAGGTGACGCAGCTGGCAGCGGATATGCTGGTGACCAAGGCGATCAAGGCTTCAGCCTCGCAACCCAAGACGCCGCAGAACTGACGGCCAAGGCCGAGCGCGAGAACGATCAAGCGCTGGCCGATAAGCAGACTGCCGACGCGCAACGCGAAGGCTTCACGCTCGATGCGCAGCCGGGCGGATTCGCACCGACGATGCAGCAGGGCGCCGACCTCTTCGGCGGCCCGAGTGTTGCCGACCTCCAGAAGAGCCAGGAGCGCGCCCGCCAGCAGGCAGGGCAGAGCGCCGGGGCTGATCTGTTTGCGCAGCCGGTATCACAGCCGAAAACCGACACCCAGCCTGAAGCCAGTGCTGGCGCGGATTCACAATCAAATAACGATCAAATAACGCAACCCAGTAGCGGCAAGGCTTCTGGCGAATCTGCTGTAGAAATGAAGGCGGCAGATCAAGAGACGCAGGCCGCCATTGCGAAACACGCGCTGCCTGAAAGCACGGAGTTCAAGCCTGGGAAGGGCCGGCTAGGATCTGGCAAGTGGTACGCCGAGGCGGACGGCGTTACAGGCGGACTGTCGGAATCCATCGACGCAGCAGCGCAGTCTCTTGCCCAGCAAATCAGCGCAGAAGAATCCCGCGCACAGGCGGCATCGGATATGGCGGCACTCAGCCAGGTGGTAGCCGAAAAGCTCAAGCGCGGAGAGCAACCGACAGACAAGGAACTGAAAGACCTGTTCGGGCTGAACCCAATGAATGCCTATGTCAAACAGAGCGCTGTCGGCGCCTTCCTGGTTGAGTACATGGGCGTTTCGCGCAACGGGATCAGGAAGGCCTTGGGGGCTGCGTCTGGAGACGTTACCAGCGACGGCGGCGTGAAGTATCCAATAGTCTATCCGCGCAAACTACACAAGGTATTCGGTACACAGTCTGGGCCTTCTCGCGTAACCCCGGACGAAGCTGGAAACTTCAATTCCGGCGACATCGTGCGGGACGAGCAAGGCAAAGAGTACATGGCGCTGCATGCCCGGCATGACTGGCTTGACGCTGCGCCTATCGAGAATGGCAAGCCGCAAGTCAGCCGCGATACCGTTGTGCGCTTCCACTTGGTTCCTGATACAGCCAGCGCATCGCCTGAACGCGATCCGCGCCCTGTATTTGCGACCGGGCGGAACTGGCACGACGAGCAAGCAGCGCAAGAAAACCCGCCTGCTCGCGCCGAAACCACCGCAAAACAGCCAGAAACCGCGCGAGCAGAGCAGGAAAACAGCGCTGACAATGATCCAGAACGCTTTGAGCGTGCAATGCGCGCCTCGGCAAATGACGGCCAAGCGGCAGATGACGACATCGTTACAACGAGCCT
Source organism: Uliginosibacterium sp. 31-12 (assembly GCF_030548425.1). Lineage (NCBI taxonomy): Bacteria > Pseudomonadati > Pseudomonadota > Betaproteobacteria > Rhodocyclales > Zoogloeaceae > Uliginosibacterium > Uliginosibacterium sp. 31-12. Next base: position 969,230 of record NZ_JAUOOA010000001.1, on the reverse strand, counting down.
GCGCTATGTCCCATTCGATACAGCACTGAGTATTGCTAGAGAAGCGGTTGATGCAGGAGTTGGGCTGGTTCCGGCTCAATTCCACTTCAACCTTGATGTGACGATGGATAGTGCGGATCGGCTAATCGCGGCTGTTAAGGCGTTGAATGGATCGCAATCGAAATCGCCGGCCGCTAAGATCGAGGACGTAGGCGAGAAGATCGGCGGCGCGCGCAAGGACACCGCTACCAAGGGCGGTACGCGCGGTCGCCGCGCCGGAGTGGCCGACGAAACGCCGACATGGCGCAAGCGCTATGCTGTCTTGCAGGATTTGCGGGACATGACGATTCCGGAAGATCAGCGCCCCTGGGTGATCTTCGACAAGCGCAAGGAGAAGGCCGTCCGGAATGGCTACGTTCGGGCTGAGTTCAAGAGCGAGGCCGAGGCCGAAGCCGCGCTGCCGGGGATTGAAGTTGCGCGCAATCACCGTGTTGTGGCGACGGATGGGGGCTTCAAGATCTACCGCGACGTGTCAGACCGCAAGCGCGTTCAGGTGGTCGGCCAGACGTTCGGCTCCCGCGACGAGGCCATGCAGTACATGGTCGAAAACGCAGAGAGGGTCATCGAGACGAAGACCAGCTTCGGAGAAGAGATCCTGCCGCGCCCTGAGAAGGTTTTGCGCAGCGGGGCTCCCCGTCGTGATGGCGATGTGACAGGGCGCGACCTGAAGGAAACCTTCGGCTTTCGTGGCGTGGAGTTCGGCAACTGGAACAATCAGGACGAGCGCCAGGAGGTAATGAATCACGCCTACGACGCGTTGGCTGATCTTGCCGAAGTGCTAAACATTCCGGCGCGTGCCATTGGCCTGAACGGCGAACTGGCGCTGGCGTTCGGTGCGCGTGGCCACGGCTTGAGCGGTGCGCGGGCGCATTACGAGCTGGACTATGGCGCCATCAACCTAACCAAGATGAAGGGCGCCGGGTCGCTGGCGCATGAATGGTTCCACTCGCTCGATCACTTCTTCGGCAGGCAGGACGGCAAGACGCCGGCAACGCGGTCTCCTAACGATCGCGGCGACATGGTGTTTGGCGCGAAGGACGCGGAGAGCGCCTTTGCAAGCCACGGCTTCAAGTACGCGGGTTCCGGCGTGCGCGAAGAGCTGCGTGAGGCGTATTCCGCGTTGATCAAGACGATGTTCCGCAAGGCGGAAAAGTTCGTGGAGGACACGCAGCGCGCAGAGAAATTTGTCGGCGCAGCCAAGACCGATCTTGCCCAGGAACTTCAAAGCCTGCGCGACTATCTCGCCAAGGATCTTGACCCGCGCTACTACAAGCGCAACAACAAGGCCGCCAGCGCGGAACAGCTTGCCGCCTTTGACACAATCGCCGAGGCGATGATTGCCGGGGAGTCTCTGACGACAGAATGGCGCTACAACAGCCAGATCGGAAAGACCCGGGCGAAGGTAAGCGGCGGGCGCTGGACGAACGACGCCATGGAGCAGCTTGGAGAAATTTACAAGGCCGTTCGTGGCCGCTCCGGGTTCAACGCCGAGAAGACCGGGGCGATGGATAAACTGCGCAGCTATATGGCGCGGTACAGCGAGCGCCTGAAAATGCTGGCCGAAGCACAAGCCAGTACCGAGAAAACCAAAAGTGTGCCGACTGACTTTGCGATGGATGCCAAGGCCATCGACCAGGGCCGCGCGTCAGACTACTGGACGACAGAACACGAAATGGCAGCGCGTGCTTTCCAGGCATACGTCGAAGACAAGCTGGCCGAGAAGGACAGCAAGAGTTACTTCCTGACCTATGGCACGAACAAGCTCGTCGAAACGCCGTGGGGCTGGGTCCGCCCGTATCCTGCCGGCGAAGAGCGCGTAGCCATCAATGCGGCATTCGACAAGTTCATCGGGGCCATCCAGACCAAGGAAACCGAGCAGGGCGTAACCATGGCCATGCGGACACGCGCCATGAACACCGGCCCCACCCGCGCCGCGCCGCAGAATCGCTCCTTGAAGATGGGCGAAGGCGGCCGGCTGGTGAAGGTGCCGCGCGTGACTTCGGAGGATGCCCGCGCAGCGATTGCGCCACTGCTGCAGTCTGCCCACAACCTGCCGCCCGTTCAGATGCTCAAGAGCCCCGAGCAGATTCGCAAGGGTGACGAGATTGATCAGGCCGCCTACGGATGGATGAAGGACCGCAACGGCCTGGACAACATGCCCGCGCTCATGAGCAACGGCCGGATCTACATTTTCACGGACAACCTTACGCACCTGGACCAAGCCCGCGAGGCGATCCTGCACGAAGGTTTCCACTATGGCCTGCGTGGCTTGATGGACAAGAACACGCTGGACGCGCTGATGCTGCAGATCCGGGAGCACAACCCGGCAATTGCGGATCTGGTCGAGAACTTCATGCAGGACGTGCCGGGCGCTTCGGTCTCCGAGGCGACCGAGGAAGTGCTGGCCGAGTGGTCGCAGGCGAACGAAATGGCGAAGCTCAAGGGCTTCGGCAAGATCGCCGCAGTGGTCCGCAAGTGGCTGCGCAGCCTGGGCTTTGTGCGCCAGTGGTCGGACAACGACATCCGCCTGCTGTTGCAGGAGGCGCAAGCGTACTGGCAGGACAAGCCGCGCAATGCCTACGCGCAGGCGGTGGCGAATGGGACGCGGGCGCAGCGCGCCTACCATGGCTCGCCGCACCGGTTCGACAAGTTCAGCCTGGATCACATCGGCAACGGTGAAGGGGCGCAAGCCTACGGCTGGGGGCTGTACTTCGCCCAGAAGAAAGACATTGCAGAGTGGTATCGGGGCAACCTGAGCTATCGCGACATGGTGCGCAAGTTCCGCGATGCCATGCCGGACGATGCTGACACCAGCGAAGCGCTGGAATGGGCTGAAAGCGGTGACGCGCCACAAGAAATGGCGCGCGTGATAAAAGCCCTTGCTGCGGAGGACTGGCTTGGGTTTGATTACCCGGCGCAAGCGCTTACATCTTTGTTCAAAGAGCCTGATCTGTATGATGTGTCTCAGGAGTTGGCAGAGGCGGCCAAGGCTATGAACGGCAGCCTTTACGAAGTCGAGATTCCTGAAGACGGCGAAATGCTGCATTGGGATCTGCCGCTGAGTGAGCAGCCTGTAGTGGTGCGTGACGCCCTTGCTGGCGGCAGCATTCCGAATCGGTCAGGGCAAAATATCCTTGATATGGACCCGACCGGGGAGGAAATCTACAAGGCAAGCTCCCGCATGGTTGGTGACGATCAGGCTGCATCAAAATGGCTTGAAGAGTTCGGCATTAAGGGCATCAAGTACCGCGACGGAGCGAGCCGCGTAGATGGCACAGGTGGCGGCACCTACAACTATGTGATCTTCGATGATGCCGCCGTGCAGATTGAGGCCCGGGCCATGCGCAACATCCGCTACACCCCCGAGCAGCAAGCCTTCCGCCAGAAGGCCGGCATCGGGGCACGGCCGACGATCCGCCAGAAGATCGAGCGCATGTTCCGCGACTTCCGCGATTCGATCAGCTGGGATGCTTTCAGGCAGGGCGCGCTTGACCAGTTCCACGGCATCCGTTTGGCAGAAGCCCGCACGGTGGGCATGCTGCCGGTGGAGCAATCGGCCTATGTGACGGCGCGACTGGCTACCGGCTCGTCTTCGGTGATGGCCGGGCTGCTGGGCCATGGTCAAGCCAAGTGGGCGGCCAATGGCCAGCACCTGGAGAAGATCGACGGCAGCAAGGGGCTGCTGGACATCCTCAAGCCGGTTGAGGGCCAGCTGGACGACTGGCTGGGCTGGATGGTGGCGAACCGCGCCGCCCGCTTGATGAAGGAAGGCCGCGAAAACAACTTCACGGCCGACGACATCAAGGCCGGTCTGGCGCTGGCCAACGGCCGCGAGGCTGAGTTCAAGGCGGTGGCCAAGGAATTCGCAGACTTCAAGCGCAGCGTGCTGGACATTGCCGAGCAGGCCGGGCTGATTGATCCGGCCGGGCGCCGGCTGTGGGATCACGCTGACTGGATCCCGTTCTATCGCCAGATGCAGGACGACACGACCAAGGCGCCGGGCGGCAAGCGTGGATTGTCGAAGCAGTCTTCCGGCATCCGCCAGCTGAAAGGCGGCGAATCGGCCATGAACGACCCGCTTGAAAACATTCTGATGAACTTCCAGCACCTGATTGATGCGAGCCTGAAGAACAACGCGCTGCGCAAGGTGATCGCCAACATCGAGCAAGGCCCGGATGCGGACGCCTTCCTTGAATCGGTCGGCTACGGCATGCAGGGAGTGATGATCCCGCGCGCTCAGGTCGAGAAGCAATTGCTGGCGGCCGGTGTGGATCCGCTGCAGATTTCGGCCATGCCGCCAGAGGCCTTTGAAGGTCTGGCCAAGATGTGGGCGCTGCATGCACCTGAAGGCAAGGACATTGTTCGCGTGATGGATGGGGGCAAGCCGCACTTCTACCGCGTGACCGATCCGCTGCTGCTGAAGGCGGTCACCAGCTTTGAGCCGTTCAACGTGCCGGGGCTTGGAACCATGCGCGTCTTCAAGCGCGTGCTGACCCAATCGGTTACCGCAACGCCGGCATTCATGGCGCGCAACTTTATCCGCGATTCGGCCTCTACGGCGATGATCAGCCGGGACCGTACCGCGGTACTCGGGGCAATGCGCGGCGTGCTGAAGAGTTTCAACGAGACGGGCGGGTACGAGCAGATGCTGTTCGCTGGGGCGTCGTTCGCTGGCGGCCAGGCTTATGGTTCAGACCAAGAGGCCGCTGCCAGTGCGATGCGCAGAGCGCTGCGAAAGAAGAAACTTTCAGCCGCATCGACTGAAGAGTTCATGGGAACGGTCGTTGATACTGGCGCCAAGATGCTGGATGCTTGGAACAAGATCGGCGAAGCCGTCGAGAACGCTAACCGTGAAGCGGTATTTGAAGCCGCGAAGCTGGCCGGCAAGAGCGACACGGCCGCGGCCTTTGAAGCGCTGGACCTGATGGACTTCCGCCTGCGCGGATCCGCTGCCCTGTATCAGCTGTTCGCGGACATTACCCCGTTCCTGAATGCCCGCGTGCAGGGCTTGTATCGCCTAGGCCGTTCGGATCTGAAGCAGGCAGCCATGCGCAGCGCCTTGATGCTTCTGCTGCCGTCTGTGCTGCTGGCCATGGCGAACGCTGGCGATGATGAATATGAAGCTCTGCCGGATTGGGACAAGGACACCTACTGGCACTTCTTCATCGGCGGCCATCACTTCCGCATGCCAAAGCCGTTTGAAGTGGGCGTGATCTTCGGCACGCTTCCGGAGCGGATCACTAGGGCTGCGCTTGGGATTGACGCTGTTCGTGACGCGGCTCAATGGATCGGCTTCCGTGCGGCAGCGAGCGATTCGCCCAAGAAACTTGCCTCGCGCGCCTGGTTCAACGTGGCCGAGCAGTTCAACCTGATCCAGTGGCCGCAGATCGTGAAGCCGGCAATCGAAGTCTGGAAGAACGAGGACGGGTTTTCCAAGCGTCCGATCGAGAACCAGGGCGACGAGGGCAAATTGCCGAGCATGCGCGCCAGCTACTACACCAGCGACACGATGAAGGCGCTGGCCGGGATGGCGCCGGGCGTCTCCGACGCCACCGGATTGAGCCCGAAGAAGCTGGAGCACCTGTTCAATGGCTACCTCGGATCAGTGGGCGCAACCGTGCTTGCCGGGTCTGACATGGTGGTGCGCCGCTTCCAGGGCCTGCCGTACCGCGAGGCCATGCGCCTTGATGAATACCCGCTGCTTGGGGTGTTTTACCGCGAGAACCCGGCCAAGAACAGCCAGTACGTGGAAGACATCTACAAAATGGCGGCCGATGCTACCCAGCTGAAACGCTCGATGGACGCGGCACGCAAGGAAGGCAACACCGAACGCGCCGAGAAAATCAAAGCCGAGCATGGCGAGAAGATCCAGCAGGAAGCGCGCCTGCGCAATGCGGCCAAGTCCATGACGCAGGCCGGCAAGCAGATCGAGCGGGTTCGCAAGAGCGAAGACCTGACGCCGGACGAGAAGCGCGAGCAGATCGACCAGATTCTGGAGCGCCGGAACCTGCGCGCGGCCGACATCGCCAAGCAGGGAATCAAGGCCTGGGGCGGATCGATCTGATCAGGAAAAGAGGCGGCGCCACAGATCGGCGCCGACCTCTGCCGCAATGGAAATTCCTGCCAGCATGAACAGCCACGCAAAAAACACTTCCTCTGATTGCTTGCTGATATAGGCGTGCAGCAGAACGCCGGCGACGATCAGCAGCGCGCCGAAGAGGAACGACCAGGCGAGCGTGATCAGTCCGGCGACTACGAGCGCAAGGACAAGAGCGAATTGCATTCCGGAAGTATGGCGATCATGCCGCCTGCAAACAAGGGCAGGAAAGGGGGCGGATATAGAGCCTCTCGCGCCGTGTATGTCAGCCTGCTGTCATTACAGACCGGAGGCATGTCATGAGCCGCGTAAAGATCATTGGGAACGTCAAGCCAGGGCTGATTGCAGAATTCGATCCGTGGATGGAAAGCCATCTCGTTGAAGCATGGCTGCGCGAGGGATCAAGCGTAACCGTAGCGCTCGAGGTTGGTCTAGGTTCAACCTGGCAGCAGGTGGCCACTGCAACCATCACCGGCGCCAACTGGATGGATATTGGCAATGCTGCGGCGGACGTCGATCAGCATGTAAGGGTTCGCTTCCTGTCTGGCGACGGAATGATCCAATGCCGCACGCGCGGCAGCCAGTCTGTGACAGTCACGACGTCGGTCACCGGGGGGATTACAAAAATCGCGGTAGTGACTCAGGCCCAATATGACGCGCTGGTAGCTGCTGGCACAGTGGATTCCGAAACCGAATACAACATCGTGAGCGCCTGATTATGGCTATCAAGATCGGTTCGCGTGATGTGCTGGCGCGCTATATCGGCACCCGCCAAGTTCTATCTGTAAAGGTAGGGACTCGCGATGTTTATTCGGGTGACACGACACTGCCGGTGCGCAACATCATCCTGCTGGGCGCGAGTATCGAGAATTTCACGTTTAACACCGCCGCAGACACGACTGATATTCAGAGCAGGATTGCCGCCGCTGTTCCCGCTGCCGCTGGGCAGGTGACGTTCTACAACGAGTCGGTAAATGGGCGCACCGTTGATGGTGCAAAAACCCATTGGGACGGCACTATCCGAGCCAAGTACAGCACTGGCGGCGCAACCCCATTGCCTTACGATTCCAGCACGATGGTGTTGCTTATGTGTTACGGCAACGATATTACAAACATGAAGCCGTATGGCGCATCAGACGACGCGCTAATTGCGACGATCAATGCGGATCTGACCGCGATCATCAACGACTGCAATGCCCGTGGCTGGGACTGGCACATTGTTGATATTTCGTGGCGCGATTACGGGAATAACTGTTTCGAGGATGAATCTGCTGGTGCTGCTCCATTCAGAGACCGCATCGCACACGCCTTGAATCTGTCTCTGACGCATCCATACAAGAACAGGTTCTACCCTGACGGCACTAGCTGGCTCGATTACTACCATCTGTGGATGCGACATGCGTCATTTTTGACTGATGAGGTGCATAACGCCCCCGGGGTAATGAGCAATCCGATCCGTCAGGAGATAGTCGATAAGATCGTCGTCCCGAGCTGGACTAAATCTCCGCCTGTCAGCACTAAATTCACCCTGCCGGAAATCGGCAGCGATGCGATAGGGTCGCAGTGTGTGTGGGTTGTGTATGACCCGACGCTGAAAACCGTCAGATCAAACGCATGTGCGATGGGCAAGGACTCCGCTCGTGGAGACCTTGGACGAGACACCGTAACCGGATCATATCTGCCTTCCGTATTCCGCAAGGTCGCGTTGCCTACGTCCTACAACACTGGCGGGAATGCGGCGCTTACGGTTCCCGGGCACTTTGACGCAGGCGACCTATCACACAGCCTGTATTGCCAAGGCACGACCGTCGCAAAGTTCGCCGTCAAGCGCCTGACGCCGGGCGCAAGCTATGAGCTGGTCATGTCCGGAAGCCGTGGCTCCGCCAGCACAGACACTACTCGTATGACGCGGATTGACATTGTGACGGGCACGCCTACGTCCGGTGGATCGTCACAGCAGTACAGCGCAAGCAATCCGGCAAGCGGAACAATCGCAAACTACGTCACGTTTGTTGTTACCCCGAACGCATCCGGAGTGATCGAGTTTGAGCTGTCGAACGACGACCGCACATCCGGGTCTCGGTATGGGTATCTCGGGGCGCTGTCAGTCAAGCGCGTGGCGTAAATCTAATCCCCTCGGCACGCTGATCGAATAAACAGCCCGGCCCAGCGCCGGGCTTTTTCTTGCCGCGACCTTGCGCGAGGGCTCGCGCCGTGTATGGCACCTTGCCGCTAAACAACCGGTGAGGCGGATATGGCGAAAGCGCGGGCATGGATGGCTGGGGTACTCGTTGCGATGGCGCTGATTGCCTCGCTGGTTTGGAGTAATCGTGAAAAGTGGAGCTGGCCGGCCACCTGGATAAGCGGGTTGATGACAACGCTGCTTGGATTGGTTGATAAAACACTCGGCACGCTCAACACCCATGCTGCGGGACTCGGGGTGATTCTGACGTTTGCTTTCGGCCTGATGTCTTGGCTGGAGCAGCGCAAGCGCACAAAGGCTGTGATGGAAGCCGCAGCGGCCGGTACGTTGCGTGCCGAGGCTGATGATTGACATGGCGGCGACTGAAACGCGCTTCACGCTGACGCGCAAGATACTGGCCGGCGCCTTCACTCTTGGCGTGCTGGTCACCGGCGCGCATCAGTATTCGACGGTAGAGGATACCGTCCGGCCGCTGTCGAACTGCAGCACCACAACCTGCACAGGGAAGATCGACGGCAAGACCGCGATACCGGCAGGCACCTACGAAATCCGCGACACATGGAGCCCGCGCTTCGGCAAGAACATGCTGGAGCTCGTCGGCGTGCCTGGCTTTGTCGGCATCAGGATTCATTCCGGCAACACGGCTGACGACACCGAAGGCTGCCTGATTCTCGGCATGCGCCACACCGGAAACGGAGTGGCTGACTCTCGCGCCGCCATGGCGCAATTCAACCAGGAGGCCCGGGCCGCGCTCAAGCGTGGGCGGGTTTTCATTACGATCAAGGATGATCCAGCATGAACGTTGCAGACGTCGTTATTCCGCCGTGGGTGCGTGCTGTTGCGTTATTCGCAGGCTTCGCAATGGCAGGCGTCACTGGCGCCGCGGTGAATGGCTGGCGGATCAAGGCAGGCCAAGCCGAGGCCATGGCTGAAAAGGTCGATCGCATTCACGCGCTGGAGCTGGCCGCCAAGGACCACGATAGCGCAATTGCGCAATTGCGCACTGCCGCAGATGCGGCGAACACCGCCCGCCAGCGCGCCGAGCGTGAGGCGATTGCCCAGCGCGCAGCAGCCAAAAAGCGTGACGACTGGATAAGCAAGCTAACCGGATCCTGCGGCGACAACCTCAAGGAAGCATGGGGGCGACTGTGAGCAGAATTCTGATCATTGCGGCCATCCTTCTGATGATGCCCGCCTGCAATCCGCAGATCGTGCGCGAGGAAGTCCCGGTATCAGTTCCATGCCTGGGGCCAGCGCCGCAGGCTCCGGCCTATCAGTTTGGCACCGGCGAATACCCGGGCGAGACGGCCGCCAGTCGCGTGCTGCTGTCGGACCTCAACGCAGCCAAGGCCTACGCCGCGGAGCTCGTCACGCAAATGGCGGGGTGCCGGTGATGATCTGCCCACAGGACAAGCTGCCGACCTACCGGCCAGAGCAAGACGGCAACGTCTTCGAATGGATCGTGGCCCAATCGGCTCAGATCCGCGAGAAGCGTGAGCCGAATAACGGTTCGCATTTACGCAAGCCCGTACCTACTCGGTTGCGGAAGTGATGGCCTTCGCAATCTCGTGATTCCGTAGCCACGCATCAAGCGCGGACGTCAGAATCTCCTGGTGGCTCAAGTCGGTATCGATTGCCGCCAGGCGCATGGCGATGTAGCGCGCCCCTTCCAGCTTGACGGTGACGGCCTTCGCACCCTTGGTGCTGGTGGTCGATTGGATTGCCTTCTTGACCAGGCCGCCCATGCCGGGGAATTGTGGCTGCTTGCTCATTTGCCCGCCTCCTTGCTTGCGTGACGCGCCAGTTGCGCAACGATGTATTCCCGCAATTGCCCAACTTCTCCGGCCGACTTGCTGCATGCGTCAATCTCCTGTGCTGTGCCGCCGTTGATCATGCTGGCCTGGTAGTCGATGCGGTGATGCAGTGTGACTGGTGCGACTGTGCCGTGCTGCGATAGCTCGATGGCAGCGCCAGCCGTGAGCCTTGCCCGAGGCGTAGCGCCATTCACGATGAACACCATGCGTTTGCCTTCTGCTTCAACAATATCCACCGTGGCACCCACGGCGCGCAGATCATGCGGGCTTGGCCGCACTGGCACCAATACCAGATCGGCGCAGCGGATCGCCCGCTTGATGTCCGCGCCGATGGCAGGCGGCGTGTCGATGATGCAATACCGGTAGCCGCGGCCCTCGATCTTGCGAAGATCATCCGCCAGGCTCGCCAGATCCGACCCGAACAAAACCGGCGCTTCATTTGCTCGAGCGTGAAACCAGTCCGCCAGGCTGGCTTGTGGATCTGTATCAATGATCGCCACACCTTCCCCGAGTGCTACGGCCAGATGCCCGGCAATGGTCGTCTTGCCGACGCCGCCCTTCCTGCTGGCCACCACAATTGTTTGCATTGCATCCCCTTGCGCGCTACCGCCAATGCGGTATTGCGCAAGTGTGGATCAGCGCACATGCGGATGCGAGGCTAAGAATAGGGGCGAGAATAGGGGGGCTACTCCTGACCTCTGCGCGCCATCAGGTGTGATGCCTGGAGCTTCGCGTGATCATCTGGAGCCTCGCGCATTTCTGCGGACTCTTCATCAATGATCGCTCCGGGATGTCGGCTCAGTATGTCGTCGCGGGTCGCCTTGTAGCGCGACTTGACCAGACGCCCGGGCTTGATGGGGTCCGGATAGCGGAATGAGTAGAGGATGATCATTGCCATGATCGAAGTGTAATGGACTGCGGCCCCACACCGTTACCGATGCAGGGCCGCTGATGCCGTGCCTGCGCGTGGAAGGTCGGCGGCTGGCTTATTCAATGAACCCCCCGGCGCAGGAGCTGGAGCCTCAGACACGAATCGAACGTGTGACCTGCCGCTTACAAGGCGGTTGCTCTGCCAACTTAGCTATGCCGGCATGTTGAAGTGGGTCGCTGGGGCCTGCCCGCCAGCCGCCTCCGGGAGCCCTCCGTCTTGCAGCGATGAGGCCCGGCGCTCTCCGAATGGACTCTGAGCTACACCCACAAGCCAAGCGCGCTACCTGCCGACTGACCCACGGAGTGCATCGCCGTCGCTTCTCTCCGCTTACTTCGGCCGCCCTGCCATTGGTTAGCAGTGCGCTTGCTTGTGGATGCTGGCGGCCAGGCAGTCCCAACCCGACGAACATGGATTTATGCGCGCTTAACCAGCTGATGAACTGTAGCAGATTTTTCTGTCTCCTACACCAGCCCTACTTTTTGTTTTTATCGCTGGCAGTTCTTGGAGTGCTTTGAAGCAAAAATCCTTTGCTTTCAATATGGTGCCCGGGACGGGAATCGAACCCGTACAGCTTGCGCCGAGGGATTTTAAGTCCCTTGTGTCTACCAGTTTCACCACCCGGGCAGGGCGTCGAATTCTAACCCGAAAGCCTGTTCTGTCTGGCTTTGCGAGGGATTATTTGTCGGCCCGTGGCAGGCTCATGTCACGGCTGTGTGCTATCAGGCGAAGGGCTAGTCCGAATAGGAACAGGGCCCAGTGGGTGACCCGGTCTGCCGCGCCGAGATGTGCTGCGCCGTAGAGCATGACTGCGACAAGGATGGAGACCGTGCCGTAGAAGTCGCGATGCAGGATGAAGGGGACTTCGTTCACCATCATGTCGCGTACGAGACCTCCGCCCACCGCGGTGATGAAGCCGAGGAAGGCGACGCCGAACAGGTTCAGCTCAAGTCCGATTCCGACTTGAGCGCCGGCAATGCTGAAGGCGACCAACCCGATTGAGTCCGCAATGATGAAGGCACGGCGCAGGAAGAGCTGGCTGTGGCGGTGCAGTTTGATCAGCCAGGCGACGCTCAGGGTTGCAAAGCAGGCTATGACTGGCCCGGCGTTGATGAAGACGAGGGGCATGCGGCCGATCAGGGCGTCGCGCAGGAGGCCACCACCAATCGCGGTGAGGAGCGCCAGGATGGTGATGCCGAGGATGTCGAACTGCTTGTGGGCGCCGATCAGGTAGCCGGAAATCGAGAACGAGACTGTGCCGATCAGGTATAGCCAGTCGAAGGAAATCAGGTTGTCCATGGCATGAGCGAAAATGGAACTGCCCGGCATTGCCGGGCAGCATGGGTGTTGCAGGGGGCTGCGCTCAGTGTGCTTCGGGCATCACAATATTGACCTCTAGCACTTCGTAATTACCTTTCTTCTCCAGCTGCACCTTGATGTCGTCGGCATTGACCTTGACGTACTTCGAGATCACCGCGATCAGTTCTTTCTGCAACTCGGGCAGGAAGTCCGGCGCGCCGGCTTCGTCGGCGCGCTGGTGGGCAATCACCAGGGTCAGGCGTTCCTTGGCAAGCTGAGCCGTTTTCGGTTGGGTGCCGCCGAAAATCTTTTCAAGCCAGCTCATCTCAGGCTCCTCCGAAAATACGCTTGAGCAGACCCGGCTTCTCATAGGTCACGAAGCGCATTTCGCGTTCTTCGCCGAGGAAGCGGGAGACGACGTCCTGATAGGCTTCGGCGGCTTCGGATTCCTTGGTGTGGATCACCGGAGCACCGGAGTTGGAGGCCTGCAGAACGGTTTCGGACTCTGGGATGACGCCCAGTAGCGGAACCCGCAGGAGTTCCTGCACGTCCTTGTAGGAAAGCATTTCGCCCTCTTCGACGCGGCGCGCGGAGTAGCGGGTGACTACCAGATGTTCCTTGACGGCTTCGCGGCCTTCCTTGGCACGGCGGCTCTTGCTCTGCAGGATGCCGAGGATGCGGTCGGAGTCACGGATCGAGGAGACTTCCGGGTTGGTGACGATCAGGGCTTCGTCGGCAAAGGTCAGCGCCATGATGGCGCCGTGCTCGATGCCGGCCGGCGAGTCGCAGATGACGTAATCGAAACCCATGTGCTCGAGCTCCTTAAGCACCTTTTCGACGCCTTCTTCGGAGAGTGCGTCCTTGTCGCGGGTTTGTGAGGCGGGCAGCACGAATAGGTTTTCGCAGTGCTTGTCCTTGATCAGGGCCTGATGCAGATTGGCTTCGCCCTGGATGACGTTCACGAAGTCATACACCACGCGGCGCTCGCAGCCCATGATCAGATCGAGGTTGCGCAGGCCGACGTCAAAGTCGATCACGGCGGTCTTGAAACCGCGCAGCGCGAGGCCGGAGGCGAAACTGGCGCTGGTGGTGGTCTTGCCCACCCCTCCCTTGCCGGAGGTTACGACGATGATGCGGGTGGTCACTGGGTTTCTCCCTGGTTTGTTTGTTGTGTTCAGTCGAGCTTGAGCGGATCGAGCACGAGTGCGGCCTTGTCGTCCTCGCCGCGCAGCTGCGCCTGCGTCGGTTTGCCGGCGATCGCTGCGGGAATGCCTTTTTCGAAGGTGCGGAATACGCCTGCCACTGAGATGAGTTCGGGGCCGAAATTGGTGGTGAAAATGCGTGCCTGACGATTTCCGGCCGCACCAGCGATGGCGCGGCCACGCAAGGGGCCGTAGCAGTGGATGCTGCCGTCAGCGATGACTTCCGCGCCATTGCTGACCGCCCCAAGGATCACCAGATCGGCACCCTTGGCGTAGATCTGCTGGCCAGAGCGGATGGTGCGGTCAACTACCATGGTGCCGACGGACGGGGGCAGAGAATCTGCCGGTGCTGGTGCTGCACCGGTGCTGCCCGCAGCCGGCTCGGCCACCACTTCTGCCACAGGCGCCGCAACGGGATGGACTGTCGTGGCTGCTTTGAGCTTGGCGGCTTCATCGCCGAGTACCGCGAGGCCGGAACGGCGGGCTGCATCGTGCAGATGTTCGGGAGCGCCGCGCAGGGCTACGGGCTGCAGACCATAGCGGCGCAGCAGGCTCTGCAGGCCGCTCCAGTCCACGCGGTCCGGCAGGCTCTTGGCCTGGCTGATATCGATGATCGTAGGCTCACCGGCGAAAAATTCGCCCATGCCACCCAGCATCACTTGCAGGGCGTCGGCCAGGCGAACGTTGTCGACTTCGCGCAGCACGGCGCTCATCGCGGTGAGCGTACCGGCCTTGAATTCAATGGGTTTTGCCATGAACGGCATGAAATCCGGCTGTAATTAAGCGCCCGAGTCTACTTTTTGGGGGGCTTGCCGGCAAGCCGGATCTGCAAACGGCATACCTGTGTTTGTGACTTTATCCCGGCAGGGCACGCAGGAATTGCCCGACCAGCTCGAAACCTCGTTCAAAAACCAGCTGCATGGCCGGCGCTAGGGCCTCAAGTGAGACGATCATCACGATCAGCCCCACCGTGGAGGTGACCGGGAAGCCGATGGCGAAGATATTGAGCTGCGGCGCAGCACGCGTGAGCACGGCCAGTGAGATGTTGGTGATGAGTAGCGCAGCGATGATCGGCAGGGCCAGCAGCAGGCCACTCGAGAAAGCCAGGGTGACCACGCGGAGCAGTCCCAGCCAGGGCTTGTCGGTCAGCTTCACTCCGCCGATGGGGGCCAGCTCGAAGCTGCGGATCAGAACGTCGACCAGCAGCAAGTGGCCATTGAGCGCGAGGAATACCAGAATCGCCAGCAGACCGAGGAATTCGCCGAGCACGGCGGTCTGCGCTGAAGTGTCCGGATCGAAGAAGGTTGCAAAGGAGAGGCCCATCTGCAGGCCGATGATTTCGCCGGCAATATCCAATGCGGCCATCACGATGCGCATGGTGATGCCCATGGCGCTGCCGATCAGGATCTGCTGCACAAAAAGAGCGATGCCCGCCCAGCTTCCGGGGGCCATGGCCGGTGGGGGAGGCAGCATCGGGGCGATGGCGACGGTGAGAACCACACCAATGGCGAGCCGGATTCGTAGTGGCGTGGCGCGGCTGTTGAAGATCGGCGCTGCGCTGACCATGCCGAGCACCCGGGCGAGCGGGTACATCCAGGCCAGCAGCAAGGCATCGAGCTGGGCTGCGGTGATCGTCAGCATGATGCTGGAGCTAGCCGATCAGGCTCGGGATAGCCCCGTAGAGGCGACGGATGTAGTCGGTGAGCATGGTGATCATCCATGGGCCGGCGAGAATCAGGGTGACAAACATTACGATCAGCTTTGGCACGAAGGATAGGGTCTGCTCGTTGATCTGGGTGGCGGCCTGAAGGATGCTGATGATCAGGCCAGTGATCAGGGCGGCTGCAAACATTGGAGCAGCAACGATCAGCGCCACTTCGAGTGCGCTGCGGCCGATTTCCATTACGGTGGCGGGGGTCATGGCGGTCTCCTTGCGCTAGCCGAAACTTCGCACTAGCGACGAAATCAGCAGGTTCCAGCCGTCCACCAGCACGAACAGCATGATCTTGAAGGGCAGGCTGACGATGACCGGCGACATCATCATCATGCCCATCGACATCAGCACCGAGGCCACGACCAAGTCGATGATCAGGAAGGGGATAAAGATGATGAAGCCGATCTGGAAGGCTGTTTTAAGTTCGCTGGTGACGAAGGCCGGTACGATCACCCGCATCGGCAGATCGGCTGCCTTGTCCACTTTCGGCACTTTGGCGAGCTGAGCGAAAAGCGACAGGTCTGGTTCGCGGATCTGCGCCAGCATGAAGGCTTTCATCGGCACGGAGGCGCGCTGAATAGCCTCGTCGAACTGGATGCGGTTTTCGGCCAGCGGCCGGTAGGCCTCGTCATACACCTTGTCCAGCACCGGTGACATGATAAAAAAACTCAGAAACAAGGCTAAACCGAGCAAGACTTGGGTGGGCGGTGTGGTCTGGGTGCCTAAAGCGTGGCGCAGGAGAGAGAGCACGATGATGATGCGGGTAAAACAGGTCATCATCAGGATGACCGCCGGCAGGAAGCTCAGTGCCGTGAGCATCAGGACCGTCTGCACCGACAGGCTGTAAGTGGTGCCGCCACCCCCTGAAGGGGTGCTGGTCAGCGCTGGAATGCCCTGAGCCTGGGCCAGGGCCGGCAGGATCAGGAGCAACAGGGCGAGCGCGCGTTCAGTTTTCATTGCGACGCTCCAGCATCTGGCGCAAGCGTCCGGCAAACTCGCTGCCGGGCAAGGGACCTGGTGTTGTGGCCGGGGGAAGATCGCTCGCATTGAGACAATGCAGGGCGTTGATGCGGCCAGGCGTGACGCCCAGCACCAGCACCTGTTTGCCGACTTCCAGCAATACAACTTTCTCGCGCGTGCCCACCGAGATTGCGCTGCGGATGTGCATCAGGTTGCCCTGGCCAGGCCGACGGCCTTGCAGGCGCTTGAGCATGATCAGCGCGCCAAGCAGCACCAGCAGCGTGGCGCCCAGCCCTAGCAGCATTTGCAGCAGGCTGGTGGCAGGTGTCGGCAGAGCATCAGCGGCAAAAGCCGGGCTTGGCAGAAGCAGGAGGAGCAGGCGCAGGCTCACGATGTGCAGACGAAGTGGGAATGTCTGCAGCTTAGGGCCGCCGGGCTTGAAATCAGCAGCGGAAAAGCCGCGGAAAAGGGCGGCAAATTCTGCCGACTTGCCTTGCGACGGCCCCTCCGGTTGTAAAGAGCCCTAAAGAATGTCAGGTCTCTGTCCGAAAACAGGAGAGGGACCAGGGATTCCGGCGAACGGCGTCGACCTTGTCCTGCTGTCAGGTCTGGGTGGATCGGCAGCCAATTTTCGGGGCGGAATATTCAAGCAGATGAAAGCACTGGTTATCGACGACACGCTTACCAGTTCTACCGTGATCAGCCATCAGCTGCGCAAGATGGGTATCGAGGCTCTGACGGCTGCTGACGGTGCGACGGGCATCGAGCTGTTCAAGGAACACCGGCCAGATCTGGTATTGCTGGACGTGATCATGCCCGGCATTGATGGATACGAAACGGCTAAGCGCATGCGTCAGCTCGAGCGCGATGGTGAATGGACGCCCATCATTTTCCTCACGGCACGTACCAACGACGAAGACCTTGAGCGTGGCATTGCAGTGGGGGGAGATGATTATCTGGTCAAGCCGGTCTCCGAGATCGTGCTTAATGCCAAGGTCCGGGCCATGCAGCGTATTGCCCAGATGCGCTACTCCCTGGTGGTGCTCACCCGCCGCCTGGATGAGGCCAATCGCGAACTGCTGAGGCTCTCTTCTGTTGATGGGCTGACCGGCATCTCTAATCGCCGTCAGTTCGATGAATTTCTGCAGCGAGAATGGGCGCGCGGCGTGCGCTCGGCTGCGCCCTTGTCCTTGCTGATGTGTGATGTGGATAGTTTCAAGCAGTACAACGATTTCTATGGTCATCAGACCGGAGACGAATGTCTGCGCAGCGTGGCGGCTGTGCTCAAGGAGGGCGCACGACGTCCTGCAGATATGGCTGCGCGCTATGGCGGTGAGGAGTTTGCGGTGATCCTGCCGGATACCGCGCTGGATGGCGCGCTGCAGGTTGCGGAGGAGTTGAGGCTGGGCGTTGAGGCGCTGGCCATTCCGCATGGCGGTGCGGAGCTGGGGCTGGTCTCTATCAGTATTGGTGTCGCTTGTACCATCCCGCGTCGTGAGCGCGGCACCGCCGAACAACTTCTGGGAGACGCCGATAGCGCGCTCTACCAGGCCAAGCAATCGGGGCGTAATCGTGTTGTGCCTTATTCGGGAGAAGAGCAATGAGCCTGCAAAACCGTTTTGCCGGCCTGAGCGTGGTGATCATTGATGACAACGACACCACCCGGGCCATGTTGCGCAGCATCCTGCGCGCGGAGGGTATTGAAGTAGTGGGGGAGGCCAAGGATGGGGAGGCAGGGGTTGCGCTGGTGCGCAAACTGCGCCCGGGGCTGGTGTGCCTGGACGTGATGATGCCGAATGTGTCCGGGATTGAAGTGCTCGCGCAGATCAAGGCCGAGATGCCGGATGTGCGGGTGCTCATGGTGACCGGCTCGACGGATCGCGATACCGTTCAGTCCGCCATTCAGGGCGGTGCTTGTGGCTACCTTGTGAAACCCTTCAACGGCGCCAAAGTGATTGCCTCCATCGAAGGCGCAACCGGACGCAAGCTCCGAGGGTGATCAGAAACTGTCTTTCCAGCCTCGCAACGCGGTGAATACCTCCAGTGGCTCCTCAAGGGAGTGGCCTACCCGGGCTTCAACAGCTTGCCGTACCGCAGGCTGATCACAGCGCAGGAAGGGATTGGTTTCAAGCTCGTCCCGCAGGTGTGACGGGACGGTTGGATGAGCTTCGCTACGCAGCGTTTCGCAGTGGGCACGGCGCCGGGCGATTGCGAGGTTGGCAGGTTCGACAGCGGCCGCAAAAGCCAGATTGGACAGCGTGTATTCATGCGCGCAGCAGATCCGGGTGTCGCCGGGCAGGTTTGCCAGCATTTGCAGTGAAGCATGGAGTTGAGGCGCGGTACCGCCCAGCAAACGTCCACAGCCGCCGGCAAAAAGCGTGTCACCGCAGAACAGTGCGCCTTGCCATAGATAGGCAATGTGTTCCTCGGTATGGCCGGGGGTTGCAAAGATAGTGGCCAGGCCGGGCAGCCCAGCCAGTTCAATCTTTTCACCGCCTCGCAGCGGGCAGGTCACTGCCGGGATGGCTGGACTAATTGGCCCCAGAACTGGGCAGGATCTCGTCGTCAGCAGCTCGGCAACGCCGCCCTGGTGGTCAGCATGGCGATGGGTGAGCAGGATGCCGCCCAGGATGAGTCCTTCGCGGGCGAGGAAGGCTTCGGCGGGCGCAGCTTCGCCTGGGTCGACCAGCCAGCAATACGTGCCGCTGCACAGTGCCCAGATATAGTTGTCGCGCAGGGCAGAAACGGGAACAATCCGCAGGGTCATCTTCTCCATGCCTTTATTCTACGAGGCTTGCCGCATGTCGCTGAGCAATCTCGGTCAATGGTTCGAAACGCCGCGTGGGCTTTATCTGCAAGCCTGGGAGCAAAGCCAGTTCGATCAGCGTGTGGCGGATATTTTCGGCTTCAATGCGGTGCAGGTCGGATTGTGCGGGCAGGACTTTCTGCGTGCCAACCGCATGCCGCACCGTGTGCACTGCAATGTCTGTCGTGATCCAGGCGAGCCCGGTGCGCTGCAGGCTGCTGTCGAAGAGCTGCCTTTTGCTTCGCAGAGTCTGGATCTGGTGATCCTGCCGCATGTGCTGGAGTTCGCCAGCCATCCGCATCAGGTTTTGCGCGAAGTGGAAAGGGTGCTGCTGCCCGAAGGCCATCTGCTGGTCAGTGGGTTCAATCCACTGAGCCTATGGGGGCTGCGGCGCAGTTTCTCGGGGCATATGGGCGAAATTCCGTGGACCGGTCAGTATCTGTCGGTGTCGCGCCTGAAGGATTGGCTGAGCCTGCTGGGCCTTGAAGTGCACGATCTGCAATACGGCTGCTATGCGCCGCCCTTGGCGAGCGAAGTGTGGCTGCGGCGCTGGTCTTTTATGGAAGCAGCTGGCCGTCATTGCTGGCCGATCGCTGGCGGGGCCTATGTGCTGCATGCCGTGAAGCGGGTACAAGGCCTGCGCCTGATCATGCCGCGCTGGCGTCAGTTAAAGGCAAGTAAGAAAGGCATGGCTGTGGTGACACAGAAAAACCCACACCAGGATTCAGAATGGAACATGTAGAAATCTTTACCGATGGTGCCTGCTCGGGCAATCCCGGCCCCGGCGGCTGGGGCGCCATCCTGCGCGCGGGTACTCACGAGAAGGAGCTGTGGGGGGGGGAGCCCGCCACGACCAATAACCGCATGGAAATGCTGGCGGTAATTCGGGCACTGGCTGCACTCAAGCGGCCGGTGACGGCGCGCGTGCACACCGATTCCCAGTATGTTCAAAAGGGGATGACTGAGTGGCTGCAGGGCTGGAAAAAACGCGGTTGGAAAACTGCTGGCAAGGAGCCGGTGAAAAATGAGGACCTGTGGCGCCTGCTGGACGCCGAGGCGGCACGCCACCAGCTGGAATGGGTGTGGGTCAGAGGCCACGCAGGGCATACCGAAAACGAGCGCTGCGACGAACTGGCCCGCCTCGGGGTGGAGGCGGTGCGCAAGAGTGGCAAGGCCGTAGAGCCGGTCTAGGGACTGTCGGCATACATTCTATCTGCCGAATGTATGCTGACAGATCCTAGCGCAGTGCGACTTTCGCGGGCTCGCGCCCGCGCATCAAACGGTGGAGCTGGCGTGCCGGATCCTGTTCGATTGGCTTGCCTGCCTGATACAGCGCCACCACATGCAGGCCCTGACCGTCGAGCGCGCGTTCGGCTACCTGATCCGGGCTGATGGTGGCGCGCCCCATGGCGCGTGAGGTCGGCCAGCTCATCTCGGTGAAGACCTGGTAGACCAGTTCTGAGCAGACGATGCGATCGGTGCTTTCGACGTCGAAATTGAAATCGTAAGGTTTGCCGATCTGGCGGAAGGCGCGCAGCACGCGCTGGACCTGAGCTTCGCGACTGGCTGCTGGATCCCGCAGGGCGAGCAGATCGTCCACGTTCATGAAATGCGCCAGGGTGCTGGCGGTCACGCCGGGGCGCAGCGCCTCGATCACCGAGCGCCCATTGCGGATGGAGGCCTGGTGCGGCCGCAGCACGGGGTGATCCCATACGCCCAGTTCGCGCAGTTCCGCTTCGTTACCGACCCAGATTGCGACATGCCCCCAGTAGCCGGGGATCAAGGCGTCGGTCAGGCGGAAGGGCGTCTTCTCCAGCAGGATGTCACCGGCCTTGAGCTGGCTGAGTAATTGGGTACGTGCGCTTTGATTCTCGTGCAGATAGCCCTGGCGGGTTTCAATCACACCAATGGCATTGCCGAAGAGCATTGAGAACATGCCCATGCCGTCTTTTCCAAGGCGGCGTACCTGGTCGCCGGTGAGCTGGTTGAAGAGGCCGATGCGATTGAGTACGCGTCCGGCCACGCTGCTTTCCTGTATCCGGACGAAGGAAGGGCTCTGTTCAACCAGCCCGGCAAGGTAACGTTCTTCGCTACTGGGCAGGCTGTCGCGCTGAGGGCGGATCTCGCGCTGGTAATGCTCGATGGCGCGCCGTACGCGCTGGCGCTTGGCTTCCGAATGGTAGCCACGCTGCGCTTCGCGCATCTGCCCGGGTGACAGACCCCAGCCCGGATCGGCCTGGTCCACGATGCGCCGAAGGGCACCGTCCTGTTCATAGAGGGATACGGCGAGCAGGTAGTTGTCGTAGAGCAGCAGGGCCGCGGCCAGTGCCATCATTACGCCTTCATTGCGCGCGCGCTGGAATTCCGCACGTGTTCTCAAGGCAGGCGCGAGCGGTTCGAGCCAGCATTCATTGTGCTCAGCTATCTGCAGCAGGCGCTCGCGCAACTTGATATGGGCGAGGGTGGCGAGGCGGATGTTTTCGAGATTGGCGCCACTCAGGGGCTCGCCACGATCGCGCTTGTCACGCAGGACGATGGCGCCGCGGATCAGTTTTTCACGCTCGGCGAGGGCCTCTTCCGCCAAGGGCTGGAAGGCTTCGATGCGCTCGCGGAATACGGCCTGGACGGCTTCGGCAGCGAGTGGCTGCAGCGTTTCGATCTCCTGCGCCGCGCAGCTCCCGGCCGCTGCAGCGGTGGCAGGCAGACTGAGCAGACTGATGCAGGCAAGGATCAGGCAGGGTAGGTGGGGCAGGCGCACGAGAAGGTCTCCAGCATCGGGGCGAAGAAGCATAAGCCGCTGGCACACGACTCGCCAAGCCTTGCCCGTCGGATCAATCGCGGCGGAATTCAAAATGCGCGCTGGCGTGGCGGCCGGCATCATCGACCACACTGAGGCGGTGCTCGCCCGGGGTGTTCAGGCGCAGCAACAAATTGCCGTCAGTGCTGGCCGGGCGCAGCAAGGCACCGTCAAGCAACCAATACACGCGCCCGCTTGCGCCGCTGGCATGCAGGCTCAGCTCGGCTTCGCGCTTGCCTGGAGTAGCCCGCAGGCGTGCGCCGCTGGCAATGCCGTGTAGTCGTAAGGGGCCGACTCCGAGTGCCTGACGGCAAGCAGGGTCCCATTCGAGGACTGACTGGCGGGCCGGGCTCAGCCAGGGTTCGAGATGCGCGGGCCAGCGCAGGATCTCGCGGGTCTGGGCGCTTGGCTGGCAGGCCGGGCTGGTGCGCAGGCCGTTGACCGGGTTGATCCAGGCCGTTTCGACCAGGCCCGGGCGGGCATCGCGTTCTGGCAAGGTCGGCGGGATGGCTCCAGCCAGTATCCAGGCGGTGCGCTTTTCAGGGCAGTATTCCGCCGGTGTGGCATCAAGCGCGGTGCCCAGCGGCCAGCAGATGGTCGCGGTGCTGACGCTGGCGGGCCGCTGGCGCGGTGTGGCAGGCCCAGCGGGCAGGGCGGCAATCAGCTCGCGCAGCAGCGGGGCCGCGATGTTGGCGCCGAAGAAACCCGGATTGGGTGTGCCATCCGGGCGCCCCACCCACACGCCGACGGTATGGGAATCACTCACCCCGATCGCCCAGGCGTCGCGGAAGCCGAAGCTGGTGCCGGTCTTCCAGGCCAGGCGATGAGTCGCGCCTTCGTGAAAGGGGCGATCCGGATGGCCGCCGGTTTCGAGGATGTCGCGCACGATGAAAGCTGCGCCCTCGCTCATGATGCGTCGCTCGATGCGGGGAGCCTCAGGGGTGAGGCGAGGCTGGCCGCTGAGCCCGCCGGCGGCCAGGGCACGGTAAGCGCCGACGAGTTCCTCCAGGCGTGCACCGGCGCCGCCCAGGATGATCGACAGGTTCGGTTCGCTGCCGGCAGGCAGGCGCAGTGGCAGCCCTCCGTTATGGAGCAGGGCGGCGAAGCGCTGCGGACCGAGGCGGTCGAGCAGGTCAACGGCTGGCACGTTGAGCGAGCGTTGTAAGGCTTCGGCCACGCTGACCGGGCCGGAGAAGTTAGCCTGGAAGTTGCCCGGCTCGTAGCCAGCGAAGGATTGCGGTGCATCGCTGAGCAGACTTTCGGAGTGGATCAGGCCTTCATCCAGCGCCATCGCATACAGGAAGGGCTTCAGAGTGGAGCCTGGCGAGCGCAGGCCACGCACCATGTCTACATGATTGAAGCGCTGGGCATCGCTGAAGTCTGCCGAACCTGCGTAGGCACGCACCTCCAGGCTGGCCGTCTCCATCACCAGCACCGCCATCGACACGCGTGGTGGCAGTTGTTCAACGCGATCCTGCAGCAGACGCTCAACCGTACTCTGGGTTTCTGCATCCAGCGTAGAGCGGATGAGCGGCGCATGGCGGCCCGCATGTAACTGGCGCAGACGCTCGGCGGCCAGCGGCGCTACCCAACGCGCGCGCAGCGGATTCACGCCGACGCGTTCGATCCGGGCGTCCTCCACCGCGGCTGGCGTCCATACGCCAAGCTCCGCCATCCGCTTGAGCACCTTGTCGCGTGCTTGCTGGGCTTGTGCAGGGAAGCGGTCCGGGCGCAGGCGCGAGGGCGCCTGGGGCAGTACGACCAGTAGGGCGGCCTCGGCGGCACTTAGATGTGAGGATGGCTTGCCCAGATACATCCGGCTGGCCATTTCCACGCCCTCAACGATGCCGCCCATCGGAGCACGATTCAGATACAAGCCTAGAATCTCACGCTTCGAGAAATGCAATTCAAGCTGCAGCGCGCGCAGGATCTGGCGTAGCTTGCCGCCAAGGCTGCGACCTGGCGGCTCGATGATACGGGCTACCTGCATGCTCAGCGTGGAGCCACCCGAAATGATGTGGCCGTGCCTTGCCCATTGCAGGGCGGCGCGTAGC
This sequence comes from Uliginosibacterium sp. 31-12, assembly GCF_030548425.1. Taxonomy (NCBI): domain Bacteria; kingdom Pseudomonadati; phylum Pseudomonadota; class Betaproteobacteria; order Rhodocyclales; family Zoogloeaceae; genus Uliginosibacterium; species Uliginosibacterium sp. 31-12. The sequence goes on along the minus strand of NZ_JAUOOA010000001.1, from coordinate 945,317 downwards.
AGGGCGGCCGGATTTACACCAGGATGGTAGTGGAACCAGCGATCCTCGTAGCCCAGCAGGGCTTCCAGATAAAGCGGCGAGACCGCCTCAATGGCAACCGGGTGGCGCCAGATGCCGTCGCGCCCGGGCCAGCTGCGCAGACTGCTGCCATCGCTGGCCAGTACGACCTGGGCGGATTCGTTACGTGGCAGCGGCAAAGGGAAGAGCTGATCCGCCAGGAGACCGAGGGTCAGCAGCAGGGCTAGGCCGCCGCGCAGCGGATGGCGGCGCAGCCAGGCGAGGCTTTGACGAAGAAGGGCGCGCAGGTGCAGGAAGTGGGGCATGAAAAGAAATGCCGGCGTGAGCCGGCATTTGCTTCAGAGCGATGCGGTTTATTGCAGGTGGATATCCACGCGGCGTGCTTCCTGCATATCAGCTGTGTCGGTGAGCTGCTCCGGCTTGCGCAGCACGATGCGCTCGGCCGGCACGCCGACCCCGATCAGGGCTTTCTGGGTTGCCATGGCGCGCTCCTTGGCCAATTCAGCGTTCTTGACTGGATCGCCGGAGGGATCGTGAAAACCGGAAATCAGCACCTGCGCCTTCGGATTGGCCGCGATTTTTTCCTTCAGGGTCTGGATGGCTCCACCGGCCTCTTCGGGCAATTCGTCGCTGCCGAGATTGAAGTAGATGCGTGCCACCGGCTCGCCCTGCGGTATGCCGGCTTGGGTTTTGACCGATACATTCCGGTAGCCGGGTGAGGTGGTGTAGACACCGAAACTGATCACTGCCAGCACGCAGGCCAGTACCAGGCCGCCGATCAGTACGACGAGCCCGATCTGTTCATCTTTCTCCATGTTCTCTCCGGGAAAAATTCTTTTTTTGAAGACGCGAAGGATACGCGCAACTCATTTCGTATGCACATTCAGGAGCCAGCGCTCATACAGATGTTCGGCAACGGCGCGCATCGCCGGCAGCTTGCTTGGCAGCTCGGCGAGCAAGGCGCTGCGGCTCTGCACCGGGGCGGGAGCGCTGGGCTCCACCGCCAGATCATGGGACCATTCTGAAGCCCAGCTTGTGATCAGGCCTTCGGTCATCTCCACATGGCATTGCATGCCGAGATGTGGCCCCAGGGCAAAGGCCTGATTGGAGCAGAAGGCGCTGGAGAAAAGCGGCACAGCCGTAGCCGGCAGGGTGAAGGTCTCGCTGTGCCAGTGAAAGCAGTCAAAGTCCGACAAATCTCCCAGCCAGTGGCGAGCGGTGGCGTTGGCCGCAAGCTCTACCCGGCCCCAGCCGATCTCGTGCTGCGGATTGCGTGTCACCGTGCCGCCGAGTGCCTTGGCCATCAGTTGCCCGCCAAGGCAGTGTCCGATAACCGGGATGTCCAGGGCTACGGCCTCGCGGATCAGGGCCAGCTCCTGTGTGATCCAGGGTAGTTCATCGTTCACGCTCATTTCGCCGCCCATGAAGCACAAGCCTGCAAAGGGCGCCGCTGAATCCGGCACGGCTGCACCCTGATCTATGCGAATGTGCTGCCAGGGCAGCTTGCGGGCGTCGAGGAAGCTGGCAAAATGGCCAGGCCCTACCAGCGGGCTGTGCTGGAATACTGCGATGGGTTTCATGATGATGAAGAGGCTGCGCTGCGCAATAGCAATGATTCTAGCGATTTCGGCGTGGCATGCGGTGGCTGCCGAAGTGGCTTTGGTGGGGGTGTTGGGCAGCAAGGCCTTGCTGGTGATTGATGGCGGCGCTCCGCGTACCCTGGCTGTGGGGCAGCTCGTTGGCGATGTGAAGCTCCTGAGTGTGAGCAGCGATACCGCCGAGATCGAGATTCGCGGCCAGCGCTCGCGCTTGCGGATGGGCGATTCTCCCGTCAGTGTGGGTGAGCGAAACAGCACTGCCAAGCAGGTGACGCTGGTCTCTGATGTCCGGGGGCACTTCAGCACCTCTGGCAGCATCAATGGTGCCAATGTGACTTTCCTGGTTGATACGGGGGCCTCTTCGGTCGCGATGGGGGCATCTACCGCAATGGCTGCCGGTATCGATTTTCGCAAGGGCGAGCCGGGTATGGCCGGTACTGCCAATGGTGTGGTGCCGATGTGGCGGGTACGGATCCGCAATGTGCGGATCGGTGACATTCTCCTCAACGATGTTGAGGGCGCTGTGATGCAGGTGGATATGCCTTATGTGCTGCTCGGGATGAGTTTTCTGAACCGGATGGAAATGCGCCGGGATGGCAGCACCATGGTGCTGACCCAACGTTACTGACGGCATGGCTCACGACATCCATGCCCTACGCGCACGGTTTGCGCATCTGGCTGAGTTTGCCTGGCATGAGACCTGGCCTCTGAGCGAGCGTCAGACCGAAGCGGCCGTATTGTTGCCGGTGCGCCCGGCCGAGAATGGCTTGCAGGTACTGCTGACCCGGCGTACCGATCATCTCAATCACCATGCGGGGCAGATCAGTTTTCCTGGGGGCCGTCGTGAAGAGGCAGACACTTCCTTGATCCAGACCGCTCTGCGTGAATCGCAGGAGGAGATTGGCCTCGATCCAGCGTGCGTCGAAGTGCTTGGAGTGTTGCCGGAGTTTGGGACGCCGAGTGGTTTTCGCATTACGCCGGTCGTTGGCCTGCTGCTCGGAGACCCCGCGTTACGCCTGGATGATTTCGAAGTGGCCGAGGTCTTCGAGGTGCCGCTGGAATTTCTGCTGCAACGCGAAAATTACCAGTTGCATCGCGTTCGCTGGCGTGAGGGCGAGCGTCGTGTTCATGCCGTACCGCATGGAGGGCGTTTCATCTGGGGCGCCACGGCAGGAATCCTGGCCATGTTCGCGGCTTTCCTGCTCGATGATGTGACCAAAGCGCCACAAGGCCGGGCGGGCTGACGGGGCCTATGCTATCTTCCCCGCCTGCGCCACGATGGCAAGGCGCTTCCCCGAGATTCTTCCGCTGGTTTTCCGATGACCCTGCTCGCGATCATCCTCACGCTGGTTCTTGAACAGTTCCGCCCGCTGAATGCGACGCGCTTTCTCTATCCGGCGCTGGCCGCGCTAGGGCGTTTCTTCGAAGGGCGCTTCAACGATGGCAAAGCCCACCACGGCATGATTGCCTGGTGTGTGATGGTGCTGCCGCCGGTACTGCTCTCGGCCCTGATCCATTTCCTGCTCTACGCCATCCATCCGCTCGCTGCGCTGCTCTTCAACATTGCGCTGCTCTATTGCACGATGGGTTTTCGTCACAGCAGTCACTACTTCACGCGCATCCATGCGGCCTTGCGAGCGCAGGATCTGCAGCAAGCGCGCAAGCTGATCGGTGAATGGCGTGGCCATCTGCACGATCAGAGCAGCAGCGAGGAAATCGTGCGTCTCACGCTCGAGAAGGGCATTGTCGGTGCTCATCGTCAGGTGTTCGCGATCATTGTCTGTTTCCTGCTTCTGCCGGGTCCCAGCGGCGCAGTGCTGTATCGCATGGCGGATTTCTTCAACCGCGAATGGGGCGCGCGCAGTGATCCGGAAATCGGTGATTTTGGTGCTTTCGCACGGCGTGCCTTTGCGGTGATTGAATGGCTTCCAGCACGGATTACCGCGATGGCCTTCGCCATTGTGGGTGACTTTGAAGATGCCGCGCACTGCTGGCGGACCCAGGCAAGCAGCTGGCCGGACCGCAACGAAGGCATCCTCATCTCTGCGGGCGCGGGGGCTCTGGGTGTGCAGGTCGGTCAACCGGTGCAGGAGAGCGGCGAAATTCTGGATCGACCGCTTCTGGGCGCAGGCGACGACGCTGAAGTCGCCTATCTGCAGAGCTTTGTGGGACTCGTACGGCGCACGCTGGTGCTCAACGTGCTGGCGCTGGTGTTCCTGAGCCTGTCCCGCCTGGCTGCCTGATCAGGTTTTGCGCCAGGCGTTGAGCGCCGCTTCAAGTTGCGTCAGATGTTGCGCATCGAGGCTGTCGAACTCCTGATAGCCGCTCCAGTTTTCGCGGAATTGCCGCAGCCAGGTGATCTGGCGTTTGGCCAGTTGGCGGGTGGCGGCAATGCCTTTTTCGCGCATTGTGGCGGCATTGACTTCGCCGTCGAGGTATTCCCACATCTGGCGATAGCCAACGCAACGCATCGAGGTCATTTCGATGTTCAGGCGATAGCGCGTGCGTAATTGCCTAACTTCCTCTTCAAAGCCCTCATCCAGCATGGCATCGAAGCGCCGGGCGATGCGGGTGTGCAGTACGCTGCGCTCGGCCGGCTGGAGCGCCAGTGGCAGGTAGTCAATGGCTGGGCTCGTGCTCTCACGCTGGGCGTAGCTCTCAGCCAGGGGGCGGCCGGTCAGGCGTACAACTTCCAGCGCGCGCTGGATGCGCTGGGCATCATTCGGATTCAGGCGGCTGGCAGCGGTCGCATCGAGGCGGGCAAGTTCCGCGTGCAGGGCTGGCCAGCCTGCACGAGCAGCATGCTCTTCGATCTCCTGCCGCAGGGCGGCATCAGCCTGCGGCAAGTCCGATAGTCCTTCCAGCAATGCCTTGAAATACAGCATGGTGCCGCCAGCCAGCACGGGCAGCTGGCCGCGGGCGCAGATCTCGCCGATGAGGCGCTGGGCATCACTGCAGAAACGTGCGGCTGAGTAAGCTTCTTCCGGCGTGATGATGTCGATGAGATGATGCGGACATTGCGCCAGTTCTTCCTCGTCCGGCTTGGCTGTGCCGATGTTCATGTCGCGGAACACCAGGGCGGAATCCACGCTGATGATCTCGATCGGCGACTGACGGGCCAGATGCAGGGCGGCGGCTGTCTTGCCGCTGGCGGTAGGGCCCATCAGGAGAACAGCTTGCAGGCGGGTATCAGACATCAGGACAGGAGCGTAAGGATGTACAGGATCGTGGCGGTGTTGGGATTGATGCTCGGGCTGCTGGGTAGCCCTTTCGCATTGGCGGGCGAGCGCTTGATGCTGTGGGAGGCAAGCAGTGCGAAGGGCACAGTGTACTTGTTCGGCTCGATCCACGTCTGCAAGGCGAGCTGCTTTCCTTTGAGCGCCAGTGTGACGCGTCGTCTGGATGCCAGTGATGCACTGGTGTTGGAACTTGATCCGGCTCGCAGTGAAGCCCAACTGGGCTTGCTGACGGCTGGCATGTATCCCGCGGGCGATAGCCTGCAGCGGAAAATGTCAGCTGGGCAATGGCAGGTACTGGAGCGCAGTCTCGAAAAGTTGGGCTTGCCAGCACCCATGATGGCGGGCTTTCATCCCTGGATGTTGAGTCTGACCATCACTCTGCAGGCTGCGCAGCAGGCCGGTTTTGATGTTTCACAGGGGATCGATCTATGGGCCTTGGAACGCGCTCGTGCGCAAGGCAAGAAGGTGCTGGAGCTTGAAAGCGTGGAACGCCAGATTGCGGCGGCTTCTGCCGGCAGTGAGCACGAGCAGCTTGAGGCGCTGCAGCTCTTGCTGCAACAGGTGAATGCCGGCCGCTTGCCCGGCATGTTCGAGGAAATGCGCCAAGCCTGGCAGCGGGGCGATACCAGCGCCCTTGAACGTTTGACGGCAGAAGGTGCGCCGAAAGGCTCGAGCATTACTTATGAATTGCTGGATCGGCGCAACGCTGAAATGGCCGACAAGCTGCAGAAGCAATTCCTGCCCGCCTCACGCAAACTCTTTGTGGTGGTCGGTGCGGCGCATCTGGTCGGCCCCAAAGGGGTGCCGGCCCTGCTGGCGCAACAAGGCTTCAAGCTGCGCCAGCTGAGCGATGGGGACTAATTTCAGGCTGCCACCGAAGCAATACTTTGTGCCATGCGCTATAGCACGGCGGGCGGTCTGTCTTTGCGTATTGAAAGCAGGGTGAAGGCGCTTTGTTAAGCGCCTGTCAGCCTTACTCCCCGGCGATGGTCATCTTGCCGATTACCAGCGAGGGGCATTGTTTGCCACCACGGACGATCGTGTCATTGCCGATGGCAACGATGTTGCGGAACATGTCGCGCAGATTGCCGGCTATGGTGATTTCCTGCACCGGGTAGCAGATCTCTCCGTTTTCAATCCAGTACCCGGCTGCGCCACGGGAGTAATCCCCTGTGACGTAATTTACGCCCTGGCCCAGCAGTTCGGTGACCAAAAGGCCGCGGCCGATCTCGCGTGCCAGCTCGTAAAGGCTCTTGTCACCGGCGCGCAGGATCAGGTTGTGACAGCCACCGGCATTGCCAGTGGTTTGCATGCCCAGCTTGCGGGCCGAATAGCTGCCGAGGAAATAGCCATTGAGCACGCCAGCGTCCACCAGTTTGCGCTCGCGCGTTGCCACGCCTTCATCGTCGAAAGGGGTGCTGCCGAGCGCCTTCGGGATATGCGGCAATTCGTCGATATGGACGTTGGCGGAAAACACTGGTTTTCCAAGCGAGTCCATCAGGAAGCTGGCCTTGCGATAGAGACTGCCGCCGCTGACAGCCTGCACGAAGCTACCCAGGAGGCCACAGGCTTGCGGCGCTTCGAAGATCACCGGGACTTCACAGGTTTTGATGCGACGCGATCCCAGGCGTGAGAGCGCGCGACGCGCGGCGTAGTCGCCGATGGCGGCAGGATTGGCGAGCTCTTGCGGATCGCGCATCGAGCTGTACCAGTCACCTGTTTGCATCGAATCGCCTTCGCCGGCAATCACGCCGACCGAGATCGAGTGGCGTGAGGTGGCGAAGCCGGCACAGAAGCCCGCGCTGTTGGCCGCCATGAACTGGGATTGCTGGGCATAGACGCTGGCGCCATCCGAGTTGCGGATTTCAGGGCTGACCGCAAAAGCAGCGGACTCACAGCGCTGGGCGATTTCGGCCGCCTGGTCGGTGTCAATCCGCCAGGGATGGTAGAGATCGAGGTCCATCTTCTTTCCGCGCCACAGCAAGGCTTCGTCGGCGAGGCCCGCGGCTGGATCAGGGGCGGTAAAACTGGCGATCGACAGGGCCGCATCTACGGTGGCATGCAAGGCCTCGCGCGAGAAGTCCGATGAGCTGGCATGGCCGCGCTGCTGTCCTTGATAGACCGTGACGCCGATGCCCTTGTCACGGTTGTACTCGATGGTTTCGAGATTGCCGCAGCGGACGGTGACCGTCTGACCAAAGCCTTCGGAAATGTCGGTTTCGCAGGCGCTGGCGCCACGCGAAGCCGCGTAGGCGAGAATGTCCTGGGAAATGTCGTGAAGTTCGGACTGGGAATAGCTGAAGCTGTTGTTCTTCCTGGACATGAGGAGGGGGATGCAGATGCGAGGGGCTATAATCTTACCGTTTAAGGCCTCTTCAGGCGCATCTCACTGCACTTCAGCTGCTGCAAGGCGGCGTGAGCAGACGCGCCAAACCCCGATATGCACAAGCACGAAGAATCAGAAGACAGTTATTTCGTCTCCAAGTCGCAGAAGAAGCGCGATATGGACGCCCTTCAGGATCTGGGCAAGAAGCTCACGGAATACGGGCCGGCGCGCCTCAAGAAAGTGCCGATGTCCGACAACCTGCGCGAAGCCCTCGTCGAGATGGCCCGCCTCACGGCTAACGGAGCGCGTGCGCGTCAGCTGCAATACATCGGCAAGTTGATGCGCAGCGAAGAAATCGGCCCGATCCAGGCCGCTCTGGATGTGATCGAGGGCAAGTCTCACGCCGAAGTGGCGCGCATGCATCGCCTCGAAAAATTGCGCGAGCGCTTTCTTGAAGACGAGACCATGCTGACCGAAATCGGCAACCTCTATCCGGCAGCCGATCTGCATCGGATGCGCCAGTTGCGCCGTAATGCCATCAAGGAGCGCAGCGAGAACAAGCCGCCGAAGGCCTACCGCGAAATTTTCCAGATTCTGCGTGAGATGGAAGAGGGCGGTGTCGCTACCGAACATCCGCACCATCATAGTGAGGACGATGGGCATGATCACGCAGGTCCCCACGGTGAGTGAGGGTTTGCGCATCGGCCTTGTGTCGATCAGTGACCGGGCGTCCTCCGGAGTCTATGAGGACAAGGGCATTCCGGCGCTGCTGGAGTGGTTTGCCGCTGCGCTGCACTCTCCGTGGCGAGCCGAACAGCGATTGATCGCAGATGAACAGGCTGTAATCGAACAGACCCTGATCGAGCTGGCGGATGTGGCCGGCTGTCATTTGATCGTGACTACTGGCGGCACCGGCCCGGCGCTGCGTGATGTAACGCCGGAAGCCACTCTGGCCGTGGCGCACAAGGAAATGCCGGGCTTTGGTGAGGAGATGCGGCGGATCTCGCGGCATTTCGTACCGACGGCAATTCTGTCACGGCAGACCGCCGTCATCCGTGGGCAGAGTCTGATCATCAATCTTCCGGGGCAGCCCAAGGCGATCCGCGAAACGCTCGAAGGTCTGCGTGATGCCGATGGCAAACTGCTTGTCGAAGGTGTCTTCGCCGCTGTGCCGTATTGCATCGACCTGATCGGCGGACCTTACATCGAGACTCGCCCGGAGGTCTGCAAGGCTTTCCGCCCCAAGAGCGCCCAGCGTTCGCCTGCATCCTGACTCCCGTCCCCTTTAGGGTTTCCCCGTCGCCATGACTGACACTGCCAAGCGTCTTGCCCTCTGTTTTTGTCTGGCCGTGTGGGTCTTGCCACTCGTTGCGGCCGAGCGTCCGCGAGTGGCCCTGGTGCTCGGTGGCGGCGGCGCACGAGGCGCCGCGCATATCGGTGTGCTCGAAGTGCTGGAACGTGAGCGGGTGGCAATAGATTGCGTGGCTGGCACAAGCATGGGTGCGCTAGTGGCGGGCGCTCTTGCTGTCGGCCTTAGACCAGCCGAAATGCGCGAGATGCTGGCCGGGGCGGACTGGGTCGACATGTTCCAGGACAACCCGGCTTACTCGGAGCTGAGCTATCGCAACCATGTCGTGTCGCAGCGCTATCTGCCCGGCTCCGAGACCGGGGTGACCGACAAGGGCGTGCAGTACCAGCCCGGCGTGGTAGCAGGCCAGAAGATCAAGCTTTTCTTCAACCGGGTGGTGCGCGCTGAATACGGCGAGCCGATGATTGAGAAGCTCGCCATGCCACTGGCGATCATCGCGACAGACATCGGCACCGGTGAGCGTGTGGTGTTCCGTGACGGTAGTCTGACCCAGGCCATGCGCGCCAGCATGTCGGTGCCGGGGCTGCTCTCGCCGCAGGTTTATCGAGGGCGCAAGTTCGTCGATGGCGGTCTGGTCGATAACCTGCCGGTGGAGGAGGCGCGGCGCCTGTGCAATGCAGACATGGTGATCGCCATCAACGTGGGCTCGCCGCTGCTGAAGGCCGAGGATGTCGGCTCGCTGCTGACTGTGTCGGCCCAGATGATCAACATCCTGACCGAGCAGAACGTGGCGCGCTCGATCGCAGCGCTGGATCCGGCACGGGACCTCTATCTGCGCCCGGACCTTGAAGGGCTTACGGCGGGGGATTTTCCGAAGAATGCCGAGATCGCGGACCGCGGAAAGGCCGCCGCAGAAGCCATCGTGCCGCAACTGCAACGTTTCAAGGTGCCCGAGCCAGAATACCTGGCCTGGCGCGAGCGCTTCCCTCAACCGGATCGTGAGCTGACCATTCACGAGGTCCAGGTGGCTGCTTTGGGGGACGTCGATTCGCGTGCAGTGACCCGCCATCTGAATCTGAAATATGGCAATACGCCGGAGCCGGAGAAGATCGAACGCGATCTGTTGCGGGTTTATGGTGATGGTTTTTACGAGTCGGTTGATTACTCCGTGCTGCAGGAGCGAGACAAGAACATCCTGCGGATCACTCCGATCGAAAAGTCCTGGGGGCCGGATTACCTGCGCTTCGGTTTGCGCCTCGATGCGGTGCTGGGAGACGAAGCGACTTTTGCCTTGCGCGGGGCCTATCACAAGACATGGATCAATTCCCTGGGCGGCGAGCTGCTGGTGACCGGTGAGATCGGCAACAGCTCGGCCCTGGGCGTGGATTGGTACCAGCCTGTGGAGAAGACCCAGCACGTGTTTGTGCAGCCTTCCATGCTGGCAAGGCGTGAGCGCCAGGGCATCTACGAGAACGACAAGCGTTATGCGGAATATCAGGTGCGCACGCTGGAAACTCGCCTGGCTGCAGGTCTCGCGCTCGGCTCGGTTGGGCAGGTCAAGGGCGGGTGGCTGACGCGCATGAGTGATTACGAGTTCTACACCGGCGTCCCCCTGTTGCCCAATGTACAGAAATGGAGTTCCGGGCCGGAGTTGCGGGCCGACATGGATCAGATGGACCGGTTGTATTTCCCGCAGAAGGGCTGGGCCTTGAATGGCAGTTATTTCGAGTCGGTCAGCGGGGACTACAGCAAGATCACTGGGGAATTCAAGGGCGCCCAGAACTGGAACGACTTCGTTTTCACGACTGCCTTGCGCATGACGGACTCCCCTAAGGGCAATCTGCCGCTATATGACGCGGCTCGCTTGGGGGGCTTCATGAACCTGTCCGGCTTCTACAGCGACCAGATGATCGGTGATTCGATGCGCTTTGGGTCTGTGGGTGTGGCGCGTATTGTCGGACGCATGCCGCTGGGCCTGCGCGGTGACCTGCGGGTGGGGGCGACACTGGAGGCCGGCCGAATGGGCCTGCGTTATACCGAGACCGAGCGCGACGGCTGGCAGCAAGCCAGCTCGCTCTATTTCGGTGGCGAGACTCCGATGGGCATCATGTACCTGGGCTGGGGCCATGTGCGCAATGCTTCTTCGCACTGGTATCTGTTCATCGGCACGCCCTGAAAGGCTATTCACGATCTGACTGCGAGGCCGCTCATTGGCAACTGAGGGGCCTCATGCGCTGCTCAGAATCCTCATGTATCCACATACACTCCGGTTCCTGCGCTGCTTTTCTCCCCGCCGACGGCCTCTCGCTAAAGATCGTGAACAGCCTTCGAAACCATCGCGTCATGTGACGCTTCATGAAAACGTAACACTCCGCGTGGATCATGCTGGCAGGCCCGGCGCATGCCGGGCATTCACTGTCCGATGACCACTGGAGTTTTTCATGCGTACGATTCTTGTTGCTTCGCTGTTCCTGCTGACCGCTGCCTGTGCCAGCAGCCCCGAAACCAAGCCGGTCGCGGCAACTGCGCCGGCAGCTCCGGTGGTGGCCGCTCCCGCAGCGCCCAAGGCCCCGGAGTGCTACAACGGAGACCTGGGAAGCTTCCAGGCTGTGGGCACCGTAGCGACGGTTTCCGGTGTGAAGGTGCAGTGCAAGCTCACCAGTGATGGCAAGGGTGCTTCCTGGAATACGGCCAAGTAAGACAGGTTTCAGCCAAGGTGTGTTTCGGGCAGCTGCGGCTGCCCGTTTTCATTGGCGGTCGGCCTGAAGGGCTTGGCGCCAGTGTTGCAGCTTGGCTTCTGGTCTCAGGCTGGCGTGCGCCGGAGAGGTCGAGGGCAGGCGCTGCAGGTGTAGCCCCGCTGGCAATATGCTTGCCGTTACATGTTTGCGGAATAACTGCTCTGCAGTCGATCCGTTGAAGAAGATCTCCTGCAGGCGCGGATGGGCTGTGAAAAAGCGGCCAAAATCGTTCACCACGATGCTGTCGCGCTCGATTGCGGCGTCCAGACTGCCTTGCCGGCGGCAGCTCTGCAGTACATCCCACACGGCGATGCCGGCTGTGCTGAGTCTGTCGCAGCGGCTGGCGTAGTCGAGAGTCGGGTCAAAGCCGAGGAGAGTGGCCATGATCGGCCAGAACTGGTTGTGCGGATGCGCGTAGTAGCGCTGTGCGCCAAGCGAAGCCGCGCCCGGCATGCTGCCCAGGATCAGGATTTTCGCCTCTGGCGTGGCAATTGGCGGAAACGCTTCCAGGCGGGCCATCACACGATATAGCCAGGTCCGTCTCCCATGCGACGGTTCATCTCGGCCTTCATTGCGGCCGTGACGCCAGCACTGAGGGTGTAGCGCTGATCGAAGCAGGGGGCGCTCTTCATCGCCTCGGCCTGGCGCGCCAGATAGTCGGCCGTCAGGCCCAGAATTCTGGCCGGGTTACCGGCGGTGAGGTTGCCCGCTGGAATGTCATGGGTGACCACGCTGCCTGCGCCGATGATCACGTCATCACCAATGCTGACGCCGGGAAGTACGATACTGCCGGCGCCGATGAAAACCCGGTTGCCAATCTCGACCTTGCCCAGGCGCACATGGCCTAAGGCGCGTTTTGTGCTGGCGTCATGCGCCAGCAAGGTGACGTTGGGGCCGAGGGTGACATCGTCGCCGATGGTGATGTGCCAGCAGTGGCAGGCATCGATGGTGCAGCCATCCTGCATGTAGAAGTTGCGGCCGACGACCAGCCCGCGCGCGATCAGGCGGGGCAGCGGATCGCGGCCGCTGAGGCGGCGATAGAGGCGGCGCAGGACGGCGATCATGGCGGTGCTTACTCCGTGCCGAAGGCGAGGCGGGCGGGCGGGCGGATCACGAAGCGCGCCGGGTCCATCGCTTCGGCTAGCTCGGCTTCGATCGGCAGCGGTTCGCCGCACATGCGGGCGGCCAGCAACTCGCCGCACAGGCTGCTCCACACGAGGCCGCGGGCACCGAAGCCGGTCAGCATCCACAGGCCATCGGCGCGCGGCAGCGTGTCCAGATTGAAACCTTCGCCAGTCGTGACAGCAGGCAGTTGGCCCACCATCGGCAGGCGATCGAGTGACACCGGGCGCAGACTGACCCGCCCTTCGAGTTCGCTGCCTTGCAGCTCCCCGGCCATGCCCGGCAGCATGCGCCCCAGCTTGGCGAGGTTTTCGGCGTGTTCGTCTTCACGCAGTGCCAAGTCGAAATCATCGACGACAAAACTCGCGCCAAGTGCGGCATGGCCGCCGATGCCGGGTGTGATGTAGCCCTGACCGCAGACCACCACGCCCAGCGGGGCAAGCTGGGCCATCGGCAGATGGCTAACCTGGCCGCGCGCGGCGCGCAGCGGCAACCAGTCGGCTTCGGCTAGGCGGCGTACATCATGCGCGTTGGCCAGCACCACTTGGGGCGCTTCGGCAAGCACCGAGCCGTCGGCAGCCAGTGCCTGCCACTGCTTGCCTTCACGACGCAGACTGGTGACTGACAGACCGGCGCGCAAACGGATACGTTCGCCGCCGGCGGCGAGATTGGCAGCGACCAGGCTGCGCGGCTGAATCCAGCCAGCTCGCGCGAACCACCAGCCGCCGAACGAAGCCGTATGCCCGGCCTTGAGTGTGGCCTCGGCGGCCGTCACCCAGTCGAGATATTCGCGTGGGAAGTCCAGGGTTTCGCAGACGGCCTGCTGCTTGCGCTCCTGATCGGCGCTGCGGGCCAGATGCAGTACGCCGCAGGCTTCCCACAAAACTTCATGGCCTTGCCTTCGGAGGCTGGCCAGATGCTGCAGGCCATAGAAAAATCCGGCCCGGGTGATCCGCGCGAGCAGGTTGTCGTCCTTGCTCGGCAGGGGGCGGAAGGCGCCGGCCAGATTGCCGGAAGCGCCCTGGGCAATGTCTTCCTGAGCCTCCAGGATGTCGACTGTGAAACCACGCGCAGCGAGACGCTCGGCAATCGCCGAGCCGGCCAGACCGGCACCGATCACCAGTACGTGACGCTCCGTGGGCAGGGTCGGACGCGGCCGGGCGCCGCGATATTGGCCGCGCAGCATTTCGCGCTTGCCGGAAAAGCCCTGAGCCTTTTCGACCACGAAGCCCGCCCGCGCGAGGCCTTCGCGCACGGCAGAGGACACCGACCAGGTGGCCAGAGTCGTGCTGCTGTCCGAGAGGGCGGCGAGTGCGCGGAATACCCCGTCCGACCACATCTGCGGATTCTTGGCCGGTGAAAAACCGTCCAGAAAAATTGCGTCGGCTCGCGCGGCGATCTGCTGCAAGGCTTCTGCGGCCTCGCCGAAAATCAGGCTCAGAACGACGCGGCCACTCTCGAATTCGATGCGATGCATGCCCGGCAGTGGCAAGGGCCAGCGTGCGCAGAGCTGCCCGGCCAGCTCGGCCGGTGCGCCAGAGCCAGCCAGTCCGCTGGCAAGGTCCGTTGCTGCAAAGGGGTGTTTTTCAACTGAGATGAAATGCAGGCGCTCGCAGGCTTGCGGATCGGTGCGCCAGGCCTGCCAAGTGGCGAGGAAATTGTTGCCGAGGCCGAAGCCGGTCTCGACGATGACGAAGCGATCACGGTCCTGCCAGCGGGCGGGCAGGCCGTTGCCGGCAAGGAAGACGTGCTCGGCCTGGGCCAGCGCGCCGCTGGCCGAGTGGTACACGTCGCCATACTCGGCGGAGAAGGGAATGCCTTCGGCGGAGAACTGCAGGGAGGCGGGCTGGAGTGGCGTCACGGGAGCGGCGGATTCTGGAGTCGCCGAAGTTTAGCAGGCGGCACCCGCAAAAAGCCCCGCGCGCGGCGGGGCTTCGATGCGGGGGAGGGCTTCAATCAGAAATTGAAATAGGCCTCGGCGTTCTTGTAGCAGATGCCTTCGATGACTTTTTGCAGCTGTGCCCAGTCCTGCGGGTATTCGCCATTCTCTACCCAGCCGCCGATCATGTTGCAGAGGATGCGGCGGAAGTATTCGTGGCGGGTGTAGGACAGGAATGAACGTGAGTCCGTCAGCATGCCGATGAAGGCGCCGAGGTTGCCGAGTTGCGAGAGGGCGGTGAGCTGGCGCTTCATGCCATCTTGCTGGTCGAGGAACCACCAGCCCGAGCCGAACTGCATCTTGCCGACGACCTTGCCGTCCTGGAAGTTGCCGATCATGGTGGCCAGCACTTCGTTGTGCATCGGATTCAGGTTGTAGAGGATGGTCTTGGGCAACTGGTCATCGCCATCCAGCGCATCGAGAAAACGGGCCAGCTTGGCGGCGATGATGTCATCGGCAATTGAGTCAAAGCCGGTATCCGGGCCCAGATTGCGGAACATGCGCGCGCTGTTGTTGCGCTGAGCGCCGATGTGCAGCTGCATGGCCCAGCCGCGCTTGGCGTATTCGCGGCCCAGGTGCAGCAGGATGGCCGTCTTGTATTTCTCGACGTCGTCGCGGCTCACGACTTCATTGTTCATGGCACGAGCGAGAATTCCGGACAGCTCGGCTTCACCGGCTTCGGCAAAGAAGGCCACGTCGATGGCGTGATCCGACACCTTACAGCCGTGGGCGGCGAAATAATCGAGGCGTTTGTCCAGCGCACGGGTCACGTCGGCAAACGAATTGATCGCTACACCTGAAACTTCGGCGAGCTTGCGGATGTAGTCCTGGAAGCCGGCACGATCCATGTTGAAGGATTTGTCCGGGCGGAAGGTGGGCAACACCTTCACTTGAAAGCCGTCGGCGGCGATGGCCTTGTGGTGCTCCAGAGTGTCGACCGGGTCATCGGTGGTGCACACCACGCGTACTTTGGAGCGAACCATCAGGCCACGTGCGGAGAGCTCCGGCGTGCCGATCAGGCTGTTGCAGTGGTTCCACAGTTCGTCGGCCGTGGCGGCCGAGACCAGGGTTTTCGTGCCGAAATAGCGTTGCAGCTCCAGGTGGCTCCAATGGAACAGTGGGTTACCCACGCCCATCGGCAGCACTTCGCAGAACTTGCGGAATTTGGCTTCATCCGGCTGGTTGCCGGTCATGAAATCCTCGGTGACGCCGGAGGAGCGCATGAAGCGCCACTTGTAGTGGTCGCCGCCGAGCCAGATCTCGGTGATGTTCTTGAACTGCTTGTTCTGCGCGATCTGCTCGGGCGGCAGGTGGCAGTGGTAGTCGATGATCGGCTGTGCTGCGGCGTACTCGTGGTAGAGCTTCTGCGCGGTGGCGGACTCGAGCAGGAAGTTCTCGTCCATGAAAGTTTTGGCCATGCTTTGATCTCCTGAAGTGCGTGAGGGCCGCTGTGGTCTACCGGGGCCGCAAGCGAAAAGCTGATTATGTTGTCTGACCAATTATGCCATAAGCCGGGATTTACCCTAAGTTGTCTGACTAAGTTTTGCGTGAGCGGCCCGATTTCTGCCAGTAGCCGAATTCCTCTTCATGCACTTCGATGTCGATTTCCGCCACCCTGGCCTGAATCCGCGTCTGCACATCGCTGACCGCCTTGTTGTAAATGAGGGGGCCAATCTCTTCCAAGAAGAAACCGAGCAGCCCTCCGGCAGCCAGATTGCTGATCGGTTCTTCCATATGGGTCATGAAATAACGTTCGATCGAAGCAATCGCCTGCAGGCGGGCCTCTTTTGAAATTTCAATGCTCATGGGGCAATCTGTACGCGAGGGTTCAAACCCCGGCGTAGGCCGAGAAACCACCGTCAACCGCGATGATCGACCCGGTGACGAAGCCGGAGGCCTTGGGTTCCACCAGCCACAGCAGGGCGCCGATCAGCTCATTGGCCTCGCCGAAGCGACGCATCGGCGTCTGGGCGATCACTTTCTGGGCGCGCGGGGTGTAGTTGCCATCTTCCTGCAGCATCAGCTTGTGATTCTGTTCGGTGATGAAGAAGCCAGGCGCGAGCGCATTCACGCGCACGCCGCTCTGCCCCAGATGCACGGCCAGCCACTGGGTGAAGTTGCTGACTGCCGCCTTGGCGCCGCTGTAGGCGGCAACCTTGGTCAGGGGCTTGAGTGCGGACATCGAGGAAATGTTGATGATCGAGCAGCCGGGGCGGCCGAGCATCTGTTTCGCGAAAACCTGGCTGGGGAGCAGGGTACCCATCAGGTTCAGATCGAACACGAATTTGAAGCCTTCCATGTCCAGGTCGAAGAAATTGCTGCCGCTGCCGGTGGTGTCCAGGTACTCCTGATCGGTGATGCCTTTCGGGTGATTACCGCCGGCGCCGTTGATCAGGATGTCGCAGGGTCCGAAGCTACTGGCAATGTGGGTTGCTGCGCTTTCCAGTGCAGCGCGGTCGAGCACATTGCAGGACAGGCCCTGGGCAACGCCACCCGTGGCTTCGATTTCGCCGGCCAGGGCCTCAGCCTTGGCTAGGTCGCGGCCGATAATCACGACCTTCGCGCCGCAGGCGGCCAGCGCCCGGCACATGGCGGCGCCGAGCACGCCGGCACCGCCGGTGACGACGGCCACCTTGTTGTTCAAGTCGATTGCGAAGGGCAGGGAATTGTCGGTGGCGCTCATGCTGCGTCTTTCTGTTCAGGTTGGGCGGGAACGAACTTGGTGATGGCTTCCCATAGTCCGTTGAGGTAGACCGCCCCGAGGGCGCGGTCATAGAGGCCGTAACCGGGCTTGCCGGTTTCGCCCCAGATCATGCGGCCGTGGTCCGGGCGCACATAACCTTCAAAGCCTATCTCATGGTAAGCGCGCAGGATGCGAGCCATATCAAGCGAGCCGGTGCAGGACAGATGCGGCGCTTCATGGAAACTGCCGTCCGGATCCACCGCCACATTGCGCAGGTGGCCGAAATGGATGCGACCCATGCCGCCAAATTCGCGCACCAGGGATTCGATGTTGTTGCACAGATCCGCGCCGAGCGAGCCCGAGCACAGCGTGAGACCGTTGGCCGGTGAGTCGACGATTTTCACCAGACGCGCCAGATCGTCGCGGTTCTTCACGATGCGTGGCAGGCCGAAGATCGGGCGGGGCGGATCATCCGGGTGCATGGCCATCTTCACGCCGACTTCTTCGGCGACCGGGATGATGGCCTTCAGGAAATACTCCAGATTGGCCCACAGCTGTTCTTCCCCCACGGCGGCATATTCATCGAGCAGCGCGCGCAGCTGATCGGCGCCGTAGCTGCTATCCCAGCCCGGCAGGGAAATGCCTTTGGATATGTCGAGCTTCTCGATCGCTGCAGCATCGAAGGCCAGCGTGGTGGAGCCGTCCGGCAACTCTTTTTCGAGCTCGGTACGAGTCCAGTCGAAGACCGGCATGAAGTTGTAGCAGATCACCTTCACGCCTGCGGCGGCGCAATTGCGGATGTTTTGCTGGTAGTTGACGATCAGCCGGTCGCGCGAAGGCTTGCCGAGCTTGATGTCTTCATGCACCGGCACGCTTTCCACCACCTCGAATTTCAGACCGACGCTTTCGATGCGGGCCTTGAGCTTTTGCAGGCTCTCCAGCGGCCACACTTCACCGACCGGCACGTCGTAAATAGCCGACACGATGCCGGTCATGCCGGGGATCTGGCGGATGTATTCGAGCTTGACCGGATCGGATTCGCCGTACCAGCGGAAGGTCATCTTCATTGCGCTACTCCTTCGGGTGATCTAACTTGTATGGTAGTATAGCAGTGAGTTTTTGAGGGTCAACGAAATCATGAAAAGCATTCCGCAACGCGCCGCATCCATCGGCTCCCAGCTTCACCAGGCCTTGCGCGACGCCATTGTGCGTGCCGAGCTGAAGCCGGGTACGGCATTGTCAGAAGCCGAGATTGCGGCGCGCTACACGGTTAGTCGCCAGCCGGTGCGTGAGGCTTTCATTCGTTTGGCGCAGGAAGATCTGGTCGAAATCCGCCCGCAGCGTGGCACTTATGTAAAGCGCATAGTGATGGCGGATGTGCTGGATGCGCGCTTCGTACGCGAGGCGATTGAAGTGGCGGTGGCGCGGGAGGCAGCGCTGAAAGCCGATGAGGCTGCGGTTGCACGCCTGCGCGCAACGTTGGAGGCGCAGGCGGGCGCTCAAGGTAATGCGGAGTTTCTGGCTGCCGACGAAGCCATGCATCATGAAATTGCCCTGATCGCCGGGCGCGAGGCGGCCTGGCGCGTGGTGGACCAAATCAAGGCGCAGATGGATCGGGTGCGCTATTTGAGCTACACCGATGTCAGCCCGGCCGAACGGTTGATCGGCCAGCACAGCGAGATCGTCGAGGCCATTGCGGCGCATGACGCCAGTGCGGCCGAGGCGGCAGTGCGCATTCATATGGCCGAGATCCTGCAGCAGTTGCCGCAGTTGGCGGCGCAGTATCCGGAGATGTTTGAACTCTGAGCGCTTGCTGCGCAAAAACAAAGCCCGGCACATGACCGGGCTTTGTTTTTCGGCTCGGGCGAGTATCAGCCCGCGCCGTTCTCCAATCTGGCTTCACGGGTCATCAATTGCTCGACCGCGTCGCGTGGATTCAAGCCTCCTTCAAGCACGGCATGCACCGCCTCTGTGATCGGCATTTCGACGCTCAGGCTGCGGGCACGCTGCACCACAGTGGCCGTGGTCAGCACGCCTTCTGCTACATGCCCGAGTTCCTGGAGGATCTGCGGCAATTGCTTGCCTTCTGCTAGCGCCAGACCGACGCGACGGTTGCGCGAGAGATCGCCGGTCGCGGTGAGGATCAGGTCGCCCATGCCGGCGAGGCCCATCAGGGTTTCGCTGCGTCCGCCTAGTGCAGTGCTGAGCCGGGCAATTTCGGCCAGCCCACGCGTCAGCAGGGCGGCGCGGGCGTTGAAACCAAAGCCGAGCCCGTCTGAGATGCCGGCAGCAATCGCCAGCACGTTTTTCACCGCAGCGCCGATCTCGGCACCGACAATGTCGTCATTGGCATAGAGGCGCAGGCGCGGATGCATCAACTTACCGGCCCAGTGGCGCGCAAAAGCAAGGTCCTTCGAGGCCAAGGTGATTGCGCAGGGCAGGCCGGTGGCGACTTCCTGCGCAAAGCTGGGCCCGGTTAGTGCGCCGCGGCCAGTACCTGGTGCCAGAAGCTCGGCGGCCACCTCATGTGGCAATTTGCCGCTGCCCGCTTCGAAGCCCTTGCACACCCACAGCACCGGCAGGGTCGGAAACTCGGTGGCGATACGTTTCAGCGTAGGGCGCAGACCCGCTACCGGCGTGGCAATTAGTGCCAGGTCGGCATCTTTGCAGGCGGTGGCAAAGTCGCCCGTAATGGCGAGTGTTTCATTCAGCGCGATGTCCGGCAGGTAACGACGATTGACGCGTTCGGCCTGCATCTCGGCGACATGATCGGCCTCGATGCTCCAAAGCGTGACGCTGTGATTGGAAGAGCAATAGGAATTCGCCAGCGCAGTGCCCCAGGCACCTGCGCCGAGTACAACAATACGGGACACGTTCAGATTCCCCAGACAGATTTGAGCGAAACGTAACCGCTCTGCCCGTCGCGGTGCCGGACTTTTAGCCAGGCACCGACAGGTTTTTCAAGTACTTCCAGCAACAAGCCCTTGCTGCCCTGGAAGACCAGCGGTGCGGATTCCTCGGCGCGCTGGCGTACGTCAGCCGTGGCTGCGCTGACGATGACTTGCTGGCTGTCGCTGATGCTGCCGCGCTCAACCCAGCCCATGCCACCACCTTGCTCACGCACCTTGAGCCACTTGTCCACCGTCACAATCACTTCGACCGGTGTGCCCTTGAGCAGGATGAACTGCGGCTGCGCCTTGGTGGAGCCGGCGTCATACAAGATGGCATTGTCGGCCAAGGACTTGTACTCCAGAGCCGGCGCCGCGAAGGACGCGGATGCCGCGCTGCAGGCCAGGATCAGTCTGAGGAATCCGTGCTTCATGCTTTGAAGGCCTGCTTACTGAATCGGCACTTCGATCTTCGGCTGCTGAGCGGCGAGTTCTTGCTGGCGAGCTTCATACATGCCTTCGAAGTTAACTGGCGCCAGCAGCACCGGTTGGAAGCCTGCGCGGGTGACCGCGTCCGACACGGTTTCGCGGGCATACGGGAACAGGATGTTGGCGCAGCCGATCATCAGCAGAGGCTCAATGTCCGTAGCGGGGATGTTGCGCACCTGGAAAATGCCGGCCTGGGTTGCTTCGACCAGGAAGACGACCTTCTCTTCCTCTTCCATCTTGGCCGTCACGGTTACCGTGATCGACACTTCGAAGAAGCCTTCACCCACGGCCGCCGCCTGGGTGGTGAGGTCAACATTTACGGAAGGCGAATTCGGGTCGAGGTAGATGGCCGGAGCGTTCGGCACTTCCAGCGAGAGGTCCTTGACGTAGAGCTTTTCAATCTTGAAAACGGGTTGCTGGTTCTGATCCATGATGTGGAGTTTCCGCGTGGAAGTTAAAACGGGTAAGTGTCAGGCGTCCTTGAGCAGGGCTTCAAGCTTGCCCTCGTGCTCAAGCGCATACAGGTCGTCACAGCCGCCCACATGCGTAGCGCCGATGAAAATCTGGGGGACGGTGCGCCGGCCGGTGATCTCGATCATGTGATCGCGCTGCTGCGGATCCAGATCGATCCTGATTTTTTCAAGATCAGTGACACCTTTGCGCAGCAGCAGTTGCTCGGCACGTACGCAATACGGACAGACGCCCGTGGAATACATGACGACCTTGCTCATGTCTGTTTGCTACCAGCAAGAGGCTGACCTGCTTCTTTCCAGGCTTTGATGCCACCGGCCAGATTGTAGGCTTGGGCAAAGCCGGCTTTGCGCAGATCGGCCAGGGCTCGGCCAGAGCGCGCGCCGCTCTCGCATACGAGAATCAGCGGACGGTTCTTGAATTTATCCAGTTCGCCACTGCGGGCCTTGATCTCGCCAGCAGGGATGTGGCGGGCACCTTCGATCTTGCCTGTCGCAAGCTCTGCGGTTTCGCGCACGTCAACGATGACCGCATTCTGGCGGTTCAGCAGCATGACGGCCTGGGCCGGCGAAACCTGGCTGGTGCTGGCCTGGGCATCGCGCAGTACGGGGATGAAGAGAGCCAGGCCGCTGATGACGGCGAGGGTGATTAGGAAGATGTTTTGTGAAACGAAATCCATGGTTCTTTTCTGCAAAATTCCGGAAAACGTGCCTGCGATCAAAAACACGCGCGATCCGCTCGTGCGGCAATGCGTCGCGGGCCAAGTGATCCGATACAATACCACTTTTGCCGCAACCCGCGTTTTACGGGCGGCGGAGAGACCGCTTTCACTTCCCTCTGATAGGCTAACGTCATGTACAAAATCGTATTGATGCGTCACGGTGAATCCACCTGGAACCTTGAAAATCGCTTTACCGGCTGGACCGATGTGGATCTCACGCCGCGTGGTGTCGAAGAAGCGATTACCGCCGGCAAGCTGCTCAAGGAAAAGGGCTTTGAATTCGACATCGCCTACACCTCGATGCTCAAGCGTGCCAACAAGACCTTGAATGGCGTACTGGAACAGATGGATCAACTGTGGATTCCGGTCGAACACAGCTGGCGTCTGAATGAGCGTCACTACGGTGCGCTACAAGGTCTCAACAAGTCTGAAACCGCAGCCAAGTTCGGCGAGGAGCAGGTGCTGGTGTGGCGTCGGTCCTATGATGTGCCGCCGCCTGCTCTGGATTTGGACGATCCGCGCATGGAAGATAAGGCTCCGCGCTACGCTGACATGAAGCCGGGCGAATTTCCGCGCACCGAGTGTCTGAAGGACACGGTCGAGCGCTTCATTCCCTACTGGTTGGAGACCATTGCGCCGGTAGTGAAATCCGGCAAACGCGTGGTTATTGCTGCCCATGGCAACAGCCTGCGTGCCTTGGTCAAGTACCTGGACAACATGAGCGAAGAGGCCATCCTCAAGCTCAACATCCCGACTGCACAACCGCTGGTGTATGAACTGGATGCGGATCTGAAGCCGATCAAGAGCTACTACTTGGCTGATCCGTCGGTGATCGAGGCTGCAATGAACGCAGTTGCCAATCAGGGCAAGGCCAAGGCCTGATGACTTGGCGAGCAGGCCTTGCCGCTGTATGCATGGCAGGCGCCTGCCTGATGTCAGCCGGAGTCCGTGCGGCCCCGGCTGACAGCAAGCGCAGTGAGCTTTCCGCCCTGCGCGAGAAGATCCATAGCCTGCAGGATGAAATTGCCCGCAGCGAAGAAAACAAGGAGGAGGTGGCTGACGAGCTGGCTGGCTCGGACAAGGCCATTTCTGCCGCGCAGCGCCGCCTGCGTGAAATATCACTGTTACGTCAGGCAGCTGAAGCCGAAATTCAACGCTTGCGGGAGCAGCAGCTCGCGCTTGAAAACGAGATTGCCGTATTGCGAAAGCAATTGGGCGATGCAGTGTTCCGCATGTATGTTGAAGGTGGCCAGGGGGGGGCTCGCCGCTTTCTTTCTGGCGATAGTCCAAATCAGTTGTCCCGGGATGCCTATTACCTCGAGCAGATTGCGCGTCAGCGCATTGTGGCGATCGAGCGTGCCCGCTCGGCGATGCAGGAGTTGGCTGGCGTGGTAGCCCAGGCCGAGACTAGACGGACTGAACTGCTGCGTCTTGAGCAGCAGCGTCGCGGCGAGCAGGAGGGCTTGCAGAGCGAGCGACGCAAGCAGCGTGAAGTGCTGGAGCAGATCGCCAGTCAGTTGCGTGGTCAGCGCAAGCAGATGCAGACCCTGCAACGTGACGAGGCGCGCATGGAAAAGCTGTTGCGTGGACTGGAGAAAATTTCTCGCAGCCGTCCGTCGCCTGCGCCCAGAAGCGTTCAGTCTGCTCCAAGCAAGCCCGTAGGCAAGGAAGAGCAGATTTCTCGCGTGGCCGATAGTGATGTTGAGGGCGGTGAATTTGCTGCGCGCAAGGGGGCACTGGCGTGGCCCGTGGCAGGTACCATCAAGGCGCGATTCGGCAGCCCGCGTGCGGAGGGGGGGGCGAGCTGGCGTGGGGTTTTCATCAAAACAGCCAGTGGTGCCGATGTGCGCGCCATCGCCTCCGGCAAGATAGCTTTTGCCGACTGGTTGCGCGGTTTTGGCAACCTTGTGATCGTTGATCACGGCAATGGTTACATGAGCGTGTATGGCAACAATGAGTCGCTCTTCAAGAACCCGGGAGACGACGTACGGGCAGGAGAGGTGCTGGCCAGTGCGGGCAGCAGCGGTGGCCTCGAAGAATCGGGTTTATACTTTGAAATACGACATCGCGGGCAACCGCAAGATCCCGCCAAATGGATGGCGGCAAAATAGTCTGACGGAGAGCTGATGAGCAGATTCAAGCAGTTGGGGTTGGTGCTGTGCGGCATGTGCCTGGGGGTGCTGGTGAGCCTGCAGTTCGCGGCCAACGCCAATCGCGAAGGCGGTGCAACGCCGCAGCTCCCGGTGGATGAGGTGCGTAGCCTCGCTGACGTGTTCAACCACATCAAGCAGCTTTACGTAGAGCCGGTCGAAGACAAGAAACTCATCAACGATGCGATCAGCGGCATGGTCGCGGGTCTGGATCCACATTCGCAGTTCCTTGATGAAGAAGCCTTCAAGGACATGCAGATCTCGATCAAGGGTAAATTTGGTGGCCTGGGTATCGAGGTTTCGATGGAAGATGGTCTGGTCAAGGTCGTCAGCCCGATCGAAGACACGCCAGCTTTCCGTGCTGGCATCAAGTCTGGTGATCTGATTTTCAAGCTCGATGATACCCCTGTGCGCGGCCTGACCTTGACCGATGCCGTCAAGCGCATGCGCGGAAAGCCTGGCACCTCGATCAACATCACCATTGTGCGCAAGGGTGAAACAAAACCGCTCGAGTTCACGCTGGTGCGTGAAGAAATCCAGGTGCAAAGCGTCAAGTCCAAATTGATTGAGCCGGGCTATGGCTATGTTCGTGTGGCCCAGTTCCAGGAACAGACGACGGCTGACCTGGCTCGCCATCTGGATAAGCTTTACAAGGATGGCCCGCTCAAGGGGCTGGTGCTTGATCTGCGAAACAACCCGGGTGGTCTGATCGATGCGGCGGTAGGAGTCTCCGCCGCATTCCTGCCAGCCAAGAGTCTAGTGGTGTATTCGGAGGGGCGTATCCCCGATGCACGGCGTAAGTATCACGCAGAGGCCAGCGAGTATTCGCGTGGCAGTGAGGATGCACTCAAGAGTCTACCCAAGGGCGTGAAGACCGTGCCGATGGTGGTGATCGTCAACGGTGGTTCTGCTTCGGCCTCGGAGATCGTGGCCGGAGCCTTGCAGGACTACAAGCGCGTCAAAGTGCTGGGAATTCGTTCCTTTGGCAAGGGGTCTGTGCAATCCATTTTCCCGATCATCCAAGGGCAGACTGGCGTCAAGCTGACCATCGCCAAGTACTTCACACCGCTTGGCCGTTCGATCCAGGCAAAGGGTATCGATCCCGACTTCCAGGTTGATGAGACGCCGAATGGTTCTTCGGAGCCGTTCTATCGTGAAGCCGATCTGACGCGTCATCTTGCCAATCCGACAGAGCAATCTGCGCCTGCTGCGTCCGCGTCTGCCCCGGCAGCAAAGCCGGCCAAGAATGGTCGCAAGCCTGAAGCTGATGAACCGCCTGCACGTTTTGAGCCAGCTGGTGCGGGTGACTATCAATTTGAGCAAGCCATGAATCTGCTCAAGGGCAAACCGGTTGCTGTTGTGAAATCCGAAGTCGCGGAGCCGGCAGCTGAGGCCTCGCAGCCCAAGTAAGTGAATACCGGGTCAGCCGTCGGTTGGCCCGCATTTGACGGCGGAGGGCATGATGCGTCGCGAAACTGCCTACAAGCTTGCCGGACGCAAGCATCTGCACGAAAACGCGCTGGCTGAGGCATTGTGCGAGCACGAGCTACGCTTTGCGCAGTATCCGGAAGGTCAGAGCGCCAGAGCTTTGCTGTTCCTGCAGAATCAACCTTGGCTGCATGTGGAGCCCGGAGTGCACGCGGAGAGTCTGCATGTGTGTTACGACCTTGCGCACTACTCCCTGCGTGGTATTGAGCAGGCTCTGGAGGCTGAGGGCTTTTGTCTCGACGACAGCCTGATTTCACGAATCAAGCGCTCGCTGACCCATTTCTGCGAAGAAACGCGTAGCCGCAATGCAACCGCGCCGCAGCGTCTGATCAAGCAATCCAATCAGGTCTACGTCAAAGCCTGGGAGCATCATCCACACGGAGATCGGGACGAAACACCGCCTGAATTACGCGAGTTCAAATAAAAAAATGGCCGTCTTGTGACGGCCATTTCCATTGTTGTTTGACGCCAGTCAGTGCAGGGTCGGTCGGCCCTGACTAAATAGCGCCAGCGCTTCTTCTCGGCTGAATATGTACTCATGATTGGAAAGATCATCATGGATACGTACTTCGCCATGCTCGGCCAGGATGCGTTTGATTTCTTCGTGACCAAGGCTGCGCAGCATGGTAGCGATCTTGTCGCGATCCGGTGGGAAGTCATGGGTCACCGGGCGTGCTTCAAACATACGCACCTCTTCTTCGAAAAACAGGCGCAGCAACACTTCCTCAGCTGAAAGCTCCATCAACTCTTCTGCTTTCACGGTTGAAGCGAGGTGCACGATGCGATTCCAGCCGTCTGCATCTTTGAGATCTGCACCGGGCAGCTTCTGCAGGAACAGGCCGGTAGCCTGTTCTTGGTTGGCAAACAGCACGAGCAGTGCGGGTTGCTGTTCGGATTGTGCCAGGTAGTGCTCAAAAACCGCTGCGATTGATTCACCTTCGACCGGTACATAACTTTGCCAGGGCTGGCGTGCCCCCTCCATGTCGAGTGACATCAGCAGGCGGCCGTCACCGAGCAGTTCCTGTAGGCCGGTAGGCCCGACAGGCGCCGCTTCGTGGCGGGCGTAGCCGCGCAGGTTCAAGCGTTCATTACAGTCAATCACCAGTAGCGAAACCGGGCCGTGGCCGCTGAGCTGAAAGGTGATCCGGGCTGCCTGTTTGAGATTGGCAGCGATGACTGCAGTCACAGCGCACATCTGGCCGAGCAGTGATTGCACCGCCGGTGGATAGTGGCGACCGACGCACACTTGCTGCCAGGTGCTTCCTAACTGAACGACCGCACCACGGATATCCAGTGCATCGAGCATGAAACGGGTAACGGCATTGGTCATGCTTGAGGCTCCAGGGCTGCGGCAAGGCGGGCTTCGTCGAAACCTACGACCAGTTGCTTGCCGCCGGTGATGACGGGCCGCTTGATGAGGCTGGGGTTGGCTTGCATCAGGCGAATGGCTTTGGCCTCATCAACATCCTGACGTTCGCTCTCGCTAAGTTTTCGCCAGGTGGTGCCGCGCGTGTTGAGCAAAACTTGCCAGCCCGCCTGGGTACTCCAGGTTTGCAAGGTAACGGCGTCGATGCCGTTTTTCTTGTAGTCGTGGAAGTCATATTGAAGGCTGCGTGCATCCAGCCAAGCGAAGGCTTTCTGCATGCTGCTGCATTGTTTGATGCCGTAAATCCGGAGCATGGGAGAGGCGGTAGGGAACTTTGCGGGAGACGGATTTTCTCACCTGTGCGCCATGTTCGCACGTGATCAGTGCGAAAATGCCGGAAGCGATGAATGTGCCTGAAGTGGAGAAACGATGAAGCGAGTGCTTTGTGTCCTGTTTGCCGGCCTGCTGTGCGCGGGGTTTGCCCAGACTGCTGCGGCAGCAACAACCAGCAGCAAAAAGCCGGTCAGCAAGCAAAGCACCAGCAAACCGGTGCCAGCCAAACCCACGGGTAAGACTACGGGCAAGAAGGCTGGGGCCAGGAAGTCCGCCGGAAAAACGGCAGGAACGAGCGCTGCACTTGAAGGCTGCAAAATGCAGAGGGTCAGGACGGCCAAGGGCTGGACCAGCAGGAAGATTTGCAACGTGCCGGTCGAAAAAACGCTCAGCAGCCCGATCGCCCGGGACGCGCTGGATAAACCGGCAGCAGACGGGCCAGAGACTGAAGTAAAAGCCCGTAGCGCCCCGGACCGTGCCTACGCAGTAGATGGAGACACCTTTTTCTACCAGGGTCGCAAATACAAAGTGGCTGGCTTGCAGGGGGATAGCAGTGATATGGCCAAGCAGCGTCTGCAAAAGCAGCTTGAATCTGGCAGCCTGATGATCGACCCGCTCAGCACTGACGCCAGCGGCCTGTCTACTGCCACTGTGTTGATCAATGGCCGTAACCTCGCCGACCGGATGGAATGAGCACAAGGGGCCGCCCTGAGGCGGCCACTGCAGGGCTCAGTGCAGGTGTCTGGGCATCTGCTCCGCCTTGTCTTCAGGCAGCTCGGCGTGCACTGCATCGCCGTCCGGCGAGGGATACATCGGGGCTCCGCAGTCATCGCAGTATTCCAGCGGAAAGCGGTTGTCGAGGTGCTCGATGCGAGTGATGCCGCTATCTTTCAGCGCAGCCTCAATCTGCCCGGGCACTTCGGCCGAGTCGTCCTCTGGTCCGAGCAGCGGCCACACCACACCATGCACTACGTTTTTGCCCTTGGTGGTGGTAAAACCGATGCGGTACTCCTCGATTTGACGGTCGTAGAACGGCGCTACCACCGCACGCAATTCCCCTGGCGCGACATCCAGCGTAGTGCTCAAAAATGCTGCGGAAGCGCGTACCGAATAGGGGCGTGAGGCGCGATCGGCCTGTCGGCAGGCTGAGAAATAGGCGTCGGGTAGCACCAGTTCCATGGCGCAGCCGGCCAGAAGGGGTAACAGGCAGGCTCCGCCCTGGGCGCGCCACTGTTCGCCAGCCTGTTCCTTGCTGCCATCCTTTTCCTGCCAGTGGAACACCGGCTGACCCGGGCGTACCTCAACGGCGGCCAGAATGTAACGAACATCCGACAGGAAACGAGTGGTTTCCGGTTGGGTTTCTTGATCAATGTGCAGCACGCCTTCAGCTAGGGTTGTTTCGATCATGGCCGCGGTAAAACGCGCGGTTTCGCAATAGCCCTGAGGCAATTGATCTGGGCTGAAGAGCGCGTCAGCCAGCCCGAGCTTCACACCCTGAGCTAGTACATGGGCTTGCAGATGCACGCGCAGATTGTTCAGCACCTTGGCCGGAATGGCACTGGCCGGAATCGAGAAGCGTGACCAGGCCAGTACCGGCACAGCCAGCAACAGCACTTCACCGGCTGGCGTCAGCAGTTGCTCGGCGCTGGTTTCGATGCAGTCGGCGAGCACATCGTAAGCGCGCTGGTTGGTGTTGTAGAGGTGGTCGAGGGTGCTCGTAAGCACTTCTTCATCGCCTGCTTGCAGAAGGGCTTCGAGGGCTTTCAGGAGTGGGTTCTCCCAACCGGCGTCTTCGGCGCGGCTGCCGGATTCGGCCAGGCCATTGGCCAGCCAGAGAATTTCTTCAGCTTCGCGGGGCAGGCCGCTGCGGCGGCCAAGGCGGGAGCGTTTCATGGAGGAGGTATGCGGGGCAGGGAAAGGCTTGGAGTCTAGCATTCCCCCCGTTTGGCTATGTGCCCAGGGTCTGTTGACAATCATCCGCTGATTCGGTCTGGGCTCAAGCGGGCGGAAGGAGATGCTGCGCCACGCCGCCGGCTTCGCCATCGGTTGCGTGAGGCAGGATACCCAGGCAGGGAGCACGCAGATGCTCATGCAGCGTGCTGATGTTGGCATCGAGTCGGTTCATCGCCGGATTCAGTGTGTTGCCGATCCAGCCAGCGAGCCTCAGGCCGCGTGCCTGGATTGCTTCCGTCGTCAGCAGGGCGTGGTTCAGGCAGCCCAGACGCAGGCCGATCACAAGAATCACGGGCAGGCCCAGCGCCACGGCCAGGTCGGCGCTGTCAAAGTCTTGCCCGAGCGGTACGCGAAAGCCACCCACGCCTTCGACCAGTACGCGCTGGGCGCGCGCCTGCAGGGCTTGGAAGCCCGCCAGCATGTCGCTCAGTGCGAGTTCGCGTCCTTCCTCGGCGGCTGCCAGGTGCGGTGCGATGGCGGTACGCAGGCACAGCGGGTTGATTTCTTCAAGCACGAAGCCTGGGCTGGAGGCAGCCTGCAGGCGGCGCGCGTCCTCGTTGCTCCATTGGCCCTCAATCAGTTCCGCACCCGCCGCAACCGGTTTGTAAGCCACGGAGCTGAATCCCTGGTTGCGCCAGGCGTGAAGCAGGGCGCAGGCCGAGAAGGTTTTGCCGATCTCCGTATCCGTTCCGGTAAGAAAGAAGGCGCTCATGCTTTGCTCGCAGCGAGATAAATCACGTCGTAACTCACGGGCAAGCCGGCTGGGCTGCGGTGTGCTTCGTAGGCGGTTTCAAGACGCTGCCAGGCCTGGCGCCCGAGCATGCCGCGACGGCGGGCAGCCCCCAGGGCGTGGGCGCCGAGCTGGCGCAAGTCCCGCAGGATTGTTCTGAGATCGGGCAGGAAAGCCTGGATGACGACACGCTCGATATATAGAGTGCTGAAGCCTGCTGTGTTCAAGGCATTGGCGTGGTGCTCAAGACTGTCGAAATCACGCACATGAGCATGGCTATCCACGCTGGCAAAGGCCTCGCGCAACTCACGCAAACTGTCGGGGCCCAGTGTCGCGACGCGCAAGACCCCGCCGGGCGCGAGAACACGCGCCGCTTCGTGCGCGGCCAGCAGGGGGGTGGTCCATTGCCAGGCGAGGCTGGACCAGTACAGATCGAAGCTGGCGTTGGCGAAGGGCAGGGCTTCGATATCGCCGCAGGTGGCTAGCGCTTCGCCTGAGTGGGCACACATGGGCTGTGCCGCATCCAGCGCAAACACGTTCGCTTCAGCGTGCGCCGAACGCAGCAGGCGGGCGCCAAAACCGGTGCCGCAACCGGCGTCCAACATCCGGTGGGCGGCGGGGGTGCGGCTTAGCAAGTCACGCGCAATGCGGCGCTGGAGTTCGGCGACCGCGTCATAGCGGGTCGCAGCAGCGCCGAAGGCTGCGCGAATGAGCTGCTTCTCAGCGCGCATTGGCAAAGCTCCGGATGCGCCTAGCCAACTCGGGAATTTGGTCAAACAGCGGTGCGTGGCCGGCCTCAGCTAGAGTTTCCAGCTTGGCAGTGGGTAATTGGGCGGCCAGCCACTTTGCAGCGCCGACCGGCATCAGCGCGTCCCGGTTGCCATGCAGCAGATAGACTGGCTGGCGCACATGTGCGAGCAGCGGCCGCAGTTCGGCGCGTTCCAGTTGCTGCAGGCCTTCATCAAGGCCGGGCTCTGTGGTTTTGGCCAGACAGGCTTCAAGTTGCGGTGTGAGGGTGCTGCGGCGTGCGTCTCCCAGCACTTGCAGGGTCAGAAAGCGCTGCAAGGTGCGTTCGGGTGAGCTGGAAAACCCTCGGCGGAAGGCGCTGACCGTCGATGCATCAAGCCCATGTGGCCAGTCCGGAGTGGTGACGAAACGCGGAGTGGCCCCGATCAGATAGAGGCCGCGCACTTTTTCAGGGTGCTGTGCCGCGAGCACCAGAGCGATCATGGCGCCGAGCGACCAGCCGACCAGAAGGGCGTTTTCCGGCAGTTTGCCAGCAAGCGTATCTGCCCAGCACTCAAGCCCCCCGGCGTGAATGGGCAATTCAGGCGCATGGGAGGGGAATTCGCTGAGCGTTGCGCGCAGAGTATCCCAGAGCGTGGGCTGATAAGCCCAGCCGGGGAGGAAGACCAGGGCGGGCGTCACGCGAAGTCCTGTGCTAAGTCGTGCAGGGTGCTGCACAGGCGGGTGACATCTTCGGC
Organism: Uliginosibacterium sp. 31-12; assembly: GCF_030548425.1. Taxonomy (NCBI): domain Bacteria; kingdom Pseudomonadati; phylum Pseudomonadota; class Betaproteobacteria; order Rhodocyclales; family Zoogloeaceae; genus Uliginosibacterium; species Uliginosibacterium sp. 31-12. Next base: position 914,272 of record NZ_JAUOOA010000001.1, on the reverse strand, counting down.
GGTGTGTGCGGCGGATAGAGAGACGCGCAGCCTTGCCGTGCCCTGCGGTACCGTCGGGGGGCGGATTGCCGGAACGTGCAGGCCGCGTGCTTCAAGCGCTTTGGAGATGGCAAGTGTGCGGGCGTTTTCGCCGATCAGGATGGGCTGAATGGCGGTGCGTGAGGGGAGGTGCTTCCAGGGCGTATCGGCAAGCCCCGCGGTGAGTGCGGCAATCAGCCTCTGCAGATGGGCACGGCGTTCATCACCGGCGGCAATCAGCGTCAGAGCTTCTTGCAGCGTCGCTGCCAGCATCGGAGGTGTGGCTGTGGTGAAAATATAGGGGCGGGCTGTTTGCAGCAGCCAGTCGATGACGGTTCGCGAAGCGGCGACGAAAGCGCCCGCCACGCCGGCTGCCTTGCCGAGGGTGCCCATCAGGATCAGGCGCCCGGAGTTCAGACCCGCCTCGGCCAGTGCGCCGCGTCCCTGCGGGCCAAGCACGCCGAAGCCATGTGCGTCATCAACCAGCAGCCAGGCGTCGTACTGTTCGGCGAGCGTCAGAAGCTTGGCGAGTGGCGCAACATCACCGTCCATGCTGAATACACTGTCGGTAACGATCAGCTTGCGTCGGGCACGGCTGGCTGACAGTTGCGCATCCAGCATGGTCAGGTCGCAATGGGCGTAGCGGTTCAGTTCGGCACGACTGAGGCGTGCGCCGTCGACCAGTGAGGCGTGATTAAGACGGTCGGCAAAAATGGCATCGCCCCGCCCGAGCAGAGCGGGCATGACGGCAATGTTCGCGAGATAGCCGGTAGCAAATCCTAGCGCGGCTTCGAAGCCGGTGAAGCGGGCGAGCGCTTCGTCCAGTGCCTGATGGGCTTCAGTATGTCCGCTGACAAGGTGCGAAGCGCCAGCACCAACGCCCCAGCGAGCGGCGGCAGCCTGGGCCGCGGCAATCAATTCTGGCGCATTGGCAAGCCCAAGATAGTCGTTGCTGGCAAATGCCAGGAGCGACTTGCCATCGGCCAGGGTTACCGGGCTGCAGGCGTGGGCCTGTATCCGGTGCTGGCGTTTGAGCGATGCGGCATCCAGCTCTGCAAGCTGCGCCTGGAGTGCTTCATGCGCAGGGTGTTCGAGGGGCATGGCGCGTCAACAGAAATGCAAAGGGCCGCCATTGTAGCGGCCCGGACGCCCCCTCTGGGGGCTACGGCCTACAGTAGCCACCAAAGTAAGAGGAAGGCCAAGGTGACAGCGGCGCCGATCTTGATCTTGCGCAGGCGGGTAGCTGCGTGGTCGGGTGGTGGCGCCAGATCCTCGTCCTGCTCGGTTTCCATCCACTGGGTCGGGCTTGTTGCGGCTGCAAAGGGGCCACTGGGCATGGAGGGGGCAAACACGCTGATCGCCTGATCTCCCGACCCGGTGTTGAAATCCTTGGCGACGCTGACGGTCACCTCGCGCAGCGGCGCCGGCTTGGTGATGGCCGGTGGCTGAGGATGGGCGCTCAGGTACGCGTCAAGCGCATCCGGGTTCAGCTCGGTCTTGTGTGGGTCCAGCGGCACGCCTGTCGGGAACTGGGATTGGGTCGGGGCTGCGGCGGGCTGGGCACTGCTTTCAGTCTTGAAATAAGCGTCCAGCGCGGCTGGATTAGCTATCAGGGTGCGCTCCGGATCGTGTCGCGGTGGGCTGGTTTTTTCCTCGCGTACCACCATGCCGGGGGTACTGCCACCGGGGGCAGGATTGACGATCACGGTCGGCATGTCGGCCGCACTGGGCGCGTGCTCGGCAAGCAAACCGGCGCGCAGCGCAGGCGTCACGATCAGGGTCGGAGCGTTTGCAGCGCCCATGCTGGCAACAGCGTCCAGAACTTCCTGCTGCTGAGCGGGGGTAACGATCACGGTGGGCGCACTGGCTGCGTCCTGTTCGCCCTGAAGATAGCGCGAAAGCGCCAGGGGATCGGCAAGTTGAGTTTTTTCCAGATCGGAGAAGGCCTGAACGACTGGTGTGGGCGGCGGTGTGCGGGCTGCTTCAGCCACGGCTTCGAGCTTCACCCGCATGCCGATTTTGCCCAGCTCTTTCACATAACGTTCAGCGACATCGGCGGCGATGCCTTTCTTCAGTACCGAACTGCGTCCGGAAAACAGGCGTTCGACCTGCTCAGGCGATGCTTTGAGTTTGGCTGATGCCTTGATACGCACGGCTTCCGGATCGAAACCATCAAGAATCTCACCCTTGAATACGACGCGGTATTCGCTTGCCATTACAGAGTCCCCTGCCTATTGTTTCGCTGTCACTACAACTGCTGGATGGTGACAGCGTTTTCATTTAGTTTTCCGTGTGATCATACCCGGCAGGGCCGCAATTTCGACAGGAAATGTGGCCTGGATCAAGGGCGGGCAGCCCTTCCAGCAGCAGGAAGCCCTGACGCCCTCGTACAATGGCTCGCCTTTGGCTTTGTCAGACCCTTTCACAGGCCGGGTGCCTGCCGCGCCGCGCCTCATTTCTTTGGAGCAAGCATGCAAATCGATATTCGCCAATCCTGCAACGCCGCCTACAGCAAGACGCTTGATACCGAAGGTCTGCGAAAGGAGTATCTGGTCGAGCAGGTTTTTGTGGCAGACCAGATCACCATGACTTATAGCCACGTCGACCGCATCGTTTTTGGCGGGATCATGCCGGTGACAGGGCCGATCGCCATGCCTGATCTGGGCAAAACCTATGGCACCGCCTATTTTCTGGAGCGTCGTGAACTGGGTTTGATCAATATTGGTGGCGACGGTGTCGTTGTCGTCGACGGTGTTGAGTTCGCAGTGAACGGCGAAGAAGCGCTTTACGTTGGCAAGGGCAACAAGGAGTTGGTGTTCAGGAGTACGGACGCTGCTCATCCTGCCAAGTTCTACTACAACAGCACCCCGGCCCACGCGGTTTATCCGATCAAGAAAATCACCCGTGAAATGGCCAGCCCGCAAACCATGGGGGACGCCAAGACTTCCAATCGCCGTACCATCAACAAGTACATCGTGCCGGGCGTAGTGGATAGCTGCCAGCTGATCATGGGCCTGACCAAACTGGAAGAAGGCAGCATGTGGAACACCATGCCCTGTCATACCCACGAGCGCCGCATGGAGGTGTATTTCTACTTCAACATGAATGCGGACGGAGTGGTCTTCCACATGTGTGGCGAACCGACCGAGTCCCGTCATATCGTGATGCGCAACGAGCAAGCCGTGATTTCGCCGTCCTGGTCGATCCATACCGGCGTAGGAACCCAGACCTATACCTTCATCTGGGGGATGGCGGGTGAAAACCAGACCTTCCCGGACATGGATCACGTGGCCATGACTGCCCTGAAGTAATTCCGGGCTTTGCCGTTGCCTGGGCGCCGGTCGTGCGAATGACCGGCGTTTTTGTTGGTGTGCGGGATTGCCTATTACAATCGCGTTTCAATTTGCTCACGCTCTTGCCATGTCCGGCCTCGTCATGATGTTCCATCTCGTTCTCGACCGCCTCGCTCGTCACGAGCAGGTGCGCGTTCCGGAGCCGGCGCTGGTGATGGAGGATCCGGCCAAGGTCGAGGCCTTCATGCGCGCCGGGCGCGAGGATGGCATCCTCGCCTTTACCTACGTCTATAACGCGCTCCAGACCCTGTCCTTGATTCGCCCCGGTGATACCGTGCTGGATCTGGCGTGTGGCCCGGCGAACCAGCTGGGTGTGATGGCAAGCCTGCATCCACAGGCACAGTTCATCGGCCTAGATGCTTCGGCTGCGATGCTTGAGCACGGCCAAGCTACGCTGGCACGCCAGCAGTTGGACAACATGCGCCTGCGGCAGGGAGATATCTGCAAGCTGGAAGGATTCGCGGATGCCTCCATTGACGTGGTGACGTCCACCCTGTCGCTGCATCATCTGCCAGATCTGGCAGCACTTGAAGCCTGTTTTCGCGAGCTCAGACGAGTCCTGAAGCCTGGTGGCGGTGTTCTGCTGATCGACTTTGGTCGTCTGCGTCGCCCGCAGACCCAGGAGTTTTTTGCTACGGATCGGGCCGATCTGCAGCCGGAATTGTTCACCGAAGATTACCGCCACTCACTGCGCGCTGCCTTCAGCGAGCCTGAGTTACGCCAACTGGCGCCCGTGCTGGGATCTGACGTCAGTCTCCACCGAACCTGGATGGCGCCCTTCATGCTTGCCCTGCGCAGTCCTCCGCGCTGGCTGCCAGACGCGCCTGCTGAAGCACGCGCCCGCCAGTTGATCAGCCGGCTTCAGCCGGCTCAACGCCGGGACTTGCTTGACTATGCCCGCTTCTTCCATTTCGGAGGTATGGCGATGCCAATGGCGATCTGAGGCAGGGGATGACACAAAAAAAAGCGGACCTGTAGGTCCGCTTTTCGTTTCTGCTTACCAGCTCTTCTTTGGCTTACCGCCCTTGAAGCCGGTCTTGGGTTTGTCACCAAAGGCCGGTTTGCTGAAGCCCTCACGCGGCTGCGTCGGGCGCTCATCACGGCGCGGGGCGCTGTCATCGCGAGCGAAGCTGCGTTTCGGGGGCGCATCGCCAAAACTGCGTGGTGCATCACTGAAGTTGCGGCGCGGCGCAGCGGAATCACCGCCAAAGCTCTTGCGTGGGCCATCGAAGGGAGCGCCACCTTCACGTGGGCGCGGCGGGCGATCGTCGAAGCTGCGGCGCGGGGCTTCGTTGTTGTAGGGGCTGCGCGGGCGATCGTCAAAGCTGCGCTTTTCCGGGAAGCCGCCCTCACGGCGCGGGCGCGGGGCCTCGTCGCGCGAGAAACCGCCACGGCGGCCTTCGTCGTAGGCGCCTTGCGGGCGGCGTTCTTCACGCGGGGCGCGACTCTTTTCGTAGCGTTCACCTTCTGCCAGGGCACGGATATTGATGGCCTGGCCGCGCACGCGGGTGCGCTTGAGCACGCCCAGTAGTGGTTCAGGCAACACCGGCAGATCAACGGTGCTGAAATCGTCGAAGAGGTCAATCTGACCAATCATGCGGCCGTCGATACCCCCTTCGTTAGCGATGGCGCCAACAATCTCCTTGGGCATCACGCCATGAGCACGGCCCACTTCGATGCGGTAACGCTGAGTCTTGCCGTCCGAGACGAACTCCTGACGGGGGGCACGTTCGCGCGGCGCGCGCTCTTCGCGCTCGAAACGGGGGCGCTCACCACGCTCCTCGAAGCGGGCCGGGCGTTCGTTGCGCTCGGTGAAGCTGCCTCCATCAAATTTGCGCGGGGCGTCGGCTGGTGCCGTGGCTACGTCCCAGCCATGGCCGTGTTCTTCAACCTTCAGCGGGCGTTCCTTCTGAGCCATGAAGAGCAGAGCCGGGGCGATCTCTTCAACCGAGAGTTCGTTCTCTTCCGCTAGCTGATCCAGCACTTCGCTGAAGTACTGCATGTCTTCGGCTTCGATAGTGTCAAGGATCAGCTGCTTGAGTTGAGCGATGCGGCGGCCTTCAACATCTTCGCGCGTCGGCAGGGAAATCTGCTCGATCGGCTGACGCGTGGCGCGCTCGATGGCGCGCAACATGCCGCGCTCACGCGGGGCGACAAAGAGAATGGCGTTGCCGGTACGGCCTGCGCGGCCGGTGCGGCCGATACGGTGCACATAGGCTTCGGTGTCGTAGGGAATGTCGTAGTTGATGACATGTGAGACGCGCGGTACGTCAATGCCACGGGCGGCCACGTCGGTGGCAACGAGGATGTCGAGGGTGCCGCTCTTGAGCTGCTCGATCACACGCTCGCGCATGCCCTGGTTCATATCGCCGTTGATGGCGGCCGCGGCATAGCCACGGGCTTCGAGTTTGTCCGCGAGCTCTTCGGTCGCGATTTTGGTGCGAACGAAGATGATCGCGGCGTCAAAAGTTTCCTCGACTTCAAGGATTCGGGTTAGTGCATCGAGCTTGTTTACGCCGCGAACCTGCCAGTAGCGCTGGCTGATTGCCGCCACGGTGCTGGTCGAAGCCTTGATCTTGATTTCTTGCGGGCTCTTCAGATACTTGTGTGCCACGCGGCGGATTACGTCCGGCATGGTGGCGGAGAACAGCGCTGTCTGGCGCGTGTCAGGAATGTGCTGGAGTATCCACTCGACGTCGTCGATGAAGCCCATGCGCAGCATCTCGTCAGCTTCGTCCAGTACCAGGGCTTTCAGGTTGGTGAGATCAAGGCTCTTGCGTTCCAGGTGGTCCATGACGCGGCCGGGTGTGCCGACAATGACCTGAGCACCGCGCGAGAGCTGACGTAGCTGAACCACCATGCTCTGGCCGCCGTAGATCGGCAGTACATGAAAGTCGCGCAGGTAGCGGGCGTACTTCTGGAAAGCTTCGGCGACCTGGATGGCCAGTTCGCGGGTCGGTGTGAGAACCAGAATCTGCGGTCGGCGGTCGCTGGCATCGAGGCGCTCAAGCAGCGGTAGTGCGAAGGCTGCGGTCTTGCCGGTACCGGTCTGGGCTTCGCCGAGAATGTCACCGCCATCAAGCAGGATCGGGATGCAGGCAGCCTGAATGGGCGACGGGGTTTCATAACCGACGTCGGCAAGGGCCTGGAGAATGGGGGCGGAAAGCTTCAGGTCGGCGAAGCTGGCGATGGAGTCTGACATGGCAGTGGTACCGGATTGGGCTGCGCAAATGGGCGAGCCGGGGAAATGCAGGAAGGCGACAGCGCGGGAATACCGCTATTGTCGCCGATTCAGGATGTTTAGCGGATTTATTCAGCAGTTGCTGAAGTCTTTGTCGCTTTGGGCTGGCCCGATAAATGCCGGCGCACACGCCAGAATGTCCATGCGCCCATCAGGCCGGCGATTGCGTAGCCCAGTGGCGGAGCGATAGCGAGGAAGCGTTGCGGTTCCCAGTGCCAGGCTAGCCAGATGCGTAGAGCCGCCTCCAGTGCCAGGCCCGTACCCCATACGAAACTGATCTCGCAAATGAGCTTGCGGCTGCCGGCAAGCAGCCACCAGGCATGAAAACGCTCAGCGCCATGCTGCTCGTCTCCACGTTTTGCCATTGCGCACGCGAGATAGTAAACAAGCGGGTGTTGAAACAGCAGCGAAACCAGGAAAGCAATTCCGACCAGGCCGGAAATGAGTGATTCGCGCACCAGCAACAAGCGGGCATCCCCGCCCAAAGCCATGGCCAGCAGCGAGAGGGCAATGCCGCCGAGAATGAAGAAACTCAGGGCATCCACGCGCCGATAGCGGAGCAACTCGAAGACGCTCCATGCCAAGGGCGGCAGGGAGGACGCGATCAGGGCACCAAATTCGCCGTAGTGGGGTTCCGCGGCCGAGTAGGCCAGCCAAGGCGCCAGCAGATTAAGCAATAGTTCAAGGAATGTATGCAGGCGGACCTTCATTGCATGGATGGAGGGGGGGGCTATGGACAGGGGGCGGGATTGTGCCTCAGAACGGGCAGGGCGCAGTGAATTCGACCGGCTCAGTACTATCCGGATGCGGAAAACTCAGCCATTCAGCATGCAGCATTAGACGCGGGGCGGCCAGGCGCACCGCTTCGGGTGCGTAGAGCGCATCTCCCAGGATCGGGTGCCCAAGGCTCAGCATGTGCACCCGGAGTTGGTGGGAGCGGCCGGTGAGTGGTTCCAGTGCTACCCGGCTGCTCTGCGTTGCGGCGTCGAAGTGCAGGCTGGCATAGTGGGTCAGCGAAGGTTTGCCAATGCCATGATCGACCATCTGGCGCGGGCGTCTGGGCCAATCCGTGATCAGCGGCAGGTTGACTGCTCCGCGCTCGGGGGTCAGCCGGCCTGCCACCCGCGCCAGATAGCGCTTGTTGATGCGCCGTTGCTCGAAGAGCTGACTCAGCGCGCGTTGCATGGCCGGGCCACGTGCCATCAGGACGAGCCCAGAGGTTTCCATGTCCAGCCGATGAACGATCAGTGCTTCAGGGAAGCGTTTTTGCACCCTTGCAGCGAGGCAGTCCGCTTTTTCCGGGCCTCTGCCTGGCACGGTTAGCAGGCCGGCAGGTTTGTCCAGCACTAGCAAAGCCTCGTCAACGTAAATGAGTGGCAGGCCTTGGTCGGGCGGTGGCTGATAGGGCGAAGGGGGGGGAAGCATGCGTGGATTCTATCGTGCCGATAGCGTCTTTCCGGGTTCGGGAATGCTTGACCAGATTGGTCGGGAATTGTATTCTTGAGCAAAACAATCAAGTATTGCCCTGAGGCCCCGCGCGCCAGCCCCGCAAAGGATTTCAGCCAGCCACCCACAGAGACCGGAGCAGAACATGCGCCTCACCACCAAAGGTCGTTTCGCCGTTACCGCCATGATCGATCTGGCCCTGCGCCAGGACAAGGGGCCAGTAACGCTGGCCGGCATCAGCGAGCGTCAGAGTATCTCGCTTTCCTATCTTGAGCAGCTTTTCGGCAAGCTGCGTCGCCATCAGCTGGTTTCTAGCGTGCGTGGCCCTGGCGGCGGTTATTGCCTGGCCCGTACCATGGACAAGATTACCGTCGCAGACATCATCATTGCTGTTGACGAGCCACTGGATACCACTCAGTGCGGTGGCAAGGAAGACTGCAACGGCCAGCCGCATCACCGTTGCATGACCCATGATCTGTGGTCCAATCTGAACCGCCGCATGTTCGAGTATCTCGAATCGGTGGATCTGGATACTCTGGTCAGCCAGATTCGTCAGCGCGAAAACCCGCATCAGGCTGTCGTGCTGTGCGACGAGTTTCGTCGCGGCAGCAAGGCCGATGCTGAGGCGCTGGCCTGAGCGGAGACTGTCATGTTTGCCCCGGCCTATCTCGATCACAATGCCAGCACGCCGCTTGATGCGCGTGTGCGTGAGGCCATGCTGCCCTGGTTGGGCGGCGGGCGCTGGGGCAACGCGTCGAGTCGTCATGAATATGGCCGGCAGGCACGCGCTGCGATTGATCAGGCGCGCCAGCAAGTGGCTGCGGCGGTGAATGCGCACCCGACCGAGGTGATCTTCACCAGCGGCGGCTCCGAATCCAACAACCTATTCATCAAGGGCGCGGCCGCGAATCTGCCTGTGGGGCGAATCGCCATCGGTGCCAGTGAACATCCCTGTGTGCGCGAACCGGCCCGGCAGTTGCGGCATGCGGGATGGCAGTTGAACGAGTTGCCGCTGAGTGCTGAGGGTGCACTTGATACAAATGCCGCGCTTGATCAAGTGCTGCGTGACAAGCCTGCGCTGGTTTCGGTGATGCTGGCCAACAATGAAACAGGCGTGCTGAATGATCTTGTGACCTTGGCCAAAACCCAGCGTGCGCAGGGTGGATATATTCACAGTGACGCGGTGCAGGCCTTGGGTAAAATCCCGCTCGACTTCCGCGCGCTGGGTGTGCATGGACTGACGCTCTCGTCGCATAAGGTTTATGGCCCCCTTGGGGCTGGTGCATTGGTGCTGGACAAGCGGGTCGAATTAGAGGCGCTGATTGGCGGTGGAGCTCAGGAGCGCGGGCTGCGCTCCGGTACCGAAAATGTCGCGGCCATCGTTGGCTTCGGCCTTGCCTGCGAACTGCTGCAAGATGATCTGCAGCGGCGGGTTCAGCATATGCAGGCGCTGCGTGATTGCCTGGAGGTCGGGTTGCGGAAATTGCAGGCCTGTCTCTTCGGTGTTCAGGCTGCGCGCTTGCCGAATACAAGTTTTTTCGCTTTTGAGGGGATCGACGGCGAAACCCTGGTTGGCAAGCTGGATCGTGCCGGCTTTGCAATGGCGAGTGGCGCGGCCTGTTCATCGGCCAATCCCGAACCTTCGCGCACCCTGTTGGCGATGGGGATTGCCCCTGAGCTGGCGCGTGGCGCGGTGCGGGTCAGCGTGGGACAGGGCACACAGATGAGCGAAATTGAAAGTTTTCTGCTGGCCTTGCGTCAGACCCTGAATGAATTGAAGAACCTGACTGCGCTTGCAGTCTGAAACAAAGACAACAAGCCCCCTGGAGCAGCTGATGAAGTTCCCCATCTACCTCGATTACTCAGCAACCACCCCGGTTGATCCGCGCGTGGCGCAGAAAATGATTCCCTGGCTGACCGAACATTTCGGTAATCCGGCTAGCCGCTCGCATCCCTATGGCTGGGATGCTGAGGCCGCAGTGGAAGAGGCGCGCACGCAGGTTGCCGCGCTGGTGGGGGCTGACTCCAAAGACATCGTGTGGACCAGCGGCGCCACCGAGTCCAACAACCTCGCCATCAAGGGGGCTGCCCAGTTCTACAAGGGCAAGGGCAAGCATCTGATCACGCTGAAGACCGAGCACAAGGCTGTGCTGGACACCATGCGCGAACTGGAGCGACAAGGCTTCGAAGTCACCTACCTTGAGGTGCAAGAAAACGGTCTGCTGGATCTGGAGGCCTTTAAGGCGGCGCTGCGTCCGGACACCATCCTGGTGTCAGTGATGTTCGTGAACAACGAAATCGGCGTGATCCAGCCGATTGCCGAGCTCGGTGAAATCTGCCGCGAGAAGGGCATCATCTTCCACGTCGATGCAGCGCAGGCTACCGGTAAGGTCGAGATCAATCTCGAAACACTCAAGGTTGATCTGATGTCCTTCTCGGCCCATAAAACTTACGGTCCTAAAGGCATTGGGGCTCTCTACGTGCGTCGCAAGCCGCGGGTGCGGATCGAAGCGCAGATGCACGGCGGTGGCCACGAGCGCGGTATGCGCTCAGGCACTTTGGCTACGCATCAGATCGTTGGCATGGGGGAGGCTTTCCGCATCGCCCGCGAAGAAATGGCCAGCGAAAACGCGCGTATCGGCGCATTGCGGGATCGTTTGCTCAAGGGGCTCTCAGACATTCCTGAAACCTATGTGAATGGTGATGTGGCGCATCGCGTGCCGCACAACCTCAACATCAGCTTCAACTATGTGGAAGGCGAGTCGCTGATCATGGCGGTGAAGGATATTGCCGTATCGAGTGGCTCGGCGTGCACCTCAGCCTCGCTGGAGCCTTCCTATGTGTTGCGCGCCCTTGGACGCTCGGACGAGCTGGCTCACAGCTCGATCCGTTTCACCATCGGCCGCTTTACCACCGAAGAAGAAGTTGACTACACGATCAAGCTGATGCACGCCAAGATCGACAAGCTGCGCGAACTCTCGCCGCTGTGGGAAATGGTGCAGGAAGGCGTCGATCTGAATTCCGTGCAGTGGGCTGCACACTGAATCTGGCAGGAGAAACAAAATGGCATATAGCGACAAGGTCTTGGACCACTACGAAAACCCCCGTAACGTTGGCAGCTTCGGCAAGGATGAGGCCACCACTGTGGGCACCGGCATGGTCGGTGCGCCGGCTTGCGGTGATGTGATGAAACTGCAGATCAAGGTCAATGAAGCTGGCGTGATCGAAGATGCAAAATTCAAGACCTATGGCTGCGGCTCGGCCATTGCTTCGAGCTCGCTGGTCACCGAGTGGGTGAAGGGCAAGACGCTGGATGAGGCGCTCAACATCAAGAACACGCAGATTGCGGAAGAGCTGGCGCTGCCGCCGGTTAAAATCCACTGCTCGATCTTGGCCGAAGATGCAATCAAGGCTGCTGTCGACGACTATCGCAAGAAGCACGAGGCAAAGTAATGGCTGTCACCCTGTCCGAAGCCGCTGCGCGGCATATCACCAAGTTCCTCGCCAAGCGTGGCAAGGGCATCGGCGTTCGCTTGGGCGTGAAAACGACTGGGTGCTCGGGCATGGCTTACAAGCTCGAGTATGCGGACGAATCTGAAGCCGATGATCTGGTCTTTGAAAGTCAGGGTTTGAAGGTCATGGTCGATCCGAAGAGCCTGCCTTACATTGATGGCACCGAGCTTGATTTTGTGCGCGAAGGCCTCAACGAAGGCTTCAAGTTCAACAATCCGAACGTGAAGAACGAGTGCGGCTGCGGCGAGAGCTTCAACGTCTAGGGCTTGTCAGACATGCGCCCGGCAATACTTCTCCAATGCGGTGTTGTCGGTGGCGGTAAAGCCTACCGCCTTGTTTCTCAGCCCTTCCGGAACCTAACCTGATCAGACGCCTTGTCGTGCCCCGTGTGTGGCAAGGCGTTCCACACCATGCAAGAGTACTTCTCACTCTTCGGTTTGCCCGAGCGTTATACGCTCGATTCTGCCCAGCTCGAAGCGGCCTATCGCAATGTGCAGGCACAGGTGCATCCGGACCGCTTTGCCCATCGCCCTGAAGCTGAACGGCGAGTGGCCATGCAATGGGCTACGCTCGCCAATGAAGCTTTCCGAACCCTCAAGAGCCCGCTCAATCGGGCCCGCTACCTGCTGGAGCGCCGTGGCTATGCCGTTGAAGCCGAGCGCAATACCGGGATGTCGCACGCGTTCCTGATGCAGCAGATGGAGTGGCGCGAAGCGGCTGAGGAAGCCAGCGGCGATGCAGTCGAGCTGCAGCGCCTGCAGAAGGAGCTGGCGCGTGATGAGCGTGTGATGCTCGACGATCTCAAGCACGCCATCGATGAGGTTGAAGATCTGGTCGTGGCTACCGAACTCGTGCGTCGCCTCATGTTCATGGAAAAACTGCGTCATGAAATTGATGACGCTCTCGCACAACTGGATAACTGATGGCCCTCCTGCAGCTCTCCGAACCGGGCGAAACGCCGGATCCGCATCAGCAACGTTTCGCAGTCGGTATCGATCTCGGCACGACCAATTCCTTGGTGGCGACCGTGCGCCATTCAATCCCGGAATGCCTGGCAGGTGACGGCTGCGGCGTGATCCTGCCTTCCGTGGTGCGTTATCAGCGCGATGGCAAGACCATCGTTGGTCAGGATGCACTGGCGGCTCAGGCGGCTGATCCGCGCAATACCATCGCGTCGGTCAAACGCTTGATGGGACGTGGCCTGGCGGATACCGATGCCGGCATGCGCGCGCGTTACGATCTGGTGGATACCGGCGGCATGGTGCGTATCCATACCGTGGCCGGGCCGCGCACCCCGGTTGAAGTTTCCTCTGAAATCCTACGTGTGCTCCGTGAGCGCGCCGAAGCTACTCTGGGCGATGAGCTGGTGGGCGCGGTGATCACTGTGCCGGCCTATTTCGATGACGCTCAGCGCCAGGCCACTAAGGACGCTGCGCGCGTGGCCGGTCTGAACGTGTTGCGCCTGCTCAACGAGCCGACGGCAGCCGCCATTGCCTACGGTCTCGATGAGGCCGCCGAAGGTATTTACGCGGTGTATGACTTGGGGGGCGGCACTTTCGATTTCTCGATCCTGCGTCTTTCACGTGGAGTGTTCGAAGTGATGGCCACCAGTGGGGACTCCTCGTTGGGCGGTGATGATTTCGATGAGGCGCTGGCTGATTGGATGCACCGCCAGGCCAGTGGTGTAGATCTGGATTGCTCCAAATCCCGCGCTCTGCTGGTGGAGGCGCGGCGCGTCAAGGAAGCACTCACGACGCATCCCGAGGTGATCGCTCACGTTCCTGTCGCGGCTGACGGGCTGCGCGAGCTGAAAGTCGGTCTGGCCGATTTCCAGCAGCTGACTCAAGAATTGGTCGAGCGCACTCTGCTGCCGGTGCGCAAGGCGCTGCGTGATGCGGCCCTCAAGGTTGATGAAATCCAGGCTGTGGTGATGGTGGGCGGAGCTACCCGCATGCCGCATGTGCGTACGGCCGTGGCGCAGCTTTTCGGCCGCGAGCCCTTCACCGAGATTGATCCGGAGAAAGTCGTAGCCATTGGTGCCGCGATCCAGGCAAACGTTTTGGCCGGGAATCGTCGCCCTGGTGAGGATTGGCTGCTGCTCGACGTGATCCCGCTGTCGCTGGGTCTTGAGATGATGGGTGGGCTGACCGAGAAAATCATTCCGCGCAATTCCACCATCCCGGTCGCCAAAGCGCAGGAGTTCACGACCTACAAAGACGGCCAGAGCGCCATGGCAATCCATGTGCTGCAGGGCGAGCGCGAACTGGTGCAGGACTGCCGTTCCTTGGCGCGCTTCGAGCTGCGCGGCATTCCCCCTATGCCAGCCGGTGGTGCCCGGATACGGGTGACCTTCCAGGTCGATGCCGATGGTTTGCTGTCGGTAAGCGCCCGTGAGCAGACTACGGGTGTTGAATCCAATGTCACGGTGAAACCCAGCTACGGGCTTTCTGACGATGAGATTGCCGGCATGCTCAAGTCTGGTTTCGAGCATGCGTCGGAAGACATGCAGGCTCGTGCCCTGCGCGAGCAGCAGGTCGAAGCTGAACGTCTGCTCGAAGCGACTCGCCAGGCGCTCAACGAAGATGCTGCCTTGCTCGAAGCGAATGAACTGCTGCTGGTTGAATCGGCCATGAGCCGTTTGCAGCAACTGGCCACCGGCACGGATCACCTTGCGATCAAGACCGGCATCGATGCCCTCTCGGCACAAACTGGCGAGCTCGCGGCGCGGCGTATGGACAAGGCCATTCGCCAGGCGCTCACTGGCAGCCGTGTTGATAACCTACCTATCTGAAAGGAGAAGACCATGACTCAGATCGTCGTCCTCCCGAATGCCGAACTGTGCCCCGATGGCGCTGTTCTGGAAGCCGCTCCTGGCGAAACCATCTGTGATGTGTTGCTCGCCAACGAGATCGATATCGAACACGCCTGTGAGAAGTCCTGTGCCTGCACCACCTGCCATGTGATCGTGCGGGAAGGCTTCAACTCGCTCGAAGCGGCTGACGAACTTGAAGAGGATATGCTGGACAAGGCCTGGGGCCTGGAGCCGCAATCGCGCCTCTCATGTCAGGCCGTGGTTGCGGAGACGCCCCTGGTGGTGGAGATCCCGCGCTATACCGTTAACATGGTCAGTGAAGGAAACTCCAAATGAAATGGACCGACACACTTGAAATCGCTATCGCACTCTCCGATGCATATCCCGATGTGGATCCGACCCGGATCAATTTCGTCGACTTGATGAACTGGGTGAAAGCTCTGCCAGGCTTTGACGATGCCAGCGATCGGTGTGGTGAGCGCATTCTTGAAGCCATCCAGAGCGCCTGGATCGAAGAGCGCGAATAAAGTCGGAATGCGCAGGTTTGGCGTACGGCGAGGCGGCAATTTATGCCGCCTTTTTCATGCGCTCCAATTCCTCCTTGAGGTGTTTTTGGGTGTGTATTTAATCCAATAAAATCAAATGCTTGCCTTGTAATTAAAGGCGAATGAAAAAACTGGCACCGGATTTGCGTTAGAAGCTCGTAACAGCAGCGGAGCGCGCGACCATGTCAGGCCTACTCAGTATTTCTCTTACCGGTCTCAATGCCTCACAGGC
This sequence comes from Uliginosibacterium sp. 31-12, assembly GCF_030548425.1. Classification (NCBI taxonomy): domain Bacteria; kingdom Pseudomonadati; phylum Pseudomonadota; class Betaproteobacteria; order Rhodocyclales; family Zoogloeaceae; genus Uliginosibacterium; species Uliginosibacterium sp. 31-12. Next base: position 899,112 of record NZ_JAUOOA010000001.1, on the reverse strand, counting down.
AGCGCTAAACACGACCAGCCATAACATCTCGAACGCCAATCTGGCAGGTTATAACCGTCAGCAGGTCGTGCTGGAGTCTGCCCAGCCGATGTTCAGTGGGGTGGGATTCTTCGGGCAGGGCACCGAAGTCAGCACAGTCAAACGCGTCTATAGCCAGTTTCTGGCCGGGCAGGTGCTTGCTGCAGATACTTCTCGCGCTGAATTTGAAACCTATTACAACCAGATCAAGCAGGTCGATAACCTGCTTGCGGATTCCACTGCCGGTCTGAGTCCGGCGCTCGACGAATTCTTCCGCGGCGTCCAACAAGTGGCGGCAGATCCCTCCAGCGTGCCTTCGCGTCAGTCCATGCTGTCCAATGCCGAAGCTCTGGCTACCCGTTTCAAGGCCATGCAGGCGCGTATTCAGGAAGTTCGCGATGGCGTCGAAACCCAGATCAGCCAGGTAGTGGGGCAGATCAACACTTTGGCCAGCAAGGTTGCGGATCTCAACAACAAGATTGTTTCCGCCCAGTCGGCCGGCCCCAATGTTCCGGCAAATGACTTGATGGATACACGTGACGCCATCGTCACTGAGCTTAATACCCTGATCAAGGTTACGGTCACCGGCAATACCGATGGCACCATCAATGTATTCATTGGTAGTGGGCAGCCGCTGGTGATGAATACCGATGTGTTTTCGCTCAACACAGCGCCTTCTGCGACAGACCAGAATCGCGTCGCAGTGGGGGTGCAGCTACCCAGCGGCGGCATCGTGCCGATTCCTGAGAATCTGCTCAGTGGCGGTGAATTGGGTGGCCTGATCAAATACCGCAGTGAATCGCTGGACGAAGCCCAGAATGCCCTGGGCCGGATCGCGCTGAGTCTGGCAACCACTTTCAATGCACAACATCAGCTTGGGCAGGATTTGCAGGGCACCATGGGCGGCAATTTTTTCGGCTCGCTCACCTCGACCATGCAGAATTTGCCGAATCTGCTCACCTCCTCCCCTTCAACCGCGAGCCTCACGACTAGTGTGGTGGATGTGGGCGGGCTCACCACGGATGACTATGTGATGAGTTTTGATGGGGCTACCTATACGTTGAGCCGGACGTCGGACAGTGGCGTTGTGTATTCCGGCGCTACGCTGCCGACGAATGTAGATGGATTGAGTATTTCCGGCACGATGGCGGCCGGAGACCGGGTGCTGATCCAGCCAACTCGCTTTGCCGCACGCGATATCTCGATAGCCATTCAGGATACCGCCTTGATTGCTGCAGGCTCTCCGGTGCGTAGTGTTGCCGCAAGTACCAATACCGGTACCGGTTCCGTGACTCAGCCGGTCGCTGAGAGCTTGACCGGCATTCTTGCGCCCGCCGCCGCTCACATTGCCACTCCCATCACCCTTACATTCGATTCGGCGCTGAATCAGTTCAACGTTACCGGCGCTGTGCCAGCCACCATTGCCTACGATCCGGCCAGCAACGCTGCGGGAACCACCGTAACCCTCACCAATCCCAATCTGAGTTTTGCGATTGCAGGTCGCCCTGCCAATGGCGATACCTTCACCATCGAGACCAATGTTGGCGGCACCAAGGATGGGCGCAACGCCAATGCGCTATACGCGATCGCCTCGGCCAAGGATTTGCTCGGGGGCACGGCGACCCTGGGTTATGCGTATTCGCAGATGGTCAGCAATGTAGGTACCCAGACCAGCGAAGCCAAGGTCAATGCCACAGCACAAGCCGGGCTGCTGGAGCAGGCAACGGCAGAGCAGCAAGGCCTTTCCGGCGTGAACCTGGATGAAGAGGCCGCCAACCTCCTGCGTTACCAACAAGCCTATCAAGCTTGCGCTCGCTGCATTGGCATTGCGCAAAGCCTGTTCGACGACATCCTCTCGGTCATGAGGTAAGCATCATGCGAGTTAGCACTTCCCTTATTTACGACACCAACGTTGCTACCATTGGTCGCCAGCAGGTGGATCTGCTGCATACCCAACAACAACTCTCGACGGGCTCTCGCGTGGTGGCACCGAGTGATGATCCGGTGGCCTCGGCTCGGGCGCTGGAAATCTCCCAGTCCGTCAGTCGTATCAATCTCGAAAAGGAGAACCAGGGGACGGCTTCCGATTCGCTCAAGGCGCTCGACAGCCAGTTGGGCGCCATCGGTGAGTTGCTGACCTATGTGCGTGAACGTGCGGTTCAGGCGGGTAATGATGCACTCTCAGCGGAAGACCGGCGTTCCATCGCGGTGGATGTGCGGGCGCAGTTCGAGGAGTTGATGAGCCTTGCCAACGCCAAGGATTCGTCTGGCGAATACATGTTCTCCGGCTACAAAGGCGACGCGCAGTCTTTCACCGGCAATCTTTCAGGCGTGAGTTACCAAGGGGATCAGGGCACTCGAACCCTTCAGGTTTCAAGTACCCGCCTGATTCCGGTCAGTGTGAATGGCAGCGAGCTCTTCCTTAATATCGAATCCGGCAACGGCACTTTTTCCACGCATTCCACCTCTACCACCGCCACCATCAGTGATGGCGATGTAACCGGCCCTGTGGCTTACGCTGGTGGGCAATACGGCATCCGTTTCAGCAGCCCTACGACTTACGATATTTTCGATTTAGCGGCCGATCCGACCATGAGTGGGGCGCCCTTGACATCGGGGGCGTATGTCTCCGGGCAGTCCATTGGCTTGCCTGATCCGGCTAATGCTGCGACCCAGGAAATCGCCATCGTGATTTCTGGAACCCCCTCTGCTGGTGACACTTTCAATGCCCTGCCTGGAGCCAGCACTGACATGTTCACAAGTCTGCAGCAGCTGATCGTGGGGCTGGAGAACACCACCGGGGCGGATTACCAGACAACGATCGCTGAATCGATCAGCCGGCTCGACAATGCGCTGGAGAATGTGCTGCGTCTGCGGGCGCAGGGAGGCTCTCGACAATTGGAAGTCGAGGCGCTGGAGAGCGTAGGAGAGGACATGCAGATCCAGTATGCGGACCGACTGGATCGTCTGGTGGGGCTGGATTACGTAACCGCGATTTCGGACTTCCAACAGCAGCAGACCTACCTGGAGGCTGCCCGCAGCACCTTCTCCAAAGTCACAGGGCTGTCCCTGTTCAACTTCATTTCTTGAGGGCGCGCCATGAAGCGACTTCTGCCAACCCTCCTGTTGCCGGCCTGGCTGGTGATGGCCGCCTGCAGTACGCTCAGTAAGCCGATTCCGTCCGATGGGCTGGGGTATGCGGTGACCTATGGCGATGTTCTGAAGGTTGGAGTCCTGATCGGTACGCTTTACTACATTACCGATCCGCGGGCACCAAGCTGGGAAATCAGTGAGACCCGCCTGCCTGACCAGCGCGTGATCTATCAGATGAACAAGCAGTATCTCAGCGTGGGTGGGGATGGCGAAGCGGGCTACATCATGCGGCGGCGCGCCGAATCACTGGTGCGCGAATTGGGGATGGCGGACTACCGGATCGAGCGCTTTGAGGAAGCCGTGGATAACCGTATCCTGCTGCCGCGGCGCACGGCCTACGCCGAGATCCGGATGATCCCGGTGAAGGCCGTAGGCGGATAGCGCAGCGCCTTACAGCGGCTCGTCAGTACCGATGGCGACCGAATTGAAGCCAGCATCCACATACATGATCTCGGCCGAGATGCCCGAGGCCAGATCGGAACACAGGAAGGCCGCGGCGTTGCCGACTTCATCGATGGTCACATTGCGACGCAGCGGCGCATTGTGTTCATTGAAGGTCAGCAGTTTGCCAAAGTTGCCAATGCCGGAGGCCGCCAGGGTACGGATCGGCCCGGCCGAGATGGCATTCACACGGGTTCCTTCTGGCCCCAGTGCATTGGCCATGTAACGGACCGACGCCTCCAGGCTGGCCTTTGCAAGGCCCATCACGTTGTAGTTGGGCAGGGTGCGGACCGCGCCGAGATAGGAGAGGGTCAGCAACGAACCATTGCGTCCCTTCATCAGCGGACGAGCGGCTTTGGCGAGCGCCGCGAAGCTGTAACTGCTCACTTCGTGAGCGGTACGGAATGCCTCACGCGAAAACCCTTCAAGGAAGTCTCCCTTGAGGGCTTCTGCTGGTGCAAAGGCCAGCGAGTGCACGATGCCATCCAGCCCGTCCCAATGTTGGGCGATTGAGTCGAACAGGGCGGTGATCTGCTCGTCGTACTGCACATCGCACAGGAATACTCGTTCGCTGTCGAACTCACGCGCCATTTCTGTCACGCGATGCAGGAAACGCTCGTGCTGGTAAGTGAAAGCGAGTTCAGCGCCTTCGCGATGCATGGCTTTTGCGACGCCGTATGCAATCGAGCGATTGCTCAGCAACCCACAAATGAGGATGCGCTTGCCTGCGAGAAAACCCATTTCCGTTCCCCGGTAGTTTTGATTGTGGTGCGATTATAGCCATTCGCCCCGCATGGTTTCCTGGGGGCAGGCTGTGCGCGGCAGGGCGCCGCGCAAAGTCGCGGGCTCCGCCCCTTACCTGCTGGCAGGGGTCGGAGCCCGGAGGCAGACTTACTCGACCTTGGCTTTGGCCATCAGGCTGTTGATGTACTTGGAGAGCGCTTGTTGCTCGAGGCCCTGGCGCAGATTGCCCTGGACTTCTTCGTACTTGGGCGGCACGGCCTGACGGGAATCCTCCAGCTTCACTACGTGATAACCGAAGTTGGACTGCACCGGCAGGGCGTGGAACTTACCCTTTTCCAGCTTGGCCAGCGCTTCGCCCATGGCCGGCGGCAGACCGGCGGGGGCTACCCAGCCGATATCACCGCCATTGTCCTTGGAGCCCGCATCGACCGACTCCTTGGCCAAGTCTTCAAACTTTGCGCCGCTCTGCAGCTTGGCGATAATGGCCTTGGCGGCCTCTTCCTTTTCGACCTGGATGTGGCGGACCTTGTATTCGGTACCGCTCATTTCCTTGACGCGACGGTCATACTCGGCGCGCACGCTAGCATCCGAAACCGGGTTAGCCTTCATCCAGTTATTGATGAAGCCGCCGACCAGGATGCCCTGGCGTGCCACATCCATGCGCGCGATCACTTCCGGTTTCTTGTCGAGGCCGCTTTTCTTGGCCTCTTGGGCAAGCAGCTCACGGCGGATCAGTTCTTCCTTAACGGCTTTGCGCAGTTCCTCGTTGTTGGGCGCGCCCTGGGCTACCTGTTCGGCGATCATCAGCTCACCGATTGAGGCCGGGATTGTGACCCCATTGACCTTGGCCAGGGGTTTCTGGGCTTGAGCTTGGGCAACGCCGGCAGCAAGAAGAAGGGAGAGGGCTACACAACTCAGCTTCACGGACATGTTATTTCCTGGTGAGGATTGCGGTTTGAAAATGGACGAAGCTCAGGCTTGCGCGGCTTCTTCCGGGGTCTGGGCAAGAATGCTTAGGGCGTGGATGCGAGTCTGCATCAACTCGCCCAGAGCAGCATAAATCAAGCGATGACGTGCCAGCGTCGGTTTGCCGGCAAAGCAGCTAGCGACGATTCGCAACTCAAAATGGCCGCCGCCGCTGCGTGCGCCGGCGTGGCCGGCATGGCGATGACTCTCGTCTTCGAGTTCGATCAGTAGTGGCTCGAGTGCAGCAAGGCGCTGGCGGATTTCTTCGATACGGTCCATGTGTTTCAGGCTTGGGATTCTTCCTTGGGGTCGCTCTTGATGAAGCGCGCCAGATACAGGCCCTGAGCCAGGGCAAAGAGGAGCGTCAGGCCCATGCTGCCAAAGAGCTTGAAATTGAACCAGGCGTTCTCGGAGAAGTTATAGGCAATCGCCAGATTCAGGCAGCCCATGCCAATGAAGAACAGCACCCAGGCGAGGTTCAGGCGATGCCAGGCTTGTTCATGCAGGCTGATGCCTTCTCCGATGAGTGCCTGGATTGGATTCTTGCGGAAGAAGCGGGCACTGATGAAAAAGCCGCTGCCCATCAACCAGTACACGATGCTGAATTTCCACTTGATGAAGGCCGGATCGTGGAACCATACCGTGGCGCCCCCAAAGACGATGGCCGCCGCCATGCTGACCCACAGGATTTTACTGACTGTCTGGCGTCGCGCCAGTAGCCAGCCGATCTGTGCGGCAATAGCCAGTACGACGACAACCGTGGCCAGCACGGTTGGTGCTTCGGTCGGCCCGACCACTCCACCGGAAACCATGAAGCCGAACCACTCGGTCGCCTTTTGCGCGGCCAGCTCCTTGTGGGCTCTGGCGTACTGGAAGGCGGCGTAAAAGAGGGCGACCGGGAAAAAATCAAAAAATAGTTTCATGTGGCGCTGGATTATAAACGAGGGACTGGTGTTTGAAGCCGTCGCCAGTTGGAAGTTCAGTCTGCAGGCAGGTGCAGACTGGCGCTTAGCCCGCCTCCCGGGCGAGGAAGCAAGGCCAGATGGCCGCCGTGCAGGCGCGCCACACGTTCTACGATGGCCAGCCCAAGGCCGGAGCCGCCAGCATTACTGCGTGCGGCTTCCAGACGGGTGAAGGGGCGTTTGAGGCGCTCAACCTCTGCGGGTGGAATGCCGGGGCCGCGGTCAGCCACTTCCAGCACCACTTCACGTCCCTCACGGCGCAGACTGATATCCAGTGGGGATTCGTTGCCCGCGTAACGCGTGGCATTGTCGATCAGGTTGGATGTCGCGCGGCGGATCGATTGCGGCCGCAGCGGCAGCACGATCTCTGGTTGTATAGCGGCCTGGATCTTCACGCCGCGCAGACGGCAGGCCTGAAGCAGTTCAGCGAGCAGGGTGGAGAGGTCCTGTGAGAGCGGGCTCTCCGCCTGCTGATCGCGGGCGAAATCGAGGAACTGGTTGATGATGCGGTCCATTTCTTCAATGTCACAGCTCATCGCAGCGAGATCCTCGGCTTGGGCGCCCGATAGCTCTAGGCCAAGACGCAGGCGCGCCAGCGGTGTGCGCAAGTCGTGGGAGACGCCGGCGAGGATCAGAGCGCGGTCAGACTCGATGCGTTGCAGATCCTGCGACATCTGATTGAACGCGGTGGCCAGCGCGGCGAGCTCAAGCGGCCCGCGCGTATCCAGTGGCGGCGGGTGTTCGCCGCGGCCGAGTATCTGAGCGGCTTCCTGCAAGGCACGCAGCGGCCGGTTGATACCTACCACCAGCAACCAGGCTCCGAGCAAGGAGCCGATAACGGCGATTGCGCTCCAGGCCAGCCAATGCGTCGGCAGCAGGCGCTCAACGCGTTCGGCGGGCAGTCTGAGCCAGTATTCGTCGTCCGGCACCCGGTCATCGAGGCGAAAGCTCACGAAGAAGCCGCTTTCTCCATGCAGATTACCGGTGAAGCGGGTGTGCTCACCCAAGCGCTGGCGTACCTGCTCCTGCACGATTGCCATCTGTTGGCCGTGGGTGAACGGTAGCAGCGGGTCGTCTGTCTCGGCTGGGAGAATGACCATGCCTTCGCGCGCTTCGAGCTCGCGCAGCAATTCGAGGCGCTGGCTGCTGTCCGCCGCCAGCAGGGCGGAGCGGCTGAGGTTGATCACGCTGACCACGAGCTGGGCGATCTGGCGCGTGCGTGGTTCCTGCGCGTATTCGCGGTAGATCTGGAACCACATGACAAAGGAGGCGCCCAGAAGTAGCACAATCAGCAGAAAACTGCGCCACAGCAGGGAGTGCGGCCAGGGCAGGCGCATCAGTTAGCCTCACCGTCCGGCACGAAAACATAGCCAAAGCCCCACACTGTCTGCAGGTAGCGCGGTTTGGCCGGATCCTCTTCGAGTAGTTTGCGCAGGCGCGAGACCTGTACGTCGATGGAGCGATCAAAGGCATCGTATTCGCGGCCGCGCGCAAGCTCCATCAGGCGATCACGCGACAGAGGCTGGCGCGGATGCTGCAGAAGTACTTTGAGCAAGGCGAATTCGCCGGTGGTCAGGGCCACTTCCTTGCCTTCACGCAGCAGGCGGCGTGTGCTCAGATCAATTTCGATCAGGCCAAAACGCACCATGCTGCCCGCCTCGGCCGGTGCGCCTGGCAGCGTGCGCGGGCGACGGCGCAGTACCGCGTGGATGCGGGCAACCAGTTCGCGTGGGTTGAAGGGCTTGGGCAGGTAGTCGTCAGCGCCGAGTTCTAGGCCGATGATGCGATCAACCTCGTCGCCACGTGCAGTAAGCATCACGATCGGTAGCTCGTTCCCCTGTGACGCGTTACCGGCGCGTAGCCTTCGGCAGATCGATAATCCGTCCTCACCGGGTAGCATCAGGTCTAGCACCAGCAAATCGAAATGTTCGCGGGCGAGCGTTCGGTCCATCTGCTGGGCATCCGCTACTGCCTTGACGCTGAAGCCCTGTTCGTCGAGATAGCGTTCGAGCAGGTTGCGCAGGCGAGCGTCGTCATCGACGACGAGAATGCGGTGGCGTTCGGTATTCATGGCCTGCATCGTATGCGCTCGGCGTGAGCCTGTCAGCTTCCCGGTCGCAGCAATCGTGAGCAAATGTTGGTTTTTGCTCTGTCTGAAACATGTGCTTACATCTTGCGCTGATCGCCCGGCGGAAGGCGGCGATAATTCAGACGTGTACCGCACTCGGTGCCTGCGCAAGTGTGAGCTGATTGTGAAAATCTTCTGCCCAACTCTCTTTCTGCTGTGCATCTGCATCTGCATCTGCATCTGCCCGCCGGCGCTGCAGGCAGAGCCGTTGCTGCGCGTAGCCGGGCAGTCAGCCCCCTTGTCGCAGCCGGGCTTCAATGCCGAAGAGCGGCTACTGCGCCGGGAGCGGATGCGGGCGATTCGCCAAGCCTTGATCGAGCAACGCCAAGTGGATGAGGCTGCCGGCAAGCCCGCTCTGGCGCCCACGATGGATCATCCGCCGGGGCAGGGCTTTGGGCGCGCGGACGGGGTGGGTAATGGTCCTGGGCGCGGCCTGCGGCAATTGCCGCCTGAAGAGCGGGAGCGCTTGCGCCGTGAAATGCGTGAAGCTGTGCGGGAACGGCGGCGTCCCTGAGGCTGGCAGGCTGTGCTGCGTTAGAATGGCGGCGCAATGAAAATCCTCGCCTTGGAAACCTCTACCGAGCTTGCCTCGATCGCCCTGAGCCTTGATGGCCAGATCATCCAGACCCGCCTGAGCAGCCCCCCTGCGCATTCCGCCACCCTTCTGCCCGAGATTCGCCAACTGCTTGCCGGGCAGGGCCTGGCACTGACGGCGCTGGATGGAATTGCCTGCGGTATCGGGCCCGGGGCGTTTACTGGTGTCCGGTTGGCTTGCAGCGTGGCCCAGGGCCTCGCATTGGGCGCCGATCTTGTTGTTCACCCTGTATGCAGCCTGCTGGCGCTGGCTGAAGCGATGAACGCGCGTGAGGTGTACTGCGCGATGGATGCGCGTATGGGCGAAGTCTATGTCGCTGCGTATAGGCGCGAGGCCACTGGCTGGGTGGAAGTGATCACGCCTTGCTGCGTAGCGCCAAATGCTGCTCCGCTGGTGCCGGAGGGGGGCTGGCTGGGTGCTGGTAATGCTTTTGCTGCCTATCCTGCCCTGGGGGAACATCTGCAGAGCCGGGTCCGCGTGCCGGACGCGGCCTGTGTGCCGGATGCCGCCGCCATTGCGCGTCTGGCCGGTCAGATCCCGGGTGTGGATCCAGCCCTGGTTGCGCCGCTGTATGTGCGTGATCGCGTAGCTCAGACAGTGGCCGAGCGGCTGGCAAACGGGGGCAGGGCATGAGGCCCGATCCGCACCTGCAGTTCCTACCGATGCAGGAAGCCGATCTGGTTGAAGTGGCTGACTGTGAGGTTGAGGCGACTGAGCATCCGTGGTCTTTGCAGAATTTTAGGGATGCCCTGCACGCTGGCAATTCCTGCTGGGTCATGCGCTCAGGCGGAGTCTTGCTGGCGCAGGGAGTGATGATGCGGGTGCTCGATGAGGCTCACTTGCTGATTATCAGCGTCAGTCCGGCCTGGCAAGGCATGGGGCTCGGACGCCAGCTTCTCGATCATCTATGCCTGTGCGCGGCGGAGCAGGGGGCGCGCGAAATGTTTCTTGAAGTGCGCCCATCCAACCTCCATGCCCTGGCGCTTTATGGCAAGCGCGGGTTTGCCGAGATTGGCAGGCGCAAGGCTTACTATCCGGCACAGAACGGGCAGCGCGAAGACGCTTTGGTCATGAGGCTGGAACTATGAACCAACGCAATGAGCAGATGCTGGCTGAAATGGGCATTAAGCCGCAATGGCGCCTGCGAGCCCGGGAGGCTCAGGAGGAACAGCCCCAGCCGGTCGAGCCTGCTCCGGTCGTCGCAGTAGTGGCGCCGCTTGAGGAGCCTGCTCGTTCCGCGCCAGTCCTCCAGATCTCGAATCCTGTTGCGGCCGAGGAGCTGCCCGCTGCGCAGCAGGATGCGGTCGCCTCAATGGATTGGGATACGCTTGAAACCAGCATCCGCGAGTGTCGCCGTTGTGCGCTGTGTGAGCGTCGCAAACAGGCCGTGCCGGGGGTGGGAGATCGTCAGGCTGACTGGCTCTTCGTGGGTGAAGGCCCAGGGGCAGACGAGGACGAACAGGGTGAGCCTTTTGTTGGTCAGGCTGGCAAACTGCTTGATGCAATGCTCGGTTCTGTCGGACTGAAGCGTGGTGAGAAGGCCTATATCGCCAATGCGGTGAAATGCCGCCCGCCCAACAATCGCACGCCGGAGGCGAGTGAAACGGCGAGTTGCCTGCCCTATCTGGCACGCCAGATCGAGCTGATTCGCCCGAAGCTGATCGTGGCACTCGGCCGCCCAGCCGCACAAACGCTGCTGGGGCAGGACATCAAGATCGGTGCTGCAAGAGGCAAGCTTTTTGAGCGAGAAGGCGTACCGGTCGTGGTGACCTATCACCCGGCCTACCTGTTACGTAATCCGGCGGATAAGGCGCGCGCCTGGGAAGATCTGTGTTTTGCGCTGGACCGCATGGCAGAACTCCAGCGCTGATATAGCTCAGTGGCAGCGGTCGTCGAGCAGCGCGACTGAATCATAGGCGCGCTGATTGGCGTCGTGTCTGCGCTTGACGATATACATCGAAGCTGCCACGAATCCCGCAAAGAGCAAGATCACGATATTGACCGACAGCCCGGAGTAGAGCAGCAGGGAATACAGACCGGTCATGGCGAGAATACTCAGGTTCTCGTTGAAGTTCTGCACTGCGATCGAATGGCCCGCGCCCATCAGCACATGGCCACGATGCTGCAGCAGGGCGTTCATCGGCACGACGAAGAAGCCGGCCAGACCGCCCACTGCCACCATCAGCACCATGGCTAGCGGTACGCTGTGAATGAACACCATGAACATGATCGTGATCGCCATGGCGATGCCCATCGGGATGACCCGGGGGGAGCGGCGCAAGGTGATGAATTTGGCGGCCAAAACAGAGCCGATCGCCACGCCGAGTGCCACCACCCCCTGCATATTGGTGGCTTGAGAGAGCTTGAGTTCCAGATTGGCGCGCGCCCAGTCCAGTACGATGAATTGAAGCGTGGCACCTGCCCCCCAGAACAGGGTGGTGACAGCCAACGAAATCTGCCCCAGTTTGTCGCGCCAGAGCAGGCTGTTGCAGTGCCAGAACTCATGCAGCAGGTACAGCGGATTGTTGCTCAGTGGTTTGTGATCCACCCCTGTGTCCGGTACATACATGTTGAAAATGGCTGCAACCAGATACAGGCTGCCAATCAGCAAGATCGAGAGGTCGACAGCTGTATTGAAGACTGGGCCTATGGCCGGGATATGAAAACTTTCGACCCAGCCCAGCAGTGCTGGGTGGATCAGGAGGCCGCCCAGCAAGGTGCCCAGGATGATGGCTCCTACGGTAAGCCCCTCGATCCAGCCATTTGCCGCAACCAGTTTGGCTGGTGGCAGCATCTCGGTAAGGATGCCGTACTTGGCCGGAGAGTAGGCTGCTGCGCCTAAGCCCACCAGCGCATAGGCCAGCAGTGGGTGGACATCCAGGAACATCAGGGCGCAGCCCGCAATCTTGATCGTGTTGCTGAACAGCATCACGCGCCACTTAGGCATTGAGTCGGCAAAGGCGCCAACGAAGGCAGCCAGGAAAACATAGGAGAGGGTGAAGAAGAACTTCAGCAGGGGGATCTGTTCTGCCGGGGCCTTCATTTCGACCAGCAGCGCGATGGCAGCGATCAGCAATGCGTTGTCTGCCAGCGCCGAGAAAAACTGCGCGGCCATGACAATGTAGAAGCCCAAACCCATGAAAGTCCTTCTGAGATCCGCTGACCGCTCGGGCAGCCGAGCGGCGTTTATACCACAGTCACCCGACCTGCCTTTGCGTTGCACACAACAGAGGAAAATGTTGCGCAACAGCAATCGACGCTGAGGGGCTCTGCGCGTAGAATGATAAAGCGCATTTATCTTGGGGAATGTGATGGCTGATCGCAGACTGCAGGTGTTCCACGCCGTTGCCAAACACGGCTCTTTTACGCGGGCCGCGGAAACGCTTTACATGACGCAACCGGCGGTAACCTTCCAGATCAAGCAACTGGAGGAGCAGTTCAACACCCGCCTGCTTGATCGTGGTCACGGACGCGTTACGCTCACTCCTGCCGGCGAGATCGTGTTTGCCTACGCCGAACGGATTCTGGGTCTCTCCGATGAAATGGAAACCCGTATCGCGGAGCTCACCGACGAGCTAACCGGCGTGCTGACCATCGGCTGCAGCCAGACCATTGCAGGCTACTGGCTGCCGCGATTGCTGGAAAACTTCATCCGCAAGCATCCACGGGTGATTCCGCGTGTGTTTGTGGCGAACTCCGAAAACATCGAAAACCGAGTGGCTGCGCATGAGCTGGATGTGGGCCTGGTGGAGAAACAGTCCGAAGATCCGACCCTTGAATGCACTCTGGCCTGCCAGGATGAGTTGCTGGTCATCGTAGCGCACGGACATGAGCTGGCCTCTGCTTCGTCGATCAAGGCTGCAGACCTGCAGGGGCGTCCCTTTGTGGATCGCGACCCGGGCGCTGCCATCCGCGCTTTGGCCGAGGATTTCTTCCGCCGCAATGGTGTGCCGCCCGAGACGCTTAACCGGCGTGGTGAGCTCGGCTCGCTGCCATCCATTTTGCACCTTGTGAAGCAGGGCTTCGGCTTTGCCATCATCGCCAAGGCGGCGCTCAACGACTACAACAACCGGGGTCTGGTCGGCATCTCGCTGGAGCCGCGGCTGTACTCCTCGCTCAACGTATTGGTACCCAAGGATCGCTTCCGCGCGCGGCTGCACTCGACCTTTGCCGAGTTTGCGGTGAGCATGTTTACCAACATGGAACGGGGCGATACCAAGCCTTCTGGCATCGCCATCCCCGGCAGTCAAGACAGCTCGAATTCATGACCCGGCCGATCCTGGCGCGGATCGATACGGCCGCATTCCGTCATAATTATCTGGTGGCGAAACGCCACGCTGGTGCAGCGCGTGCCTGGGCCGTCGTCAAGGCCAATGCCTATGGTCACGGACTCTTGCCTTGCGCCGAAGCCGTGCGCGATGTGGCCGATGGTTTCGCACTGCTAGAGATCAGTGAAGCGCTGAGCCTGCGCTCAGCCGGTTTTACGCAGCCGATCCTGATGCTTGAAGGCTTCTTCGCGGAAGATGATCTGCGCCTCGCCGCCGCGTACGACATCAGCGTGGTGATCCACAGTCAGGCGCAACTCGCGCTGCTTGAGTTGCTTGAGCTGGAGCGTCCGCTGAACGTAGGTCTGAAATTCAATACGGGGATGAATCGGCTAGGCTTCCTGCCGCAGCAGGCGCCGGCACTGCTGGCACGTTTGCGGACCAGCGGCAAGGTTGGCCAGATCACCTTGATGACGCATTTTGCCAATGCCGACGACACGGGCATTGCAGCCCAGCTCGCCTGTTTTGAGGGCATTGCCGCGGATAGCGGTTTGCCATGCAGCGTGGCTAATTCGGCGGCCTTGCTGCGTTTTCCGCAAGCGCAGCGCGATTGGGTGCGCCCGGGGATCATGCTTTATGGGGGCTCACCGATGCCCGACCTGAACACGGCTGCGGCCCTTGGGTTGCGCCCGGTGATGAGTCTGGCCAGCCGCATCATCGGGGTGCAGAGCCTTCAGCCCGGTGAAAGCGTGGGCTATGGTTCGCTGTTCCGTGCGGAGCGTCCGACCCGGGTTGGTGTTGTGGCCTGTGGTTATGCTGATGGCTATCCGCGCCATGCTCCCAGCGGTACGCCGATTCTGGTTAATGGTCAGCGTAGCCGTACGCTCGGCCGTGTTTCGATGGACATGCTGGCCTGTGAGCTTACGGATCTGGCCGCTGACGTCGGCAGCAGCGTGACGCTGTGGGGTGAGGGTTTGCCGGCTGACGAGGTGGCCAGCGCCGCCGGCACCGTGAGTTACGAGCTGTTCTGCGCACTTGCCCCGCGTGTGCCGGTGGTGCTGGGCTGATGGCCAAGGCCAAAACGGTCTACATCTGTAGCGAGTGCGGCGGCCAAAGCCCTAAATGGCAGGGCCAGTGTCCGGCCTGTGGGCAGTGGAATACGCTGGTCGAAGGGATGGCAGAAGCCGCGCCGGCTGGCTCGCGTTTTGCAGCGCTTGCTGTCGGGGCCGGCAAACTGCAGAAACTCTCCGAGATTGATCCGCGTGAATCGCCGCGCCAGAGCACCGGCATCGATGAGCTCGATCGTGTGCTGGGCGGTGGGCTGGTCCCGGGCATGGTGGTGCTGATTGGTGGTGATCCTGGTATCGGCAAGTCGACGCTGTTGTTGCAGGCACTGGCCAGCCTGGGGCCCAAGCAGAAAGTTCTTTATGTCAGTGGCGAGGAGTCTGCCGAGCAGATCGCCCTGCGCGCCCACCGCCTGCAGCTGGAAGCCGGGGATATGCCACTTCTGCCGGAAATCTCGCTGGAAAAGATCCTACCAACGCTGCGCGAGACCAAGCCCGACGTGGTGGTGATCGATTCGATTCAGACCATGTATTCCGAAGTGCTGCAATCTGCGCCCGGTTCCGTAGCGCAGGTGCGCGAATGTGCTGCCCAACTGACGCGCCACGCCAAGGCCTGCGGCATGGCCATGGTGCTGGTTGGGCACGTAACCAAGGACGGAGCTCTGGCCGGCCCGCGTGTACTGGAGCACATCGTTGATACCGTGCTGTATTTCGAGGGCGATACCCACTCCAGCTTCCGTCTCGTGCGGGCCATCAAGAATCGCTTTGGCGCGGTGAACGAGCTCGGGGTGTTCGCCATGACGGACAAAGGTCTGCGCGGCGTCAGCAATCCCTCCGCGCTGTTCCTTTCACAGCACGCGCAGCCGGTGCCAGGCTCTTGCGTACTGGTCACCCAGGAAGGTACCCGACCTTTGCTGGTAGAGATCCAGGCGTTGGTCGATTCGGCTTTTGGCAATCCGCGCCGGCTCTCTGTCGGCCTTGAGCAGAACCGCTTGGCTATGCTGCTGGCTGTGCTGCATCGCCATGCAGGTATCCAGTGTGCAGATCAGGATGTCTTCATCAATGCAGTGGGCGGCGTGAAGATCGCCGAGCCTGCAGCCGATCTGGCGGTATCACTGGCCATTGTCTCTTCGCTGACGGGGCGAGCGCTGCCCCCGCGCTTGATCGTGTTTGGCGAAGTGGGCCTCGCGGGCGAGATCCGACCTGCGCCACGGGGCCAGGAACGGCTCAAGGAAGCCGCCAAGCTGGGCTTCGAGCTAGCCCTTATTCCTGCGGCCAATGCGCCCAAGCAGGCGATAGCTGGCATGCGGGTGATTGCGGTCGAACGGATCGAGGAAGCGTTTTCCGCTTTGCGTGAACTCTGAACTTGTTTGTGATGCAGGCGGCGAGTAAGCTCGCGCCGCGTGAAATATCCGGATTGACACGGGGGAATACTGAACATGAAAAAGAAGTGGCTGATTGGCAACTGGAAGATGCACGGCAACCTTGCAGCCAACAAGGCGCTCATCGCGAGCATCCGTGCCGAGTTGCCCGAGCTGGACGAAGGCGCCGAAATGGTCGTCTGCCCGGCCTTCCCCTATCTGTATCAGCTGGCTGAGCTGACGCGCGGCACCGGTATTGGTGTTGGTGTGCAGAACGTTTCCGACCACCTGCAGGGCGCTTACACCGGTGAAACCTCGCCGCTGATGGTCAAAGAACTTGGTGGCAGCTTCGCGATCATTGGCCACTCCGAGCGACGCCAGTACCAGGGAGAGAATGATGGTCTGATGGGCCGCAAGGCACTGGCGGCTATCGATGCGGGTCTGATTCCGGTCATCTGCGTCGGTGAAACTGCTGAAGAGCGTGACACGGGCCGCACTCATGACGTTCTGGCGCGCCAGCTCGATGCTGCCTTTGGCTACATCCGTACCGCTCATGACAAGATCGTGTTGGCTTACGAACCTCGTTGGGCCATCGGTACCGGTATTGCCGCCACGCCCGAGATCATCCAGGCCGAGCATGAGTTTCTGCGCCATCGCGTTGCGATTCGCGATAAGGATTTCGCTGCGCGTCTGCCGATCATTTACGGTGGCAGCGTGAAGTCTGCCAATGCTGTGTCGATCTTCTCGATGCCGGATGTGGATGGTGGTCTGATCGGTTCGGCAGCGCTGAATGCCACAGAGTTCGTGAGCATTTACCGCGAGCTGCTGAGCGTGGTGTCTGCCGCCGAATGAGACAGATTTTCCTCGATACCGAAACCACCGGCCTGGATTGGCGCAGCGGCGCCGATCGGGTGGTGGAAATCGGTTGCGTGGAAATGGAAGACCGGCGCCTGACTGGTCGCACTTACCACGTCTATCTGAATCCGGAGCGTGATGTCGGTGACTCTGAGCGAATTCACGGCTTGTCGGACGCCTTTCTCGCTGACAAGCCGCTCTATGCTGCAGTCGCTGCTGAATTCGAGGCGTTTGTAGCTGGCGCAGAACTGATCATTCATAACGCCAGTTTCGATATCGGCTTCCTGAATATGGAGCAGGAGCGGCTGCAGCGTACCAAGGTGAGCGTGTTGTGCCCACAGGTGATCGATACGGTGAAGGTCGCCAAGGAAATGTTCCCGGGCAAGAAAGCCTCACTGGATGCGCTGTGCGATCGTTATGCGATCAACAACGCGCACCGTACCTTGCACGGCGCCTTGCTTGACGCGGAGTTGCTGGCCGAGGTTTACCTGGCCATGACGCGTGGCCAAGAGAGCCTCACCATCGGTCTGGATGATGCACCTACGACTACTGCCAGCAGTCTGGTACTGGACGGTGAGCGGCGACCGCTGCGGGTGCTGCGTGCCAGCGATTTTGAGGTGGCTGAGCATGAGAAAGTGCTTGCCGATATCGGCAAGAAGGGCCCCTGCCTGTGGTTGCCACCGCAGGAGGCCGTACCTTCCGCTTGATCAGATTCGCCAGATCCGCTCTGGATTGATCTGCACCTTGACCTGATCGCGCGGTATTACGGTTGCGATGTCATAAGGCTTGCGCGAGGTGTTGCGCTGGATCGGATCCATATAGGACGTGCCTTGCGGACTGATCAGGCTTAACACCTCCGGAGTGTTGGCCCCGGCTCCGCGTCGGGTGACCAGCGCCAACTCGCCATTGGAGAGCGTGACGAAAGTGCCAGGCGGGAAGATGCCGATTTCCTTGATTAGTACCGCCACATAGCGATTCGTTGTTCCTTTGTCTGAGCCCAGGTACAGCGAGCGGGCGGCTTCCTGCGGAGTGACGGGTTTGCGCGCTGCGCGCGGACTGACCTTGGCAGAAAATATATCCGTGGTCTGGATCAGCAGCGCTTCTTCGCAGGGCGCCACGATCCCGAAGGGGTAGCCGCCACCGCCATTGAGTTCGTGGTGCTCCAGAACCGCATGCAACCAGATCGGATCCTTGACGCCTGCTGACTGCAGCATTTCGTGGGCCAGTTTGGGGTGGCGCTGAATTTCCTGGCGCTGAGCTGTAGAGGGGGCGATGCGCTGATGACACAGCTTCATCTGCAGCTCAATCATGGCCAGATTCTGGGTGAGGGCGGCACAGATCAGGCTTATTCGCCGGTCCGGCAGCCACTCCAAGCGCGCTGCGACCAGTTCGCTAAGGACCGCTACATGCACGCTGTGAATGATCGGATAGCGCCGCTGGTTGGTCAGGATGATGGCTGCGAGGGCAATGTCCGGGCTACGCCGGGCGAGCTCCTGGATCAGCTTGGCCAAGCCGGAGATCTGCTCGCAAAAATCCTTTTCCAAGCGGATGTCACGCAGTAGCACCTCCAGTTCATCAATGATGCTGTCCCAGACGCGGAAGGGGTTGTAGCCCTTGTTGTCATCTGTGGAGCGCTGCGGACTCAGTACCAGTTCATCCACGTACAGGCCACGCGCCATCAGCACTTCCCGCTGGGATTCGCGGGAGATGCGAAAGCCCTTGCAGAGCAGTAGTTGCCCTGATTCGTCATAGACATCCCAGGGGAGGTCTTCGTTGATCAGCAACTGGCGGGCGTGGATGCGGTGCTTGGGCATGATTTCCGGATTCCGGTTATTACCGGATTAACGTGATCCTGCAAGGCAAACTTGAACCCAGTATAAAGCCCAGCGAAGCGCGCCCCGATATGGAAAAATGCGTGCCTCGTTTCATTCTTGCCAAGTCGCCATGAGCCAGAAGCAGTACGACGAATCTTCCTTCCGTGTCCTCAAGGGGCTGGAGCCGGTGCGTGAGCGTCCCGGCATGTACACCCGCACCGATTCGCCCTGCCACATGATCCAGGAGGTCATCGACAACGCGGCTGATGAGGCGCTGGGTGGTTTTGCCAAGAACATTCATGTGTTGATGCTACGCGATGGCTCGATCACCGTGACCGATGACGGCCGCGGTATCCCGGTAGGCCTTCATCCGGAGGAGAAAGTCCCGGTCGTGGTGCTGGCTTATACGGCGCTCCACGCGGGGGGGAAGTTCGACAAGAAGTCCGGCAATTCCGCCTATGCTTTCTCAGGCGGCCTGCACGGAGTGGGTGTGGCAGTGACTACCGCCTTGTCACTGCGTGTGGAAGTCGAAGTGCGCCGTGAAGGCAAGATCTATCAGATCGCTTTTGCTGACGGTGGTCGTGACATTGGCCAGATTGTCGAAGCCGGTAGCTGTGGTCGCCAGACCGGCACTCGCGTCAAGGTCTGGCCTGATGGCAAGTACTTCGACTCCCCCAAGGTGCCGATGAATGAGCTGGAGCGTCTCTTGCGCTCCAAGGCTGTGCTCTTGCCGGGTGTGCGTGTCTATCTGGAGATCGAGCAGGCTGACGGCTCTTTCATCAAACAGGATTGGCGCTATCAGGAAGGTCTGCCGGGCTACCTGCGCGAGATGATGGTTGGGGCTGAATCGGTTGCACCGATCTACTCGGCTGAGAAATACGCCGGCGAGGACGAAGACTTCGCCGTGGGCGAAGGCGCTGCCTGGGCCTTTGGTTGGTTTGACGGCCAGCAATTGGGCGAAAGCTACGTCAACTTGATTCCCACCGTGGCTGGCGGCACTCACGAATCCGGCTTGCGTGCCGGGGTGTTTGAAGCGGTGAAGAGTTTCATCGAGCACCACAGCCTGCTGCCTAAAGGTGTCAAACTGCAGCAGGAAGATGTCTGCGGCAAGATGAGCTACGTGCTTTCGGCACGCATCCTCGACCCTCAGTTTCAGGGGCAAGTGAAGGAGAAGCTCAATTCACGCGAAGCCGTGAAGCTGGTTTCCAGCATGCTGCTGCATCCCTTCGAAGCCTGGCTGAACCAGAATGTCGAGCATGGCAAGGCGATTGCCGAGGTGGCGATCAAGCAGGCTCAGTCGCGCCTTAAAGACGCGCAGAAGGTCGAGAAACGCAAGAGTAGCGGTGTGGCCGTGCTGCCCGGCAAGCTCGCCGATTGCGAGTCTGAGAACATCGTCGACAACGAACTGTATCTGGTCGAAGGCGACTCTGCCGGTGGCTCCGCCAAACTCGCTCGCGACCGCGAAACTCAGGCCATCTTGCCGCTGCGTGGCAAGGTTCAGAATGCTTGGGAAATTGATCCGAATCGTCTCTTCGCGAATGCAGAGATCCACGATGTATCCGTCGCTATCGGTGTTGATCCGCATACGCCCGAAGCCGCAGCTTCAGTGCTGACCAATCTGCGCTACGGTAAGGTCATCATCATGGCTGATGCTGACGTCGATGGCTCGCACATCCAGACACTGTTGCTCACGCTTTTTCTGCGCCACTTTCCCAAGCTGGTTGAGGCAGGGCATGTTTACATCGCCCTGCCACCTTTGTATCGGATTGATGTGCCAGCACAAGGTAAAAAGCGTCCGGCGCGTCGTTTTTATGCGCTGGACGAACATGAACTGGTTTCTATCCGCGATCGCCTTGCCAAGGAGGGGTATCGCGCCGATCAATTGGAGGTCGGTCGGTTCAAGGGCTTGGGTGAAATGCAGCCGGCCCAGCTCAAGGAAACGGCCATGGAGCCAGCTACTCGACGCGTTCTGCCTGTCACCCTCGATGCTGGGGCTACGGCTGCGACCTCAAAGCTCTTCGATCTGTTAATGGGTAAGGGCGAAGCCTCGGGACGTCGAGCCTGGATGGAGCTCAAGGGCAACCTTGTCGAGGCGGATCTGTAATTCGTGTCTGCGCTAAAAGCCATTCCGGCTGAATATGCAGGCCGTCGTTACCATGCGTACAACGACTGGGTGAAGCGCACGCACGGCGGTCGTCTGCAGAAAATCAGTATCGACGCAGGTTTTACTTGCCCCAATCGCGATGGAGCGTTGGGGCAGGGAGGCTGTAGTTTCTGCAACAACGAAGGTTTCACGCCCTCCTATTTGCGCGAGCAAGTTCTCTTGGCTGATCAGATTGATACCGGCCTAAGCTTCATGCGCCGGCGCTATCCGGAAACCAAGCAGTTTCTTGCCTACTTCCAGGCTTATTCAAATACTTACGGCGATCTTGATCACCTCAAGGCGATTTATGCCGAAGCCTTGAATCATCCTGAAATAGGAGGCTTGGTCATTGGTACCCGGCCGGACTGTCTTCCTGATGAGGTGCTTGATTATCTGGCGTCGCTGGCCCGAAGCAAAACCATTGAGCTGGAAATCGGCATAGAGTCTTGTTCGGACGCCGTGCTCGCCGAATGCCTGCGTGGTCACGATTTTGCCTGTACCCAGGATGCCATTCGTCGCGCCGCAACGCGCGGTTTGTTCCTCACCGGTCACCTGCTCCTTGGTTTGCCAGGTGAAACGCGCGAGAGTCTACTGACGGGAGCCCGTCAATTGTCGCGTTTGCCACTCGATGCGTTGAAATTCCATCAGTTGCAGATCGTTCGTCATACGCGCTTGGCGATTCAGTACCAGCGTGCGCCTGAGAGTGTCCCCCTGCTTGAGCCCGGACTTTATTTGGATCGTGTCATCGATATGCTGGAACTGCTGCCGTCCTCAATCAAGGTGCAGCGCCTTGGGAGCGAAGTGCCGCCCCGGTTGCGCCTGTCGCCGGACTGGGGGATGCGTCTATCTGCCTTTCCAAAGCGCCTGGATGTGCGCTTGGCGGAGCGTGAGACTTGGCAGGGGCGGTTGTTTTCGAAGCCCCTAGATGCCTGATTGGGCAAAGCGTTGTGGGCGAAAAACCCAAACAGTGCGGGAATCGGACAAAAAAATGCCGTTTGTAGGCCAGAGGGGCTACACAGCAGCAAACTTGGCTCTATACTCGGCCCTGCAGAAATGCACACCCAAATTTAACCGGAGATAACGCATGAACAAGACCGATCTGATCGCAGCGATTGCTGAGAAGACCAATCAGTCCAAGGTTGCCACGGGCGAGTTCCTGGATGCCGCTGTTGCCGTGATCGAAGAAACAGTTGCTTCTGGCGATTCTGTGACCCTGGTTGGCTTCGGCACTTTCAAGGCTGCTGCCCGCGCCGCTCGTGAAGGCAAGAACCCGAAGACCGGCGAGAAGATCAAGATCGCCGCGACCACCGTGCCGCGTTTCTCCGCTGGCGCTGGCTTCAAGGCCAAGGTTGCTACCAGCAAGGTCAAGAAGGCCGCCAAGAAGTAATCAGGCTTTCCGCGAATGCACAGACAGGGCGCCTGCGGGCGCCCTGTCTGTTTTTGCGCCTCCCGCAAGGCTCGGAGGCAGTGGCGAGTGTGATAGGATCGCGGGTTTGTTGGTTGTCTAGCCGGGCGCTGCCGCAACAAAAAGGTCTGGCCGACTTCGCGTCGGATTTACAGGCATCGCTGCAGCGCGCCCCTCCGTTCTGTTCCAAGGAAATTCTGCATGCAAACGAATGAAGTGACGCTGGGCGCGCTGGAGCGCCGTATCGACTTGGTTGTCAATCTGGCTGAAGTCGAAGCTCAGGTGGCTGCTCGTCTGAAGAATCTGGGCCGTACCGTGAAAATGGCCGGTTTCCGCCCGGGCAAAGTGCCCCTGAAGATGGTCGAGCAGTCCTACGGCCCGCAAGTGCGCAACGAGGTGCTCGGCGATGCCGTGGAAGCGGCCTTCAGCAAGACCGTCCAGGAACAGAACTTGCGTGTTGCGGGTTATCCGAACATCGTACCGAAGGAAACTTCGGTTGAAGGCAAGATGGAATTCGTGGCGACCTTTGAAGTTTTTCCGGAAGTGGCTGTGGGTGATCTGGCTGCTAGCGAGATTGAGCGCCCGAGCCTTGCTGTTGGCGATGCTGAAGTGGATCGTACGATTGAAGTGCTGCGTAAACAGCGCACTACCTTTGTCAAGGCTGAGCGCGCCTCGCAGGAGGGAGATCGCGTGACGATCGATTTCACCGGCCGCAAGGATGGTGAGGTCTTTGAAGGCGGTCAGGCCAACGACTTCCCCGTAGTGGTCGGTGGCGGGCAAATGTTGCCTGATTTCGACGCCGCACTGCGTGGTCTGAATGTGGGCGACAGTAAGACTTTCGACCTGACCTTCCCGGCCGAATATCACGCCGCAAACTTGGCTGGTCAAACCGTGCAGTTCGAAATCACCCTGAAGGCTGTTGAAGCTCCGGTATTGCCAGAGGTCGACGCAACTTTTGCTCAGGCTTTGGGTGTGCCTAACGGCGATACTGCCAAGATGCGCGAAGAGATCAAGGCAAACCTTGAGCGTGAAGTTGCTCGCCGCATTCGTGCCCGCGTACGTGATCAAGCCCTTGAAGTTCTCTCCAAGGCGTGTGCCTTCGATGTACCGAAGGCTCTTGTCGATGGCGAAGCTGGCCGCATGGTTGAAGCAGCCAAGCGTGATCTGGTTCAGCGTGGTGTGGATGTGAAGAATGTGCCGGTGAGCAAGGACTGGTTTACCGAGCAAGCATCGAACCGCGTCAAGCTTGGCCTGATTGTTGCTGAGGTTGTGGGCAAGAACAGCCTGAACGCCAAACCGGAACAGATTCGTGCGCGCGTTGACGATCTTGCGCAGACCTACGAAAAGCCGGAAGACGTGGTGCGCTGGTATTACTCCAAGCCCGAGCATCTGCGTGACATCGAAGATGCCGTGGTCGAAGATAACGTGGTCGAATGGGTGCTGGGCCAAGCGAAGGTGAGCGACAAAGGCTTTACTTTTGAAGAGTTGATGGAGCAAGCTCAGCAGGCCTGATGATGGCGGTGCCGGCGACCCTCGCCGGCACTTTTTGATGATGAAGATGGAGAGACGGCTTTGAAATTCTCAAGCACGCAGCATTCTGATTGGGATCCGGTTGGCCTCGGCCTGGTGCCGATGGTGGTGGAACAAAGCGGTCGTGGCGAGCGCTCTTACGACATCTACTCGCGCCTGCTCAAGGAGCGTGTCGTGTTTCTGGTTGGGCCGGTCAACGATGTGACTGCCAACCTGATCGTGGCGCAGCTTCTGTTCCTGGAGTCCGAAAATCCGGACAAGGACATCTATTTCTACATCAACTCGCCAGGTGGCTCGGTTACCGCAGGCATGTCGATTTACGACACGATGCAGTTCATCAAGCCCAATGTAAGCACTCTGTGCATCGGGCAGGCAGCGAGCATGGGCGCGTTTCTTCTGGCTGCAGGAGAAAATGGTAAGCGTTTTTCGCTGCCCAATTCGCGGATCATGATTCACCAGCCTCTGGGTGGTTTTCAGGGGCAGGCCTCAGATATCGAGATCCATGCCCGGGAAATTCTGGCCCTGCGTGCCAAGCTTAATGACATGCTGGCACATCACACGGGTCAGTCGGTGGACCGGATCGAGAAGGATACGGATCGCGACAACTTCATGTCGGCTGCCGAGGCGCAAGCCTATGGTCTGGTCGATAAGGTGCTCACCAGCCGCTCAGATGTAGCGGCGGCTTGATCACACACACTTATTCTTGAAGGAAGGCTGAATATGACGGACAAAAAGTCTGGCAGCGAGAAGCTGCTCTACTGTTCGTTCTGCGGTAAAAGTCAGCACGAAGTCCGCAAGCTGATCGCAGGGCCCTCCGTATTCATTTGCGATGAGTGCATTGACCTGTGCAATGACATCATTCGCGATGAAATCGGCAGCGATGCATCTGCCCGCGTCGACAAGGGCGATCTGCCTACGCCGAAAGAAATAGCCACGATTCTCGATCAGTATGTGATCGGGCAGCGTGCCGCGAAGCGCATTTTGGCAGTAGCGGTGTATAACCATTACAAACGGCTGCGTCATCAATCGCGTACGGCTGATGACGTGGAATTGGCCAAGAGCAACATCTTGCTGATTGGGCCGACCGGATCGGGCAAGACTTTGCTCGCTCAGACGCTTGCCCGTCTGCTGAATGTTCCTTTCGTAATGGCTGATGCCACCACACTGACTGAAGCGGGCTATGTCGGGGAGGATGTCGAGAACATCATCCAGAAACTGCTGCAGAAGTGCGATTACGATGTCGAGAAGGCCCAACAAGGCATTGTCTACATCGACGAAATCGACAAGATTTCGCGCAAATCCGACAATCCTTCGATCACGCGCGACGTTTCTGGCGAAGGCGTGCAGCAAGCGCTGCTCAAGCTGATTGAAGGTACGGTGGCTTCGGTTCCTCCCCAGGGGGGGCGGAAGCACCCGAATCAGGATTTTGTTCAGGTCGACACGGCCAATATCCTGTTCATCTGCGGTGGAGCTTTCGATGGACTGGAAAAGGTTATTCGTAATCGTACCGAGACTGTCGGTATCGGTTTCGGTGCGGAAGTGCGCAGCAAGAATGACAGCAAGGTTTCTGAGACCCTGCGTCAGTGTGAGCCGGAAGATCTGATCAAGTTTGGTCTGATCCCTGAGTTCATTGGGCGCCTTCCGGTCGTGGCTACCCTTCAGGAATTGGATGAAGAAGCCCTGATTCAGATTCTGATCGAGCCAAAGAATGCTTTGGTCAAGCAGTACGCCAAGCTTTTCTCAATGGAAGGCGTGGAGCTTGAGGTGCGGCCTGCAGCGCTGCAAGCAATTGCACGTCGCGCGATCAAGCGCCGCGCGGGTGCCCGTGGTTTGCGTTCCATCCTGGAATCCGTCTTGCTCGAAATCATGTACGAGCTGCCGGGCATGGAGAATGTTGAGAAAGTGGTGGTCGATGAGAACACCATCGATACTGGCGCACAGCCGCTCCTGATTTATTCGGAGCAGGCCAAGGTTTCAGGCTCCAACTGAAAGCCGGGATTCTTGCCTTCAAGGCTTGAATCCCGCCAGACAGCCCCAATGTAGTTTGAGTGCGGTCCTCAGGAAAACAACATGTCGAACAAGCCCGAACTCCCCCCCGAAGTCATTGAACTCCCTTTGCTGCCACTGCGTGACGTGGTGGTCTTCCCGCACATGGTGATCCCGCTCTTTGTGGGGCGCCCTAAGTCCATCAAGGCTCTCGAACTTGCCATGGAAGCAGGCAAGAGCATCCTGCTAGTGGCCCAGAAGTCTGCGGCCAAGGACGAGCCTTCGGCTGACGATCTCTACGACATCGGTTGTATTGCCAATATCCTACAGATGCTCAAACTGCCGGACGGGACTGTTAAGGTCCTAGTCGAAGGTACGCAGCGCGCTCGTCTTGAGCGTGTCGAAGAGCAGAAGGCGCTGTTTGTGGCTGAAGTGAGTCCGATCAGCAACGATGAGCGCGGCTCGCATGAAGTTGAGGCGATGCGTCGCGCGATCATCAGTCAGTTCGATCAGTACGTAAAACTGAATAAGAAGATCCCTCCTGAGATCCTGACTTCACTGGCAGGCATTGAAGAGGCTGGCCGTCTGGCAGATACCATTGCCGCGCACCTGCCGCTCAAGCTTGAGCAGAAACAGGCTGTGCTGGAACTTTTCAATGTCGGTGAGCGTCTTGAGCGCCTGCTAGGACAGCTGGAAACCGAGTTGGACATCCTTCAGGTGGAAAAGCGCATCCGCGGCCGTGTCAAGCGCCAGATGGAGAAGAGTCAGCGTGAGTATTACCTGAACGAGCAGGTTAAGGCGATCCAGAAGGAGCTCGGCGAGGGCGAAGAAGGGGCCGATCTAGAAGAGCTTGAAAAGAAGATCAAGACGGCTGGCCTCTCCAAGGAAGCGTTGGCCAAGGCGCAAAGCGAGCTGAAAAAACTCAAGCTGATGTCGCCTATGTCGGCAGAAGCCACGGTTGTGCGCAACTTCATCGAAACGCTCACCGGCCTACCGTGGAAGAAAAAGTCCCGCATCAGCAAGGATCTGGCTGAAGCCCAGAAAGTCCTTGATACGGATCACTTCGGTCTCGACAAGGTCAAGGAACGCATCCTGGAATATCTGGCCGTGCAGCAACGCGTGGACAAGCTCAAGGCGCCGATCCTGTGTCTGGTTGGCCCTCCTGGTGTGGGCAAAACCTCGCTCGGCCAGTCGATTGCCAAGGCCACCAATCGCAAGTTCGTGCGTATGTCGCTGGGTGGCGTCCGGGATGAAGCCGAGATCCGTGGCCATCGTCGCACCTATATCGGTTCCATGCCAGGCAAGATCCTGCAGAACATGACCAAGGTGGCGGTGCGTAACCCGCTCTTCCTGCTCGACGAAGTCGACAAGATGGGCGCTGATTTCCGCGGCGATCCGTCTTCGGCACTGCTGGAGGTCCTTGATCCGGAGCAGAACTCGACTTTCGTCGATCACTACATCGAGGTGGAGTACGACCTCTCTGAAGTGATGTTTGTAGCGACTGCCAACTCCTTCAATATTCCTGCCCCCTTGCTGGACCGGATGGAAATCATCCGTCTTTCGGGTTACACCGAGGATGAAAAAGTAAACATTGCCCAGCGTTATCTGCTTCCCAAGCAGATGAAGAACAATGGTGTGAAGCCCAATGAGCTTACGGTCACTGAAGAGGCTGTTCGCGACATCATCCGTTACTACACCCGTGAAGCCGGTGTACGTAGTCTGGAGCGTGAAGTCTCGCGTATCTGCCGCAAGGTCGTTAAGGCGCTGGTGCTGAAGAAGCGTGAATCAAAGGTCGTCGTCAACGCCAAAAATCTCGACAAGTATCTGGGCGTGCGTCGCTATTCCTTTGGTATGGCCGAGAAAGACAACCAGGTTGGTCAGGTCACGGGTTTGGCATGGACCGAAGTGGGGGGCGAACTGCTGACCATCGAGGCTGTGAATCTGCCGGGCAAGGGCAAGATCATTACCACCGGCAAGCTTGGTGAAGTGATGCAGGAGTCGATTCAGGCAGCGTTGTCTGTCGTACGCAAGCGTGCTCGCCAGCTCGGTATTCCGGAAGACTTTCACTCCAAGAGTGATATCCACATTCACTTACCGGAAGGAGCTACGCCGAAGGACGGACCTTCTGCGGGCATCGCTATTGCATCGGCACTGGTTTCGGTGCTGACAGGTATCCCGGTGCGTGCCGATGTAGCCATGACCGGTGAGATCACGCTGCGCGGCGAAGTGCTACCGATTGGCGGTCTCAAGGAAAAGCTGCTTGCGGCGGTGCGTGGTGGAATTCGCAAGGCCCTGATTCCACAGGAAAACGTGAAAGATTTGGCGGACATTCAAGGCGATATCAAGGATCGCATCGAGATCGTGCCTGTGAAGTGGTTTGATCAGGTGCTGGAGCAGACCCTTGAGCGTCTTCCAGAGCCTTTGCCGGAAACTGCCGAAGTAGCTGCTCCTGTGGCAGCAGTGCCGGTGGAGCCTGATGAGGATTTGTCAGGTAATGGTTTGATCACGCACTGATGATGAGAGGCCCGGTCTAGTGACCGGGCCTCTTCGCATGGGGCGCAGTCGTCGCCCGGGCTGGCGATGGATGCTGGCTTGTTGATACCATTGTCTCAGACTATTTTCAGGATTCTTCATGGAAGCCAAGCAACAGGCGAGCGTTCGGGCTGGGGTTCTCTCCCTTAACATCAACTCCAAGTCCGCTTTGTATGCCGCCTATATGCCCTTCGTAAAGGGTGGCGGCCTCTTTATTCCGACCAACCGGGCTTATGTGGCGGGTGATGAAGTTTTCATGTTGCTGCAGCTTATGGATGATCCGCAGCGTCTAGCTGTGAAGGGTAGGGTTGTATGGGTGACGCCTGCCAACGCCCAGAACAACAAGACTCAGGGGGTGGGAGTGCAGTTCGCACCGGATGAAGGCGGTACTGCGGTGAAGATCAAGATTGAACAGATTCTTGGCGGTGCGATAGGGTCCAGTCGCCCGACGCATACCTTGTAAGTACTCGACATTTTATTTTCTGACCGGGCGTAAGCCCGGTTTCAGTTTAACGGTAGGCCAAATATGTTCGTGGACTCACATTGCCATATCGACTTTGAAGATCTTGCGGTTCAGGGCGAAGCCTTATTCGAGCGTATGGCCAGCGCTAAGGTCAGTCATGCCGTATGTATTGGCGTGACGCTCGAGAATCTGCCGCGCGTACTGGCTTTGGCGGAGTCTCGTGCAAACGTCTTTGCTAGTGTTGGGGTGCATCCGGAGAATACGGAAGGTGAGGAGCCTGATCTGGAACGCCTGCAATTGCTAGCTGCGCATCCGAAGGTGGTCGCTATTGGTGAAACGGGATTGGATTACTACTGGCACAAAGATCGTCCAGAATGGCAGCGTGAGCGCTTTCGCGTGCATATCCGGGCGGCGCGGAAGACCGGTTTGCCCTTGGTGATTCATACCCGCGATTCGGCAGAGGATGTTCTGCACATTCTTGCGGAGGAGGGGGCGCAGGAAGTGGGTGGAGTGATGCACTGCTTCACAGAAAACCTCGTAGTAGCCGAAGCTGCTATTGCTCTGGGCTTCTATATTTCCTTTTCCGGCATCCTGACCTTCAAGAATGCCAGTCAGATCAAGGAGGTTGCTGCCAGCATTCCGCTTGAGCGTCTTCTCATCGAGACGGATTCGCCCTATCTCGCTCCCGTCCCTCATCGCGGCAAACTCAATGAACCATCCTTTGTTCCGCATGTAGCCACTGAGGTGGCGCGCTTGCGTAACCTGAGCATCGACGAAGTAGCGAATGCCAGTACCGACAATTTTTTCCGATTGTTTCAGCGCGCACAGGCATGAAAAAAAGGCGACCAATCGGTCGCCTTTTGTTGTTTCGCCAGAAATTAGGCCATCAGTGCTTCAGTTCGGTGCGATTGCACCACTTGCAGCAACTGGGTAAAGATTTTAGGTGAGCCAGCCACCAGATTGCCCGTCTTGAGATAGTCGCCTTCGCCGCCGAAATCGCTGGCGAGTCCTCCAGCTTCCGTCACTAGCAGTACGCCGCCAGCCATATCCCAGGGCATCAGACCCATCTCGAAGAAACCATCCGTGCGACCACAGGCCAGCCAGGCGAGATCCAGTGCGGCTGAGCCTGGGCGGCGCAGGCCGGCAGTCTTACCGGCCAGATCCTTGAACATGGCAAGGTAGGCATCGACATTGTCCATGTGCTTGAAGGGGAAGCCTGTTCCAATCAGGCTCTCCTGTAGCTTGGTGCGCTTGGCTACGCGGATGCGGCGATCGTTCAGAAAGGCACCACGACCACGGCTGGCTGTAAATAATTCGTTTCGGGCCGGGTCATAGACCACAGCCTGTTGCACGATGCCACGCTCGGCCAGGGCGATGGACACGGCATACTGCGGGAAACCATGAATGAAATTGGTGGTGCCATCCAGCGGGTCGATGATCCATTGGAAGTCACTCTCACCTCCGGTGTCACCGGACTCCTCTGCTAGAATCGCGTGCTCCGGATAGGCATCGCTGATGACTTCGATGATGGCCTGTTCGGCCGCACGATCCACCTCGGTCACGAAATCATTCGGCTGCTTGGAGCGGACTTCGATCTTATCGAGCTCCATCGAGGCGCGGTTGATGACGGTGCCGGCTCGGCGGGCAGCCTTGACGGCGATATTCAGGATTGGATGCATGTGCGTCGGGTCTCGTTGCAGCAAGCCAGGTGGCACGCTGCGTGCGCTAAAGGAAACCGCACATTATATATGGCTGAAGCCCTCTCTTTGAATCGATTTCGTGTGGTTTTGTCACGACCCGGCATTCCGGGGAATATCGGCGCGGCTGCACGGGCGCTCAAGACCATGGGCTTGTCGCGCCTTTATCTGGTCAATCCCAAGCACTTTCCTCACCCCGAAGCTGAGTCGCGTGCCTCGGGCGCCGTGGATGTGCTTGCCAACGCAACGGTCTGCAACTCTCTCGAAGAGGCGCTGACCGGGGTAAGCATGGCCGCTGCCTTTACCGCAAGGCGCCGCGAATTGTCGTTGCCCATGCAGTGGGCTCGAGAGGCCGCGGGTACCTTGTGCGAAGCCGCTAATCAAGGCGGAGACGTCGCGCTGGTGTTCGGCAATGAGACATATGGCCTTTCCAACGAAGAGCTGGCGATCTGTCAATTGCCCGTAATGATTCCTGCCAATCCCGAATACAGTTCGTTGAATCTGGGGGCGGCGGTGCAGCTAATGTGCTACGAATTGCGCATGGCTGTGGTGGCGCCGGGCGAAGCGCCGGCAAGTTTTGGCGAGCTGGCGACGGTGGATGAAGTCGAGCAGATGATCGGCCATTTCCAGCAAACCATGACGGCCAGTGGCTTTTTCAATCCGGATAACCCCAAGCGTTTGTTGCCGCGTTTGCGCCGCATGTTCGGGCGCATTCGCCTCGAGCGCGACGAAGTCAACATTTTTCGCGGCATGCTGAACAGTTTTCAGTTTCCGGAGCGTTTCCGCAAACCTGATTAAGTCGCACTGGCTTACCATCAACCTCCAAGTGTTTTCCTGACTGCCCATGTTTGCTCATCTCCGAGAAGATATTGCCAGTGTTCTCCAGCGCGATCCTGCCGCCCGCAGCGGGTTGGAGGTCATGCTGTGCTACCCGGGCGTGCATGCGCTCTTCCTGCATCGACTGGCGCATCGCTTCTGGCAGCTAAAGCTCTTTCTGTTGGCGCGCTGTGTGTCGCATATCGCACGCGTGCTGACAGGGATCGAGATCCATCCTGGAGCAAGCTTGGGCAGACGCGTGTTCATCGATCATGGTTTTGGTGTTGTGATAGGGGAAACCGCTGAAGTAGGTGATGACTGCACCATCTACCAAGGTGTGACGCTGGGGGGTACCTCCTTGTATCGGGGTGTGAAGCGTCATCCAACACTGGAGGCTGGCGTGGTAGTAGGGGCTGGAGCCAAGGTGCTGGGGGGCTTTACGGTTGGCGCGGGAGCCAAGATCGGCTCGAACGCAGTGGTGGTTAAGCCGATACCGGCGGGGGCGACGGCCGTGGGAAATCCGGCCCATGTTCTGGAGCCGAAAGATGAACGTGGCGATAAACCCGATTTTTCCGCCTACGGCGTGACACGCAATATGGATGATCCAGTCTCCAAGGCTCTGCACGCCTTGCTTGACCATGTGGCTGACCAGGATAAGCGCCTCGCGGCGATGGCCTCCCGCATGAAGGAAGCAGGCTTGTGCGCGGACGAGGCAGACTGCCAGAAACCACTCGACCTGGACTATCTGAACCGCATCGTGGATTAATCGTTCAGTGTGTGGCGTCCGGTACGAAGAAGCGTTCGCGTAACTCTTCCAGTCCGGTCGTCGCCAGAATTTCGCCCAATCGGGTTGCTGACGCACGTTTGCCGTGGCCGGTATGGCTGGCGATGATCAGTTCGTTTTTCATTGAGTGTTCCCAGCCTACGAGTTCGGTCACGTTTAGCTGATAGCCGTGCGCTTCGAGTTGCAGGCAACGCAACACATTGGTGAGTTGGCTACCGAATTCGCGGGTGTGGATCGGGTGGCGCCACAGTTCGGTGAGTGCGGATTTCCCCAGCATCTGCCCCTTGTTCTTGCGCAGCGTGGCAGCGACCTCGGCCTGGCAGCATGGAACCAGC
This sequence comes from Uliginosibacterium sp. 31-12, assembly GCF_030548425.1. Lineage (NCBI taxonomy): Bacteria > Pseudomonadati > Pseudomonadota > Betaproteobacteria > Rhodocyclales > Zoogloeaceae > Uliginosibacterium > Uliginosibacterium sp. 31-12. The sequence goes on along the minus strand of NZ_JAUOOA010000001.1, from coordinate 867,055 downwards.
ACAATGTGGCGGGCGCCACGTGCCAGCGCAAAGCGGATTGCGTCGTCCGTGGCGGTGTTGCAGGCATGTAGGGCAGTCACTACATCGATTCGCGCAGGCAGGGCAGCGGAGTTGATCGAGTCCGCAACAGACAGATTCAGAAACTCCATACCACCGAAACCCAGGTGTTTAGCCAGCTCGCGCGAGCTTGTGACCAGCTCATCGCGCGTTTCGATACCCCAGATCCGGCCTTGAGGCGCGTGTTCCTTGAAGAACAGATCGAACAGGATGAACCCTAGGTAGCTCTTGCCGGCTCCGTGATCTACCAAGGTCAGATCGTGACCGTGATTGAGAGCGTCCTGCAGGAGGGGTTCGATGAACTGGAAGAGGTGATAGACCTGTTTGAGTTTGCGCCGGCTGTCCTGATTCATCTTGCCGTCACGTGTGAGGATGTGCAGCGCTTTGAGTAGTTCAACGGACTGGCCAGGGCGGATGTCGTAGGTCTTGGTGTTCATGATGTGGGCTCGCAAGGGTCGCGCATTCTACATCGCAGTGTAGAACGGACCTTTTCTGCCTCGTGGGGGAATTCTGTCCCTGGGCTCCGGAATTCCGTCGAAGAGGTGATGTATGCCCTGTGGGGGCAACAACCTGTCCCGCAAGGTACACGTTGTCGACAAAGAGTGATGGCAAATGCAGCCTGGGGATTACCGCCCCTCGCGCACGAGCAAGTGATGAACGAGCGCCCGCTCTGGCAGCCCGATCCTTATGTTGAGCCACATACCCACCTGCACGCTTTTTGTGCCCAGTTAGCGCATCGGTTTGGATACCTTTCCAAACTTCGCGTCCCACCCGTGATTTCAATGCACTAAGCTGAAGGCCAGGGCCCCCATACCCACTCCGACGACGGCGTCGAGTATGCGCCAGGAGGTTGGTTTGGCAAACAATGGCGTCAGGCGGGCTGCGCCGAAGCCCAGCAAGGTGAACCAGGTAGCCGACGCAGTGATGCAGCCGAGCCAGAATATCCAGCGCTCGCCACCGGCCAGATGTGCCCCGATTGAGCCGATCAGCACCACCGTGTCCAGCCAGGCATGGGGATTGAGATAAGTGAAAGCAAGTATCAACATGACCGCGCGCAGCAGAGTGATCGGCTCCCCTTTTGAGGCCACATTCATGTGACGGCGTGAAAAGGCTGCACGAAGTGAATTCATCGCGTACCAAGCCAGAAATGCTGCGCCAGCCCAGGTTGCCAGTTGGACAGCATGCGGCCATTTATCCAGCAATGCGCCCATGCCTGCTATTCCCAAACCGATCAACAAAGCGTCTGAAATAGCGCAAATCAACACTGTTGGCATTACATGCTGGCGGGTAAGGCCCATTCTGAGAACATGCGCATTCTGGGCCCCGATGGCGAGGATCAAACCGCCGCTGATTGTGAATCCCTGCATGAAGCTGTTCATTTGTGTTCTCCCAGAGCCGTCCCTCTTGGCGGCCAAGCAGGAATCTAAAGGTGAGATAGCGTTTTGTATTAGCATCTTGAATAATAATCATGTTTCATAAGGATTTCTAATGAACCTGGATTTCTCGCTGCTGGAGTGTCTGGAGGCTGTTGCTACCGAGGGCAGCTTCGACAAGGCCGCAACGACGCTGGCAATTACTCAGTCAGCGGTGTCGCAGCGCATTCGTGCACTTGAGTCTCAGGTGGGAACCCCATTGTTGTTTCGCACCCGACCGGTGCGGCCTACGCCGGCCGCTCAGCCGCTGCTGCGCTTTGCGAGACAAACCCGCTTGTTGGCTATGGAGGTGTGGCCGGAGATGAAAGCGGCTGCAACCCAGGGGCAATTGCGAATTGCCGTCAATGGCGACAGCCTTGGAACTTGGGTGTTGCCAGCGCTGAAGGATTGGGTGCACGCCCATCCGGAGCTGACTCTGGAATTTGTGGTAGACGATCAGACTCAGACTCAGGCGCGTTTACGTAATGGTGAGGTGCTGGGCTCTATTGGTTCTGAGGGGAGAGCGACAAAGGGATTTTTGGTTGTGCCGCTGGGTCAGATGCCTTATGTGTGCGTCGCTTCACCCGAGTTTGCGCAACGTTATTTCCCGCGTGGCTTGACGATTGCTGCTGCGCAGCGTGCTCCCGCTCTGGTATTTAACCGCCGGGATGCTCTCCAAGCTGATCATTTGGCGCGCTGTCTGGATTGGGCTGAGCCACGCTTTCCGCATCACTTTGTGCCAGCTTACGAGGCCTATCTGGAAGCTGCGATTCTTGGTTATGGCTACGGTATGTCACCGCTGGCTCAATGTCGCGCCGCACTGAAGGATGGGCTTCTGGTGAATGTCACCCCGCAGATGCCGGTGGCGGTTCCGCTTTACTGGCACACGTGGCAACTCGAATCCGAATTGATTGGCAGTCTCGGCCGGGCGTTGGTAGCAGGTGCGGCATTAGCCCTGGATGCTCTGCCTTAGTCCGAAGGCTGAATGGCCTTGTCACTAACGCTCTCTGCGCGACAGATACTGCAAACTATTGGGCAGGGGTGAAGAAAACATTTGCCAAAGCGGGAATAAACAGGCACAGTAGTCACGCGATTTTCAAGTAATGCTCAGTTTTGTCAGGCGTAATCCCCGGTTCTCCGGTAGTTCCTCCCTTCATGACCCCCGCTGTCTTGAGCTTCGCAGAGCACCTGGTTTTTAACCGCGCTCTGGGGGCATCCCCTTATTTTTAATTTTTTTCAGGAGATTCAAGAGATGGCAACTGGTACCGTGAAGTGGTTCAATGATTCCAAGGGTTTCGGCTTCATCACCCCCGATGGTGGTGGCAAGGATCTGTTTGCTCACTTTTCCGCTATCCAAGGCGGTGGCTTCAAGTCGCTGCAGGAAAACCAGCGCGTGAGCTTCGACATCATCACCGGCCCGAAGGGCGAGCAAGCCTCGAACATTCGCGCTGAATAAGCAGGGGCCGATGTAGCGCCATGTGCGCTGCAAGGCTCCACCGGAAGAGCCCGGCCTGTGCCGGGCTTTTTCTTTTTCCCGATATTTTCAGGAGACTCCCTTTGGCAAAAGAAGAACTCATCGAAATGAATGGTGCGGTCGACGAAGTGCTGCCGGATTCGCGCTATCGCGTTACGCTTGAAAACGGACACCAACTCGTGGCTTACACCTCGGGCAAGATGCGCAAGCACCACATCCGCATTCTGGCGGGTGACAAGGTTTCGCTGGAGCTTTCGCCCTATGATCTGTCCAAGGGCCGTATTACCTTCCGTCATATCGAAGGTCGTGGCCCTGGTGGCCCGGCACCTCAGCGTCGCCGCTAATCAGATCCAGCTTCGTCCTGCGTGGGCGAACTGCAAACAGTTGCGTACTGCCTTGGCGGTATAGGTCGTTCTGCTTGGCGTATCCAGGCGAAACACGCGCTGTATTGCTTGCGTGATCGGCGGTGATCCGTTTTGACCGGATCCTGCCGGGCATTTCTCTAGCATCTACAAGTAGTCCGGCCGATAAGTGTGCAGCGGTTAAAATAGCAGCCCTTTGGCCTGCTGGCGTGCCTTGATGTCTTTCCCGGAATTGCCCGATCTGCTCAATCTCGTTCTTACCCGTGACCGGCCGGCCCTGCGTCGCCAACTGCGGGAGCTGAAAGTTCGTGCGTCAAAGGTTGCCGATCTTCCTGACTCTTTGCGTGAGCGTGTAGAGAGATCCATCGCAACGCGCGCTATCCGTCGCGAGAAACTGCCCAAACCAAGCTTTCCCGCTGAGCTACCGGTCAATCAGCGTCGCGACGAGATCGCCAAGGCGATCCGCGAGCATCAGGTCGTCATCATCTGTGGCGAGACCGGCTCCGGCAAGACGACCCAGCTTCCCAAGATCTGCCTTGAGCTCGGGCGCGGTGAAGCCGGCCTGATCGGCCATACGCAGCCGCGTCGTCTGGCTGCGCGCGCGACAGCCGCGCGGATTGCCGAAGAGCTGCAGAGCGAGCTGGGCAGCACCGTTGGCTTCAAGGTGCGTTTTACCGACCACACCAGCGCCGACAGCTACATTAAGCTGATGACTGACGGCATCCTGCTCGCCGAGACGCAGGGTGATCCGCTGTTGTCGCATTACGACACGCTGATCATCGACGAGGCGCATGAGCGCAGCCTCAACATCGACTTCCTGCTCGGCTATATCCGCCAGCTTCTGCCGCGCCGGCCGGACCTGAAAGTGATCGTCACCTCTGCCACGCTGGATGCCGAGCGCTTCGCCAAGCACTTCGCGCAGGGCGACAAGCTCGCGCCGGTGCTGGAAGTGTCTGGGCGTCTGTATCCCATCGAAGTGCGCTATCGCCCGATTGAGGACGAAGAGGAGATTACCTCCAAGCCCTTGCTGCGCGCCGGTGTGCGCACGACCGCGCCGAAAAACCGTAATCCGAATCGCGATCTGTACGAGGGGATTGTCGAGGCTGTGAGCGAGCTGCAGCGCGAGGGGCCGGGAGACGTGCTGGTCTTTCTGCCGGGCGAGCGTGAAATCCGCGAAGCCGCGGAGGCGCTACGCAAGGATCACCTGCCGAGCACCGAAATCCTGCCACTGTTTGCGCGCCAGTCCGCGGCCGAGCAGGCGCGTGTGTTCTCGCGCTCGAACGGACGTCGCGTGGTGCTCTCGACCAATGTGGCCGAAACCTCGCTGACCGTACCAGGCATTCGCTATGTGGTGGATGCGGGGCTGGCGCGGCTGAACCGTTATTCCCACCGCAACAAGGTCGAGCTGCTACAGATCGAGAAGATCGCGCAGAGTGCCGCCAAGCAGCGCGCGGGGCGTTGCGGCCGGGTGCAGGACGGTATCTGCATCCGCCTGTACAGCGAGGACGATTTCAATCGCCGCCTCGCGCACACTGAGCCGGAAGTGCTGCGCTGCTCACTGGCCGGTGCGATCCTGCGCATGAAGTCGCTACGCCTCGGCGCGGTGGAAGACTTTCCCTTTATCGACAAGCCCAGCGGCAAGATGATTGCCGATGGCTACCAGCTGCTCAATGAGCTGGGTGCGGTGGATGATGACAATGAGCTGACGCCGATCGGCCGCGAGCTGGCCAAGATGCCGCTGGACCCGAAAATCGGTCGCATGATTCTCGCCGCGCGGGATCGTGGCGCCTTGCGCGAGGTGCTGGTTATCGCCGCCGCGCTGTCGGTGCAGGACCCGCGTGAGCGTCCGCCCGAGCAACCCGGCACGGCCGATCAGGCGCATGCGCGCTTCCGTGTTGCGCCGGATGATAAGGCCGAGCCGAAGAGCGAATTCCTCTGGTACTGGAACCTGTGGCAGGCCGCCGACGAGGTCTGGCGCCACGAAGGCTCCAGCAAGCAGAAAGCCTGGTGCAAGACGAACTTCCTCTCCTGGCTGCGCATGCGTGAGTGGCGGGACATCCATACCCAGCTGCACGAGTTGTGCGCGGAGCATGGCTGGATTCACAAGACGCCAAAGGGCGAAGCCGCCGAGGCGACTGTGCCGGCCAAGAGCAAGCCCGAAGCCAAGTCCGCTGCGCCTGCGTTGCGCAGTAAGTCCTTCGACAAGCTCAAAGGTCAGATTCAGCAAGCTGAGCCTGCACTGGAGAAGCCTGCCAAACCAGGCGGGCAGGGCGCGTCCTACGAGGCCATCCACAAATCCTTGCTGGCCGGGCTTCTCGGGCATATCGGGGTGAAGATCGAGGATGCGAGCGGGCCTTGGGTGGGGGCTTTCAACGGCGCACGCGGCATCAAGTTCTGGCCGCATCCGGGTTCCTTCATGTCGAAACGCGTGGGTAAGTGGCTGATGGCGGCCGAGCTGATCGACACCAGCAAACTCTTCGCGCGCTGCATCGCCAAAATCGAACCTGAATGGCTGGAGGATGTCGGCGCGCATCTGGTGAGGAAGAGCGTCTACGAGCCGCACTGGGAAAAAGCCAAGGGCGCCGTGCGCGCCTGGGAGCGCGGCGTGCTCCATGGCATCACCCTCTATCCGCGCCGGCCTTGCGGGTTTGACAAGGAAGATCCGGCGCTATGCCGTGAGCTGCTGATCCGTGATGGTCTGGTGGCGGGCGAGATCGATGAAGCGGCGGCGCGCAATATGCCTTTCTTCCAGCACAACCGGCGCCTGATTGCCGAGATCGAGCGCCTGGAACAGAAGATGCGCCGCCCCGATCTGCTGGTCGATGACGCGCTGATCGAATCCTTTTACGACGCGCAGATCCCGGCCGAAGTGACCGATCTGCGCATGTTCGAAGCCTGGCGCAAGCAGGCCGAGCGGGCGAATCCGAAGTGCTTGCATCTGGAACGCGAGCAGCTGATGCGCCACGAAGCCGCAGGCGCGAGCAGCGACAAGTTCCCGGCTGAGCTCGAAGTGATGGGTCAGCGCCTCAAGCTCACATATGTGCACGAGCCGCGCGCCAATGACGATGGCGTCACGCTGACCGTGCCGGTCGCCATGCTCAATCAAGTGCCGGCGAATCGCTGCGAATGGCTGGTGCCGGGCATGCTGGAGGAGAAAGTCACCGCGCTGTTGAAAACAGTGCCGCAGCGCCATCGCCACCGCCTGCAGCCGATTGGCGAGAGCACACGCGCCTTTCTCGATGCCATCGAGGCGGGTGAGTACAAGCCAGACGAGCCGCTGGTGCGCGCGCTGCAGCGCTTTGTCGAGGAGCGGGTGAGTTACAAGCTGGATATGGCCAGCTTCCGCTTTGAGAACCTGAACCCGCACTGCTTCATGAATTTCCGCGTGATCGACCAGCACGGCCGCGTGCTCGACCAGTCGCGCGATCTCGCCGAGCTGCGGCTGAAGCTCAAGGACACGGCCGCCGCTGCCTTCCGCGCCGCGCAGATCGAGGGTTCGATGGGGGCGCAGCTGGCTGCTCTGAATGTGCAGGGCAAGCCTGCGCAAGATGACGAAAGTAGGGTGCGCACTGCGCACGCGGATGCGCCGGGGCAAACGGCGGTGCGCAATGCGCACCCTACAAATGAAATGCTCGACGAAGACGGCCAGCACACGGCCTTCTCCGGCATCACCAGTTGGAGCTTCGGCCCGCTGCCGGAATTGCTGGAAGTGAAGATCGGCAAGCGCAACCTGATCGGCTTTCCGGCCCTGCATGACGATGGCGATTCGGTCAGCTTGCGGCCTTTCGATACCGAAGAGGAAGCCGCCCGCGTGCATCGCAAAGGCTTGGTGCGCCTCTTTGCGCTGAACCTTAAGGATCAGGTCAAGGCGGTCGAGCGTTTGCCCGGCCTGCGCCCGCTGTCCTTGCAATTCATACCCTTCGGCACTGAGGCCGAGCTGAAAGCCCAGCTCATCGAAGCCACGTTGATCCGTACTTGCCTGATGGCGCCACTGCCGGTGAATCCCACCGACTTCAACCAGCGCGTGCTGGAGGCCAAGACCCGCGTCAGCCTGGTCGCGCAGGAACTGATGCGCCTCGTGCAAACGCTGCTCACGGAGCACGCCTCGCTGCAGAAGCGCTTCGCCAACCTCAAGGGCTTCCCTGACTTGTTGGCCGACGTGCAAGGGCAGATCGGCAAGCTGCTGCCCAAGAACTTCCTGATCGCCTATCCCTTCGAGAAGCTCGCGCTCTTCCCGCGCTACCTGAAGGCCATCGACGTGCGCATCGAAAAAATGCGCAACAACCCCGCGCGCGATGTGCAGCTGATGGCTGAGTGGAAATCGCTGGCCGGGCCGTGGGAGCGCGAATGGATCGCCACGCAACGTGGCGGCTTGATCGATCCGCAGCTGGAAGAATTCCGCTGGCTGCTGGAGGAGCTGCGCGTGGGGCTCTATGCGCAAGAGCTGAAGACGCCGATGCCGGTCAGCGTAAAGCGCCTACAGAAGATCTGGGAATCAAGGCCGCGTTGAGCTTGACTTGCCGGGCAGCTCGAAAGCCCGCATCATGCATGCGGAATAACCGGATCTGATGCCAATGAGTGATACGACTTCCCCTGACTGGATCAGGGTAGAGAACAACTCCGCTGAACGCATGCAGCTTGTGGGTGCCTGTACAGTGCGTCTGCAGCGAACGACACGCAGTCGCCCTTGGGTTCTACTGCCTGTGTGGCTCGCGTTGGGGGTGCTTCTGGGATGGCTCTTTGATGAAGAGGGATTGCTCGCCGGAGTGAATGGCCAGGTCTTGACTATCTTCGCCCTGCTGATATGTGGGCTGCAGTTTCTGGTGATGCGTCTGAAGATGAAGCGGCTGGCGGCAGATTTGCCAGCGACTTTTAGTCTGGCGCTGGAGGAAGAGGGCGTCGTCATCGACACGCAGCTTGGCTATAGCCATATCCCTTGGTCCGCGCTCCAGGGAATCGAGTGTAATAGCGGAGGAGCGCTGATCTACCAGAAGGGTTATCGCGCATTTTTTGTGCCTCGGCGCAGCTTTGCGGACGATGCAGATTTTTCAGCCTGGTTGCGCAGTGTGGAGTCCTCTAGTGGCCTCAAGGCCAGCGCATCACCTCCTTTGCCACTGTCATTGCCGGAAAAGCGCGGTTTGCGCGCGCTGGAAGATCTGGCTCAGAACCTTAAGGCGGGCCTCCTGTTCGCTCTTTTTCATAGCAAGGCTGTGGCCAGTCTGCGCGTCTCGATCCTGCAGATTGTGCTGCTACAGGCCCTGGGCTTGTTGATAGGCCTGGTTTACGACCTTTATATGGTTGGACTTGATGGGAGCTTGAACGCCTATGCGCTGCCTTATCAGTCCTTTAGCGTGCTCTGCGTATTGCTGTGTGCCTGGGCTGTATCGAACTGCAGCACCCTGCAAGGCAGGATTTCGGCGGCTGTTCTGGCCTTGCTTGCTTCCGGGTTAGTCATTCAAGCTCCTATGCTGCTCGCTTTCGCGTTATTGCAGAGTACCCCCGCGGCACAGTATCTGGAGGCGCTAAACGGAATCGTCTTAGTGTGGATGGCATTGGTCAGCATCGTGGCACTGGTACGCACTCTGGAATTGTCTGCCGACCAGCGCATGGGGGCAGTGCTCGGGGTGAGCTTCATGTACGTCGTGGCCTTGAGCTTGAATCTGGGGCAGGTTCGTCTGTGGGTGCCAGACTATTCCAGACAGGAAAATGCCAACGCCACCAATCGCTGGGAGGCTACTACTGATGAGGGAGTACTCTACGCTCAACCCGCATTGCTGGAGCGGGCTCTGGCGGCCATTCGCCCCGGACGTGCCGGGGTGCCTGAACTCTATTTGCTGGCGCTTGGTGGTTATGGCGCACAGGATGTTTTCCGGCGTGAGGTTGAGAGCGTCGAAGCCCTGTTTGCAGAGCGTTTCAACACGCAGGGTCGAAGTGTGGTGTTACTGAACAATCCTGCGACCGTTCAGGAGCGGCCCGTAGCCAGCACAATCGCCCTGCAGCGGACGCTGAGTGATATCGGTCGCAAGATGAATCGCGAGGAAGATGTTTTGTTCCTCTTCATGACTTCACATGGCGCGGCTGACCATCATTTTTCGCTTGATCTGTGGCCATTCCGCTTCGGAGAGTTAACGCCACAAAGCCTGCGCGCAGCGCTTGACGAGGCGGGAATCCAGAACCGGGTGATTGTTGTCTCGGCCTGCTATTCCGGCGGCTTCGTTGAACCCTTGCAGGACGCACATACGCTGGTCATGACTGCATCACGCGCTGATCGCAATTCACATGGCTGCAGTCATGCGGCTGACTGGACCTTTTTTGGCAAGGCCTATTTTGACGAGGCATTGCGGCAGAGCCACTCTTTCACTGCGGCCTTTGAGCAAGCGCGCCAGAGTGTTGAACGACGGGAGAAAGAAGAGGGCTTAGAGGCCTCGGAGCCACAGATCTCTGTTGGCTCAGCAATTCAGCCTCTGCTGAATACGCTTGAGAAGACTGGCGCCAGAGGTCTGTAAATGCGTGGCTAAGAGCGTCTAGCCTCAGCTTGGCTGGCTCAATCGGCACGAGACTCGGCCAACTCGTTGTATTCCAGCCAGTAGAGGCCCAATTGGCCTACGATGGTCAGGAAGCGTTCGAAATCGACGGGTTTGCGGATATAGCTGTTGGCGCCAAGACGATAGGCTTCCTGAATGTCGTCTGCTTCGCGGGAGGTGGTCAGCACAACGACTGGCAGGAGGTTGGCGCGTGAGTCCGCCCTGATACGGCGCAACACCTCCAGCCCGTCAATGCGTGGTAGCTTCAGATCCAGAAAGACTACTGCGGGCATGACAGAGGTGTCTCGCCCGGCATGTCGGCCCATGCCGAAGAGATAATCAACGGCATCGACACCATCTCTGGCAACGATAACCTGATTGCTTATCTTGTTTTTGTTGAAGGCCCTCAGGGTGAGCGCTTCATCGTCTGGATTGTCCTCTACGAGGAGGATTGGTCGATCTGTCGCCATCGTGCCTCCCGGCGGCACACAGGTGCCGGTACCGGATCAGTTGCTGCGGTTTGCGGAAATGCTGCGATTACTAGCGGCAGCAGAATGCAATGCTTGAAGCAATTCGGTTTGCCTGATTCATCTGATCCAGTGCGGCGACTTTCGGGCAGTCCGGGGTGAAGCGCTTATTTCTCTGTAAAGGGGCCGGGGTGATCGTGGTTTGCTCCCGGCTCAAGAGTCAGGCAGGAAGCTGATCAGCGCGCAGAAGGAAGACCTTTTCTTCTTCGCTGGCACTGCTCAGCCAGACAAACTCAAGTGCCGGGAAAGCAGCCTCAACCAAATCACGATTGTGACCAACCTCGACTACGAGGATACCTTCATCCGTCAGATGGCGGCGAGCACCGGCAATGATGCGGCGTACGATGTCCATGCCGTCTTCGCCCGCGGCCAGCGCCATACGCGGCTCGTGCAGATACTCTCCGGGCAAGGCCTGCATGGATTCTTCGGTAACATAAGGCGGGTTGCTCAGGATCAGATCATAGCGTTCGTCAGCCAGGGCGTCGAAAACGTCCGATTTGATCAAGCGCACTACATCCTGCAGGCCGTAATCCACTACGTTCTGCTGTGCAACGTCGAGCGCATCGCTTGATAAATCAATGGCATCCACTGCTGCATTGGGGAAATGATGGGCCATCAGGATGGCCAGGCAACCGCTACCCGTGCATAAATCCAGTACACGCGAGACTGATTCTGTTTCCTGAAGCCAGGGTGAAAAGCCCTCACGCAGGAGCTCGAAGCAGAAAGAGCGCGGCACGATCACGCGTTCGTCCACATAGAATCGGAAGTCGCCCAGCCAGGCTTCGTGGGTCAGATAGGCTGCAGGGATGCGTTCCTCAACCCGGCGCTGGAGAATATCCAACACCTCCGCACGCTCCGCGGTCGGGATGCATGCATCCAGAAAGGGTTCCAGGCGATCGATGGGTAGATGCAGCGTGCGCAGCACGAGGTACACCGCCTCATCATAGGCATCTACGCTGCCGTGACCGAAGAAGAGACCGGCGCGATTGAAGTGGCTGGTGGCGTAGCGGATCAAATCGCGGACGGTCACCAACTCCTCCAGCGGGCCATGGTGGTGGTGGTCATGCTCTTCGTGGTCGTGATGATCGCAGTGATCGCCGCAGTCGTGCTCTTGCATGAGGTACTTTCAAAATGCGTGCGGCGCCCCGGGGCGCCGCAAGGTTTCGGGTGGGGCGAGACTCAGCTCGTTTCGTCCATGTGCAGGGTAAACGAACTGAAGGAGGCGCCATCGTCTTCGGCAGGCTCGAATTCAACAATGCTGTCGAGTTGCATGAGCGGCTTCTTGGCGGCTTCCTCTTCCGTTGGCGCATTATTCACGAGCCAGGAGAAGTTGGTCGGAGAATCCGAGTTGGCCAGCGCCTCTTCGAGGGTAATGACCTCTGAGCGATAGAGACGATAGAGATCTTGTTCAAAAGTCTGTGAACCGGGCGCCAGGGATTTTTCCATGGCCTCGCGCACGTCACCAAACTCACCGCGCTCGATGAGCTCAGCAATGTGGCGCGTATTCATGAGGATTTCAGCGGCCGGGACGCGGGAACCATCCGGCTTCTTGACGAGACGTTGCGACACCACGCTGCGCAGGGAGACGGCAAGATCCAGGAAGAGCAGGGGCCGGTTTTCAAGCGGGAAGAAGCTGGTGATGCGGTTCAGTGCATGGTGAGCGTTGTTGGCATGCAGGGTAGCCAGCACCAGATGCCCTGACTGGGCATAGGAGATGGCCGCTTTCATGGTTTCCAGATCGCGGATTTCACCGATCAGGATGCAGTCCGGCGCCTGTCGCATGGCGTTTTTCAGCGCATCATTCCAGCTATGCGTGTCGAAACCGACCTCACGCTGATTCACTACGGATTTCTTGTGGCGGAAGAGATATTCAATCGGGTCTTCCACGGTCAGGATATGCCCCGAAACGTGGGTGTTGCGATAGTCCAGCATCGACGCGATGGTGGTCGACTTGCCGGAGCCGGTTGCACCAACCACCAGTACCAGTCCGCGTTTCTCCATGATGATGTCGTAGAGAACTGGCGGCAGGTTGAGGCTTTCCAGGGCGGGGATTTCACCTTGGATGAAACGCACCACGATTGAAACGCTGTTGCGCTGCCAGAAGAAATTGATGCGGAAATTTCCGAGCCCACGGCGCGAGAAGGAGATGTTGAGTTCCCGGTCTCGCTCAAAGATCGCGATCTGCTCCGGGTTCATGATCTCGTAAGCCATGCGCTGGATGACCGCTGGCTCCATGTGCTGCTGATTGATCGGGATGACAACCCCGTCAATCTTGATATGGATGGGGGCGCCGGCCGATACGAAGATATCGGAAGCATGGCGCTCGGCCATCAGCTGGAACAGCTTGTCGAAGATCATGAAGCCTCTCCCGGATAGACCGGGAGGCCCGCCGGGCCTCCCGCTTTTTATAGCATTTTAGTCGCGAAGCAGCTCATTGATCGAAGTCTTGGAGCGGGTCTGAGCATCCACACGCTTGACGATCACAGCACAGTAAAGCGAGTACTTGCCATCAGCCGAAGGCAGGTTGCCGGAGACAACAACCGAGCCTTCCGGGATACGGCCATAAGTGACTTCGCCGGTGGCGCGATCGTAGATCTTGGTGCTCTTGCCGATATATACGCCCATCGAGATGACGCAGTTGTCTTCAACAATTACACCTTCCACCACTTCAGAGCGGGCGCCGACAAAGCAGTTGTCGCCGATGATGGTCGGGTTGGCCTGCAAGGGCTCAAGCACACCACCAATGCCGACGCCGCCGGAGAGGTGCACGTTCTTGCCGATCTGGGCGCAGGAGCCGACGGTGGCCCAGGTGTCGACCATCGCACCGTCATCCACATAGGCGCCGATGTTCACGTAGGACGGCATCAGCACCACGTTCTTGCCGATGTAGCTGCCTTTACGGGCCACGGCATTCGGCACCACGCGGAAACCGCCGGCACGGAAATCAGCCTCAGAATAGCCGGCAAATTTGGTCGGCACCTTGTCGAAATAACGCACGGCATCGCCACCGTCCATCACCGCGTTGTCATGGGTGCGGAAGTAGAGCAGCACGGCCTTCTTGAGCCATTGATGAGTCACCCAGTCGCCGTTGATCTTCTCGGCGACACGCAGGCGGCCAGCGTCCAGCTCGGCAATCACTTCCTCGATGGCCTTGGCAAGCACGGGATCACAGGCGGTCGGGGTGATTTCGGCACGACGTTCGAAGGCTTCTTCGATGAGGGGCTGCAGCGGATGTTGGGACATTGCGTTTTCCTGATGGTGAAGGGTGTATGTAAACGAAATTACTTGAGGTGATCCACGATGCGCTGCGCAGCGGTCAGGCATTCCTGCCCGGTGGCAACCAATGCGATGCGGATGAAGCCCTGGCCGGGGTTGCGGCCATGTGCCTGCCTTGCAAGATATTGTCCCGGAAGGACCGTGACATTGGTGGCGGCGAGCAGGTCGCGCGCGAATTCGGCATCGTCTCCCGCCGTGCGCGCCCACAGATAGAAGCCGGCATCCGGACGGCTGACTTCCAGCACAGGAGAAAGCAGGGGGACCAGCGCATCAAACTTCTCGCGGTACATCATGCGATTGGCGCGGACATGCTCCTCGTCCTTCCAGGCGGCGATGCTGGCTGCCTGCACGGTCGTGCTCATGGCGCAGCCGTGGTAGGTGCGGTACTTGAGAAAACCGGCCAGAACCTTGGCGTCGCCCGCCACGAAACCAGAGCGCAGGCCCGGCACGTTGGAGCGCTTGGAGAGGCTGGAGAACACCACCAGACGCGGAAAACCGCTGCGCCCGAGCTTATTGGCCGCTTCGAGCGCGCCCAGCGGAGGAAGGGCTTCGTCGAAGTAGATTTCGGAATAGCACTCGTCGGCAGCGATCACGAAACCGTATTTATCCGACAGCTCGAACAGCGCTTTCCATTCATCGAGCGATAGCACACGCCCCGTCGGATTGCCCGGCGAACACACATAGAAGAGCTGCACACGCGCCCATTCGTCAGCCGAAAGCGCATCCAGATCGAAGCCAAAATTGTTTTCCGGTGTTTGATTCAGGAACACCGGCTGGGCGCCGGCAAGCAGGGCGGCGCCTTCATAGATCTGATAGAACGGGTTCGGGCACACCACCAACGCTGCAGGCTTGCTGGCATCGACCACGGCCTGGGCAAAGCTGAACAGGGCTTCGCGCGATCCATTGACCGGCAGAACCTGCGTTGCCCAGTCCAGCGCCGGCAGTCGATAGCGGCGCATGGTCCAGTCTGCAATTGTCTGACGCAAAGCGTCCGTGCCCGCCGTTGTGGGATATACCGCCAGCCCTGAGAAAGCGTCGCTCATGGCCTTGAAGATCAGATCCGGTGTGGCATGCTGCGGCTCGCCGATGGATAGTCGGATTGCCGGTAGATCGACTGGTTTCACGCCATTGAACAAGGCGCGCAGTTTCTCGAAAGGGTAGGGCTGGAGCAGGTCGAGCAGGGGGTTCAAGATTGTTTCGCCAGTGGGTCTTGGTCTGATGGAGAGGCCGGCCGGCTGGAGGCGGGCGAGCCTTGAGCGGGTGCTATTATAGCCCGCCGTTCTGCCCTGAATCCGTCCTTAGCCTTCCGTTACGCTCCCTAAAGTGCGCCTCTCCAAGCTCAAGCTCGCCGGTTTCAAGTCCTTCGTCGATCCGACAACCATCCTGACGCCGGGTCAGCTGGTCGGGATCGTCGGTCCCAATGGCTGTGGAAAATCCAATGTGATTGACGCGGTGCGCTGGGTGCTGGGCGAGACGCGGGCCTCGGCCCTGCGGGGTGAGTCCATGCAGGATGTGATTTTCAACGGATCTACCTCGCGTAAGCCCGTGTCGCGCGCCAGCGTCGAGATGATTTTCGACAATGCCGATGGCAAGGCTGCAGGCCAGTGGTCCCAGTACGCCGAGATTTCGGTCAAGCGCCAGGTGGACCGCAATGGCGGTTCGGACTACTTCATCAATAACGTCGCGGTGCGCCGCAAGGACGTGATTGATCTCTTCCTCGGTACCGGCTTGGGCCCGCGTGCCTACGCCATCATCGAGCAGGGCATGATTTCGCGGGTGATCGAGGCGCGCCCTGAGGAGGTTCGTGCCTTCCTGGAAGAGGCCGCGGGCGTCACGAAGTACAAGGAGCGCCGCCGCGAAACCGAAGGCCGGCTCTCCGATGCACGTGACAACCTGGCCCGGGTGGAAGACATCCGGGCCGAACTCGGCCAGCAGATCGACCGCCTTGAAGTGCAGGCTGAAGTGGCTCGGCGTTACAAGGAGCTGACTTCCCAGTTGGCCCAGAAACAGGTTCTGCTTTGGCGCTACAAGCACACGACTGCCCAGGTCGAGCAGTTCCGTCTGGCCGAAACGATTGCTCAGGCTCAAAGTTCCATTGAAGAGGCTCAGCACAAGCTGGTCGAAACCGAGACTCGCATCACCCTCGCTCGTGAAGCGCATGTGGTGACGAGCGAGGCGGTGAGTTCGGCGCAGGCTGAGCTTTTTGCCATCACGGCGGAAGTTAGCCGTATTGAAGCCGAGCTGAAGAATCTGCGCGACACACATACCCGCCTCTCGCAGCGTGGTAGCCAGTTGCTGCAGGATGAAAGTTTGTGGCGCAGCCGTCAGCAGCAGGCCCAGACGCAGCAGGAAGTTCTCACCGAACAAGGCGTGCTCGCGCAGGAGAGGCTGGAGCTGGCACTTTTGCAGGTAGCCGAGGCCGAGGAGCGTTTGCCCGAAGCGGAGGAAGGCTGGCGTGAAGCGCTTGCCGCCCAGGATGCCGTGCGCCGCGATCTGAGCCTGATTGAGCAGCAACTGCGCGTGGAAGAGACCCGGCGCCTGGCAAGCCAGCGTGCGCTGGAATCCCTTGCCCAGCGTCGGGCGCGCATGGAGGCCGAACGCGGCGCTTTGCAGCCCGAAGATGCGGCCGCGCTGAACGCCCTTGAAGCAGAGGTAGTCGAGCTGATAGCGCAGCAACAGGAAGCCGAACTGCAGCAGGGAGAGGTGCAGACTCAGCAGGGTGACGCTGAAAACGCCGTTCAGGCGAGTCGCCATGCATTGCAAGGCATCAGCCGCAGCCTGACGGAAAAGCGGGCCAGACTGGATGCGCTGCGCGGCCTGCAGTCGAGCCTGCGTGATCAAGGTGACCTGGCGGGCTGGCTGCGCGAAGCAGGGCTTGCCGATGCGGCCCCCTTGTGGCAATCCCTCCAAGTGGAGCCGGGCTGGGAGCTGGCTGTTGAAGCTGTTCTGCGTGAGCGTATTGGCGCGATCGGGCCGCTTGATCTGGACTTTTGTCGCCTGCTCAGCCCCCCGGCGCCTGCGCCGGTAACCCTATTGCGGGCGGCTGGCCAAGCCCCTGCACCGCGTGCACCGTTGTTCGATGCCCCTTTGCTGGAAGAGAAGCTGCGCTGCCAGCGCCCGGAGCTTGCAGCGCTGCTCTCGCACTGGCTGGATGGTGCCTATGCCGTGCCGGCACTCGATACGTGGCTGGCTGCCGGCTCTGTGCTGCCGGCGGGGGTGACCCTGGTGACTCCTGCTGGGCAGATGCTTTCCAGCAGTAGCCTGAGCCTGTTTGCGCCGGATGCGCGGACCCATGGTGCCATTGAACGTCAGCGCGAAATCGAGTTGCTGGAGGCGGAGCTTGAGCCCGCCGAAGCCGCGCAAGAGGCTGCTCGTGCTGCACAGCAGGCGGCAGAAGTGCGTTTGCAGGCGCTGCAGCAGGCGTTGAGTGAGGGACGTCGCACCGTTCAGAGTCTGCAATCGCGTCTGCATGAGCGCCAGCTGGCCTTCGTCAAGGCTCAGCAGGAACAGGCACGACATACCGAACGCATGGAAAAGCTGGCGCTCGAGGCGGCCGAACTGCTCAAACAGGAAGGTATCGAGCATAGCCATCTGGAAGAGGCTGAGCTTGCCAGTGCCTCGGCCGAGGAACGCTTGCTTGCCCAGCAGGATTCGCAGCAGGAGGCGACGGCCCGCAGCAGCCTAGCGGAGGCTGCTTTGCGCGTCGCACGCGAGCAGCTTGCCGCTTCGCAGCGCCTGCGGCATGAAGCCGAGTTTGCCGCGCGCGACAGCAACGCCCGTCTCGATGAGCAGCGCCGCAATGCCGAGCTGGCTCTGGCGCAGCTTGAAAAGCTGGCTGAGGAACGGTTGCAATTGAGTTCCGAGCAGGAAAACCTTGATGACGCAGCCTTGCAATTATCGCTGCAGACCGCGCTGGACCTCCGCCGCCAGCGCGAAGCTACGCTTGCGCTGCGCCGTGAGGAGCTGGAGCGTGCCGGGCAGCACATCAAGCAGCTGGACGAAATTCGCGTGCGCTGCGAACAGGCGCTGGGGCCGCTGCGAGAACAGCTGGCCGACTTGCGTCTGAAGCACCAGGCGGCTGAGCTGGGTTCCACCCAGGCGGCAGAGCGCCTCGGGGAGTTGGGCGCCGAAATCCTGCCACTGGAAGAAACCGTCATGGCTGACATCAAGGAAGTCGCGCTGAGCCGCGAAGTGAGCCGGCTCGGGCGCGAAATTGCCGAGATGGGCGCAGTGAATCTCGCTGCGCTGGCCGAGCTGGAGTCCTCACGCGAACGCAAGCACTTTCTTGATCTGCAGTACGACGATCTGATGCGCGCCATCGGTACGCTGGAGGACGCCATCCGCCGCATCGACCGCGACACCCGCGAGCAGCTGCAAGCCACCTTCCACACGGTCAACAAGCACTTCAGCGAACTTTTCCCGCGCCTTTTCGGTGGTGGGCAGGCTCAACTGGTGATGACCGGCGATGAAATTCTCGACGCTGGCGTGCAGATCGTGGCCCAGCCACCCGGCAAGAAAAACACATCCATCCACCTGCTCTCCGGCGGAGAAAAGGCGCTCACCGCGATTGCGCTGGTGTTTGCAATGTTCCAGCTCAATCCGGCTCCGTTCTGCATGCTCGATGAGGTGGATGCCCCTCTGGACGATACCAATACCGAACGGTATTGCGAGATGGTGCGGCACATGTCTTCCGTTACGCAGTTCATCTTCATCAGCCACAGCAAGATCACCATGGAGCGTGCCCAGCAGCTTGTCGGGGTCACGATGCAGGAGCAGGGCGTTTCCCGGGTGGTCGAAGTGGACATGGAAGAGGCGCTCAAGCTTGCCCAGCCTGCGGCCGCTTGATGCGATAATGCCGCCCTTATTGCACAAACCAACAGCCAAGCCTTCATGATGTCTGGAAACGAACTGCAATACGGTTTGATCGGTCTCAGCGTAATCGCCATTCTTGCCCTGGTGATCTACAACCTGTGGCAGGAGCGCCGCGCCCGCAAGACTGCCGAGCAGGCCTTCCGCTCGACCCATCACGATGTGCTGCTCGACGGTGATGCTGAAGCCGTGATTCCACCGGCGCCCGGGGGGCGTATGGAACCCGGTCTGCAGAGAGATATTCCCAGCGCGGCCAGCCGCGGCAGTGATACACCCGCCATGGCAGCCCGAGCATCGGTACTGCCGCGTCAGCAAGAGCCTTCGCTGCCCTGGGAACTGCAGGCCATTGACTGCGCCGTGAGCATAGAGGCGCCCGCGGGAGTTTCCGCCTCTGCCTTGTATACCGCTCAACAGGAAGCGCTCTCCGGCAACCAGCGCAACTTGGCCTGGTTCGGCTGGAATGACAACGACAACGAATGGTTCGAGATCGACGCGCGCACGCCAGGCAGCATCAATCGCGCCTGCGTCACCCTGCAACTGGCGGACCGCCGCGGCGCGCTGACGGAAAAAGAGCTGGATCGTTTCAATGAACGCCTGGCGCGTGTCTGCGATCAGTTCCTGGCCGTGCCACGCCTGCCGGCTAAGGCCGACACACTGGCCCGCGCTCATGAAATCGACCAGTTCAGCTCCGAAGTAGATATCCAGATCGCGGTGAATGTGGTCAGCGCGGCAGCCCCCTTTGCCGGCACCAAGATTCGCGGTCTGGCCGAAGCTGCTGGTCTGCAACTGGGCAACGATGGGTGCTATCACGCCCTTGATGATGCAGGCCTCGGGCAGTTCGTACTGGCCAACCAGGAAAACACGCTGTTCTCGGTGGAGCAATTGAAGCATCTGCAAACACCGGGTCTGACTCTTGTGCTGGACGTGCCGCGCGCCCTGAACCCAGCATCCACTTTCGAGCGCATGGTGCGTCTTGCCCAGCATCTGGCGGATTCCCTTGGTGGTGTGCTGGTCGATGACAACCGCAATCCGCTTACCGAACGCTCGATTCAGCTGATCCGCAGCCAGATCGGCCAGTTCGAGCTGCAGATGGAGCGCCAGTCCATGCCGGCTGGCAGCCTGATCGCCCTGCGCCTGTTTTCCTGAGGCGTTTCGATGGACCTGTTCTCGCAGGCTGACGACGCGGCGCGCGCAGCCGAATTACGCGATCAGCTCAACCGCTACGCCCATGCCTACTACGTACTCGATGCGCCGTTGGTGCCGGATGCCGAGTACGACCGCCTGTTCCGTGAGCTTCAATCGCTCGAGCGTGCACAGCCCGAACTGCGTACGCCCGACTCGCCCACCCAGCGCGTGGGTGGTCCGGTACTGAAGGAACTCACCCCTGTTCGCCACGCCGTGCCGATGCTTTCCATCGAAACGGAAACCGACACCACTCCGGCAGGCGCCGAGGCGTTCGACGGTCGTGTGCGGCGCAAGCTGGGGCTTGAAGCGCATGAGGCTGCGATCGAATACGCCGCCGAGCTGAAGTTTGATGGGCTGGCGATCAACCTGCGTTATGAGCATGGTGTGCTGGTACAGGCTGCCACGCGTGGGGATGGGGAGGTCGGTGAAGACGTGACCCACAACATCCGCACGGTAGGCTGTATTCCACTGCGCCTGCAGGGGCGGCCGCCCGCCTTGCTGGAAGTGCGCGGCGAGGTCTACATGCGGCGTGACGACTTTGAGCGCCTGAATACTCGCCAGCGCGAGCTGGGTGAAAAAACCTTCGTCAATCCGAGAAACACCGCCGCTGGTGCGGTGCGGCAGCTGGATCCGTATGTTGCCGCACAGCGCCCCTTATCTTTTTTTGCCTATGGCGTGGGCGCGATTGAAGGCTGGCAGGATGCACCGCTGACGCATGCCGCACTCATCGATACGCTAGCTAGCTTTGGCCTGCCTGTGTGTGAACATCGCTGTGTGGCAAGTGGCGCGGCAGGTCTGGTGGCTTTTCACGCCCGCATCGCAGCACTACGCAACAGCCTGCCCTTCGACATCGACGGTATCGTCTACAAGGTCAACAGCCTGACCTTGCAGCGCGAACTGGGTTTTCGCAATCGCGAGCCTCACTGGGCTGTGGCCCACAAGTACCCGGCGCAGGAAGAGCTTACCGAGCTGCTGGATATCGAGGTGCAGGTTGGCCGTACCGGCGCGATCACGCCGGTCGCCCGCCTCAAGCCGGTGTTCGTGGGCGGGGTGACCGTCACTAATGCCACGCTGCACAACGAAGACGAGTTGCGGCGCAAGGATCTGAAGATCGGTGACTGGGTCATCGTGCGCAGGGCAGGGGACGTCATCCCTGAAGTGGTCATGTCCGTCGCCGAGCGTCGCAGCGGCGCCGAGCGCGAGTTCATCATGCCGACGAATTGCCCGGTCTGCGGCAGCCATGTGGTGCGCGAAGAAGGCGAAGCCATCGCGCGTTGTACCGGCGGCTTGGCCTGCCGCGCCCAGCGTGCCCAGGCCATCATGCATTTTGCCGGTCGCCGCATGATGGATATCGACGGCTTGGGTGAGCGCTACATCGAGTCCCTGGTCGAGTTGGGCTATATCGAGCGGATTGCCGACCTTTATGCCCTGACCCTCGACAATCTGCTTGAGATGAAACGCCGCGCGGACGAGCGCGATGGCGTGACACCAGAAACCGTGCAGCAGGGCAAGGTTGCCACGAAGTGGGCCGAAAACCTGATTGATGCGATTGCCGCCAGCAAGCGTCCGCCCTTGGCGCGCCTGCTATTCGCGCTGGGTATCCGGCATGTCGGAGAGTCCACTGCGAAGACTCTGGCTGAGTGGCTGGGGTCGCTGGAGAACGTACGCCGTGCGCCACGTGCGGTATTTGCCTGCCTGCCGGACATTGGCGGGGTGGTGGCGGATTCCCTGCATGAGTTCTTTGCCGAGCCCAATAACGAACGCGTGCTGGACGAGCTGGTGCGTGCTGGCGTAACACCGGTTGATGAACACCCGCCCTCGGCGCGCCTGGCTCAGCAATTAACGATGATCGAGTTGCTGACGCGTCTCGATATCCGCCGTCTGACCCCGGTGCGCGCCCAGCAGCTCGCAGCCCAGGTCAGCAGCCTCTCTGCGCTGGCTGCTTTGACGCCTATCGAGCTCTCTGCGCTGGATTTGCCGGCTGATGTACTCGCAGCGCTCGCCGAATGGCTGGCCATGCCCGGCAAGCCCGATGAGTTGCGTGCGCTTGAGGCTTATTGCAGCCGGATGTTAGCGGCAGCGCCACAACAGGATGCAGGCGTAGCGCCCATGGCCGGCAAGACCTTCGTACTGACCGGCACCTTACCCACGCTGAGCCGTGAGCAGGCCACGGCGCTGATCGAAGCGCAGGGCGGCAAAGTCAGTGGCTCGGTATCGAAGAAGACCAGCTACGTTGTGGCCGGCGCCGAAGCGGGCTCCAAACTCGCCAAGGCTCAGGAGCTGGGTGTTTCCATTCTTGATCAGAACGGACTGCTGACGCTGCTGGGCGTGCCAGCGCCCTGAACTTTCGGCGACCGGCCTGGATGCCGTGCCTGCGCATTGGCTGCGTATCAACACGGCTTGCAATGGGCGGGTTATGGATTCTGGTTTCGTTCCTGTCCCTGTACACATCTCCGACCTCCCGCTCGGGCACCACGCTTTCAAAACTGGCTGGAGTTTCTTTTCTTGAATATTCACTCCTGAATCACGCTTATCCATGTAAATGGATAAATGCTTATTCGAATATGGATAAAGCTCCCATGGATTGAATATCTTTCAATTCTTTAAGTATTTAGTGCTGGCTTTTTCGTGGGTTTAAATGTCGATTCAATTTGATTTTGTTTCTGACTATTAAATCTTCGAAAGGTTGGTAATGTCCTTATCCAGGGAGTCTGTATTCCTTGCAAAAATTCTGATGATTTCCTCTCTCTGCCTGAGCGTTGTAGCGTGCGGTGGCGGCAGTGATGAAAGGAGTCCGGAAGCAGTGTCGTCATCCTCTTCAAGTCTGGCTGCCAGCAGCGCATCCGTGGCGTCTAGCAGCAAGTCTTCTTCAGCCGCCAGCAGCGCCGCAGTTTCGAGCGGTCTATCCTCCTCCAGCAGCTCGGTGAGCGTGCTGGCCTCGGATGATTTCACCCAGGGCCTGAGCCTGTGGAAGGTGGAGCAGGAGGACGCTACCGGTACGGTGACCGCCGCCAATGGCGTGCTTGATATTGTCCAGCCTGCCGGAGCCACGCTGTGGTTCAAACAGAAATTCTCGGGTGACTATGAGATCCGCTTTACGGCCACGCCGATTCCTTACACGGTGACGGTGAATGGCAAAACCTACACGGAGCGCATTTCCGATCTGAACATGTTCTGGAACGCGGTTGTGCCCACCGGTAGTGATCCGGACCCGACCCATCTGACGCTGGATGGCAAGCTGGCTTCCTATAACCCGCTGACGCTGTATTACGTTGGTTTCGGCGCCAACAGCAATACCACCACGCGTTTGCGCCGCTATGACGGAACCGCCACCCGACCGCAGATCACCGGCTATGCCACGGCTGCCAGCCGAACCGCCGACGACACTGCTGGTGACATGACAGCCGCCACCAGCCTGGTCGCCAATACCCCGGTCCAGGTGCGTGTGGTGTCGCGTGCCGCCACTGCCAGCGATCCGGCAACCCTCAAGTGGTATGCCAATGACAAGCTCGTGTTCAGCTACGCAGACGCCACGCCCTTCCTCTCCGGCTGGTTCGGTTTCCGCACCACCGTGAGTCACTGGAAGCTGTCCGGCTTCTCGGTCGTCGCCCGCTAGACGCACCAACCCCCGCTGTATCCATTCCGGCAGCCTGGTTCGCCAGGCTGCCCGGGACTTTATTTGCCCTGAGATTCATACAATGAGCCTGCATCCACTCTCCCGACCTCTCCTTGTTTCCGTCTTGTTCTCGTCATTGCTGGCCGCTTGCGGTGGGGGCACTACAGACAAAACCAGCGGAGAAGCTGCCAGCACTTCCGCCGCCACTTCAGCAGCCGCCTCCGGCAGCTCGACGGCTTCTTCTTCAAGCGCCGCCACATCCTCTTCCGGTGCTTCAGAAATCTCTTCCAGCAGCGCTTCATCGGCCGCGCTGGTGTACAACGACAGCGTTGAGAGCGAAACCACGGGCGCGATCTATCAGCGCGCCAGCTCGCGTCTGGTGGAGAAACTTGATCGCGGCCTGATAGCGGTTCGCTCCGGCACCGGATGGCAGCTTTCGTGGCGTTTGCTTGGCACGGAGTACGGCGCTGATGTGGCTTTCAACGTCTACAAGAACGGCCAGCGCCTGAACTCCGCTCCGATTACGGACCGCACCAACTTCCTGGATGAAACTGCTGGCGAAGGGAACTACAGCGTACGGGCGATCTTTGATTTGCGTCGCGTGCTGGCAGCTAGCAAGCCCGCCCTCAAGCTCGAGAACGGCTATCTGAACATTCCGCTCAAGGCTGTACCGACCGGAGTGCCGGCCGATTATTACGTGCAGCACGCGTGGCCGGCGGATCTGGATGGGGACGGGCGCTATGAGTTTGTCGTGGCGCGTCTGCCTTATAACGACAAGTCAGGGCTACCTTGCTATGTCGAGGCCTACTCGCTGGAAAATGGTTTCCTGTGGCGGGTGGATATGGGGGGGAATTCCTATACCCAGGCGGCCGGCATCGGTGCCAATGATTCGCCGCCAGCCTCGATCAGTGGCTTTGGAAATATCGCCGGCTACCGCAACGATGACATGCTGACCGTGTTCGATCTGGATGGCGATGGCAAAGCAGAAGTGCTGGTGCGTACCGCTACCGGTACGACCTATGCCGACGGCAGTACGATCACCTCCACTGCAGCCAGTGACCAGTTCATCTCGGTCATCCGTGGCAGCAGCGGTACCGAAATCACGCGCACGCCGGTCACCGATCTGCTGGAGCACGGTCCGGCCGGCGGGCAATTCGGTATTGCCTATCTGGACGGAGTCCATCCGAGTCTGGTCACCCAGCTGACCACGCGTGGCCTGCCGGCCAAGAAGGGGATCTTCCACTTCATGGTCGCGGCGTGGGATTTTGATGGCAAGACACTGAGCAGTCGCTGGAAATGGTTTGCGGATAACGAGAAAACCGTCACCACCGTACCGGAGCGCTTTCACCAGATCCGTGTGGTCGATCTTGATGGTGACGGCAAGGATGAGTTCATCGGAGGCAATTACGCGCTCAACAGCGACGGCACACTGCGTTACGTTGTTGACGGCGTGGGTCACGGCGATCGCTTCCAGATCGGCGATTTCGATCCCTCACACGCGGGGCTGGAAGGCTTCGGCATCCAGCAATCCGAGCTGGGCATCTGGAGCAAGTTCCCGTGGTACTTCTACGATGCTTCGTCCGGCACCCGTCTGATCACGGGCCAGCATCCGCCCTATGTGGCCGAGCTTGCCTATGACGTGGCGCGTGGTTCCGCAGCAGACATCGATCCGAATCATCCGGGCTATGAATTCTGGACCAGCCTTACCGACAGCACACTGCCATCGTCCGGTCTCTTCAACGTGAAAGGCGAGCGCCTGACCTACAAGGCCCCGGGCGCAAACTTCCGAATCTGGTGGGATGGTGATGAAGGCTCGGAGCTGCTCGATGGCGCGCAGCAGGGCGCGGCTTACGTCGGCAAGTGGGATCCGGCCACGGAATCGGTGCAACATCTGTTCGACCCGACCGGTGTGATCCTCTCCTGGCGAGCGGCTCCGCCCTTCTATGGCGATGTGCTGGGCGACTGGCGCGAAGAGATCCTGCTCGAAACCAGTGATCGCACCGCCTTGCGGCTCTACAGCACCCCCACGCCGAGCAGTAAGCGCTTCTACACTCTGGCGCACAACCCGGAGTACCGGCTGAGCCTTACCGTGCGGGGCTACCTGCAATCCACCTTCGTGGATTACTACCTGGGCTACGGCATGACGCAGCCGCCCCAGCCGGCGATCCGGATCGCACGCTGAGCCCATGCGATGAGGGCAGGGCGCTGGCAAAGTCTTGCTCAATGAAGACTGTCTTGCATAGGCGTCAGGCCATAAATAAAGCGGGCTATCCGGATGGATAGCCCGCTTTTAACGCTTCAGGCAAACGGCGCTTTGCGCCGCTTGTGATCAGCGGATGATGTCGTAGGAGTAGTCGGTCTTGCCGGCGACGATGGTGTTGGCATCCAGCGTTTCGAAGTACTCGTCGAGCAGATCCACCAGCACGCGCATGCCGCCTTCGTAACCCCAGATCGGACGCACGTGGTAGTGGTGACGATCGAAGATCGGGAAGACCATGCGGATCAGCGGGGTGCCGGTATCGCGCTCAAGGTACTTGCCATAGGTGTTGCCGATCAGGAAGTCCACCGGCTCGGTGAAGAGCAGGGAGCGCAGGTGCCACAGATCGCGCTTCGGGTAGGCCTTGCAGGCGGCACCGTATTGCGAACTGGCGAACAGGGTGTTCATCTTGGCTTCCCAGTCCTTCTCACCATTGGTCGCCACCACATGCGCGGGCTCGGCACCGAGTTCGAGCAGGAACTCGGAGAGGCCCAGCAGGAAGTCCGGATCACCGTACAGGGCGTAGCGCTTGCCGTGCAGGTGAGCCTGACTATCAGCCATTGCATCGACCAGCAGACCGCGTTCCTTTTCCAGCTGGGCCGGGATCGGCTTGCCGGTGAGGCGCGAGATCTCCATCAGGAAACGGTCGGTGCCGGCAACGCCGATCGGGCTGTTCAGCACTACGACTTCCTGGCCATGCTCACCGATGAACTTGGCCGTCTTCTCGCAGGAGAATTCCTGGAAGATGATCGTTGCCTTGGCGTTGAGCGCACGCTCGACGGTTTCCTTGGTGGTGCCGCCTTCGTACATCCGGAACTCACCATCGGTGGGGGTGTTCCACACTTCCGACGGATCACAGATGACGTTGTACTCGACCCCGAAGAGATCCATGATGCGCTTGATCTCTTTCATGTTGCCGACCACGAAGCCATCGAAGCCGCCGATGAAGTTGATGGCTTCGCCCGGCACGCGGGTCAGTTTCGGTGCGGTGTCGGCCTTGCCATCCCAGAAGTGCTTGAGCACGCCCAAGAGCGCATTGTCGTAGCCAGTGATATGGCTGCCAACGAAGGCCGGGGTGTGGGCGAAGGGCACGTCGAACTCCTGCGGCACGCTGCCCTTTTCCTTGGCGGTCTTGATGAATGCGTTCAGATCGTCACCGATCACCTCGGCCATGCAGGTGGTGGACACGGCGATCATGTCCGGCTGGTAAAGGTTGTAGGTGTTGGCGAGGCCATCGATCATGTTGTTGAGCCCACCGAACACGGCTGCATCTTCAGTCATCGACGAAGACACGCAGGAGGTCGGTTCCTTGAAGTGGCGCGAGAAGTGCGAGCGGTAGTACGCCACGCAGCCTTGCGAGCCATGCACGAAGGACAGCGTCTTGTGGAAGCCGTTGGCAACATACACGGCCCCCAGCGGCTGGCAAGCCTTGGCCGGGTTGACCGTGAGGCCTTCGCGGGCAAAGTTCTTCTGCTTGTAGTCCTCGGTCTTCGTCCATTGGACGATTTCCTGGATCTTGGCGTCCGAGTGGTTGAACTCGAAGGCCTTCTTGTTGGCGAGCATGTCCTGATACTCAGGCTCGCGGAAGAGGTTCTCGTGGTCAATGACCTTGTCGGCTGATTGGGGCATGGTAGTTCTCCTGAAAATTTAGTGAGGAGTTGGGGGCGGGAGTGAGGAGGGGCGTTGCGCGGACTCTATCCCGCTCCTCTCCCCTCACTCCTCACACGGGCTTACTTCTTCCAGGGCGCCTTCGACAGGCCCCAGATCGGCGAGCTGATCGCCATGTCCATGTCACGAGCGAAGATGGCAAAGCCGTCGTAGCCGTGATACGGACCGGAGTAGTCCCAGCTGTGCATCTGGCGGAAAGGCACGCCCATCTTCTGGAACACGTACTTTTCCTTGATGCCCGAGCCGACCAGATCAGGCTTGACCTTCTCGACGAACTTTTCGAACTCGTAGCCAGTGACATCGTCATAGATCAGCGTGCCATCCTTGACGTAGTGCGTGGTGCGCTGATAGTCATCGTTGTGGCCGAATTCGTAGCCGGTGCCGACCACTTCCATGCCCAGATCTTCGTAGGCGCCAATCACGTGACGCGGGCGCAGACCACCCACGAAGAGCATGACCTTCTTGCCTTCCAGGCGCGGGCGGTACTTGTCGATCACTGCCTGCATCAGCGGCTTGTACTTGGCGATCACCTTCTCGGCATTGGCCTTGATGGTGTCGTCGAAGTGGCTGGCGATTTCGCGCAGCGACTCTTCGATCTTGGTCGGGCCGAAGAAGTTGTACTCAACCCATGGCACACCATACTTTTCTTCCATGTGACGGCTGATGTAGTTCATCGAGCGGTAGCAGTGAAGAACGTTGAGCTTGGCCTTGGGGGTGTTTTCCAACTCGGCGATGGTGCCGTCGCCCGACCATTGGGCGATCACGCGCAGGCCCATTTCTTCGAGCAGGATGCGTGAGGACCAGGCGTCGCCACCGATGTTGTAATCGCCGATAATGGCTACGTCATACGGAGTGGAAACGAAGTCCGGGCGCTTGTCCGGATCGGCCTTGTCGAACACCCAGTCGCGGATCGCGTCGTTGGCAATGTGGTGACCCAGGGACTGGGATACGCCACGGAAGCCTTCACAGCGCACCGGCACGATGGTGTGGCCGTTGTATTCCTTGCTCTTCTTCTTCGATACGGCCTCGATGTCGTCACCGATCAGGCCGATCGGACATTCCGACTGTACCGAGATGCCCTTGTTGAGCGGGAAGAGTTGCTGGATCTCGTCCATGATGACTTCCAGCTTCTTGTCACCGCCGAAGACGATGTCCTTTTCCTGGAAGTCGGAGGTGAATTGCATGGTCACGAAGGTGTCCACGCCGGTCACGCCGATGTAGTAGTTGCGGCGGGCGGCCCAGGAGTACTGGCCACAGCCGACCGGGCCGTGCGAGATGTGGATCATGTCCTTGATCGGACCCCACACCACACCCTTGGAGCCGGCATACGCGCAGCCGCGGATGGTCATCACGCCCGGCAGGGACTTGATGTTCGATTTCACGCCGCAGTCCGGCTTGCCTTCTTCATGCACGTTAAGGTGCTTGGCGCGCTTCTTGGCGGTTTTTTCCGGATAGGCCTTCAGCACCTCGTCAATGAGGGCTGCGTTTTGGGCCTTCTTTTCGTCGATTGTCATGCTCATTTCATCATCTCCTGTGCGCAATGCGAGAGTAGAGGGAAGAGAACCTTGTTACGCCGGCGGAAGCCGGGAGCCCGCCTGCGGCAAGGCTCCCGACCCTCGACTCTCGGTCCTCAGGCGGCCAGATCGGCAGCCGTCTTGCCCACTTGCGATTCGTCGATCTGCTTCATGATGCCGTGGGCCATCAGCAGGTCTTCGAGCTCGTCCATGGTGATCGGCGTCGGGATGATGCCGTTGCCCTTGTTGGCATGAACCTTCTCGGCGAGCGTGCGGTATTCGCCTGCCTGCTTGGAATCCGGAGCGAACTCCATCACGGTCATGCGGCGCAGCTCGGCGTGCTGAACGATGTTGTCGCGCGGCACGAAGTGGATCAGGCGGGTGCCCAGCTTGCCGGCCAGTGCTTCGGCCAGTTCCAGTTCCTTGTCGGTCTGACGCTCGTTGCAGATCAGGCCACCCAGACGCACGCCACCGGAGTTGGCGTACTTCAGAACACCCTTGGAGATGTTGTTGGCGGCGTACATGGCCATCATTTCGCCAGACATGACGATGTAGATTTCCTGCGCCTTGTTTTCGCGGATCGGCATGGCGAAGCCGCCACACACCACGTCACCCAGCACGTCGTACGACACGTAATCCATGCCGTCGTAAGCGCCGTTTTCCTCGAGGAAGTTGATCGAGGTGATTACACCGCGGCCGGCGCAGCCCACGCCCGGCTCCGGGCCACCGGATTCAACGCAGCGGATGTCGCGATAACCCACCTTCATGACATCTTCCAGTTCCAGGTCTTCCACGGAACCGGCTTCCGCGGCCAGCGACAAGATGGTGTCCTGTGCCTTGGCGTGCAGGATCAGGCGGGTGGAGTCGGCCTTGGGGTCGCAGCCGACGATGAGGATTTTCTGGCCCATTTGCGCAAGCGCGGCCAGCGTGTTTTGCGAGGTGGTGGATTTGCCGATCCCACCTTTGCCGTAGAAGGCAATCTGACGAAGGTCTGACATGTTGTTTCTCCTGAATCGTTGAGCAGTGATGTTGCTGCAATCGAAAAATGTCCTCTGTTGGGAACGTCGGACAAGCAGTCGATCTACCGTGCCCCGGATGCAGCCCCTCGCGCCTTTTTTGCTCTTCAAAGTAAGCGACTTGTTGGCGAGACATGGTCGGTGCGAGGACCATTCAGCAACTGGCGTGCCAAGTTTTCACGGATTTCTTGAAAAGCTTGCCAAATGGTCGTTTCGGAAGTTCTTCGTGGTGCCGGCGAAGTCATTTCCGGATATCGACAAAGCTGACATTCACGCCGCCACACCGCTCGAATGAAAGGAGTGTCATTTCGCTGTGTGTCGTATCTGAAGTGCTCCGTTTCGCACGCGCGCCGCACGCACTCAGGCATTGAGCCCTGCGGGTATGACACTTGCTGAGGGCAGGGCATAGCCAGGTCGAGAGGAAACCCAAATGCACGCCCAGCCTTCACTGATCCAGCCCGTAGCGGTCACCGGCAACGCGCGGGCGACGCATTTCGAGCGTATCGGTGGAGCCGAACCGATCGCCCTGCTGGCTGAGCGCTTCTATCACCACATGGATACGCAGCCCGAGGCGGCTGCCATCCGCGCCATGCACCCGGCCGATCTAACTCCGGTGAGGAAAGTGCTGGAGCTGTTCCTCGTCGAATGGATGGGCGGCAGCAAAGACTATTCGGCCATGCGCGGCCATCCGCGCCTGCGCATGCGCCACATGGAATTCCCGCTCGGAGTGGCGGCACGCGATGCCTGGATGAACTGCATGCGCGCCGCCCTGAATGAAGTCGTGACCGATGCAGAGCTCAGGACGCAACTCGAAGCAGCCTTTTTCAAAACCGCGGATTTCATTCGCAACCAACAGGAGAATCACCATGACAACGATCGATAAGACCGCGTTCGGCGTGCTCGAAGCCGAGGAACGCCTGCTCAATGGCGTGTTCAAGGGCGCTACGGCCGTCCCCGGACGCTTCGGCTTCCGTGGCGACATCGCCATTGAGTTTCAGCCCAAGATGGCCGATGAGAAGCGCCCGCCTGAGAAGTGCTGCGAGCAGGTCATGGCTGCCGCCAACGAAGGCGAGCCGCATTTCATCTTTCTTGCCGGCTTCCTGCTCTCCTTCGGCTACCTCAAGCTGCTTGCCGAAGTGCTGGGCGAAGCGTTGTCGCCCGCAGGCAAGTACATCCTCTTCTGCGACAACATCGATCTGTCGAAGAAGTACGTTATCGACTATGCCGGCGCCACCTTCTACATCCTGCCGATCGACGAAGCCACGGTGTACAACGAAACGCTCGAGCTGCTCTACCTGGAGAAGAATGAGCTCAAGAAGATGGACACCGGCGGCAAGCTCGATGCAGTGGTCAATGCGGGCGTGAAGTTCGTGGGCGACCGCAAATTCATCAAGAGCACGTATGACGAGCTGGTGGCCACCATGGGGCCGGTGCGCAATCCCTACGAAAACCGTCCCGTCTAGGACACACGCGAATCAAGCTCCTGCGCGGCTCAATCTCGAAGCTCCGGTGATCAGCGTACCCACTACGTTTCTGCTCCTCGCTTCGACCTTGAACCGCTCGCTATGCTTGCTTCGCATGTGTCAGCCCCATGAGTCAGGAGTCATGAATGGCTGAAGCCTTGCTGGATCAATCTGCCGCCGCCGGTGCGCCACCGCTGTCCCTGCTCGATCGTGCGCTCGGCGCCTATCTGGGCCTGGCCATCGGTGACGCGCTGGGCGCCACGGTGGAATTCATGACGCCACGCGAGATCATGTCCAAGTACGGCACCCACCGCGAGATCATTGGCGGTGGCTGGCTGCGCCTGAGGCCCGGTCAGGTGACGGACGACACCACCATGGCGCTTGCGCTTGGGGATGCCATTGTGACGGCACGCGGCTGGGATCTCACTGAGGTGGCCGAGCACTTTGTGGGCTGGCTGCGCAGCAAGCCGGTGGATTGTGGCAACACCTGCCGGCGCGGTATCCGCCGCTACATGCAGGAGGGCAGCCTCGTGGCCGCCTTCAACGAAGGTGATGCGGGCAACGGCGCGGTCATGCGCAATCTGCCGGTGGTGCTGGGTTTCCTGAACAACGAGCAGGCCCTGATCGATTACAGCCTCGCGCAGGGGCGTATCACCCACGGCCATCCTTTGTCCGATCTGGCCAATGTGGCCCTTGCACGCATGACGGCCGCCCTCCTGCGCGGTGAGGGCATGGCCGTCGTGCAGGCCATCGCCGATGAGTTCTTTACCCTCGAGCCACGTTTCTCCATCCAGGCCTATCGCGGCCGTGCCACCGGCTATGTGGTGGACACCGTGCAGACCGTGCTCTACCACTTCTTCAATCACGAAGACTTCGAGAACAGCCTGATCGCCGTGGTCAATCGCGGGGATGACGCTGATACCACTGGCGCCCTCGTTGGCATGCTGGCGGGCGCCCGTTATGGCACCCGGGCGTTTCCGCGCCAATGGATCCGCCGCATCGATCCTGACGTGCGCCATCGCATCGAAGTACAAACGCGACAATTGCTCTCTCTGCACACGCCCATCGGCGGGAGAAGCTGATGGCCCACATCGTCTTCTACGAAAAGCCGGGCTGCGGCGGCAATGCAAAACAGAAAGCCTGGCTGACGGCTGCCGGTCACACGCTTGAAGTGCGTGATCTGCTGCACTGGGCCTGGACGCCCGAGCGCCTGCTGGCCTTTCTGGCGCCATTGCCGGTAGCCGACTGGTTCAATCGCGCGGCGCCCGCGGTGCGTGATGGACTGATCCAGCCGGAGCAGCTCTCGGCCGAACAGGCCCTTGCCGCATTGCTGGCCCAACCACTCCTGATCCGTCGCCCACTGCTTAGCCTGGAAGATGGCTGCTGCCTGGTGGGCTTCGATGAAACATGGCAGCGCGGCCATCTGATCGGCACACCAACAGCCCCCGCGCCTGCAGAAGGCTGTGCCGCGCGGGTGAGCCCTTGTGGAACGGCAACATGAGCCCGCGCTTCTTCCTTTCCTACTCAGGCGTACGCCTGCCACTGCAACTCGTTGAAGAGTTGCCGGAAGCGGCCCTGCGCAACCGCAACACCTGGTTCCGCGCCGAATATGATGCACAGGGCGCCCTGATACGGGTCGAAAAAATCGTCTATGGCGAAGTAGAAATGACGCATCGTTACACATACGACAGTGAGCTGAGGCTGCAGGAAGCCATTGTTACCTTTGCCGATGAAGAGCCACAGATCATGCGCTTCAGCGAGGCCTCCGCATGAAGCTCTAC
This sequence comes from Uliginosibacterium sp. 31-12, assembly GCF_030548425.1. Classification (NCBI taxonomy): domain Bacteria; kingdom Pseudomonadati; phylum Pseudomonadota; class Betaproteobacteria; order Rhodocyclales; family Zoogloeaceae; genus Uliginosibacterium; species Uliginosibacterium sp. 31-12. The sequence continues at coordinate 834,054 of NZ_JAUOOA010000001.1, read as the reverse complement.
ATGGCGCCCGGGTCCTGCACCACCGGTATCCACATCCTGCTTGAGGAGCTGGGGCTGCCCTTCGAAGCGTGGATCATCAGCATCCCGGCCGGCCAGCATCTGCACCCCGATTATTTGGCGCTCAATCCCAAGGGCAGCATCCCGACGCTGGTGCTGGACGATGGGCAGTCCCTCACCGATTACATCGCCATCTCCTACTGGCTCGCACGCCGTCATCCCCGTGCCCGGCTCATGCCTGAAGATACGCTGGCTGCCGCACGGGTCATGGAAGTCCTTGCCTATGTAGTGGGCACCGTACACGGTCAGGGCTTTGCACGCCTCTTCAATGCTGAGGGTTTTGCAGGCAGCGGCAAGGAAGCCCTCCAGGAGCAGGGTCGGGCGATTGTCGACAAGGCCTTTGCCATTCTCGACACCCAGCTTATCGGGCCTTACGCGGCCGGCGAGTTCTCGATTGCCGACCCGGCCTTGTTCTATGTTGAGTTCTGGGCTGACAAACTGGACATCCCCTTGCCCCTCAGGCTTTCCGCGCATTACACCCTGATGCGCAGCCGTCCTGTCGTGCAGCAAGTACTGCGCGAAGAAGGCTACCGCTGAATGCGCGCCCGAGCGAAAACGCCATGAGCCTCATCGACGAACACTGTGGACTGCTGGCCTACGACTATCAGCACTTCGCCCATGCCAAGGAGTTCGTCTTCCGCCAGTGGTGCGCCTTCGCCAGCGAGCGCCAGGCCCTGCGCCCGGAAGACCTCTCCGGCGCCTGCAAGTACGGCTCCCAGTTCATGCGCATCGTCTTCGGCGGCAGCATCGAAGGGCATTACGAACACCAGTACAACCGCATCGCCGGCCGCCTAGTCGATCTTGGTCACGACGCGCAGGACGTCGGCCGCATGCGCTTTCCCTACCTGCACGAAGCCGGCTACTTCGAAATACCCGAACAGCAAGCCGCCATGCGCGCCTGCCTGCCGCGCGTGGGGCGCTGGGCGGAGGCGTTCATGGGAGAGCAGGGCTAAGCTGCTCTACATTTCAGGGTGGGTGGAGCATCTGTTGGACTTGGTCGTCCAAAACTCCACGGGTGACCTTGAGCGCTTTGCGCGAGCCATGACATCACGCTGATGGACTTCAAGGCAGGTATCGGACAGGTTCGGTCTGTCGCTTTATCCATGAACCCGTCATTCAGATGACCGCTTCACTTTGAAACCGGCCGCAAAGCCTATGCGTGCTGCCCGGCCGAAGCGGTCATTGGGATTGTTCTCGCCTAGCGGCGGCTATCCACTTGGTTGCTGTCGCAGTACGTTCAATTTTTCAAGCGATAGCCGACACCGGTTTCGGTCAACAGGTATTCCGGTTGTGCCGGGCTGTGCTCCAGCTTCTCGCGTAACTGCTTCATGTAGATCCGCAGGTAGTGGGTACGCTCGGCGTAGCCTGGCCCCCAGGCATCCATCATCAACTGTCTATGCGTCAGCACGCGGCCGTGGCCACGCATGAGCACGGTCAGCAGGCGATATTCGATGGGTGTGAGATGCACTTCTTCTCCAGCGCGGGTTACACGGCGCTGGATCATGTCTACCGTCACATCTCCAAAACCGAATACGGCTTGCTCACCGACGGCCATACTGGCCTGGCGGCGCACTTGCGCTCGAACACGCGCCAGTAATTCGGGGACACCAAAGGGTTTGACCAGATAGTCATCGGCACCAGCGTCCAGAGCCGCGACCTTTTCACTTTCCTGGGTGCGTGCCGACAGCACAATGATGGGTATGCGCGACCAAGTGCGCACGTCGCGGATGACGTCGAGCCCGTCGCGATCAGGCAGGCCTAGATCGAGAATCAGTAGCTCGGGTTGTCGCGTACCGGCTTCGATCAAGCCACGCTCTGCGCAATCCGCTTCGAAGACTTCACAACCTTCTGTTTCCAGTGAGGCGCGTACGAAGCGCCGGATCACCGGGTCGTCTTCAATAATCAGTACTCGGCTGCTCATGCATCCTTCTCCAGGTTGGCAGCCTCGGGGGGCTCGCCCAGCGGCAGGCTGAAGCTGAAACTAGCCCCGCCATTGGCCCGATTGTGCGCTTCAATGTGGCCGCCATGCGCACTCACGATGGCGCGACAGATGGCCAAGCCAAGGCCAACACCGGGTTGTGCGGACTCGGTATCACCTCGCTCGAATTTTGCAAACAGGCGTTCAGTGGGGCCTGTCGGCAAGCCCGGGCCGTCATCGTCCACGCTGACCTGTAGCATCCGCCCCGCCAATTCGGCTGAGATGCGGATGTGGCTGGCTGCCGGCGTGTATTTAATGGCGTTGTCGAGCAAGTTCACCAGTACGCGCTCGATCAGTACCGGATCAAATTCGCATAGGGGCAAATCGGGCTCGATACGGGTTTCGAGCTGATGCGATGCCAGTTGTACGCTAAATTGGCGACTGGCTGTTTCGATCACCTCTTCAATCGCACACCAGTCGCGCTTTACTTCGATGCGACCGGTCTGCAGGCGTGCCATGTCCAGCAGATTGGAAACCAATGCGGTCAGGCGATGGGCTGTGTCGCGCATGCCTTGAATCATTTCCTGCTCTTCTGGTGGCCGCGATGGCCGAGCTGCCAGCGTATCAGCCATGCCGACCAAGCCGGTCAGGGGGGTGCGCAGATCGTGCGATACAGCGGCCAGCAGTGAGTTGCGCAGGCGCTCGGACTCCATACTGACCAGCGCCTCCTGTGCGACCTCAACGTAATGCACACGCTCCAGCGCCTGGGCGATCTGACTGATGCAGGTTTCCAGCTGACGGGTGATGGCCGGTTCGTCCAGTACCAGGCCATGTCCGGGAAGCAAGCCCAGTACGCCGCGTACCCGCATCGGTGCGCGCAGCGGCAAGTAGCGCGCCTTGGCCGCCGGCAGGGTGGCCGTGCCACGACCAGCCTCCTGCTCATGCTCGAAGACCCATTGCGCCACCGCGAGATCGACGAAATCGCTGTCGGGCGCATGCGCTGGTCGGACCTTGGCTTCCGCGTCCGGCAGCAGAATGGAAACGCGCGCCTGAAAAATACCCGCCAGGTTCTGCAGGGCGACATCAACGATCTGCTCGGTGGAAAGCGCGGCGGAAAGAGCACGTGATAGTTCGGCCAGCTGCGCCGAACGGTGCTCGCGCTCGGCAGCCATCACAGCCTCAAACTTCAACTTGGCCGCGAGCTGACCGATCACCAGGGCCACCACCAGCATGAGCAGGAAGGTGAATACGTACTGGGTGTCATTGACCGTAAAGGTCAGGCGTGGCGGCACGAAGAAGAAATCGAAAGACGCTACGCTGAGGCAGGCGGCCAGCGCGCCGGGCCCGCGCCCGAAGCGCAAGGCCACGCCCACCACGGCGAGCAGGAAGACCATCACCACGTTCGCCAGGTCGAACACCGACAGGAGCAAGGCGGCAAAGGCAGTGGTGGTGGCACAGATGACGATGGCCCAGACGTAGCCGCGCCAGTTCACGGGCAGGCGACGCTCAGGCGCCTCTTTGCGGTTTTCGTGATGCGGTAGGCCAACCACGACGATTTCCAGCTCATGTTCGAGCAGGGCCAGCCGATCCAGCAGAGAGGGGTGCAGCAGCCGTTGCCAGACGCCGCGTCGTGCGCGTCCGAGTACCAGCTTGCCTGCGTTCCGGTTGATGGCGAAACGCACCAGTGCGTCTGCTGCGTTCACGGCGCTCAGGCTGCACACCTCGGCCCCCAGCGAGGCCGCCAGCTTCAGCGCGTTGCGCCGGCGCCCGCGATGCGATTCGGATTCGCCGGCCATGTCGGGCGTTTCCACGCTGACCGCAATCCACTCGGCCTGCGTATGACTGGCCATGCGTGCGGCATTTCTAACCAGCGTTTCGCCGCCCGTTCCGGGGCCGATGCAGACGATCAGGCGATCACGCGTCTGCCACACACGATCAATTGCACGGTCGGCGCGGTAGGCGCGCATTTGCGCATCCACGCGGTCTGCCGTGCGACGCAGGGCCAGTTCGCGCAGGGCGATCAGGTTGCCGGTGCGGAAGAAGTTGTCGGCGGCGCGCTCCGCAGCATCACCCAGATAAACCTTGCCCGCCTTGAGGCGACTCTGCAATTCTTCGGGCGGCAAGTCGATCAGCGAGACTTCATCTGCACGCTCATAGACTTGATCGGGCACCGTTTCATGCACGCGTATCCCGGTGATGCTGCCGACCACATCGTTGAGGCTTTCCAGGTGCTGGACGTTGAGTGCCGTCCACACATCGATCCCGGCGGCCAGCAGTTCTTCCACATCTTGCCAACGTTTGCGGTGACGGCTGCCTTCGATGTTGGTATGCGCCAGTTCATCGACCACGATCAGCGCCGGCTTGCGGGCCAGGGCAGCGTCCAGATCGAATTCGGCAAGCGTTCGCCCGCGATAGGCCACCTCGCGCCGTGGCAACAGCGGCAAGCCTTCGAGCAGCGCAGACGTTTCGCTGCGGCCGTGGGTTTCCACCACGCCGATCAGCACGTCCGCGCCCTCGGCAAGCTTCTGCCGGGCTGCGTTGAGCATGGCGTAGGTCTTGCCCACCCCGGCGCAGGCGCCGAAGAAAATCTTCAGACGTCCACGCGCAGCCTGCTCGCTTTCGCGTTCCAGTGCGGCAAGCAGCCGGTCGGGGTCGGGCCTTTGGTCGGTCACTTCAGGGCATCCAGTGCGAGGTTCACCTGCAACACATTCACGCGCGCTTCACCGAACAGGCCGAAGGCAGGCTGCTCAGAGCATGCCTCGATGATAGCCTGCACTCGCTCAGCAGGCAGGCCGCGAACCTGAGCAATACGGGCAACTTGCCAGCGGGCTGCTCCGGGAGAAATGTGCGGGTCGAGGCCGGAGGCCGAGGCGGTAACCAGCTCCTGCGGTACCAGTCCGGTCTGCGCCGGGTTGGCTGTACGCTCCTCGGCAATACGAGCCTTGACCGTGTCGACAAGCGCCGGATTCAGCGGACCGAGATTGCTGCCGCTGGAGGCCAGTGCGTTATAGGGCTGCGGCCCGGTCGCCGAAGGCCGGCCCCACAGGTATTTCGCATCGCTGAAGGGCTGGCCGATCAACTCCGACCCGACAGTCTTGCCGTCTTTCAGAATCAGGCTGCCGTTGGCCTCGTGCGGGAAAAGGCCCTGGGCAATGCCCGTGATCAGCAATGGATAGGCGGCGCCGGTGATCAGGGTCAGGGCCAGAAACAGGCTGGCGGCAGGGCGCAATTCGGCCAGCAGCGTGTGCCAGATGGATTGGGATTGAGTTGTGGCGTTCATCATGCGACTCCCATGGAAGACAGGAACAAGTCGATCAACTTGATGCAGGGAAAAGGCAGCAACACGCCACCCAGACCATAGATCAGCAGATTGCGGCGCAGCAGAATGGCCGCGCCGAGTGGGCGATAGCGCACGCCGCGCAAGGCCAGCGGAATCAAGGCGACAATGATCAAGGCATTGAAGATCACGGCAGACAAGATGGCAGTAGCCGGGCTGGCCAAATGCATGATGTCCAGGCGCGCCAGCTGCGGATAGGTGCCGACGAAAACGGCGGGCAGAATCGCGAAGTACTTGGCGACGTCATTGGCCACCGAGAAGGTGGTCAGCGAGCCGCGCGTCATCAGCATCTGCTTGCCGGTTTCGACAATCTCGATCAGCTTGGTCGGGTTGGAGTCCAGATCGACCATGTTGCCGGCTTCCTTGGCGGCTTGCGTACCGGAATTCATCGCGACGGCCACATCGGCTTGCGCCAGTGCGGGCGCGTCATTGGTGCCGTCGCCGGTCATGGCCACCAGCCGCCCTTCGGCCTGATAGTCGCGGATCAGCTTGAGCTTGTCTTCCGGGCGGGCCTCGGCGAGGTAATCATCGACCCCCGCTTCGGCCGCGATGGCGGCAGCCGTGAGCTTGTTGTCGCCGGTGATCATCACTGTCTTGATGCCCATCTTGCGCAGCTCGGCGAAGCGCTCGCGGATGCCGCCCTTGACGATGTCTTTCAGTTCGATCACGCCCAGCACTTCGCGACCATCCGCAACCACCAACGGGGTGCCGCCACGCTTGGCGACCTCTTCGACGCTGTGCTGTACGGGCGCGGGAAAAGCGCCGCCCTGTTCCTCCACCCAGGCGTGTACTGACTCGGCGGCACCCTTGCGGATGTGGCGCATGTCATGCTGCTGAGCGTCCTGCCCGTCGATGTCGACCCCGCTCATGCGGGTTTGCGCGGTGAAAGGAACAAAGTGCGCTTCATGCAAATCGCGGCCACGCAGGTTGAACTTGTCCTTGGCCAGCACGACGATGCTGCGTCCTTCCGGGGTCTCATCGGCCAGCGAAGCGAGGTGCGCCGCATCGGCCAGAGCTTTTTCGCTCACACCCGGCGCAGGCAGAAAGGCGCTGGCCTGGCGGTTGCCGAGCGTGATGGTGCCAGTCTTGTCGAGCAACAGCACATCCACGTCGCCTGCCGCCTCGACCGCACGGCCCGAGGTGGCGATGACATTGGCCTGCATCATGCGGCTCATGCCAGCCACGCCAATAGCCGAGAGCAAACCGGCGATGGTGGTTGGAATCAGGCACACCAGCAAGGCGACCAGCGCCGTTACGCTGATCGGCGTGCCCAGGCCCGTGCTCGCCACGCTGTAGAGCGAGAAGGGCAAGAGGCTCACGCAGGCGAACAGGAAGATTAGGGTCATCGCCACGAGCAGGATGGTCAGTGCAATCTCGTTAGGTGTCTTGCCGCGCTTGGCGCCTTCCACCATGGCGATCATGCGGTCGAGGAAGGCGTCGCCCGGATTGGCCGTGACGCGGATCACCAGCCAGTCCGACAGCACTCGGGTGCTCCCTGTAACGGAACAGAAGTCGCCACCGGCCTCGCGAATCACTGGTGCAGATTCTCCGGTGATGGCGGATTCATCCACCGAAGCTACGCCTTCGATAACTTCCCCATCGCCGGGGATGGTTTCGCCCGCCGAGACGACAACCACATCACCGCTGCGCAAATCCCTGGACTCACGCAACTGCCACTGTGCGCCGTAACGTGGTTCATTCAAAACCTTGGCCCAGGTGGTACGACGCAGACCGCGCAAGGCTTCGGCTTGTGCCCGCCCGCGTCCTTCGGCCATGGCTTCGGCAAAGTTGGCAAAGAGCACGGTGAACCACAGCCAGATGGCGATAGCCCAGACGAAACCGGCCGGTGCATCGCCTTGGCCGGAGCTGGCCTGCACGGCCAGGAAGGTGGTCAGCGCACTGCCTATCCACACCACGAACATCACCGGGTTGCGCAGTTGCGCGCGTGGTGAAAGCTTGTATAAGGCTTGCAGCATGGCCGGACGAATCAACGCAGGGTCTAGCAGCGGAAGCGTAATTTTTTTGCTCATGTCATGCTTCCTTTCAGTGAAAGAGATTGAGATGTTCGACAATCGGGCCGAGCGCCAGAGCGGGCAGATAGGTCAGCGCGCCGACGAGGACGACCGTGCCGATCAACAGCACAATGAAGAGCGGGCCATGCGTGGGCAGCGTACCGGCCGTGACCACCAGACGCGGTTTGGCGGCGAGCCGCCCAGCAATCGCCAGCACCGGAACGATCACGGTAAATCGACCGAACCACATCACCAGCCCCAGCATCAGGTTGTAGAAGGGCGTGTTGGCTGACAGACCGGCGAAGGCGGAGCCATTGTTGTTGGCTGCTGAGGAGAAAGCGTAGAGCACCTCGGAGAAGCCGTGCGCGCCCGGGTTGGCCATGCTGGAGACGCCGGCCGTTGCCAGCACCGAGATGGCCGTACCGCCGAGAATCAGCAGAGGCGTGGCGAGAATCACGACCGCCACCATCTTCATCTCGTAAGACTCGATCTTCTTGCCCAGATATTCCGGCGTGCGTCCGATCATCAGGCCAGCCAGGAATACCGCTTCGATGGCGAAAACCAGCATGCCGTAGAGGCCTGCACCCACGCCACCGAACACCACTTCGCCCAGCTGGATCAGCCACATCGGCACCAGCCCACCCAGCGGCATGAAGCTGTCGTGCATGGCATTCACCGCGCCACAGGAGGCGGCCGTGGTGATCACCGCGAACAGCGCCGATTGCAGGCTGCCGAAGCGTACGTCCTTGCCTTCGAGGTTGCCCCCGCTGCCATCCATGCCTAGCGCGGTGAGCAAGGGATTGGCGTGCCCCTCGGCCCAGATAGTGATGGCCACCATGACCAGAAAAACCAGCGTCATTGCACCGAGAATCGCCAGGCCTTGACGGATATCACCGACCATGTGGCCGAGCGTGAAGCACAGTGCGGCCGGGATCAGGAAGATCGCCAGGATCTGCACGAGGTTGGCGAGCGGGGTCGGGTTCTCGTAAGGATGGGCGGAGTTGGCATTGAAGAAGCCACCACCATTGGTGCCGACCATCTTGATCGCTTCCTGTGAAGCAACCGGGCCCATGGGAAGCGACTGGGCCTTGGCAGTAACTGTTTCGGTCACGACCTGGCCCGCGGCATCCTTGAGTGGCTGACCATCTGCGCCGAGTTTGGGCTGGCTGTATTCGACTGGCTGCAGCAGCATGACTTCGGTCGGGCCGGAAAAGTTCTGCACGACGCCCTGCGCCACGAGGAAGACCGCCATCACGGTGGACAACGGCAGCAGCACACCGACGGTGGCCCGCGTCAGGTCCACCCACGCATTGCCGATGCCCGCTACCGAGCGACGCGCGAAGCCACGTACCAAGGCAATCGCCACCGCCAGACCAGTGGCCGCAGAGAGGAAGTTCTGTACCGCCAGACCGAGCATCTGGGTGAGGTGACTCATCGTCGCCTCGCCACTGTAGCCCTGCCAGTTGGTGTTGGTGACAAAACTGATGGCCGTGTTGAAAGCCGAGCCTGGCTCCACCGCGGCCATGCCGGCCGGATTGAGCGGCAGCCAGACCTGCAGACGTTGCAGCGCATACACCACAAGCACGCCGATGGCATTAAAGACCAGCAAGGCCAGGGCGTAGCGCCACCAGCTCATATCCTGTTCGGCACGGACGCCGCACAGACGATAGAAACGCCCGGCGACTGCCGCCAGACGCGGACAGCGCTCGGCCACCCGGCCTTCGAACAGATCGGCCAGATAGCGGCCCAGCGGCCAGGCGAGCAGAAACAGGATCAGCAGGTACAGCCCCACCTGCAAGACGGATGAGTGGTTCATGACATCTCCTCGGCGCGGAACAGCGCGACCAGCAGGTAGATGAAGAGCAGCAACGCGACGCCGCCAGCGATCCAGTAAAGGGCGCTCATTTCAGCCCCTCCAGCTTGTGGCAGCCCGCAATCAGCAATGCCACGCAGGCGAACGCGCCTGCCAGCAATGCGAGACATAGGAATTCAGACATGAAAGAGTTCTCCGGCAAGGGAGAGAACCCGCGTTCTCTCTTGCCCTGAACTCTAGATAGCCCTGAATAAAGCTTGTGTTGATACCGAACGGGCGAGCGTAAAGATCGCGTAAAGACGCGCGACTCGAAGCTGCATGCCATTCACGCGCATACAGAACCGACCCGGCCGCGGCCATCTATGTTGATCGACAGCTTAGTCCTGCAATGCAGCCTGTCTCGGGGAGTCATACCAATGACCGCAGTGGCCGAGCTGCACTTATTCAGTTTCCGCCCAGGGAGACTGCTCAGGATCTTTTCAGCAGCACGCTCAAGAATGCTAGGCGTATGAACTGGAGGCTGGTATTGAGCTGACGCTCCGCGGTTTTCGAGCGTCGGCGAGACTGCTCAAGCCGCGCAAACGAGCGCTCCACGATCCAGCGCTGAGGCCTAACCGCAAAGGTGTGCAATTGATTGCGCTTTGCCACCTCGACGGTCGCCCCAATTTCTCCTGTACGGCGTTGGCAAACGGAGCCCCGTTGTAACTATCTTTTCCTCATCCAGCCAGGCCAAGGCTTTCAAAAGATCGCGAACAGCTTCATAGGCCAGGTATTGGCATAAGCAGCTAATAAATTCATGGTTCTGCCCGCTGCAGATTATCCCTAAGCTGGGTTCCATCGACTTGGCTTGGGGAGAGTGTGATGAAGGCATTGATCGTCGGCGCGGATCATGTGGATCCGATCAGGCAGGAGCTGGAACAGAATCCTCATCTGAGAGGTTTCACGGTGACGGAACACTGGACTGGCCGAAAGGTTGGCGACGAGCGCCGCAAGATTCCCAGCGGCACGGGTCTGGTGGTGGTGATCTGCGATCGCATCAATCACCAGCTCCTGCGCAATGTGCGAGATCAGGCCAAGCGCCGCGAGCTGCCGCTGCTTTATGCGCGCCACTCCCTGATTGAAATCCGCGAAAAACTGGCCGACCTGGTGCTGGGGGGTGGGCATTGAGCAGACTCCTATGCTGCCCTTCACCCTGCTGACGCAGATCGGGAGCCGCTTCTCAGGCTCCCAGCCTGGCTAGGCGTGCGCTGGCAGCCTGCAGGGTTTGCGTTTGCTTGGCAAAACAGAAGCGCACGATTTTCTGTGCCGGTGGTTGCTGGTAGAACACCGAGATCGGAATACTTGCCACGCCATGCTCGAGGGTCAGCCAGCGGGAAAAGGCCACATCTTCCAGATCCGGCCGGATTGCCGAGTAGTCGGCGAGCTGGAAGTAGGTGCCCTGACTAGGCAGGAGCTTGAAGCCCGCTGACTTCAGCCCGGGAGCGAGCAAGGCGCGCCGCTCGGCAAAGAAGGCGGAGAGACCTTGCCAGCATGCAGGATCTGCAAGGTGAGCGGCCAAGGCATGCTGGGCCGGGGTGTTCACGGCGAAGACGAGGAACTGGTGGATCTTGCGGAACTCGGCGCTGAGCGCTGGCGGGGCGACGCAGTAGCCGATCTTCCAGCCGGTGGCGTGAAAGGTCTTGCCGAAGGAATACACCGCGAAGCTGCGTGCACGCAGGGCTGGATGAGTCAGCACGCTCTGATGGATCGCACCGTCGTAGATGAGGTGTTCATAGACTTCATCGGCCAGCACGAGCAGATCATGGCGCTCGGCTATCGCGGCCAGCGCATCCAGATCGGCCGCAGAAAACACCGAGGTCGCCGGGTTGTTCGGATTGTTGATCAGGATGAGTCGGGTTCGCGGCGTCACCGCGTGCTCCACTTGTTCCCAGTCCACCTTGAAGTCCGGTGCCATGAGTGCGATATGCACCGGTTTCGCGCCTTGCGCGAGAATGCTTGGGGCATAGCTGTCGTAGGAGGGATCGAGCAGGATGGCTTCGTCGCCCGCCTGCAGCACGCATGCAATGGCCGTGAACAATGCCTGGGTAGCGCCGGCGGTGACAGTGATTTCGCTGTCGGCATCGACTGCAATGCCATGCTGTAGCTGGAGTTTGGCGGCGATCACAGCACGCAGGGCAGGTAGGCCTGCCATCGGTGCGTACTGGTTGTGGCCGGCATGTGCGGCAGCGGCGAGGGCATCGAGCAGGGCCGGGTCGCAGGGGTAATCCGGAAAGCCTTGCGACAGGTTGATCGCGCCATGCTCGGCGGCGAGTGCGCTCATCACGCTGAAGATGGTGGTGCCGACGGCGGGGAGTTTGGACTGGATGGGCATGCTGCGGATGAGGCGTGGTGAGAGGAGGAAAGTTTATACCGGTCGTGGCCGGGGGCTGGGCAGATGCTGATTCGCCGTGCGGTGTTCAGCGGGCAGGGGGCTGAAAGTTGAATAAGTACATCGTGATTTATTCGTTCGGCTCAGCTTGTGTGCCTGTTTACTATCAAGGAAACCCTCCACCCCTCTTTGCCATCAGGAGCTCTTCCCGCCATGCCAGAAGGTGTATTGAACACCCGTCAGATCAACGCATTGCGTGCCTTGCTGGAGCGGCGTGATTTCACGCCCGAAGATGTCGCGCTGCTGGACTATCACACGCTGTCACGCATGCCGGGAATCGGTGGCAAGAGTCTGAACATCATTCGTGGCTGGCTAGCCGCCAATGGCCTGGATCTGGCCAACAGCCCGGATGACTATCGCAGCAGCCTGCGCTTCTGTCGCTTGCAGGAGCGCCTCGTCAAAGCCCGGCGTTTGCTCGAGAAGAATGGTTATGAGGTGGCGCACACGCCCGTGGATGAGGAGGGCGGTGGCCTTCACACGACGGGTTTTTCGTCGCCATAGAGCCAGCGGTGCCAGTTCGCTTGCAGGCGCTGATTGAACTGACGGGACTTCCGGGTGGCCGGCGTTTTCTTCCCTGCATCGAAGCGGAAATCAGGGTCCAGCGTACCCAGCGGCAGATCGGACTGCGTCTTGCGCAACTGCTCGAAGATATCGAGTCCTTCCTGCCATGCGCCAAAGCCTGAATCCACGTTGATATGCCCGGCATTGCCGAGATTGATCAGGCGTGCGCCCCACAGGTCTGCCCAGTAGGCGGCCTTCGTCAGGCGCATCCATGGGTCATTGCTGGAAGCCACGACGACGCTCGGGAACGCGAGTTTTTCGTGGGCGAGATAGCTGGCCACATCGAATTTGTCCGGGTCCGCAGGCGCCACAAACATGATGCCCGCAACCTTGTTCTGATAGCCTGTGGTGGCCAGTGCTGTTGCGAGGCAGCCGTAGCTGTGGGCGATGATCCAGACATGCCCCTTGGCGCGGTCCAGTTCATGCCGGATGGCGCCAGCCCAGCGCGGCAGATGGGGCGTGGCCCAGTCATCCTGTTCGATGCGCTGGGTGCCCGGGAGCTTTGTTTCCAGCCAGCTCTGCCAATGCTCGGGGCTGCTGCCATGCAGGCCCGGAACGATCAGGATTTTTGACATGGCGTAAGGCCCTCCGCAGGAAAGAGCGAGGCTGCACGCAGCCTCGCCTGGCTTGGAACAGCGCGTGCTGTCAGCGAATGCTGATCTGGTCGAAGACGCCGCCGTCAGCGAAGTGGGTCTTCTGGGCTTTCTGCCAGCCGCCGAAGACTTCGTCGATGGTGACCAGCTTCACCTTGGTAAATTGCTTTTCATACTTTTTGGCAATGGTCGGATCGATCGGACGATAGTAGTTCTGCGCTGCGATTTCCTGGCCGACCGGCGAGTAGAGATACTTCAGGTAGGCTTCGGCCACCTTGCGAGTGCCGCGACGATCGACGACCTTGTCCACCACGGAAACCGGCGGCTCAGCCAGGATGGAAATCGAGGGCACCACGATGTCGAACTTGTCCGGACCGAGTTCCTTCACTGCCAGATAGGCTTCGTTTTCCCAGGCCAGCAGCACGTCACCGATGCCACGTTCGACAAAGGTGGTGGTGGCACCGCGGGCGCCGGAATCGAGTACCTTCACATTGCTGAAGATGTTCTTCACGAAATCCTTGGCCTTGACATCATTGCCGCCCGGTTGCTGCAGGGCATAGGCCCAGGCTGCAAGATAGTTCCAGCGCGCACCGCCCGAAGTCTTGGGGTTCGGCGTAATGATGTCGACGCCCTTGCGGGTCAGGTCATTCCAGTCCTTGATGGCTTTCGGGTTGCCCTTGCGGACCAGAAAAACGATGGTCGAGGTGTAGGGCGAAGCGTTGTGGGGCAGGCGCTTCTGCCAGTCTGCGGGAAGAGTCTTGGCGATGCTGGCAATCTCGTCGATGTCGTAAGCCAGGGCCAGAGTGGTGACGTCGGCTTCAAGGCCATCGATCACGGCACGAGCCTGCTTGCCCGAACCACCGTGCGATTGCTTGATGGTGACGGTCTCGCCGGTCTTGGCTTTCCAGTCCGCCGCGAAGGCCTTGTTGAAGTCTTCGTAGAGTTCGCGGGTCGGATCGTAGGAAACGTTCAGCAGGGTGACGTCAGCCAGTGCCTGCGCTGCGCCGAGCAGGCTGAAGAGGGCGGCTGCGAGCACTTTCTTGCGCGGGGAGAACTTCATCGGGGTGTCCTTTCATTGTTGAGTGAGGCGACATGGACACTTTATGAAACACCGCTTATCAAGAGAACGAATAAAAATCGCATTGCTAATAACAAAATCATGCATAAGCAATGATCGCTTTTGTTCGCGGCAGCCCTGCGCACCCATTGACTCACGCCGAATGCGGTGAGCGATGCCCCCACATCAGGGCCCGCTTTATCCTTCGTGAAGGCCGCCTGAAACACCTTGCGGAAGCGAGAGGATGTGCGTGACCACCGTGGCCTGGCCCTATGCCAGGCATCGTGTACTCGCAGCCTCAAGCTTGACTGTTCATTGACTAGATCTTGCTGATTCAGGGGTGCGACTTTGTCGGCGCAGACCTCCAGCTGTGCTGTCTGCTTGATGGCGTGAAACAGGAGCTCTTCATCTTGCTCGGTGAAATCCTGATTTTCCTGGGCATGCCAGCGCTTGAACCGTATACACGATCGGCGACTTTCACTTGTGTAGCCAGACTCCATGCCATCGCGAACTCTTTACACTGACCGAACTTGCATATGTCATGGTGCCGGTAAGTGCTACTAGCTTTTGAGTTTTAAAATTGCTATATAACCAAATAGTAGAATAATATCGTCTTGGTTTGTCTACCGGAGAAACGTGATGGAGATCGTGTGTATCCACTGCAAGGCCATCAACCGCGTGCCAGCCGGGCGTCTTCAGGATGGCCCGATCTGCGGAGCCTGCAAGCAGCCGATTCTTCCGGCTGAGCCAGTCGTGCTCACAGCAGACAGTTTTGATGCCGTGATTGCGCGTAATGGCCTGCCGGTGTTGGTGGATTTCTGGGCGCCCTGGTGTGGTCCCTGCCGGAGCATGGCGCCGATGTATGCTGAGGCGGCGCGCTTGCTGCATGGCCGTGCTTTGCTAGCCAAGCTGGATACCGAAGCCCAACCGGCGATCGCCGCACGTTTCGGTATCCGCAGTATTCCCACCTTAGCCCTCTTCAAGGCCGGCAACGAAGTGGCACGCGAAGCAGGTGCCCGTCCGGCGCAGGATATCGTGCGCTGGGCTTCCCCTTTTCTAGGATGAGTGCACGATGAATCGCCTCTTCTCTGTTTTCTTTCTGTTCTGTGCGCTCACGGTGCAGGCGCAAACCCCAACCAGTGGCTCGCTGGAGGTCGAAGTGGCCGGTGTGCGCAATGCCAGTGGCAGCTTGCGGGCAAGCCTTTATCGTCCGCAAGACGCATTCCGCAAGGAGGCGCAGGCCTTTCGTGTGCTGGTCGTGCCGGCACAGAGCGGTAAAGCCTTGCTGCGATTTGAGGATGTTCCGCCCGGGTCTTACGCGTTGATGGCCTATCACGATGAAAATGCCAGTGGCAAATTGGATTTGCGCCTGGGGATGTTCCCGCTTGAAGGCTATGGCCTCTCCAACAATCCTGCTGTCTTCGGCCCACCCGCCTTTGCCGATAGCGCCTTTGATCTGCCTGCCACAGGCAGCCGGATAAGTGTCCAGTTGAAGTACTGAACGGCAAAACTTCCACTCACTCGCCGAAAGGATCTGCCATGAGCACTTCAAACCGATTGCTGATTATTGGCGGCGTAGCCGCTGGGGCCTCCTGTGCTGCGCGTGCGCGCCGTCTTGATGAGCATGCCGAAATCATCATGATCGAGCGCGGGCCGGACGTGTCCTTTGCCAACTGTGGCTTGCCTTATTACGTAGGCGGAGAGATCTGCGATCGCACGGCTCTTGCTGTACAGACTCCAGCCAGTCTCAAGAGCTTGCTGAAGCTTGATGTGCGTACCGGTTGCGAGGCCGTGAAGATTGACCGAGCCGGCAAGCGCGTGGAGGTGAAGTATCTCGCCGATGGTCGCAGCGAATGGATTAGCTACGACAAGCTGATGCTGGCCCCCGGCGCTTCACCACTGCGCCCGGCGCTGCCTGGCATAGACGATCATCGCGTGTTCACGCTGCGCAATCTGCAGGACATGGACCGCATCGTCTCTGCCACGGATGAAGGCATGCGTGCAGTGGTGATCGGCGCTGGTTTCATCGGTATCGAGATGGCTGAGCAACTGCGCCACAAAGGCCTCTCGGTTGAGTTGGTGGAATTGCAGACGCAGATTTTCCCGCAGCTTGATGCACCGATGACGGCACTACTCGAATCCGAACTGCGTCGTCACAACATAGGGATTACGTTGGGCGATGGCGTGGCACGTTTTGAGCCTAAAGAAAGTCATCTGCGCTGCCACCTGAACTCGGGCAAGGTGCTGGACGCCGATCTGGTGATTCTCTCCATCGGTGTCAAACCCGATACTGAACTCGCACACGATGCTGGGCTGGAGCTTGGCCCGCGCGGCCACATCGTAGTGAATGATTTCATGCAGACTTCCGACCCGTCGATCTACGCCGCCGGTGATGCGGTGCAGACCCGCGATCGCGTGATCGACAGCCCGGTCAACGTGCCCATGGGCGGGCCGGCCAATCGTCAGGGCAGGGTGGCTGCGGATCACATCTTCATGGCGGACAAAGCGCGCCCCTATCCCGGGTCGCTGGGTACGGCCATCGTGCGTGGTTTCGAGGTGGCTGCCGGCATTACTGGCTGGAGCGAAAAACGTCTGCAAGCAGCAGGCAAACCCTATGCAACGGTCACTGTGAATGACCAGCATCATGCTGGCTACTATCCCGGCGCCAAACCGCTCAGCTTCAAGATCTTGTGGGAGCCTGACAGTGGTCGTGTGCTAGGTGCCCAGGCCACCGGCTTTGAAGGCATAGACAAGCGGCTGGACGTGATGGCCACCGCGATTCTCGGCGGCATGACGATTGACGATCTGTGTCATCTGGAACTGGCCTATGCACCGCCTTTCGGCTCGGCCAAGGATGTGATCAACCTCGCCGGGTTCACCGCCTGCAATCGTCGTGACGGACTGGTGCGCCACATTACAGAATTGCCCACCGATCCACAGGTGCAGATCGTTGATGTGCGCCCCCAGCCCCTGGCTGAAGCCTTCCCGGCGCCCGCAAACGTGATCAACATTCCGTTTCCAACCCTGCGAGCCAATCTTGCCAAGCTGGATCGCACGCGTCCGGTCCTTACCGTCTGTGCTTTCGGAAAAATGAGCTACTTCGCGGCTCGCCTGCTGATACAGGAAGGTTTTGATGTGAAGAGCTTCAGCGGTGGCCTCAAGGCTAATGTTGATCCACGCTCACCCGCCAAAATGCCTACACCATGAAATCGGCGTGATGTGCATGCAGATGTTGCCAAAGTTCCCGTTGGCAACATCTGCTTACAAAGCAGGACAAACTGCTAACAGTTTTCTACCGGGGGGAAGCCACACTTCAGTTATCTACTGCTGACCGGAGAAACATCATGTTCAAGCCCGCCCTGATCTTCAGCTTTCTGCTTGCGACTGGGATAGCCAACGCTTCTGACCCCTTTACCGACGCCATGCAGAAGGCCTATGCGCCTTACCGCGCAGCGCTCTTCAAGACCAACCAGGCCTCACAGCCTGACGCACAACAAGCGATTGCTCAGGCACGCACAACCTGGGCCAGCATCCTCAAGCAATTCATGGTCAAGGCGCCGCCTCCTTACGACCGCGACACCCAGTTTGCCGATTCGCTCGCCGAGGTCAGCAAGGTATATGACAAAGCAGCTGCCGAAATCGACCAGGGGCAGTTAATTGAAGCGCACGAAACGCTGGAAGAAGCCCGTGATGTAATGGCCCAGCTGCGCGCTCGCAACAACGTGATCGTGTTCAGCGACCACATGAATGCCTATCACGCACAGATGGAGCATGTGCTGATCGAAGGCCCGAAGATCCTCGACGGTGCTAACGGTTTTCTGGAGCTCACCGCCCAGGCAGGTGCGCTGGAAATGCTCGCCAACAAACTCGTCAGCGAAGCCTCGGCAGATTTTCGCGGCAATGAAGAGTTCAAGGCTTCGTATGCAGCCCTTCAGAAGTCGGTGACAGACCTCAAGGCTGCCCTGTTCTCGCAGGACAAGGCTAAGGTCAAAGAAGCACTGGGAAAAATCAAAGCCCCTTATTCCAAGATGTTCATCAAGTTCGGCTAAGCAGGTTTTCGTAGGTGCGACTTCAGTCGCACGCCAAGCTTGGAGGCGGACTGAAGTCCGCCCTAGATCCGGCATCAGGAATCAACACGGGAGACAAACCATGTCATTGATCCAGGCGATACACATCAAGAAAACCTACCGGGTGGGCGACATCGAATACCCGGCACTGAAAGACGTGAATTTCGAGATCGGCGAAGGCGCCTTTGCCGCGTTCGTCGGCCCTTCCGGCAGCGGCAAGTCGACCCTGCTGAACCTGATCGGCTGCCTTGATCACCCTAGCAGCGGAACGATGAAGGTGTATGGCAAAGACATTTCAACCTTGTCACGCAAAGCCGCTGCCGCATTTCGCGGCCAACATCTTGGCTTCGTATTCCAGGACTTCAATCTGGTGCCGGTGCTCAACTGCTATGAAAACGTCGAATACCCGCTGCTGATGGTGCGTGGCTGGTCTGAAGCCAAGCGCCGTGAGCGCGTGATGCAGATGCTTGAAGCGGTCGGCATGACCGAGCAGGCAAACAAGCGCCCCGATCAGATTTCCGGCGGGCAGAAGCAGCGCATCGCTGTGGCCCGCGCGCTGGTGGGCGAGCCGAAGCTGGTGCTGGCCGATGAGCCCACCGCCAACCTTGACCACGACACCGCTTACCGCATCCTCAATCTGATGAAGAAGATGCGCGACGACTTCGGCACCAGCTTCGTGTTCTCGACGCACGATCCGAAAATCATGAGCGAGGCCGAGCTGACCTTCATCCTTGAAGACGGAAAACTTCACCAGCAAGGAGGTGCAGCATGATCGCCACCCTCAAGCTTTCAGCGCGCAATCTGATGCGTTATCAGCGCCGCACCCTGCTCACCGCCGGCCTCATCACTCTGGGCGTAGTCGCCCTGCTGGTTTTCGTGGCCACGGCAGGCGCCTTCAAGCAGACCATGGTCGGTGAAATCACCGATTCGATGCTCGGTCACCTGCAGGTTCATCGCAAGGGCTATCAGGCGGCGACCGACAATTCGCCGCTGAACATGAATCTGCAGCCCAAGGCGATCGACAAGATCGAGGAGTTTCTCAAGGCCGACCCGGATGTGGTGGCGTATTCCAAACGCGTGAAGATGGGGGCAATGTTCTCCAACTACGCCGAAACCAGCGCGATCCGCCTCAACGGTATCGAGCCCGAGGCGGAAGACGCCACGGTGCCGGCGTTGCGCCGGCGCATCAGCGATGGCGACAAGACTGGCCCGCTGGTCAAGGAAGGCGAGCTTCTGCTGCCCACGCTGCTGGCCAGGGGGCTCAAGGTGAAGGTCGGTGACTCGGTGGTGCTGGTCGTGACCAACGCCTCCGGCTCGGTGAACGCACGGCCCTTCACGGTGCGCGGTATTCTCGACCAGGTCACCGGCCCCGGCGGGCGCGATGGCTACATCCACATCAAGGATGCCCGCGAGCTGCTGCGCATGGACAAGCCCGAAGTCATGGAGATTGCCGTGCGCATCAAGAGCCTGGACGGGCTGGAGAAAGTGCAACAACGCCTTGCCAGCCAGCTCGACACGATCCGCAACAAGGAAGACAAACCGGCCACCGAACTGCATACCTGGAAGGAACTGTCTCCCTTCGCCACGATCGTGAAGATGATCGACCTGATGACGCTCTTCATCCGCGTGATGCTGATTGCCATCGTGCTGGTGAGCGTGATGAACGTGATGCTGATGGCCGTGTATGAGCGCATCCGCGAAATCGGCACGCTGGCGGCCATCGGCACCCGGCCCGGCAGGATCATGGGCCTGTTCCTCGGTGAAGGCCTGCTGCTCGGGCTGGCTGGTGCGGTGGTGGGGGTGGCCATCAGTTACGCGCTGGTCGCCGTGTTCCATGCCTGGCCCATCGAATTCACCTACGGCCGCAGCCAGCTCTCGTTGGTGCCGGATCTGGCGACGGGCGAAGTGCTGCTGGTGCTGTGTCTGGCGGTGCTGGTGTCCGGCTTGGCCAGTCTGCAGCCGGCTTGGCGTGCAGCGAATATGGACCCGATTCAGGCGCTGAAACACGTGTAACTGGGTAGGTGCGGCTTGAGCCACACACCCGATGTAGATAGCCGACTGAAGTCGGCCTTACAGAACCCGATGTCCCTGAATTAAATGGAGACTCACCATGAAGAAACTCATCGCACTTTCACTGGCTGCTGTGGCCATCTTCGCCACCTCGCTCAGCCAGTCCGCCATTGATGGCATCGCCATCTTGCAGAAGGTCGACCGCAATCTGGAACCGGAGAGCTACGAGATGTATCGCAAGCTCATCAACATCGAACCGGACGGGACGAAGAAGGAATTCGTGCTGTTCTCAGTGAAGAAGGGTAAGGACAAGGTTGCCGCACTCTTCCTCGCACCAGCCAGCGACAAGGGCCGCAGCACCTTGCGCGATGGCGACAACATGTGGCTCTACGTGCCCAGCGTCGGCAAGCCCATGCGCATCACCAGCCAGCAATCAATCACCGGCGGCGTGTTCAGCAATGCCGACATCCTGCGTGTGGATTACACCGAGGAATACAGCGTCGCCAGCACTGAAGATCAAGGTGAAACCTACCTGCTCAAGCTGAAAGCCAAGACGGCCGAAGTCGCCTACGACCAGCTCAAGATGGTGGTCGACAAGAAGACCGTGCTGCCGCTCGAAATCGAGGCGTTTGCGTCCAGCGGCATGCTGATCAAGACCTTGAGATTCAAGGACATCAAGGACTTCGGCGGCGGCATCAAGCGCCCCGCCACGGTCGAGACGGACAGCCCGCTGTACAAGGGTTACAAGTCGGTGATGCTCTACTCCGGTCTGAAGAAGCGCGTGGTCAGCGATGAAGTGTTCACGCAGGGTTTCATGTCACGCCTGGAGGAGTTGCGTAAATGAAAGCATGTGCTGTGGCCATGCTCTGGATACTCTCTAGCATGGCTGCGCAGGCAGAGGAGTTTGTATTCGATGCCAGCGAATTCGAGAAAAAACCTTACGAGTTCGGCGGCTACCTCGAGCAGAAGTTCGAAACCCTCAGTCTGCGCGGCGACAGCTCGGCTTACCGTATTGCGTACCCGGGTGAAGCACCGCGCGACTGGCTCAATCGCACCACGACCACCCTGGAGCTTTCCGGTAAGACCAGCTGGCGCGGCTTTACAGCCGATGCACGAGCCCAGGCTAGTTATGCGGCGGACACCCTGCTCGAACGCGTGAGCTATGGGGCCTTGATGGACGGTGGCTTACGCTGGAGCGCGGGGCCTGCATTGACAGTGGACCTTGGCAAGCGCGTGCAGCGCTGGGGCAAGGGCTATGCCTGGAACCCAGTGGGGTTTGTGGAACGCCCCAAGGATCCGGTCGATCCTACTGCCAGCCGGGAGGGCTTTGTGATGGCTGGCGTAGAGTGGAACCGCAGCCTTGCCGGGCCGGTGAGCGCCCTTGGTCTGACAGGGCTCGTCGTACCCACAAACGACAATCTGAATAATGATTTTGGCAAGCAGCAGAACCCTAATCCGGCTGCGAAACTTTATTTGCTCGCCTGGGATACCGATGTAGATCTGATGTGGCGGGGAGAGGGCGCGCGTCCGCAGAGCTTCGGTGCCGACTTCTCGCGCAACCTGAGTCCTGCGCTTGAAGTGCATGGCGAGTGGGCGCGCACCCTGGATGCGACGCGTACTACGGTCAGCGAAAGTGGCGTCTCCAGCAGCACGCCACTCGATTACAACGCATTTCTGATTGGCCTTCGCTACCTGACTCTTGGCGAGATCACCCTGATAGGTGAGTACTACTACAATGGTGGTGGCTATACGGCAGATGAGCTGGACGATTACTACGCCTTCATGGACCGCGCTACGGTTCAGGGGGCCTCAGCCAGCTTGAGCAGCAAGGCGCGCACGGTGGCTCAGTCCGGCTATGCCAAAGCCAATCCCGGGCAGGACTATCTCTATCTGAAGGCTAGCAAGGCTGAGCCCTTTGGCTGGCTTTATGGCAGCGTGGCGCTGACCACCATGGCCAATATCGGTGACGGCAGCTGGCAGATCCAGCCCGAAGTCAGCTATACCGGCTTCTCGAATCTCGAACTGCGCAGTCGGGCGATTTTGCTCGGTGGGCCGGAAGACGCTGAGTTCACTACCAAGACTTCGAACTGGCGGCTGGAAGCCTATGCGCGCTGGTTCTTCTGAATGCCTGCGCGCTGTGCAGAGACGCCGCGCTCTTTATTTCACGGTAAGTGTTGAGCAGATCGCCATGGCCGATCCGCCCCTTTGTTTGGGTACAGCGAGCTGGCGCGTTCCGGTGTGGCAGGCCCAATGTAAGGGGGCTGCATGGTCCCAAACCAGGGCGGATCACTCAATTCATCACCTGGCGATGGATTTTGGCGCAATGCATAGACGAGATAGTGCTTTGGGCTTGGGCACAAGGCCGGGCAAAATAGCGGATTCCTCCGGAAGCGCGGCGTACATCGCCAGTGGGTCGCGATCACTATCCCTTGAGCCTCGGGGTGGGATGCTCCGGAGTTTTCGAACCACCTCAGAGCGCGGCTGTCGAACAGCCTTCGAGCAGTCAGGTTTGTCAGTTCATGTCCATCTTTGATCAGATTTCTCAGTCCGTCCTGCCGACAGCGCATGGCGAGTTCCGTGTCCATGCCTTCCGTGAGCATGGTGGTGTGGAGCATCTTGCACTCGTGCGCGGTGTTGTCGAGGGGAAGACGGGGGTGCTCGTCCGCGTGCATTCCGAATGCCTGACCGGAGACGTTTTCGGTTCGCGGCGCTGTGATTGCGGTGAGCAACTGGAGCTTGCCCTGCAACGCATTGCGGCTGCGGGCACCGGGGTCTGTATTTATGTGCGGGGCCACGAAGGGCGCGGCATCGGCCTGCAGCAGAAGATTGCGGCCTACGCCAAGCAGGATGAGGGCCTGGATACCGTCGAGGCGAATCTGGCGCTTGGGCAACCGGCCGATCGTCGCAGCTACGCGGCGCCGGCAGAAATACTGCGCCATCTGGGTGTTGTCAGCATCAGGCTGATGAGCAACAACCCGACCAAGCGACAGGCGCTGGAGCGCGAGGGCGTGAAGGTACTGGAGTCGCTATCACACGAAGTGCCCTCCAATCCGGACAACCGCCGTTACATGCAGACCAAACGGCAGCGGATGGGACATGTGCTGCGTTTGCCCGATAGCCCAGAAGCCCAGCCCTCGGAGCCGGAGCAGGCCGACGCGCAGTGACGCAGGGTTGCCCGCACCGGAGGATGCCCTTCAGCGCGCGGCAATTGGGGCTTGGGCGAATTTCACTTATGTGACGACTGTTCTGCCCGGCAAGCCTCCGCATCATGAATGCGGGGCCCGTGTGAGGGCGGGCTTGGCCCCGCCTGCTCACACAGGTGTTTTCACTGCTTACGGGTCAATTGACGGCGGCCTGTGCCTGCCACCCACCGCCAATGGCGCGGATCAGGCTGACCGTAGCCCGCGCCTGTTCAGCCTCGAGCTGAACGGCTACGCGCTGTTGCAGCAGCACGCTGCGATCGGCATCGATCACATTCAGGTGGCTGACCGAGCCTTCACGATATTGGACCTGAGATAGCCGGGCGGCCCGCCGGGCCGAGCTGACGGCTTCGTCCTGAGCCTGTGTCTGGCTTTCGAGCAGACGCAGATGGGCCAGGTTGTCCTCTACTTCCTTGAACGCGCGCAGCACCGTCTGCTGGTAGTTGGCAGCCTCTTCGAGGTAGGCGGCACGTGCCTGATCCACCCCCGCCTGACGAGCGCCACCATCGAAGACCGGCAGCGAAAGCAGCGTGCCGACCATCGGACCCAGCAGGAAGGTGCGGCTGCTCCATTTGAAAAGATCGCCCAGCTCGGCTGACTCGTAACCCAGTGCCCCGGTCAGCGAGAGGCGCGGGAAGAAGGCGGCCCGCGCCGTGCCGATGCGAGCATTGGCGGCGGCCATCGCGCGTTCGGCGGCGGCGATGTCCGGACGTCTTTCGAGCAAGGTGGACGGTAGCCCGGCCGGCACTTTCAGCTCAACCCGGTCGAGCGGCTGAGGGGGCAGGGCGAAGGCGGCCGGCGCCTCGCCGAGCAGGATGGCCAGGCTGTGTTCGGCCACGGCACGCTGGCGGGCGATGCCGATGGCTTCCGAGCGGGCCGAGGCGAGTTCGGTTCGGGCGGTGGCTAGCTCCAGCTCGCTGATGTCTCCTTCATCGAAACGGCGCTGGAAGAGGCGGGTGCTTTGCTCGCGCAGCGTGACGGTGTCTGCATACAGCGCGGCCAGGGCGTCGAGTTCGCGCAAGGAGAAGTAGGCATTTGCGACATCGGCCTGGATGGCCAGTTGCAGTGAGTGGAACAGGGCTTCGCGCTGTGCACTGGTGGCCGCTGCGGCATCGACGCTGCTGCTCACCCGGCCGAACAGGTCGGCTTCGTAGGCAACGGTGCCTTGCGCCCGCCACAACGTCGAGATATCGGTGTCGGCGTCTGCAGCTAGCCCTTGCGAGGCTGGCGAGGGACGCTGGCGGGTGGCTCCGGCGCCGATACCGATCTGCGGGAAGAGCGCCGAACGGGCGTTCTGTTGCAGGGCACGGGCCTGGCTCAGACGGGCAGCGCCGGCCTTGAGATCCTGGTTGGCCGCTGCAGCACGGCTTTCCAGTTCGTTGAGCGTCGAATCGGCAAAGGCTTTCCACCATTCACCGCGCGGGGCGTTTTCGGCGGGTTCGGCGGTCTTCCATTGCGCCGCAGTGGGTGCCTCCTTGAAGGCGGCCGGCGTCTCGACCTGCGGTGGCTGATAGGCCGGGGCCAGCGAGCAGCCGGCCAGCGTCAGCAGTGCCGCCAGCAGCGGGAACAGCCGGGTGGCCGTACCCCGGCTGCGGGGCCTGACCGCCGCCGGGGCGGCATGGAGGGCGGGCGAAGTGAGATGTTTCATGTTCATTTCTCCTGGGGGTCAAACCGCACGCTGAGGGGCGGTGTGAGCCGGGGTGATCGGAGCCTCATGCGGCGCTGCGGTGTGCAGCTTGTGGCGCTTATCGAGGGTGCGCAGCAGCACATAGAAAACCGGGGTCAGGAACAACCCGAAGAAGGTCACGCCGAGCATGCCGAAGAAGACGGCAATCCCCATGGCATGGCGCATTTCGGAGCCGGCACCACTTGAGATCACGAGCGGGATGACGCCCATGATGAAGGCGATGGACGTCATCAGGATCGGGCGCAGGCGCAGGCGGCTTGCGTCGATGGCCGCATCGATCGGGGTCGCGCCCTGCAGTTCCAGTTCGCGGGCGAATTCGACGATCAGGATGGCGTTCTTGCACGCCAGGCCCACCAGCACCATCAGCCCGATCTGGGTGAAGATGTTGTTGTCACCACCGGTCAGCCAGACGCCCGTGAGCGCGGCCAGGATGCTCATCGGCACGATCATGATCACTGCCAGCGGCAGGGTCAGGCTTTCGTACTGTGCCGCGAGTACCAGGAAGACCAGCAACAGACTGATCGGGAAGACCCAGATGCCGGCGTTGCCTGCGAGAATCTTCTGGTAGGTCAGATCGGTCCACTCGAAACGCACGCCCCGCGGCAGAGTTTCTGCGGCGATGCGCTCGACGGCTGCCTCGGCCTGGGCCGACGAATAGCCGGGTGCCGGGCCGCCGTTGATATCGGCGGCGGTATAGCCGTTGTAGCGCACGACCATTTCCGGGCCGAAGGTGGAGTGCACCTTGACCAGCGAGGAGAGCGGCACCATTTCGCCCTGATTGTTGCGCGTCTTCAGTTGCAGGATATCCTCCGGATGGGCGCGGAACGGTGCATCGGCCTGGGCGCGTACCTGGTAAGTGCGGCCGAAGCGGTTGAAGTCGTTCACGTACAGCGAGCCGAGGTAGATCTGCATGGTGTCGAACACGTCGGTCACCGAAACCCCTTGTTGCTTGGCCTTGACGCGATCGAGATCTACATCGAGCTGGGGCACGTTGATCTGGTAGCTGGAGAACATCGGCCCCAGTTCCGGCGCTTTGGATGCTGCAGCCATGAAGGCATTGGCGGCCGCATTCAGCTCGGCGTAGCCGATGGCGCCGCGGTCCTCGATCTGCATCTTGAAGCCGCCCACCGTGCCCAGGCCCATCACCGGTGGTGGTGGGAAGACGGCGATGAAGGATTCCTGGATCGCGGCGTATTTCTGGTTCAGCGCGCCGGCGATGGCGCCTGCCGAGAGTTCCGGCCCATGGCGTTCATCAAAGGGTTTCAGGGTCACGAACACGATGCCAGCGCTGGAGCTGTTGGTGAAGCCGTTGATCGACAGGCCGGGGAAGGCAATGGTGCTTTCAACGCCCGGTTGTGCCAGCGCGATTTCACCCATCTTGCGGATCACCGCTTCGGTGCGGTCGAGCGAGGCGCCGTTCGGCAATTGCGTGAAGCCGATCAGGTACTGCTTGTCCTGGGCCGGCACGAAGCCGCCGGGCACCAGATAGGAGATGCCCACTGTCAGCCCCAGTAGCACGGCATACACGCCCATCGCCGAGGCCTTGCGACCGATGACGCCGGTGACGCCGCGGCCGTAGCTCTCGGAAGCGCGACCGAAGAAGCGGTTGAAGGCTGCAAAGAAGCCGCCGAACCAGCGGTTCATCTGCCGCGTCAGCCAGTCCGGTGTTTCGCCGTGGCCCTTGAGCAGCATGGCGGCCAGGGCCGGGGACAGGGTCAGCGAGTTGAAGGCCGAGATCACCGTCGAGATGGCGATGGTCATCGCGAACTGCTTGTAGAACTGGCCGGTGAGGCCGGTCATGAAGGCGAGCGGCACGAACACGGCAACCAGAGTCAGCGCGATGGCGATGATCGGCCCGCTGACTTCGCGCATTGCCCGGTAGGTGGCGTCGCGAGGCGTCAGCCCGGCCTCGATGTTGCGCTCGACGTTTTCAACCACCACGATCGCGTCATCGACCACGATACCGATGGCCAGCACCATGCCGAACAGCGACAGGGCATTGATCGAGTAACCGAAACCGAGCATCAGCGAGAAGGTGCCGACGATGGAGACCGGCACGGCGAGTAGCGGGATGATCGAGGCGCGCCAGGTCTGCAGGAAAACGATCACGACCAGCACGACCAGCAGAATGGCTTCGAGCAGGGTGTGCACCACGGCCTTGATGCTGGAGCGCACGAACTGGGTCGGGTCGTATTCGATGCGGTATTCCACCGAGGCCGGGAAGTCTTTTGCCAGATCGGCCATCGCTGCGCGCACCTGGGAGGAAACCTCGAGGGCGTTGGCGCCGGGCGATTGCATGATGCCCATGCCGATGGCGGGTTTGTTGTTGAGCAGTGAGCGCAGGCCGTATTCCGCTGCATCGAGCTCGACGCGGGCGACGTCAGCCAGGCGGGTAACGCTGCCATCGGTAGAGGTCTTGAGCACGATGTCGCGGAACTCTTCCTCGCTTTGCAGGCGGCCCTGGGCATTGACCGAAAACTGCATCGGCGTGTCCGGCGCGCTCGGCGATGCACCGATCACGCCGGCTGCAACTTGTACGTTCTGCTCGCGGATGGCGCCCACCACTTCACTGGCAGTCAGGCCGCGCTGGGCAACTTTCTGCGGATCAAGCCAGACGCGCATGGCATAGTTGCCGGCGCCCCATACCGAGACTTCGCCGACCCCGGAGATGCGGGCCAGCCGGTCCTTGACGTTGAGCACGGCGTAATTGCGCAGATAGGTGGCGTCGTACTTGTCGTCCGGCGAGATCAGGTGCACCACCAGGGTCAGCGTCGGCGAGCTTTTCACCGTCGTCACCCCCAGGCGCTGTACATCCTCGGGCAGGCGTGGCAAGGCTTGCGAGACGCGGTTCTGGACCAGTTGCTGGGCTTTGTCAGGATCGACGCCGAGCTTGAAATTGACCGTCACCGTCAGATTGCCGTCGCTGTTGGCCTGCGACTGCATGTAGAGCATGTTTTCGACGCCGTTGATCGACTCCTCCAGTGGCGAGGCCACCGTTTCAGCAATCACCTTGGGGTTGGCGCCGGGATATTGGGCACGCACGACGACCGAAGGCGGCACGACTTCGGGATACTCCGAGATCGGCAGCTGGAACACTGCCAGCACGCCCGCGAGCAGAAGCAGGATGGAGAGCACGCCGGCGAAGATCGGCCGGTCGATAAAGAATTTTGAGATGTTCATGACGGTGAGTCCTCAGCCCTTGGCGGCAGCCGGCACGGCAGCGCCCATCGGGACGATGTTGGGGGTCACCGGGTCGCCCGGGCGTACCCGTTGCAGACCGTTGACCACGATGCGTTCGCCGGCCTTGAGGCCGCTTTCGACGACGCGCAGGCCGTCTTGCAGACTGCCCAGGCGGACTTCCCGGTAAGCGGTCTGGTTGCCTTCGCCGACCACCAGTACGAAGCGCCTGGCTTGGTCCGTGCCGACCGCTTTTTCATCGATCAGCACGGCATCACGCTGGCCGGATGCGCCAAGCCGGATGCGGGCATAGAGGCCGGGTAGCAGCTTGCCGTCCGGGTTGTCGACCAAGGCCCGCAGGCGGATGGTGCCGGAGCTGCTGTCGAGGCGGTTGTCCACCGAGCTCAGCCGCCCCTGAAGCGAGTAGCCCTCGTCGTTGGCGAGGCCCAGATGGATGGGCAGTGCCTTACCCTGGCTGCCACTGACCACTTTCAGGTAGCTCTGCTCGTCGACATCGAAGGCGGCATAGATGCGATCGGCGGAGACCAGCGAAGTCAGCGCCGGGCCGTTGCCGGGAGCGACCAGATTGCCGACGGTGACTTCTGCACGCGAGACGCGGCCGGTGATCGGCGCGGTGATGCGGGTGTATTCGAGATTGAGCTGGGCAACATTGAGCGCAGCCTTGGCCGCCTGCAGGTTGGCTTTGGCTTCGCGGGCGGCGTTCTGCTTCTCGTCGAAATCCCGGCGGGCGATGGCGTTTTCGGCCAGCAGTCGTTCGCCGCGCGCCAGATCACTGGCGGTGTAGGCGACGCGAGCGTCCATCGCAGCGAGCTGGGCTTCGGCACGGGCCACCTCGGCGGCGAAGGGGCGCGGGTCGATGGTGAACAGCAGCTCACCCTTCTTGACCAGGCTGCCGTCCTTGAAATGCACGGCAGTCAGGATGCCGGAGACCTGAGGATGGATCTCGACCCGCTCCACTGCTTCGAGGCGGCCGGAGTATTGCTGCCATTCGGTGACTGCGCGGCCGATGACTTCGGCGACATCCACCGTGGCCGCAGCCGGTGCAGCGTTGGGGGCTGCACCGGCCTGGCCGTGATAAACGGCGAGACCAGCACCGAGACTGAAGAGGCCGGCCAGGGCGGCGGCGAGAACGAAGCTTTTTTGGCGTAGGGGCATGATGATTCCTCTGGGGGGTTTGAATAATGGGAGCGGGGCTTATCGGGTTTCTGACGAGGATCTGGGGGGGCTTTGGTGTTCATTGCGCTGATCCAGCGCGTCGGGCGGGTCTGCCGGAATCTCTTGCTCGCCAAGACGACGGCGCAGGAAATGGGCAATTTCAGCCAGTGCCGGGCGGTGGCTGGACAGTGCAGCGTGCTTGAGGCCGGCCAGGCGCACGACCTGAGTGGCAACGCCGGCGGCGATCAAGGCTTCGGCATAGGTCTCGGCTTCCTTGTGCAGCACGTCGCATTCCGCCGTGATGATCAATGCCGGCGGCAAGCCTGCCTGGCGTACCGAAACCAGCGGCGACGCGTAGGGGTGCAGGCGCTGGCGCGGCTGGGGCAGATACTGGCGATAGCAGTCGGCACAGGTCGCGGCGCTGAGATCCGAGTTCAGGCGGGCGCCGTCACCAAGGCGGGTCATGCTCGGGTCGAGCATTGGTCCGACCAGCACCTGGGCCAGGATGGCCGGGCCATTGCGATCACGGGCGATCAGGCTCAGGGCTGCCGCCAGGTTGCCGCCGGCATCGTCGCCGGCGACCGCCAGCCGCTCAGGAGCGCCGCCTAGTTCGGCGGCGTGCTCAACGGCCCACCGCGCAGCGGCATAGGCATCCTCGGGGGCCGCTGGGAAGGGCTTGGCCGGGGCCAGGGCGTAATCGACGGCAATGACCAAGGCCGGCGTGTGCTCAGCGATAAACGCTGCTGCGGCATGGGCATCATCCAGGCTGCCGCCGATGAAGCCACCACCATGGAAATAGAGCACGATGGGCAAGCCCGCCCGGGCGGTGCCGGGGCGGTACACGCGCAGAGCGAGCGGGCCGGCTGGGCCGGGAATGCTCAGGTCTTGCGGCGGCTGCGGGGTGGTGGCTTGCATCGCATCCAGGGCAGGGGACTGCCAGAAATTGGGATGGAGCCATTTTCTGTGTTGTTTCTGGTTGGATAAATACGTCGTTTTAAACAATACTATTCATCAGCAGCAAACAATCAAAGATCTCAGGAGATCGCAGGATGGACCGTTTCCAGGCCATGCAGGTGTTTACCCGGGTGGTAGACGCCAACAGCTTTACCCGTGCGGCAGACATGCTTGGCCTGCCACGGGCAACCGTGACCACCATCATTCAGAATCTCGAGGCCCTGCTGCGGGTACGCTTGCTCAACCGGACCACGCGGCGCATCAGCCTGACGCCGGACGGGGCCGCCTACTATGAGCATTGCGCCCGCATCCTTGGCGAGGTCGAGGAGACTGAGGCGTCGTTTCGGGATGTGGGGCAGGGGCCCAAGGGGCGCCTGCGTGTCGATGTGCCTTCGCCTATTGGTCGCCTCGTGCTGATCCCGCGTCTGTGCGAATTCCGCGCGCGCTACCCAGATGTCGAGCTGGTCATCGGCATGGGGGACCGTCTGGTTGATCTGGTACGTGAAGCGGTGGATTGCGTCATCCGGGCCGGTGATTTGCAGGATTCAACCCTGGTGGCCCGGCGAATCGGTGCGATCAAGATGATTACCTGCGCGACACCCGATTACCTCGAACGCTATGGCGTGCCGCATAGCCTCGATGACCTGAAGCAGCATGTTGCCGTGCATTATTTTTCGCATCGTACGGGCCGCAACTTCGACTGGGATTTCATTGTTGATGGTCAGACGACACCCTTGAAGATGCAGGGCAGCGTTTCAGTCAATGACATGGATGCCTACATTGCCTGTGCCTTGCAGGGGTTCGGCATGATCCAGCCGGCCCGCTTTACCGTTTTGCCCTTGCTTGAATCGGGGGCGCTGGTCGAGGTCTTGCCCGAACTGGCGCCAGCACCAATGCAGATTTCGGTGGCCTACATGCAGAACCGTCATCTGTCACCGAAAGTGCGTGCATTTGTCGACTGGGTGGCTGAGCTGTTCGGCGCCTGTCCTCTGTTAGGTGGGGTGGATAGCGGGAGCGGCGAGTGCAGTTATGCCGGTGACGCCGGGTACAACACGCTGCGGAACGAGATTGCGTTTCAGAACGTACTTGAGCAGACGGGTTAGGCGTGGCGCTCGTCGGGCCCAGGCTGCAATACCTGCGGCACAGGCCCTTGAATAGAGTGGCGCTGCACCGGCCGGATGGAGGCGTTCGCAAGGCCTGAGCGAAGTCGGGCGATGTGATGGCTCTTGTGCGAAGCATCTGTATAAATGATAATCATTCTCATAAATACATAATGCTTCCCCTGACACACAATGCTTGCCCTGACTCACGAAGGCCTCTACCGCGAGCACCACTCCTGGCTCACGGGATGGTTGCGCGGGCGTTTGGGATATTGCTCGGATCGGGCTGCCGACTTCGCTCAGGAGACTTTCCTGCGCATCCTGCAGGCGGGTGAGCGGCCGCCCGAGCTGGAACTGCCGCGACAGTACCTGGCCACCATCGCGCGTGGTTTGCTGGTCGATCATTTCCGTCGTCAGGACTTGGAGCGTGCCTATCTTGCCGAGCTGGCCAGCTTGCCGGAGGCCGCCCAGCCGTCGCTTGAGGAGCGGGCCATCCTGCTCGAAACCCTGCTCGAGATTGATCGCATGCTGGATGGTCTGGGTACCAAGGCCAAGCGGGCCTTCCTGCTGTCGCAACTGGATGGCTGGAGCTATGCCGAGATCGCGACCGAACTCGGCGTGTCGGTCAGCAGCGTGAAGAAGTACATGCAGAAAGCGGTGCTGCAATGCCTCCAGTGTCTGTGAAGGCAGAGCAGAGCGGCGGTGTTGCCGTGCATCTGGAGGCGGCGGCAGCCTGGTATGTACGTCTGTGCTCCGGTGAGGCGAATGCTACGGACCACGCCGCCTGGCAGCGCTGGCACGACAGTTCCCCCGAGTGCCGTGAGGCTTGGTCGCGCGTTGAACGCTTGCAGGGTCTGCTGACCCAGGCCCCCTCCCAGACGCGCCGTGCGCTGGATGCAGCGGCGTCAGGCAAGCGCCGGCGCCTTGCAGCCTGTGCCGGGCTCATGCTGGCGTGTGGCCTGGCCTTTCTGTTGATGCGTGCCTCGCCGGAGGCGCCCGTCGAATGGCTGGCCACCGCACAGGGGGAGCGCCGCGTAGTGAAACTCTCGGACGGTAGCCGGCTGCTGTTGGGCTCAGCGACCACCGTCGGCATCTCCTTTGATGCCCGGCGACGCGAGCTGCGTCTGAAAGACGGGGAGTTGCAGGTGCAGAGCGGCCACGATCCGGCGGCGGGTACTTCTCCCAGACCACTCCTAGTGGTGGCGCGGGACGGGCAGGTCAGGCCGCTGGGAACCCGCTTCACCCTGCAACAAGACGAGTCCGGCACGACACTGGCGGTGCAGGAGCATGCGGTCGAGCTAACCCAGCCGCAGCGGGAAGCCTCGCCGCTGCGTATCGCGGCCGGGCAGGCCGTGCGTTTCTCGGCCGGCGCCGTCGGTGTGCCGGTAGCGTCATCGGCGGCTGATGATGCCTGGACGCGAGGTTTGCTAGTGGTGTTGGACATGCCGCTGGCGCGTTTCACGACTGCGCTCGCACACCAGTCCGGCAAAGCCATCGAATGCGATGCGCGGATTGCCGGCCTGCGCGTGTCCGGCAGCTATCTGGTCGATCAGCCCGCCCACTCACTGGAGAGCGTTGCCGCTCTGCACGGATTGCGTGTCGAGACCACAGCAGCCGGCGCCTTGCGTCTCTTGCCCCGGCGCGACTGATTCGGCTGGCTAGCCACAGGCGAGCGGGCCGAAATCCGGAGCGTGTTGCTCATCAGCTGCGCAATCTGACCAAGGATTGGCTTTCACTCAGGGCAGGCCAGGGCGGACTCCGCACTGTGCGCAAAATAATTTGCTGCGGAGAGTGTCCTTTTTGTGCGCTCGTTCGGCCTACCGAATGAAACACTTCTCATTCGCAGGCTACAACATGTTTTTACTTCCCCCGCGCAGCCCGTTTTCCCCCCTCGCCACGGCGGCTTGCCCGGCGCGTCCGCAGCCGCTTGTCATGGCCCTGATGGCAGCCAGTCTGCTCATTGGTCTGCAGACCGGTGCTCATGCTCAGGCAACGCCAGCCTCCAGCCCACAGCGTCAGTATGCAATTGCCGCCGGGCCGCTCGCCGAGGCCTTGAACCGCTTTGCGGCCGAGGCCGGCGTGGTGCTGGCTTTTGATGCAGCCCAGCTCAAGGGGCTAGAGTCCAAGGGCGTGCAGGGCCGTTTCGGCACGGCTGCGGGGTTTGCGGCGCTGCTCGCGGGCAGTGGTTTCGAGGCTGCACAGACGGCCTCGGGCAGCTTCGTGTTGCGCCGCGCGCCCGCATCGGCACCCGCCCGCAAGGCCGCCACGGAAAATGCTAGCGAGGCACCGGAGCTTGCCGAGGTCAAGGTCGTTGCCCGTCATCTGGCCGGGGTGGATAAGCTCGATCGCCAGATGATCCGCAACATGCCGGCGATTAACGGGGATCTCACCAGTCAGCTCAAGCTCAATCCGAACATCCAGTACAGCGAAGCCCAGCTCTCTTCGCAGACGGCTGGCGAGATAGCACCGGCGGAGATCAGCATTCACGGCGCCAAACCGTATCAGAACGAAATCCTGCTGGATGGCGTGTCGATTGCGAATGATCTTGACCCCGGCAACAAGATTGTTACCACCAATCCCGAATACATCCCGGGCAATGCCCAGGCGCTGGCGATCGACAGCAGCATCCTGTGCGATGTGGAGGTCAAGGATTCCAACGTGTCCGCGGAATACGGGCGCTTCACCGGCGGTGTGGTGGACGCCAAGATCTGCTCGGCACGCAAACGCTTTGGCGGCAGCCTCGCGATTGGCTACACCTCATCGGACTGGACTCACCTCTTCATCGATCCGGCGAAACAGGAGGAATTTGAAAACTCCTCCACAGCGGACAATC
This sequence comes from Uliginosibacterium sp. 31-12, assembly GCF_030548425.1. Classification (NCBI taxonomy): domain Bacteria; kingdom Pseudomonadati; phylum Pseudomonadota; class Betaproteobacteria; order Rhodocyclales; family Zoogloeaceae; genus Uliginosibacterium; species Uliginosibacterium sp. 31-12. The sequence continues at coordinate 800,074 of NZ_JAUOOA010000001.1, read as the reverse complement.
AGCCCCGCTTCAAGAAGTGGACCTACAAGACCACCCTTGAAACCCGCCCGGATCCCTCCTGGGGCCTTCTGATGAGCGTGGTTCGCAAGCAATCCGACATTCCACTCAACCGCTTTTCGACCACCAATGCGGGCACCACCGAGAGCCACGAAGTCACCCAGCAGCGGATCCAAGACACGCTGGTGATCAAGACTGACTTTGCCCCCGCCGGCAGCGCCCACAAGGGGGATGTTTCGCTCGTCTATGCACCGACGGAGAACAGCTACTTCATCGAGGACTATCGCAACAGCGATTACACGATCAAATCCGGCGGTCTCAATCTTGCGGGGCATCTGGAGTCGAGACTGGCGCCCGCCACGCTCAGCCAGCAGATCTCGTTTTCCGAAACCGACCAGTCGCGCCGCAGCGATGCCGATTACTACCGCAACTGGCGCTGGTCGGCGGACAAGAACTGGGGCGATGCCAGCCAGAGCAATGCCAGCAGCGGCGAGGGTGCTTTCGGCGACATCGACCAGAAGATGCAGAACCTGGGCTACAAGCTCAAGTCCGCTTTCCACGAACTCTCGCTGGGCGACACCCGGCACCGCGTCAGCAGCGGCCTCGAGTACCAGCAAAAGCATGCCGAGTACACCCGCCTGAAAGACACGCGCTATTACCTGACGGTGGCCGATCTACCAACTTCCGGTGCGATCTCGCGCTGCCAGACCAGTACCGGTGCACTCGATAGCGAAGCCTGCTCCACCACGCCGACGAAGGGCAAGACGGTGGGGCAGTACTTCCGCCGCTTGATGACCTACAAGGCGGGCAGTTTTGATGTGGATGCCAACACCTGGGCGGCCTACCTGGAAGACGAGGCAAGCTGGCGCAATCTCAAGCTGCGTCTGGGCGGTCGTGTGGATCGCGATTCGCTGACGGCAGACACCAATCTTTCACCGCGTTCGAGCCTCACCTGGCAAGCCAGTGAGCCGCTGTCCTTAAATATCGGTGCCAACCGCTATTACGGCCGCAACCTGTTCGCTTATGCGATGCAGGAGAAAATCAGCTCGCTCATCTACACCCAGACTCGCAGCGGCACCCTGGCCTGGAGCAGCGCGACCCAGACCAAACCCAGCAATCGCCTCGAGGATATGCGCAGCCCGTATGACGATGAGCTGACTGCCGGCCTGAACTACGACAGCGACTGGCTCAACGGGCCCCTGAGCCTGCGTTTCACCCGCCGTGACGGGAAGGATCAGATCGTCAAGCGCTTGGTGACCAAGCAGACCGATTGCAACAGCAACCAGTGCTACGTCTACACCAATGAAGGTGGCAGCCTGAGCAAGGATCTGACGCTCAGCTGGAACAGCAACAAGGCCTTCAAGTCCGGCCCGGTTGCCACCCGCTTCTGGTTTGCCGTGAACAAGAGTGATGTGAAATCCAATTACTCGACTTACGCGGATGTCTATGGCACGGCACTCGCCAATGACGAAATCATCCAGTACGACGGCAAGTTCATCCGTTATTCGGAGATGCCGGCTGACAACTACAACCGGCCCTGGACGCTGCGCATCGGTGCCATGAGCAGCCTGCCGGCACAGCAGCTGAGCTTCACCAACATCCTGCGCATCCGCGATGGCTATCGCCAGATGCTGCAGAACGGTGAAACCACCTACGAAGGCACGACGGTGGATGTGTGGGAGCAAACCTCGCTGCCGCGCTCGATCGCACTGGATACGGTGATCAGCTGGACGCCGCGCATCCATGCCAACCAGAGTCTCGAAGTGAAGCTCACGATCGAAAACATCACCGATCAGAAGAACAAGACTTCCGCCAGTTCCACCTATGCCACCTACGAGCGTGGTCGCAGCTTCGCACTCGAACTCGGCTACTCGTTCTGACCGCCCCCGTCATCACCCGTCTCGCCGCGCCCTCTCCGGGTGCAGCAGGAGTCTTCATGCCGTTCATCTCTCGTTTCTGTTCAGCCGCCTGGCTGCGGGCCCTATTCCTACTGGTTGCTTGCGCGCTGCCGCTGCTGGCCAGTGCAGCACCGGAGCCCGGTGCATTCCTGTGGGATCCTCGTGTCGTGCGCGGAGAGCTGGCCAATGGCTTTCCCTACTACATCGTGTCAGTGAAGGATGGCTCGGCCCAGGTCTCGATGCAGCTGGTGGTGCGCGTCGGCTCGCTGGAGGAACGCGATGACCAGTCCGGGGTCGCCCACATGGTCGAGCACATGGTTTTCCATGCGTCGCAGAAACATCCCGAAGGCTTGCGGGACTACATGACCAGCCTGGGTTGGCAAGTCGGCAGGCACTACAACGCGCAGACCAACTTCGAGCGCACGCTCTACATGCTGTCACCGGAAAAGCGCCCAGAGCGGATGATGGCCGCGCTCGACGTGCTGGCAGAAATCGCCGGCGGCGCACAGATCCCGGATGCTGGTCTGGAGAGCGAACGCAAAATTATCCTTGAGGAGTGGCGGACCAAGCTGGGCCTCACCGAGCGCATGGAGCGCCAGCGCCGTGCGCTGCTGCGTGCCGGTTCGCTTTATCCGGCCCGCCCCACCATCGGCAGCGAGGCCAGCATCCGTACTCAGCCGGCCAGTGCCTTGCGCCGCTTCTATGCTGACTGGTACCGGCCGGGCAATATGGCTTTGCTGATCGTCGGAGATGTCGATCCCGCCGAAATGGAGCTGAAGATCCGTGCTCGCTTTTCCGGGCTTGAACCGGCGGAGCTACCTGCCCGCAATCCAGCTGATCCGGTGTTGGGCACCCAGCTGCGTATTGCGCGTGTACAGGATGCCGAGAGTGGTACGAGCCAGGTGGGTTGGGTGTTTCGTTTTAAGCGTGACCCGGAGCAGAACCGGGCCGGTTTTCGCAATCGCCTGATTGATCGCCTGGCCGAACGTTTGGTGCGCCATACAGTGCGCCAGCGGGCTGGCGCACTGCCATCTGCGGTGGAGTCTCTCACCAGCAGCCGGGGCGAGTTGGGCGGGAACGTGGCTTCGCTCGGTTTCGCGGCAAGTGTGGCGCTCGGAGGCCATCAGGAAGGGCTACGCCAGATCCTGCTGGCTCAGGAGCAGTTACGGCGTGAAGGCGTGGATCGCAAGGCCTTGGCCGAGGAGATAGCGGAGGTCCACCGGCTCAATGACAAATCGCTGGAGGGTCATGCCAGGCGTGACATCAGCACCTGGCAGCAATTGTTGGGGGAGGCCCTCGTGGAGAGGCGAATCCTGCAGGACCCACAACAGAAGCAGGCCGAGGTGAAGGCCATCATGGCCAGCATCACGGCGGCGGATGTGGAGGCACGCGTGCGCGAATGGCTCGCCAGCCCGGATCAGCTGCTGTTCATGCTGGCACCCGGTCTGAGCCCGCTACGCCTGCCTAGCCAGGCCGAGGTGGAGGCCCTGCGCGCACGCATTGCGTCCGAGCCCTTGCCGGTTCCTCAGGCGGCGCCTGCCAAGGTGGTAGCGCGGGCGCCGGAGCCGGGCCCGGTCGGTCGGCTCATGGCCGAGGAGATGGATGAAAAGAACCATGTCATCCGCTGGAAGCTTTCCAACGGCGATGAATTCATCTGGCATCGCACGCAGGACCCGCAGCTCCGCTTTGCCGCCCGCTCGGCAGCCGGCTATCGCCAGTCGGGAGCTCCGGCCTGGCAGTGGCAGATCGCGGCCCAGCTCGCACGCGAGGCCGATCCCGCCACCCAGCCGCCGGGCAGTTTGAGCCGCTGGGCGAGCGAGCAGAAGTTGAACCTCAATCAGGAGCAGAAGGACGATAGCCTGAGCTACAGCGGGCAAAGCACAGCGGCCCAGCTGGAAGATCTTCTGCGGCTTTATGCGGCGCGGCAGACGGCCAGCCGTATCGATCCGCAGGCCTTGAGTGGCAGCCTGCGCCAGCTTGCACGCCAGATCGCACGCCAGCCGGCCAGTGTCAGCGCCGCGCTGGCTCGCGAAATGGCCGTACTGCGTTTCGCCGCTGCCGAGCTCGACGCTTCCCCCACCGCCGAAGCGCTGCTGGCGCTGGAGGGTGAGGCGGGGCAGGCGCGTATCGAGGACTTGGCAAGGCAGCTGTCTGCCGCGCCGGTGCGCTACTTCCTGGCCGGCGAGATCGAGCCTGAGGTGCTGCGTGGGTTGCTGGGCCGGCATCTTGCAGGCATTCCGCGCGACCCGGCATCGGTGGCCGCCGAGCCCTTGCTGCAGCGCGCGGGCCGACATGAGTCGCGGCTGGCCATCGGCATTGAGCCGCAGGCCAGCGTGCGCGCCATCGGCAGTCAGTCCATGAACTGGTCACCCGAGCGCGCGGTGGGCGTTGCCATCCTCTCCCGCGTGGCTTACCGCGTGTTGCGCAGCGAGCTTCGGGAAGCGCAGAACGGCATCTACCGCCTGAACTTCACGATGACGCTCGACCCCGCGAGCGGGCGTCTGGGCAGCGAGCTGTATTTCACCACCGACCCGGCACGCATCGATGAGCTCTGGGGCCACGCACACAAGGTGCTGGCCACACTACCAGCGCGGCTCGACGATGCCCTGCTCGAGGCCGAGATCCGGAACATGAAGGCCGCCGAAGGACGGCGGCGCGAGGATGCCGGGTCACGCTTCGCTCGCCTCCAGCTGAGCTATGCGCGCTGGGGGGATGCCCGCTATCTGGCATACAGCCAGCACCTGCTCGACGGCATGAATGTGCGGACCCTGCGCGCGCTCGCTGCCGAGCTCGCCCTCACGCGGGACATGGCCAGCGTAATCCTGCTGCCGGCGGTGGAAGGCAAGGGGGCCGGCCAATGAGCGTGCTGCGGGATTTCTGGGCGCTGGCGCGCCCGTTCTGGGGCACGCGGCACAGCCGCCTCGCCTGGCTGCTGCTGGCGAGCGTGATCGGCATTGGTGTGTTGCTGGTGCAGCTCAACGTGTGGTTCAGCTACTGGAACAAGGATTTCTACGATGCGCTGGCGGTGGTCGATACCGCCCGCATCTATCCGCTTCTGGGCAAGTATTGCTTGCTGGTCGCAGCCGCGGTGGTGATGGCGGTGTATCTCGACTGGCTGCGCAAGCTGCTGATCCTCAAGTGGCGGGCCTTCATGACCGAGCAGCTGATGGCGGACTGGCTGCGCGACAACGCCTTCTACCGCCTCGGCCTTGCCGGCGAGCCGGACAACCCCGACCAGCGCATCGCTGAAGACGTGAACCTGCTGGTGACCGACAGCCTCGACATCCTGCGCTCCTTCATCAGCGCGGTGACGCGAATCGTGTCTTTCGCCGGCATGTTGTGGGGGCTCTCCAGCGATCTGGTGCTGCCTTTCGTGGACCAGTCGGTGCGCATTCCGGGCTACCTCGTCTGGTTTGCGCTGGGCTACGCGATCTTCGGCAGCTTCGTGGCCGAGCGCATCGGCCATGTGTTGCAATCGCTCAACTACGAACAACAGCGGCGCGAGGCCGATCTGCGCGCTGAGCTCTTGCGCCGGCGCGATCATGCCGAGCAGATTGCTTTCTATGGTGGCGGTGCGCATGAGCATCGCCGGCTGATGCAACGCTTCGGCGAGATCGCCGGGAACTGGCGCGCCCTGATGAATCGCGAGCGGGCGCTGGGGTTTTTCTCGGTCAGTTACAACCGGATCAATGGACTGGTACCCATCTTCGCTGCCTTGCCCTCTTTCATGGCCAAGTCCATCACGCTGGGTGGCCTGATGCAGATCAGCACCGCCTTTACCCAGACGGCTTCAGCGCTCAGCTGGTTCATCCAGGCGTATGACGAGATCGCCAAGTGGAAGGCCACTGTGGCACGCCTGACCCAGTTCCGGCTGGCGATTGAAAATACCCGGGTGAGCGTTCGCAGCTTCGATCAGGCCGAGCGCCTGGCAGCGCTGGACATGAATGTGAATCTGCCGGATGGCCGCGCCTTGCTGCAGCAGGTGAGCTTCTGTGTGGAACCCGGCAGCTGGGTGCGCCTGGCCGGGCGGAGCGGGCTGGGCAAGTCGAGCCTGCTGCGCTGCCTCGCAGGGCTGTGGCCTTACTTCGAGGGCGAGTTGCGGCTGCAGCGGGGGCGCAGCCTGTTCCTGCCGCAGCATCCCTATCTCGCCACAGCCAGTCTGGCCGACATCCTCTCCTATCCCGCAGTCCATCCACTGCCGGAGGCCGCCATGCAGCAGGCCCTCGTGTTGAGCGGGCTGGGGGCCTTGCAGACACGTCTGGCGGAGGAAGCGGAATGGTCGCGCGTGCTCTCCGGTGGTGAGCAGCAACGTCTCTCGATCGCCCGGGTGCTGTTGCAGCGGCCGGATTGCGTGTTCATGGACGAAGCCACCAGCCAGCTCGATGAAAGCGCGGCAGTGGCATTGCACGAGATGCTGCGGCGTGAATTGCCGGGCATGACCCTGGTCAGCGTGAGCCACCAGAGCCGGCTTGCGAACCTGTTCGATCACGCGATTCAACTGGGGCAGGGGAGCGAGCCGAAGTTTGTCCAGCCTCACGGGCAGGAATCGGGGTTAAGCCCCTGCTATGCGACTTGAACCAGGCCTGTACGGACGAGCCCCGGCCAAATCGGCGGACGCATTCGGCCAGAGTGCTCGTCAGGTGCAGGCATGGAATCCCTCTCAAGCGTGGAGGCAAGCCTCAAGCATTTTGAATGACAAAATTCTCACTTCAGGGCGTGAGGCCTGTGAGCCGGCTTGCCATCCAGGCGCGCCAGCTCGGCCCCGGGCATTACTTCAGATGCTTGCTGAAAAAGTCTGCGATGCGGTCGTAAGGAATCTTGCCTGCCTTGTTGTCGTAGAGATCAATGTGCGAGGCACCCTTCACGATCAGCAGCTCCTTCGGCTCCGCAGCGGCCGCATAGGCGGTTTCGCTAAAGTAGCGCGAGTGCGCGTTCTCGCCGTGAATGAAGAGTACCGGGCGCGGCGAGATTTCCTTGATGTAGCTGAGGATCGGCATGTTCATGAACGATAGCGGCGTGGTCTGCGTCCAGGCATTGCCGGAGTTAACCGCACGCTTGTGGTAGCCACGCGGTGTGCCGTAGTAGTCGTAGTAATCCTTCACGAACTGTGGCGCGTCGCCGGCCGGCTGGCTGTTGTAAGCAGGCTGGTAGGCGGGGCTGCCTTTCTCGGCATCTACCCAGCGCTGGCGGCTCATCTGCTCCAGTGCCTGCGTGCGCTGCTCCGGGGTCATGCTGTCGAAATAACCTTTGGACATCACACGGGTCATGTCGTACATGGTGCTGGTCACCACTGCCTTGATGCGTTTGTCCACCGCCGTGGCATTGAGAGCCATGCCGCCCCAGCCGCAAATGCCGATGATGCCGATGCGCTCGCGATCCACCGCAGGATGCAGGCCGAGGTAATCCACGGCGGCGCTGAAGTCTTCGGTATTGATGTCGGGAGAGGCCACGTTGCGCGGCTCGCCGCCACTCTCGCCGGTGTATGAGGCATCAAAGGCCAGCGCCGCAAAGCCACGCTCGGCCATGGTCTGCGCATAAAGGCCCGAAGACTGTTCCTTCACCGCGCCGAAGGGGCCACCTACGGCCAATGCAGGCAATCGCTTGTTGCCGCGATCCTTGGGCAGGTAGAGATCCGCCGCCAGCGTGATGCCATAGCGGTTCTTGAAGCTGACCTTCTGATGATCGACCTTGCTGCTCTTGGGGAAGGTCTTGTCCCATTCCTGCGTCAATTGCATGGTGTTTCCCTTTTCGGTTTCCGCTTGAGCGGCCAGTGCGGGATGCGCAAGCGCCATCAAGGCAGCGCAGCCAACAAGCGCACTCTGGATGAATTTCTTTCGTGAGATGTGAATGCCCATTTTTACGATCTCCGTGAATTGGGTAAGGCTGTAGTCGAACACCCCGCGAACCGATCTATGCGTGGCTGACGATAGGGAAAGTCTAGAAATATGCGAGTTCGAGGCGGTATCACAGACCGGTGGTTTTCTTGCCTGATTCTGCAAACACGCATTGCCTCACGTGAGCAGCATTCGGCTACTGGCCGGATCGAGCGATGCAAGCCCCAGCATTGCAATGCACAGGAGGCTTCGGCTCGATGCCGGCGAATTCCTGAAGAATGCGCTCGCCCGGTGCCTTGCGCACTTCTGCTAGGGCGGCGCCACCTTCAGGCCGGCGCACCAGCGCGAAGAACAGCATGTGCCGGTGTCTGCGCTGCGGAAATTCGAGGTGTGAACAAAGTCCCGGTTGTCATGAATTTCACGCAGTCATCGAGTCTTTCTTCGCGCTGAGCGCGAGTAAGATGGCATGCAGATGTGCTTAATCCAGCAGAGCGGTGACGCTTTCTGCTGAAACTCTCGGACAGGAAAACATGCACGACATCATCTGCCCGCATTGCAACACCGCGTTCACGATTGACGAAGCCGGCTACGCCGACATCCTCAAGCAGGTGCGTGATGCCGATTTCGAGAAACAAATTCACGAGCGCCTCCTGCTCGCCGAGCAGGACAAGCTCCGGGCTATCGAGCTGGCAGAAGCCCGGCTCGCGGGAGAGCAACAGAAAGCCGCCGCCGCCAAAGACACCGAGATTCAGGCGCTCAAGGCTCGGCTCGATGCCGGCGAAGTGCAGCGCCAGCTCGCTGTGAACCAGGCACTAAGCGGCATCGAGAAAGAACGCGACGCACTGGCGGGCGAGCTGGCGCAGGCGCGGCAGGCAAAAGAGGCGGCCGAAAAACTCGCCGAGGCCAAGTTGCTCGCCGAGCTGCAGAAAAGTGCTGCCAGCAAAGACGCAGAGATCCAGGCCCTCAAGGCCCAGCTCGACACCAGCGCGCTCAACCAGAAACTCGCGCTGGCAGACGCACTCGGCACGGTCGAGAAAGAGCGCGACGAACTCAAGAGCAGCCTGGAACGCGCCGCGCTCGAAAAACAACTCGCCGAGCAATCGCTCAAGGACAAATACGAAACCCAGCTCAAGGATCGCGACGAGGCCATCGAACGCCTGCGCGACATGAAAGCCCGCCTCTCCACCAAGATGGTCGGCGAAACGCTGGAACAGCACTGCGAAACCGAATTCAACCGCATCCGCGCCACCGCCTTCCCGCGCGCCTACTTCGAGAAAGACAACGACGCCCGCAGCGGCAGCAAGGGCGACTACATCTTCCGCGACAAGGACGAAGCCGACACCGAGATCGTCTCCATCATGTTCGAGATGAAGAATGAGAACGACACCACCGCCACCAAACAGCGCAACGAAGACTTCCTCAAGGAACTCGACAAAGACCGCACCGAGAAAGGCTGCGAATACGCCGTGCTCGTCTCACTGCTCGAACCCGAGAGCGAGCTCTACAACACCGGCATCGTCGACGTCTTTCACCGCTACCCCAAGATGTACGTCATCCGCCCGCAGTTCTTCATCCCCATCATCACCCTGCTGCGCAACGCCGCGATGAATGCAGTCAAGTACAAAGCCGAGCTCGCCCTGGTCCGCGCCCAGAACATCGACATCACCAACTTCGAAAACGAACTCGAAAGCTTCAAATCCGCCTTCGCCAAAAACTACGACCTCGCCTCACGCCGCTTTCAGACCGCGATTGACGAGATCGACAAGTCCATCGACCACCTGCAGAAAACCAAGGAAGCCCTGCTGGGGACGGATCGCAATCTGCGCCTGGCGAACGACAAGGCGCAGGATGTGACGATCAAGAGACTGACGCGCGGGAACCCGACGATGGCGGGGAAGTTTGGGGAGGTGAAGAAGGGGGATGGGGAATGAATGGTGAAGAGATCGTTTCCGCGTGGTTTGGTTACTGAACTCTACGTGGTACAGCGGAACTTCGCAGGAGGTTCCGCCAACCGCCGAAAGGTAACTGACTGCTTGCATCGGACTTCGCGGATATTAAATCCGCGGAACGGCTGCGCTCCGCCCTACGAACACCTAGGGGTATGTGCCCCCCTCTTTTTGGCTTAATCAATAGAGCAAAGCTCTTAACATGCTGAACTCGGGAGAAATGTGAATGCAAAAGAAAGTTCAATTAACCACCGAGGGGATTAAGAAACACCTCTCCAATACAACTCCAGAACAGGCCCTTGCCGAATACGTCTGGAACGGGCTTGATGCAAAGGCTTCATCGATTGAGGTGTGCTTCGAGCTCAATCCAGCGGGTGGTATTGCTGCAATGCATGTCAGCGACAACGGCCACGGAATACCGTTCGAATTGCTCGAACAAAAGTTCGGCGTCTTCATGGATTCAGAGAAGATCATCCACCGTAGCCAGACGAAGAGGACTTCATCCGAAACTCACGGCAAAGACGGTATCGGGCGCCTTACCTTTTGCGTGTTTGCGCAGGATGCCGAGTGGGTGACAGTCTACGAGCAGGAGGGGAGGAAATATCGCTACACGATCAAAGTCTCTGCCACTGACTTAGTGAGCTATCCGTCAGAAAATCCCAGGGAAGTTGATGCCGTAACCCCGACGGGTACCGTTGCACATTTCTATAACATGAGTTCACATAAACTTCACCCTGAAGATGCAGAACTCAGGAAGTTCCTAGTGTCGGAATTTTGTTGGCGCTTGCTCCTTGACAAAGAGCTTAAGATAAAGCTCAACGGAAACCTGATTGCAGCGGACGAAAACATCGATGACCAAGCACTATTCTGCCCGCTTGGTATTTCTGGTCCCGTGCCCACAGTCCACTTCGTGCGATGGAAGCATAAGCTTCATAGAGAGTATTCCCGTTACTATTTTCTCGATTCAACGCGGAAAGAAAAGTGGACCAATTTCACGTCACTCAACAAAAAAGGGGATCAGTTTCATCACAGCGTCTACGTTCAAAGCCCATTCTTCGACACCTTTTCTTTAGGAACAGGACCGAACGAGCAAGCTGAACTTGCACTCGACGAAAACTCCCAAAAGAGCGATTGGTTTAAAAGCATGCTTAATGCTACCGACTCTTTTCTCCGTTCGGCACGTAAGGATTTTCTCCGGGACTTTACAGACAAACTCATCACACAATTTGAACAAAAGGACATTTTTCCAACACACAACGAGAGAAACCAATGGGAGGTTTTGAAACACACCCATCTCGCGGAAACCATTGGAAAGCTTCACAACTTTCAGCCGAATCTTTTCTCCAGCGGATCAATAGAGCAGAAGAAAATATTTGTCCGACTCATCGACCAACTACTTGATTCGTCGGAAGCCGAGACTCTCTACCAGATCATTGGTCAGGTGCTGGATCTTGACCAAGAAGAAAAGACAGAACTGCTCGATGTACTCAAGTCATCACGTTTGAGGGCGGTGATCAAAACTGCGAAGCTGATTCAAGACCGCTACCGGGCTCTTGAGCAGATCAAGCGTTTAAATTGGGACAAGAGCTTAGTTGCAAAGGAAGTACCCCACATTCAGGAATTCATGGAAAGGCATTTCTGGATAATCGGGGAGGAGTATTCACTAGTGGTCGCAGCGGAAAAAGACTTTGAACAAGCTCTCCGAGCTCTGTATGACAAAGTAGGACTAAGATCCAGCGATAATGAAATTGATCATGCCGACAAGAACAAGGAAATGGATATTCTCTTAGTTAGACAAGATCAGTATCACGACAAGATACACAACGTAGTACTGGAGCTAAAACACCCCAATAAAAAACTTGGAAAAAAATTTGTCGACCAGGTAATGACATATTTTGAAGTAATTCTTTCTGACCCGAGATTTAATGCCTCCAACATGGAATGGTCGTATTATCTAATTGGGAATAACTTCAGCTCCAGCGGATACATTGAAGGCATGCTTGAAAATGCAAAGCCGCATGGCATTACTTCGTTAATATACAAGGCAAAAAACCACAAAATCTTTGCAAAACGCTGGAGTGAATTGATAACAGATGTAGAACTCCGCCATAAATTCCTGAATGATCGTTTACAGGTGCAGCGCGAACAATTGGCAATGGAAGAATGCACAGTAAAAACAGCGGATCAAGTAATCCAACGCGCCCAAAAGCTGTCTTGCGCGAATTGATTTCTGTACGCTTCGCTTGAGGTCCAATCGGGTCGAGCTGACGGGATATCGCCCGTCAGCCCTCCACACCACCGGACATGCGGTTTTCCGCATCCGGCGGTTGAGCCCAGCGGGCTATCCCGCAAGCACCCACGGAAAGGCCGTAACCCAATGGGATGGACTCCTCCCTCCTGAACGGCATCGTTGTGCCAGACTGGGAAGTCAAAACCACCCAACGCGTAAGGTGGGTTCGTGGGGCACGCGGTGGGTTGTCGCTACGCTCCGAACCCGCCCTCGGCGTGACCCAAGGGTGATCCCGGCATTTGCGTTAGCGCCTTCTATTGCGACCGAAATTCGCTGTTTTTAGATCGCGTTTTTCTTGTAAGCGCGCGGCATCTTCTAAATTTAATTCTGCCGGTTCTCCGGGTAAATCACCCTCAGGAACGATGCGATCTCTGGGTGGTCGCTCGAATTCTTCGGCTGAAGCCTTGGGTAAGTTTTTATATTGATACAAGTAAAAGTTTTCTACTTTTTCTCTCGCCCAGTCGGTTTTCTTCAAAAATTTTTCACTCGACTCAATGCTTGGATTGTTCTTAAAACAATTGATATTGAGATAGGCGTACAGGATTTCAAATCCATAATGGCTCACTATTTCGTTTAAAAGATTTGTTAAGCTCAGCCCGTGCAAGGGGTTGGTTTTATAGTTGATATCGGCCATGTCAAGCCCAGGGTCAGGTCTTGAATTTAAGCATTTTAGCCAGAAACGAAGTCTTGTAGGGCACCGCGCACGCGGACCCCACGACCATCCGCGCACCCTGCTTCTTGAGCGGCCCTTGTTGTGGTTGATCCGGCGAGAGGGTGCGCAATGCGCACCCTACTTTTGCCATCCGAAAACAAGCCTGTATGAAGGGCATTTGGGTGGGTTCGCGAAGCAAGTAGCAAATAGCCCGGATGAAGGCATCGCCGTAATCCGGGGCCATTGTTTGGTGTGCCGAGCCGGCCCCGGATTCCGCTGTGCGTCACCCGAACTACGCCCTGCGCAACGGTATTCAACTGACTTCACCGCGTACGGGGGTAATGATGGGGTCCCCGATTCAAGGGTGGGGTGCAAACCCCAGCGGAAGATTGATCGCTTCTTCCTGAATCGTAAAACCCGCATTGCGGTCTTTCAGCTTCGGGCCAGCGTGATCGCTTGCTCGGGGCAGGCGGACACGCACAGCCCGCAGGCCATGCAGCGCTCGGCCAACACTACGTTGGCCTGCTGCCAGCGGTGCACGAAGCCCTTGATTTTTCCTTTCAGGCTCAGTGTTGCGCGCGCCTCGGGTGGCAGCGTGAACATCTCGAACACTTGGTAGGGGCACACGCCGATGCAGGGGCCCTTGCCTTCGCAACGGTTGCGATCAATCACGGGGATGAAAGCGCCGGGCGCCTGTTTGCATGTGTTCATGGGGAAATCCTCCGGTGCATGGTTGCCATGCTTGTGGTGCCTAGCGGTGGTGCAGATGTCTTTCATGCAGGCTCAGGGTATCGAATGTCGAGTCCTCGATATGCTTGCCAAATCGGTAGGCTGAGGTGGCGAGATCGGCGATGTAGTCGCTGAACACGCAGCTCGCCAGATCGTTCCCGGCGGCGCCGACAGCCACGTGCAGAGGCATCAGGTGGTCGGCGTGCGGGTGCGCGATGCGTGCATTGGGGGCGAACTCCCATTCGATGAGCGCGGCGGCGCGCGCATCGGGTTCGGCCTGCACGCTGTGCCGCAGCCAGGCGTCAAACGTTTCCGAGACCTGCCGGGCCTGCGTGCCACGGATGTGCATAGTGTGAAAGCTCTGGCCGCTGCCAAGGATCAGCACACCTTGATCGCGCAAGGGCGTCAGCGCGCGCCCAACGTTGATGTGTTCAGCCGGATCGAGCGGCGAGCGCAGCGAGAGCTGCACGACGGGGATCCTGGCATCCGGATAAAGCGGCTTAAGCAGGCTGTAGGTGCCGTGATCGAAGCCGCGCACAGGATCGATACCGACCGGCCAACCGGATTTTTCCAGCAACGCGGCCACCTGCGCGGCCAGTTCGGGCGAGCCGGGCGCCGGGTAGCGAATCTGGTACATGGATTCTGGAAAGCCTGCGTAGTCGTAGATCATGCCGGGCTGTGGCGCGGTGGAGACCGTGAATTGCGCTTCTTCCCAGTGCCCGCTGATGACCAGCAGCGCGCGTGGCGGTGCGGGCAGTTGCCGGGGAATGTCCTGCAGGGAGCGCTCTAGCTGCGTAAACATCGCCCGGAATGGCCCTTCCATGAAAGGCCAGGGGCCACCGCCGTGTGACAGGTAGTACACCGGCATGCGTGTATCGGGGCCGGTCTGGAGAGGGATGACCTTGTTGAGCATGAATGGCTCCGCTGCAGGGGTGGAGGTGTCGCAGCGGCTCAAGAGGCTGCGATAGCCGTGGCGCGGCGCGAGGCAATCGGAGCTTTCTTCGTGCGTCCCCAGGCTACGAACAGGGCAAGGGCGATGAGCACCAGATTCATCGGGAGAACGAAGTACTCGCCGCGGCTGACGTGGAAGAAAAAGGCGCACAGTTGCAGCGTAATCGAGCCATACGCAGCGAATACCGTCAGGCGCGGTGCGATGCGGGTCAGGGCGGGCAGGAGCAGGCCTAGGCCGGCTGATAGATCGATCAGGCCGATGAAGCGCAGGAACATTTCGGGCACGTCGGCCGCCCAGGGAATCTGCGTTGCCACCTGCGCAACCGGCGAGCTCAGCTTCATCAGGCCGGCGGGCACGTAAACGAGCGCCAGCAGCAGTTGCGAAAACCAGAGGCCGAAGCGCATGCCTTTGGAGGCGGTGGGTTGAATGTTTGATGCCATGGTGTGATTCCTGTAATGGGTTGGGGTGGACGCATCTTTACATCTGAAAAAATGAATGAGAACTCTATAATCCTGATCTAGTTGATCGGATTGGTAGATAGAGTGAGCGCCTATACCCTGGATCAGTTTCTGGTTTTCATCGCTGTTGTCGATTGCGGCGGCTTCGCTGCAGCGGCCCGCAAGCTGGGGCGTGCGCAGTCGGCCATTACCTACGCTGTTCGCGCGCTGGAAGAGCAAACCGGCCTTGTGTTGTTCGACCGCGCGCACTACCGGCCCCAGCTGACCGATGCCGGGCGCGGCCTGTTGCCACGCGCGCGACTGCTGGTGGAAGACCTGGACGACTTTCACCGCCATGCCGAGGGTTTCGCTCACGGGGTTGAGGCGGCCGTCTCGCTGGTGGTCAATGAGTTTGTCGATCAGGGGCTGGTCATTGGCGCGCTCGACAGCCTTCGTCGTGCCTATCCCTCGGTACGCGTGCGCATGGCCGTCAAGCCGTTCGGCGACGACATCGAAATGGTGCGTGCCGGGCAGGCTACGCTGGGTGTGGTCGCTGCCATCTCGTCGCTGGGCAATGAGTTCGAGGCTCGTCAGCTGGTCGATCAGGCGCTGGTCGCGGTCGCAGCGCCCAGCCATCCGCTGGCCGCCATCCGTGGCCCCATCGGATTAGGGCAGTTGCGCGGTCAGATGCAGATCGTGTGGACGCGCAATATCACGGTGACCGACAGCACCGATTTGGGCGTGCACGCGCTCGACGCCTGGCACGTGACCGACCTCAACGCCAAGCTGCACATGCTGCGTGCTGGCGTTGGCTGGGGCAGCTTGCCCGCCCACATGGTGCAGGAGGATCTGGCGGCTGGCCGACTGTGCGTGCTCGACATGGAGAGCTGGGAAGGACGTGATCGCATGCCCAGCGTTTCGAGCTTCGTCATTCGCCTCAAGAAGGGCGTGCCCGGTCCGGCGGCTCGCCATCTCGTCGATGCCTTGCTGGCCAAGGGCGGTGCGCCGAAGTGAGGCGCTGAGGTGGTGAGCCGTATGCCTCGCTGAGTGCTCCCGGCAGGCTGCTATTACTTCATTGAATTGGAGGGTTGAGGGTGCGCATTGCGGGTCGATGGGTAATGGCGTTGTGGGTTGTCGGGGGGCTGTTCGCCGGCGGCGCGTGGGGCAATGGGCTGGCTGAGCGGGCGGCGATTCTCGACGCTGCGCGCCCAATGGCAGCTGAGAAAGCGGGGCAGGCGGTACGCATCAGGGTCGACACGCTCAACATCGACTCGGGCTGGGCGATGCTGGTCGGGGAGCTTGTTGGTCCGCCGGGCAAAAGGATCGATTGGGCGAAGGCCGACGATTGCAACGCTGAGCTCGACAAGATGTTCTGGGTGGTGCTGCGCAAGTCGCAAGGCGACTGGCAAGTGAAGCACATGGAGATTTGTGCTTCAGAGCCACCTTATTGGTATCTGGAGCAGTACGACAGCTCGGCCTGGCCATGCGGCGTGTTTGCCGGGTTGGAGGCGGGTGTCGGCGA
Organism: Uliginosibacterium sp. 31-12; assembly: GCF_030548425.1. Lineage (NCBI taxonomy): Bacteria > Pseudomonadati > Pseudomonadota > Betaproteobacteria > Rhodocyclales > Zoogloeaceae > Uliginosibacterium > Uliginosibacterium sp. 31-12. The sequence continues at coordinate 783,817 of NZ_JAUOOA010000001.1, read as the reverse complement.
GACCCTGGAGGCACTGTGCCGCCGGGAGCGCAAGGCGCCCGCTCGAGTACCGCCTTCCACAGCGCCTTGAGCCGTTCAGAAATGTCTCGTCGGGCACTCTTCGGGATCTGCCGTGCGAGGGATGGGCACAGGCAGAACCTCCCGCTCGCATCTGTGTAAAAAGCACACGTGTGATCTCAAGAAAGCAGCGCCTCTGCCGTATTAGGGGTGTTCGTACCACTTTCTGCCTAATCTCTCGGGGACGTCACGATGCGCGCACGCACACACAATCCAGGTCTGTTCAGAAAATTGATTGTCAGCTTGCTGGTCTTTTCTGCCAGCGCAGCACAGGCAGCGACCGTGGTGTATGTCGCCAATGCGGAGTCCAAGGACATCTCGGTTTTTTCCCTGAACCGTGATGGCCAGCTCGTTGCCCTGCAGACGATGCCGGTGGGCGGCACCGTAATGCCGATGGCGATCTCGGCGGACAAGGCGTTGCTGTATGCGGCCCTGCGCTCAAAGCCCTACAGCGTTGTGGCCTTGCGGATTGATCCCAAGAGCGGCCAGCTCAGCGAGCATGGCTCGGCGCCGCTGCCCGAGAGCATGGCCAATATTTCGCTGGATCGCAGTGGAAAATTCCTGTTTGCCGCTTCCTATGGCGGTAATCAGGTCAGTGTGAGTCCGCTGGATGAAAACAGGGTGCCGCTGGCCGCCACCCAGATCCTGCCTACGCCACCGATGGCACACCAGATTACGGCGCAGCCCGATAACAAGATCGTGTATGCCAGTTCGCTCGGTGGGGATCAGTTGCTGAGCTTCAGCTTTGATCCGGTGAAGGGAGCGCTGACACCGAGCAGCGAACCGGCGTTGAGCTTGCCTGCCAAGTCCGGCCCTCGGCACTTTGTTTTTTCCAAGGACAACCGTTTCATCTACCTGCTGGATGAACTCGATGGCCGCCTGCATGTGTTGCAGCGCGCGAGCAATACGCCGCAACTGAAGTTGCTGCAGACCACCAGCGTCATTCCCGCGCAATTTACCGGCACACCGGCTGCGGCGGATCTGCATCTGACACCAGATAGCCGTTTTCTGTATGCCTCCGAACGTGGCTCAAACACCCTTAGTGGCTTCCGTGTGGATGCCAAGAGCGGTGAGTTGAGCTTGATCGGCAGCTGGCCGACCGAAACGCAGCCGCGTGGCTTCAACCTTTCGCCAGACGGAAACTTCCTGCTGGCCGTGGGGCAGAAGTCCCATCAGCTCAGTCTCTATCGCATCGACTCGCAGAGCGGCGAGCTGACGCTGCTTGCGCAATATGCCATGGGCAAGAATCCGAACTGGGTCGAAATCATCGAGCTACCTTGATTAACGCCATCGCCCGAAGCTGAAGCTCGGGCCGAAAGACTTTCGCTATAAGGGAACACAATGAAGCTCAGTATTGTTCAAAGGCTCTGGTCCGTCGTTGCCCTGGCTGTCGCTGCGGTGATCTTCGTGGGGGCTGCGGGGCTTTATACCGCGTCAAACGTGAAGGGTGATCTGGATAACATCCGTCAGGATCTGTTTCCGAGCGTCTATAAGCTCAACCAGATGACGCGCGCCATCATCAACATCCGGCTTGCCGTGCTGACGCACGCCACCAGTGATTCGGCCAAAGACAAAGCAGATCAGGACAAGCGCTTTGCCGAGCTCAAAACTCAGCTGATGGAGCTGGCGGACGACTACGAAAAAACCTTGGTTACCAATGATATGGACAAGCAGATGCTTGCCAAGGATCGAGAGCTTTTCAAGGAGTACCTGGACCAGGCAGAGAAGGTGCTCGCCGCCTCCAATGCCAACAATGCCGAAGCTTCCAAAGCGGAGCTGAAAAAGCTGCGTGAAGTAGCGGTCCGCGTCAATCAGCAAGGTGTGACGCCACACGTCAAGTTCAATGATGAGCAGGTCGATGCCGTCAATAACCACGCTGAGCAAGTCATCAAGAATGGCGTGACGACCAACACCGTCATCATCATTGCCAGCGTTGCGCTGGTGGCCATGCTTGGCTGGTGGATCGTTCGTTCGATCACACTGGGCATCAGTACGCTGGAAAGTACCGTGGAGCATATCGAGCAACGCCTGGATCTCACGCGCCGTGTCAATTACCAGAGTGAAGATGAGCTGGGGCGGATGGCAAAATCCTTTAACCGCTTGCTTGAACGGCTGCATAACAGCTTCAAATCGGTTTCCGGCTCGGTGCATCAGGTGACGGCGGCTTCGGTCAATACCGCCGAATACTCCAGGCAGGTTGCCAGTGCGGCTGAAGATCAGAGCAGTTCAGCGACCAGCATTGCCGCGAGCATCGAGGAGCTGACGGTGAGCGTTAGCCATATCGGTGATCACGCCACCCAGACCAGCGAGCAGGTCAGCCAATCCGGCAAGCTGGCCATGAATGGCGAGCGCATCGTTCAACAAACCGTGGCGGATATCCAGAAGATAGCCTCGCTTGTGGATGATTCGGCCGGCCTGATCGAGCAACTCGAAACTCAGAGCACCAAAATCGCCCAGGTCATCAGCGTGATTCGCGAAGTGGCCGACCAGACCAATCTGCTGGCCCTGAATGCAGCGATCGAAGCGGCGCGGGCAGGGGAGCAAGGCCGGGGCTTTGCCGTGGTGGCCGATGAAGTTCGCAAGCTGGCTGAGCGCACGGCCAGCTCCACGCACGAGATCACCGAGACCATCAACACCATGCGCAGTCAGGCACAAAACGCCTCTCAGAGCATGCGCAACGCGGTAACGGAAGTGGGCGGCAGCGTGCAACGCGCTAGCCAGGCCAGCGAAGCCATTCGCGAAATCAGCAGCAGCGCCCAAGCCTCCGTGCATCTGGTGAACGAGATCAGCGATTCGATCCGTGAGCAGGGCGCCGCCAGCACCTCAGTGGCCCAGGCCGTGGAACGCATCGCTCAGATGACGGAGCAAAGCACTCGGGCAGCCCGCTCCGGTGCAGGGGCTGCACGCGAGCTCGATGAACTCGCGCGGAAGATGCAGAGCGAAGTTTCGGCCTACGTATTGTGAGTGGGGGCTGATCAGCAGGAAGGGGCGCCAGGCGCCCCTTCTGCGTTTGGTCATTTCCGAGCAGCGCGTGAGCCCCGATCACGGCCTCACCGAAAGACGGTAAACCGCTTCTTACTCCACCCGCTCTACCACCACGGCAACTTTCCCCGGCAGCCTGAGCAGCTCAACACCTGATTCGATCTTTCCCAGACTCACCAGCCCGCTGGAATAGCGAAAGCCCTTGTGAAACAGCGCGAGGTTGCCCCAGGGCGCGTAGTAGGTGATGTCGCCCACTGCGGGGGCGTGGCCCTCGGGCGCAGCGGTGGTGTCGAGCTTGCGTGGCGGGTAGCCGATTTTCTCTGTGGCAGCGTAGTCTTCAAGCGCCAGCGTGAGCGGCAGCATGGTGTAGAAGTCGCGGGCGCTGGAATTGTCGTAGAGCGTGGCGGGGATGACTTGGCCATGGATGAGCAGACGTATTTTCATCGGTTGGGTGTCCTTGCCTGGTGCGGCGACTGACTGAGCGCAGGCGATAAGCGGGGCTGCAAACAGTGCGGTAGTGAGCGCCAGGATGTGCAGGCGCTGGCGTGCAGAGGCGTACGTCATGCGAACCCTTGAGTGGATGACAACGCCTGCAGATCGGCAGGCGTGTCGATATCCAGCAGGCAGCCGGAGTCATTCACCGGCACGCGTACGATTGCATTGGCCTGCTCGCGCAGGATGTTGCGCGCGCCGGTATCGCCAGTCAGCACGCTAAGTGCTTCGCCCCAGCGGGCGGCGAAGCCAACCGGGTGGCCACGCTGGCCTTCATGGAATGGCGCGGCAATATCGGCCCCCAGACGGATAGCCTTTGCGACGGCACGAACGGTGTCCGGCTTGATGCAGGGCATGTCGCCGAGCGCCACCAGCCAGCCGGCAGCCTCGTGCGTGGCTTGCACGCCGCTAGCGAGCGTAACGCCCATGCCTTCGTCTGCATGGATGACTTCGATGCATTCGATACCGAGGTTTGTGAGCGTGTGGCGTAGCTGGGGCTGATCGGGGCGGATCAAGGCGATGCAGCGGTCTGTGCTGGTGGCCAGCGTGCGTGCGCTGGCGGCGATGATCAGTTCGCCATCGGGCAAGCGCTGCAGCAGTTTGTTGCCGCCAAAGCGCCGGGCGCTGCCCGCCGCCAGGAGAAGGCCTACGATCTTGTTCATATGATCAGGCGATGCTGCAAGCGAGGGCATCGGAAGCTGCTGCGGGGGCGGCGCTCCATCGCGGCAGGGAGATGCCGTTTCGCACGGCGATCATTTCGGCCAGGATGGAAACTGCGATCTCGGGCGGTGTATGGCTGCCGATCGGCAGGCCGACCGGTCCGTGCAGGCGCTGCAGTTCCTCTGGCGAAAAATCGAAGTGGCTCATCAGGCGTTCGCGACGTTTTTCGTTGTTGAACCGCGAGCCCACGGCACCGACGTAGAAGGCGGGCGAGCGCAGGGCTTCGAGCAGCACCATGTCATCGAGTTTGGGGTCGTGAGTGAGGGCGACGACAGCGCAGTGCGCGTCTGGCTTCATCTCCAGCAAGCAATCGTCGGGCATGGCGGTGACAAGTTTCGTGCCGGGCACTTCCCAGCCGGGGCTGTATTCCTCGCGCGGATCGCACACGGTGATGGCGTAATCGAGGGCCAGGGCCATCTGTGCGAGATAACGCGAGATCTGCCCGGCGCCAACGATCAGGAGTCGCCATTGCGGGCCGTGCACGGTGGTGAGGCGTTCGCCATTCCAGCGCAGGGCATCGCCGCGTTGTGCTTCGCTCAGCGTGGCGCGGCCGCTGATGAGGTCCACATGCTTGACGACCAGCTGCCGTGCGGCCAAGCGTGCGGCGAGTTCATCGAGCATCACCGGGTCCGGGCAGGGCTCGATGACCACTTCCAGCTTGCCACCGCAGGGCAGGCCGACGCGCTCGGCCTCTTCCTTGGTGACGCCATAAACCAGCGGGAAAGGGCGCTCCACACCGAGGCGCCCCTCGCGCATGCGTGCGATGAGGTCGTCCTCGATGCAACCACCAGACACCGAGCCTTCGACCAGACCGTCCTCACGAACGACCAGCCAGGCGCCCGGCGGGCGGGGCGCCGAGCCCCAGGTGTGGGCGACCGTAACCCAGGCAAAGCGCCGGCCCTCGCGGGCCCAGCGCTGTGCACTGGAGAGCACCTGAAGGTCGATGCTGTCCATCAGGCTTTCAGCCCTTCGGTCTTGAAAGGCAGATCGCGCAGGCGCTTGCCGGTAGCCGCCGCAATGGCGTTGGCCAGGGCCGGTGCCAGCGGTGGTACGGCAGGCTCACCAATCCCGGTGGGTTTCTCGCCGGACGCGACGATATGCACTTCGACTTTCGGCATTTCGTTGATGCGGATCGGCGGATAGTCGTGAAAGTTCGATTGCTCGACCACGCCATCCTTGAAGGTGATCGCGCCATACAGCGCGGCAGACAGGGCGTAACCGATCGATCCTTCGACCTGTGCGCGGATGATGTCCGGATTGATCGCGATGCCGCAGTCGACCCCGCACACGACGCGATCCACGCGCAGGCTGCCATCGGGCTTGATGGTGAGCTCGGCGACCTCGGCCACGAAGCTGCCGAAGGATTCATGCACGGCCACGCCGCGTGCCCGGCGATCGCCTTTTTCGCCCGGAGTGAGGGGCGTGCCCCATCCGGCTTTGTCGGCCGCCAGCTTCAGCACGCCGGTATGGCGCGGGTGGTTTTTCAGCAGATCAAGGCGGTAGGCCACCGGATCCTGACCGGCTGCCACGGCCAGTTCGTCAATGAAGGTTTCGGTGGAGTAGGCGGTATGTGTGGAGCCTACCGAACGCCACCAGTGCACCGGCACTTGGATGTCGCTGGGTGTGTGCAGATCTACCTGGATGGCAGGGATGGCGTAGGGCAGGTTCGAAGCGCCCTCGACCGACACTGGATCGATGCCGTTCTGCACCATGCCGGCGAAAGGTGAACCGGTCAGGATGGACTGGCCGACCAGACGATGGCGCCAGGCGGTAGCGCGGCCTTGTGCATCCAGCGCGGCTTCGATGACGTGGTGGAAGGCCGGGCGGTAGTAGCCGGCCTTCATATCGTCTTCACGGAACCAAACCATCTTCACCGGCGCGCGCCCCTTGATGGCCTGGGCGATGGTGACGGCTTCCAGCGTGTAGTCAGAGTCCTTGCTGCCGCGTCGGCCGAAGCTGCCGCCTGCGTAGAGCATGTTGATCTTGACCTGTTCGACCTTGATGCCGAGCAGCGCGGCAATCGCCATCTGATCGCCGGTCTGCATTTGCTCGCCGTTCCACAACTCGCATTCATCCTTGCCGAGCCGTACTACACAGTTGAGCGGCTCCATGGCGGCATGTGCGAGGAAGGGGAAGTCGTAGCTGGCACGCATCACTTTTGCGGCCTGCGCGAAGGCCGCATCGGCATCACCCGTTTTGCGTGCCACGGCGCCTGGCTGCTTGGCCAGCTCATGGTAGCGCGCAAAGATCTGCTCGCTGCCAAGCTTGAAAGCGCTGGATTCGTCCCACTGGATGCGCAGCGCATCGCGCCCCTTCTTGGCGGACCAAGTGTCCTTTGCCAGCACGGCGACACCGTTCGGGATCTGTACGACTTCGACTACGCCCTTGATGGCCTTGGCCTTCGATGCATTGAAAGACTTCACCTTGGCTCCAAAGCGCGGCGGGTGGGCCACCACGGCGGTCAGCATGCCGGGCAGGTGGATGTCCTGCGTGTAGACCGCTTTGCCATTGATCTTGTCCGCTGAGTCCTTACGTGGCGCGTGCTTGCCCACCAGCTTGAAATCCTTGGGGTCTTTGAGCTTGATGTCGGCCGGCACACTCTGGTCGGCAGCCAACTGTACGAACTCACCGAACTTGCCCGAGCGGCCGGATGCGGTGTGACTGATCAAGCCTTCGCTGACGGATATTTCCGCCACCGGCACCTGCCATTGCTTGGCTGCGGCAGCCGTCAGCATGGCGCGTGCCGCTGCGCCGGCCTGACGCATCTGCATCCAGGAATTGGCCATTGCGCTACTGCCGCCGGTGCCCTGAAACGGCCCCCAGAGTGTATTGGCGTAGCGTTTGGCATCGGCTGGCGCGCCTTCCACGCGGACCTGCGACCATGCTGCATCGAGTTCCTCGGCAATGATGGTGGCGATGCCGGTGTAGGTGCCCTGGCCCATTTCGATGTGCTTCGAGATGACGGTGACGACGTTGTCTGCACCGATACGCACAAAGGCGTTGGGCTCGAAATTCTGCGCCACCGCAGTAGCGTCGGGCGGGAGACCGGGGCCGGTCGCGCCAAGCGTGCTGGGAAGATAGATCGCCAGGCTCAGCCCTGCCGCACCGTGCAGGAAACGGCGGCGGCTCTCGTTCTCAATGTGGGGTATGTGGCTCATTTCATGTTCTCCCTCAGGCCAGAGCCTTGGCTGCTTCATGAATTGCGGCGCGGATGCGCACGTAGGTCGCGCAACGGCAGACGTTGCCGGACATGGCGGAATCAATGTCCGCATCGCTCGGCTTGCGGTTCTCAGTCAGCAGCGCGACGGCGCTCATGATCTGGCCGGACTGGCAGTAACCGCACTGCACCACGTCCAGGCGCTTCCAGGCTTCCTGCACGGCCTGCGCTACCTTCAGGCGATCTACACCTTCGATGGTGACAATTTTCTTGCCGACGGCTACGGATACCGGCGTGGTACAGGAGCGGATGGGTTGGCCGTCCATATGCACGGTGCAGGCACCACAGAGCGCCATGCCGCAGCCGAACTTGGTGCCGGTCAGCTGAAGGCTGTCGCGCAGAACCCAGAGCAGCGGTGTGTCGGGTGCCACGTCCACACGTGTGGATTTTCCATTGATGTTCAATGTGATCATTCGAGTCTCCGTTGGGGGCGCAGATCAGCGCTTTTGCATTCTGGGAAGCAAAGACTCCATGCGCTAGATCATTACCCCGAAGTTCTTGCCTGATTCTCCAGGGCGGGAAATGAAGACCCCGAAGGTGCTTCAGGCATGCGCCGCGCTACGGCCGTCGAAATCGCTGCGGATAGGGGCTGTGTCATAGATGATCGTGAGTTTCGTGAACTGCTGACCGTCCGGCGTTAGCTCAAACACATCGACACATTCAAACTGAACCTGTTTGCTATTGCTGAGCGTCCAGATGTACTCGAAGTGCAATGCCACAGACGAGGCTTCACCGCTGGGTAGGAAAATGTTCAGAAGGCGAGTTTCGGAACGTTGGGTGTCCGAGAACAGTGCCCGGTAGAAGCTGTTTGCTTCGATGACGCCATACAGAGGCGAGATCACCGTGGCTTCGGGAGCGAATAGGGAGAGGACTCCGTCCAGATTGCTCTCGTTAAGTGCTGTGAGGTACGCCTTGCAGAGTGATTCGGTTTGCATTTTTTACTCGCTTTGGATTGACGCAGGAAAGAGTGGCTATGCCTTGCTGCATGGCGTGATAAAGGGGGCGAGCACTGGCGGAAGGCTGCGTCTGTCACCCAGTGATTTCCAGACCGTCGAACTGCGTGTTCAGGCCGGAATACTGCTTGTGGTCTCGGACCTCTTTCGTGCTCCGGCGCGCCCTTGGCGCAAGTCCTCGATGTCGCGCTTGGGGGGCGCACCGAACAGTCGGCTGTACTCACGACTGAACTGAGACGGACTTTCATAGCCAACCTGAAAGGCCGCGCTTGCTGCATCCAGATGTTCGTTGAGCATCAGGCGTCGCGCTTCGTTCAGGCGCAGCCACTTCTGATACTGAAGGGGGCTCATCGCGGTCAGCTGACGGAAATGGAAGTGCAGGCTGGAAGTACTCATCTGGATGCGCGAGGCCAGATCTTCGATGCGCAGAGGCTCGGTGTAGTTTGTTTTCAGCCAGTCGATGGCTTTGGCGATCCGCTGGCTTTGGCTGCCCAGCGAAACGATCTGCCACAAGCGTGCAGCCTGATCGCTCATCAGCAGACGGTAATGAATCTCGCGCAGGATCAGCGGGGCAAGCACCGGTATGGAGGCGGGCTCATCCAGCAGGGCCAGCAGACGCTGGAATGGCGCCAGCAATTGCGGTGACAGGCTTCCCCGGGCTAGCCCCCTGTCTGCGGGGCGTTCTGTGGGCGGCGTAAGGCCACCTTGCGCGATCAGTGCTGCGAGGATGCTCAGATCCAGTTTCAGGACCAGTCCGACGCAAGGTTTTTCAGGGCTGGCTTCAATCACCTGGGAGCTCGCCGGTAGATCAATCGAGTTGATCAGGAAGTGTCTCGGGTCGTACGGGAAAGCTTCGTCCCCCACGAGCATCTGTTTGGCGCCCTGAGCTACAAAAACAACGCTGGGCTCAACCATGCAGGCACAGGGCTCTGTAAGTTTCTCTCTCCGGAAAAAGAGCAGATCGGGAATTTCTGTGCATCGGTCCTCGTCGCCACTTGTCCTGCTTGCGATAGCGTGAGCTAGTGCGGTTTGCAGCGTGCTGATCTGTGTTTTCAGTGCAGGGGCGTGAGTCTGCTGGGAAGTCATGCCGTTCTCCAGAGGGTTCTGCTTTGAACTGTAGCCGGATCAATCCAGCCGCGGCTTGCCGCAGACTATCTGGCCGCAGGATCAGGCAAGAAAAACATCGGAATGAGCATGATTTCTCCGCTGCTCCGGGGTAATCACTTGATCAAGGGGAGGGGAGTGCAGGCACTGGGGACCCGATTGCAGTAAAGCCCCGTGTTTTCTACTCCTGGGCTCTTCGTTTGAAGAACAGGATCAGAAACAGGATCATGAACAGGATGTCGTTCACGCCGTAAATGCTGAAAAAAATGCCGGCCATGGCATCTTCGGCATATACGTTTGCGACGCTGTGTTTGGACATCCAGTCCAGCCAAACCACTGCATAAACGGATTTTTCAATCGCAAAAGCACCTGCGATCCATTTCGACTTGATGCTTGCTGCTGCGCCGATGTAAGCCAATCCCCACACGACGATCATCAGTAGGCCGAAGTTTGACATCACTACGGGATCTGCCGCGTTGATTGCTGTATTTGTGAAAAGTCTGGAAAAAATCAGCACTCCGCCAATGTTCATGCTGGCGGCTGCCAAATAAATCCTGGTTTCCATGCTTAATGTACGGAGTTTCATTTTTTATTCGGGTGTTTTCAGGGGGTGACTGTTTTGAAACTTAGCGCAAGCGTTTCTGAATGAGAACGAAGGCTGCGCCCAGCACACAAACAAATGCCAAAACAATAAGAATTTCTTGCCCTACCTGGATCGTGATCGGCGTGTGATCCGATGTACCGGAACCGAAAACGGAGGCGAATGGCATCTGCTTGCTGATGTGTGTGCACTGCAGGAGCGCTTCCCTGCATCGGCTGACATTGATCAGCCAATACTGACTGATCAGGCCTGCGGAGAACGCACTGGCGATCAGACGCACGATGTTCTTGAGCGCATAGGCATGTGAGAAGTCTTCATGCGGAACTTCTGTGTAGGTGAGTCCTGCGATCTGAATAACTCCCAGGATCGGGAAAAGCGCCTTGAGCGCCATGGGCCCAAGCAGGCCTGGCCAGGAGGCCTCGTGGCCTACTGCGAAGCACAGCCAGAGCATTCCCGCCCCCGCACAGGCGAAGCCCCAGGCGATCAAGCGTCTGCGATCTCCGAGTCTGGAAGCGAAGCGAAAATAGAGCGGCAGGCAAACGACGGTCACGATTGCAGAAAATGACTGTAAAGCGCCCGTTGCGCTCAGCCCCAGACCCAGCGCTTGATCGAACAGACGAGGGTAGAGATAGCTGGTGGCGCCATTGACGAGGTAATACAGACCGTAAAACCCGAGGCCGACGAGATAGCGCCGCCCGTTAAGTACATTCAGGCGCAAGAGTGGATCGGGGTGCTGCCGAGAGCGCCAGATCGTAAAACCAAGGCAGGCCATTGCCAGACTGAGCACGGAGAGTTGGCCAGCCCCGAAGCGAGCCAGCTCAAGGCCCTCCAGACCGTGGAGCAAGAGCATCATGCCGAGCGCGAAGCTCAGGCTCGTCAGCCAGTCGAGTGAGCCCAGAGAGCGAGGGGTGTGGCGTTCTGCGCGAAGCTTCAAAAGCACGGTGATCAGCATCAGCAGGGCGAAAGCCGCCTGCAACAGGAAGGTCGCACGCCATCCCCAGGCCTGGACGAGCGCAGCTGTAAGCCAGGGCAATGGGGCTACGCCGCCCAGCAAGCCAATGATGTAGGCCCTGAGTTGGGCCGGGCGTTCGGATTGTGGTGTGACCAGTTGCAGATAAACGCGGGACATCGTGAACAAGCCCCCGCCACCAATGCCTTGCAGGATGCGCGCGGGAATCATCAGCCAGAGCGAGCTGCTCATGGCTGCCAGCAGGGCGCCTGCGAGATAGAGTGCAATGCCGCTTGCGATGAGATTCCTGTAATGCCAGCGGCGGCTGGCGCGCTCGATCAGGGGCAGGGTAGCAATGCCGGAGCCCGCGTAGAGGGTGATGATCCAGAGAAACTCACTCGGGCTTGCCTGCATGCCGGCTTGAATCTCCTCTGCAGACAGCAGCACGCTCAGAGAGGACCAGAAGTCCACGGCGGTCACCAGCCCCAGCACGTAACCCAGCGCACGCGGTAAATGCTCACGTGGCAAGGGCTGATGCGAGAGTGGTGTTGCCTGCTGAACGGGTGATGTGGCGGGGGATTTCATGTCAGTTTTTGTATTGCGCGCGAGCGAGTTGGGGTGAATCTCTCATTACCCCGAATGCTCATTCGTGGCCTGAACTGCTATTTTCCATGCTTCACGGGAATGGATGCGCTGGACGAAATTCTGCAGCTTGGGCCAGCGTTCGGCCTCAGGCTGCAGAGTGGCGAGCGTTGCAGGGAAGCTCAGCATCACATCGGCGCCGGTCCAGTCATTGCCCACGAAGTGACCTGAAGGCTGAAGCTCGTTTTCCAGATAATCGAAATGCGCGATGAGCTGCTCATTGATCCGCGGGTGTAGCGGCTGGCCGGCTTCGCCCAGCGTTGCAACGTAGAGCCTGAGCAGTACCGGTGTCATGGCGGAGCCCTCGGCGAAGTGCATGAGCTGAAGGTGGCGCAGCGCATCTTGCGAGCCTGCGAGAGGCAGGAAGCGCCCTTGACCATAGCGTTCGCAGAGGTATTGCACGATGGCGCCCGACTCCTGGATCAGGATGCCATCGTCTTCAAGCAAGGGCGATTTCCCTAGCGGGTGAATCTTCTTGAGTTCAGGCGGCGCCAGATTGGTCGTAAGGTCGCGCTGATAGTGCTGAACGCGATAGCTCAGGCCCAGCTCTTCGAGCAGCCACACGATGCGTTGCGAGCGGCTTTTGTTGAGGTGGTGAATGACGATGCTCATGGCTTGCTAGCCTCTTGTTCGTGGGAAATCGCAGCGCTTGCGACCCCGTTAACCAACAGAACGGAATAATCGGCACCCGCATTGCGATGAGGCTTGGCCTTCTGGTACGCGGGGCTTTCATACCAGTTGCGCGCCGCAGCCATATCCGGAAATTCAAGGACTGCCACGCTTTCCTCAGGCTGACCCTCCAGAACTTCGATTTCGCCGTAATACGCGATTGGCTTCGGGTTATGGCCAGCTCGTGCCAGTTTGGCGAGCGAGGCATAGGTATCAAGCTCGTCGGGCTTGAGTGTGTGATGCCTGATGAGGATTACGTAAGCACTCATGTTTTTCTCCTGAAATCGGGACGCGTAGAGATCCCGAAGGATGGTCAAGCAGCAGTAGCGCTAACGCGCACCGACAGGTAAAGCGATTCACCCATGCGATCAAGCAAACTCAGTTCATTTTTAAGCCAGGAAAGATGTGCCTCTTCACCCACAAGCACGTCCTCAATCAGTCTGCGAGTTGTGGCGTCGCGCAGTGCCACCAAGGTTTCAATGGCTTGATTGAGTACCGGCAAGCCCGCCTCCTGAACCTGAAGATCCGCCTCCAGAATGCTTCTGAGCGTGTGCCCGATGCGTGGCTGAGCAATGGTGAAATCTGGCGTCCCGCCGATGTCGAGCAAACGATCGGTCAGTGTTTTCAGCGTCAGCGGCTCATCGCTGATATGCGCCTGCATTTGATTGCTCAGATTTGTCAGGCCCAGCGCGCTGATCAAAGCGAGATGTGTCTGATGCTGGATGCTTGCACTCCAGAAGGCTCCGATGAGTTCGTTGAGTAACTGATGGGCAGGAGCCAGCGGGCTACCGCCAGTATTCTTTTCAGTCATGAGGCGCTTTCTGTCTGTTGTTTAAAGAGAGGCAGATGCAGGCTAGGCGCACTGCATCTGCAGCCCTGTGCTCAGGCGAGCAGTTTGATCAAGGCGTGTGCGACACCTTCGGAGCTTGCGGGGTTCTGTCCGGTCACGAGCGTTCTGTCGCTCACGATGTAAGGCGCCCAATCCGGGCCTTTCTCATAGAGGCCGCCCAGTGCCTTGAATTCATCCTCGATCAGGAAAGGCACGACATCGCTGAGCTCAACCGCATCTTCTTCTCCGTTGGTAAAGCCGGTGACCCGGCGGCCCTTGATCAGCGGCTCACCATTGGCGGCCTTCACATGGCGCAGTGCGGCGGGGGCGTGGCACACGAAACCGATAGGCTTGCCAGCACGTTCAAAGTTTTCGATCAACGCAATCGACACGGCTGATTCGGCCAAGTCCCACATCGGCCCATGACCACCGGGGTAGAAGACGGTGTCAAAGTCTTCGGCTTTGACGGTATCGAGCTTGACCGTGTTGGCCAGGCGTTCCTGTGCGGCAGGATCTGCCTTGAAACGATGGGTCAGTTCGGTCTGGAATTCAGGCAGGTCACTCTTGGGGTCGAGCGGAGGCTGCCCACCTGCCGGTGAAGCAAGCACGATCTCGGCGTTTGCATCCATGAAGGTGTAGTAGGGCGCGGCAAACTCTTCCAGCCAGAAGCCGGTCTTCTTGCCTGTATTGCCGAGTTGATCGTGCGAGGTCAGTACCATCAGAACTTTCATGTTTCTCTCCTTTTGAGGTGTGTAATTACGCGGATAAAGCAGATTCAAGTGCAGCCAGCTTGCTGGCGTAGGGGGCACGCAGGCGCAGATTGGAAGCGCCATCCGGGCTTTGCAGAACAACAGCCTTGTTGTGGGTAAAGCGCATGAAGCCGTGGATGCCGTGGTAGGCACCGATACCTGAAGCACCAACGCCACCAAACGGCAGAGTTTCGATAGACACGTGGCTCATGATGTCGTTGATTACCAGTGCGCCGGAGGTTGTGCGGGACGCAAAATATGCCTGCCCCTCTTGCGTATCGCCGAAGTAGTAGGCCGCCAAGGGGCGCGGATGGGCATTGATATACGCAACGGCTTCCTCAGCACTGGCGCAGACCATGACGGGCAAGAGCGGCCCGAAGATTTCTTCTTGCATGATCTTCATGTCATCCGTTACGTCGAACACCAGATGCGGAGCAATCTTGCGGGAGACCGGGTCGTGAGCAGCTTCGTCAGACGGCGCCAAGCTGACAATGCGCGCCCCTTTCTGGGCCGCGTCTTCAAGCAGACCGAGCAGACGCTCGTAGTGTTTCTGCGTGATGATGGAGGTGTAGTCAGGGTTGGTCTGGAGTGAGGGGTAAGCCTCTGCCATGAAGGCCCGTGCGGCTTGCTCCAGTCCCGCCTGCTGTCCTGGCGGAACGATCATGTAATCTGGGGCAAGACAGATCTGCCCCGCGTTGAAAGTCTTTACCGTCAGTGTGCGGGCCGTCGCGAGCCCGATGTCAGCGTCTGCACTCACGACCACAGGTGACTTCCCGCCCAGCTCAAGCGTGACCGGTACAAGGTTTTCCGCCGCGGCGCGCATCACATGCCGGCCGACTGTGGTACTGCCGGTGAAGATCAGGTGATCGAAGGGCAGACCGCTAAAGGCGGCGCCTACGCCGGCGTCGCCAAGCACCACGCCCAACTCCATCGGATCGAAATAGCGTGCGATCAATTCGGCGAGCAATTCAGAGGTGTGCGGTGTCAGCTCGGACGGCTTCAGGAGTGCGGCGTTGCCCGCAGCCAGAACGCCCGAAAGAGGGCCGAAGGCGAGATTGATCGGAAAATTCCAGGGGCTGATGATGCCTACAACGCCCAGCGGCTGGCGCTCGATCCGTGCTGTCATGCCCGGCGCGGGAGCGGGAAGTGTTTCCGCCTGCATCCATTCCTGCACATGCTGGGCTGCGTAGTGGAGCATCCCCTGCGTTGTCGCGATATCCGCCGCCAGTGACTGGTAAATGCTGCGGTGGCCGAAGTCTGCACTCATCGCGTGAGCCAACTCATTGCGATGCTCGCGCAACAGGCGCGCCGCGCGGAGAAGGCGGTCCCGGCGTAGTGCGCCATCGGCCGGCCCTGTTGCAATGTGCCGCTGTTGCATGGCTTTGAGAATGGAGCGAAGGTCTTCTGTCTGTGGGTGGGAGTGCATGTTGTTCTCTTTTCGTGGCGCCGCCGGATCCGGCGTGCTGTGAGTGGGTTCAGATGATTTCGAGTGCGACTTCGACGTTGCCACGTACTGCGTTCGAATAAGGGCAGACTTCATGGGCGTCTGCCACGAGGGCTTCAGCGGCGTGGCGTTCGATGCCAGGAAGCTGGATGCTCAAGGTGATCGCCAGGCCAAAACGACGCTCGTCCTTGGGGCCGACACCGACTTTTGCGGTAACCGTGGCGTTCTCCGGGATGCGCGGGTGTTCGCCGCTGCGAGCCACATTCTTCATGGCGCTGAGGAAACAGGCTGCGTAGCCGGCGGCGAATAGTTCCTCGGGGTTGTTGCCGAAGCCGTTGCCGCCCAACTCTTTAGGCATGCCGAGCCAGACATTCAGCGAGCCATTTGCGGTGCGAGCACGGCCGTCCCGCCCCCCTGTTGCTGTGGCTTCTGTTTGATAAAGAATCTTTGTAGGCATGTTGTTCTCCTGTTGTGAGGGCTGAAGCGGTAACGCTGCATGGCCTGTGCATCTTAGGTTAGGCAGCTGATCGCCCGCCAACTAGGCTAGTTTGGGTCTGCCATAAATAATGTTATGGTTGGCAGATGTCGCTTATCCGTTTGCGGACCTTCGTCGAGGTCTATCGCCAGCGCTCCATCAGTGGAGCTGCCCGCAACCTCAATCTGACCCAGCCAGCCGTCTCACAGCACATTGCCGGGCTGGAGGTGGCGATCGGACGCCCTTTGTTTGAACGGCAGGTGCGAGGGGTAACGCCGACTACGGCTGCGGATGAATTGGCCGCGGATATAGGAGACAAGCTCGATGCCGTCGAGGCCGCCATGTCTTCGGCCCGTGCGCGCTCGATGGAGCTGGCGGGTGCTTTGCAGATCATCGGCCATGCGGACTTTCTGGCCGAAGTGGTTTCACCCCATTTACTTCCTTTGCTGGAAGTGGGGATCCGTGTGCGCATGCAGACGGGGAGCAGTGACTTCGTCAATCAGATGGTGATCGAGGGACACTGCGACCTCGGTATTACAGCCTTTCCTACCAGTGACAAACGCCTGCATTGCGAGTTGATCCGCAGTGAGCGTGTGCTTGCGGTGGCTGCGCCCAGCGTTGCAGACCGGATGACTCAAGCCGCTTCACTGGAGAAAGCGCTCGCTCAAGAACCCTTGTTGGCATACAACCTTGAGATCCCGTTGATTGATTCCTGGGCAGCGAAAAACAAGCTGAATCTGGGGCCGCTTGTACCCGCGTTGATCGGTCAGGACTTACGCGCACTGCGGAGCTTGTTGTGCCGTGGCTTTGGCTGGACCGTGCTGCCCGAGTATTTGTGTCTGGATCATCTTCAGCGTGGTGAGCTAAAAGAAGTACCCGCATCAACGGGGGCGGGCGCACTCAACTATTACCTGGTCTGGACCCCGAGCGCACTCAGGCAAGCACGCGTTGCGCACGCCCGGCAAGCCTTGCTCTGGCATCTGAAGGCTTGATTTGAACGAGCTGCGCGTGATCTCGCAAGACGCACAGCTTTTGGGCCGTCACTGAACCCCGTTTTGGCAACAGGATTGAGATGATCTTTCCGCAGCGCCAGCATATGCACAGATGCCAGCGCTGCGGCGAAGGACATTAAGCCGGAGCTTTGTGCTGCCTCCCGACCCTTGACCGGCGCTCAGGCCTGTTTATTACGCACGATATTGAAAGGCCCGCTGGCCTGGCTGCCGGGCATCAGCTCGATGAAGTTGATGTTCACATGGCGTGGCAGGCTGGTGCTCCAGTAAACCGTTTCGGCAATGTCCTCTGCCGTCAAGAAATCCGTATTGGCATAAACACCATCGGCCTTGGCCTGATCTCCGTGAAAGCGCACGGTCGAGAATTCGGTTCCGCCACACAAACCGGGTGCGATGTCGGTGGCCCGCACGCCAGTGCCAGCCAGATCGGCGCGCAGATTCAGGCTGAACTGGCGCACGAAGGCCTTGGTGCCGCCATACACATTGCCGCCCGGATAGGGGTAGTGGCCGGCCACAGAACCGAGATTGACGATGTGGCCGTTGCCTCGTTCCACCATGCCCGGCAGCAGGGCGTGGGTAACATAGATCAGCCCCTTCACATTGGTATCAATCATGCGCTCCCAGTCATCCAGCGAAGCCTGATAGGCGGGGCTGACACCGAGCGCCAGACCGGCGTTGTTGATCAGGACGTCGACCTGCGCAAAATCAGCCGGCAGCGCCGCGATCACATCGAGTACCGCCTGCTTGTCGCAGACATCCAGCACGGCGGTATGCAGCGGCAGGCCGAAGCACTCATCCTTCAAGGCTTGCAAGCGCTCGGCGCGGCGGCCGACGGCAATTACCTTGTGGCCTTCGCGCAGATAGCGGCGGGTAATCGCGGCACCAAAACCAGCGGTGGCACCGGTTACAAAAACGATCATCGAAATACTCCTGTAGTTAAATAGGGGGGAGGGCGTTAGTAGGTGCTTGTGCAGCGTCTAGACCGGAATCACAAGGGCGAGCGTCATTTTGGCCTTTGCAAGGAACGAAGGACACCCGTTCTTGACGCCCAACGTAGATCAAGCCTGGCCGCTGACATCTGTTATAGCCTTGGCTTATGGGGGCGGCACGGCAAGTGTCTTTGCTGGCTATAGCTTATTGGGGAGAACATCTTGATCGTCATTCTTGGGGCCATGGATGCCGAGATCGCCGAATTTCTGTCGGTGATGGAAGCACGCGAGACTTCGGTCTGGCAAGGCATTGAAGAACATCGTGGGCTGATCGATGGGCATCGCGTGCTGGTTAGTAAGACCGGGGTCGGTAAGGCTATGGCCGCCATGCGTACTCAACACTTCATCGACAAGGCTGCGCCATGCGCGCTGCTATTCACGGGGTTGGCGGGGAGCCTGAAGCTGGATATCCGGATCGGCGACACCGTGATTGGCCGAGACCTTGTTCAGCACGACCTGGAAAGCGTCGTGCTGGGACTGCCTCGCGGGCAGATTCCGTTTTCGGATATCCGCTTCCTGACGCCCGACCCGAACTTATTGGCGCTGGGGCAAACCTATCGTCCGGCCGAAGGCCAAGTTCATACGGGGCGTATCTGTACGGGCGATCAGTTCATCACTCACCGCGAAATGAAGAGCCACGCTTATCTGCACAGCGAACTGGCCGGTGATGCAGTAGAGATGGAAGGTGCGGCCGTGGCGCTGGTGTGCTCGCTTAACCAGGTTCCGTATCTGGTGGTGCGCACAATCTCTGACATGGCTGACGAAGATGCCGTCTCGAATTTTGAAGAGATCCTGCCGCGCGCCAGCCAGAACAGCTTGGCTTTCGTACGCCATGTGCTGACAGGAATAGATCCTGCGCCCTGACAACCAGATCTTCGCTGCTGGTGGTTTGACGCAACCGTTGTAGAACCACCTAAAATGCGCATAATTTTTATTATGTCAATATGGCGCAAACTCAAAACGGCCCTGGGCAAGGTACTGCGCACACTTAAACAAGCGTTCCGCCTTCCGGGGCTGTGCCAGATATAGGCAGTACAACCTCACCGCCTCAACATCGAAGCCTGCCGCGTGCAGGCTTCTTTTTTGCCTGTGGTTGGTCTTCCCCGTCCGTTGATGCACTGGCGAGCCTTACTCTTCCGGACCGAAGCAGATCGCGTGATCGATGCAATCGGCGCAATTAGGCGATTTGCAGATTGGAACACCGGCCCGCCCGCAAAGCTGGCGGTAGAAGAATTTCTTCCACTTCATGTCGCCGACGTTCAGTGTAGCCAGGGTCGGGAAACGCTGACGCAGGACGGCACTGAGTTCGCGGCGTGACGGCAGGCCCATGTCCTGCCACAAATGATTGTCACGCTGGGCCGCTGTGGCAATTGTGGCAGCAAGCCAGATCCCCATCTGGTCCAGCGGCGCGGCGTGATCTAGGAGAAGTTCGAACAGCTCTTCGAATTCATCAAAGCGATCCGCTGCCGCGCCGTTCTCTAAATCCTGCTCAGGTGCACACAGTGCACGTAAGCCCTCGAAAGATGTTGGGCCAAGGCCGCGAATCAGCGGTTGAGCTCCAATGCGCTGAGACTCAGCCAAGCCACAGCGAATGACAAGCAGATCCAGTGCGTCGAGCGGTTCCAGTAAGGCAAGTTCGGGCGCAATCAGCTCAGGTGCATTCATGGTTCGGTCCTCCGCATTTTTCGTCGCAAGGAACAGGCCAGTTTGAAGCCGCCTGGAGATGCGCTGGCGTGGATGCACCGGACCCTCACCGGATGCTCGCAAACATAGGCATTTCGCGGTTTTCATCGACCTTCTTTTAGCGCTGCATGCCAGCGATCCCGACGCCGAAGACGCCAAGATGGACACGACAAAGTGCACATTGCTCACAGCTCGGCCAGGTGGATAGCGCAACGGATTGCTATGAGATCCTCTCTATGTGCATGAAACCAAATAGAAAACCAATTCGGCACGGTAATTGCTGAGCTCGTTCCGAGAGGAGCGTTACGCCATGCAAACCGCTTTTACGATCAATGACACCACTCTGCGCGACGGCGAACAGACCGCCGGAGTCGCCTTTACCGTCGAGGAAAAGTGCAGCATCGCAGCTGCCTTGGCCGCTGCCGGGGTGGCAGAGCTCGAGATCGGTATTCCGGCCATGGGCGCTTCAGAGATCGCAGCCATCAATGCCATCGCCATGCTGGGCCTATCTGCCCGCACGATGGTGTGGGGGCGCATGGTGGCGGCCGATGTAGAGGCAGCCAAGCGCTGCCATGCAGACATTGCGCACCTCTCGATTCCGGTTTCGGATATTCACATCGACGCCAAGCTGCGCCGCGACCGGGAATGGGTGCTGGCGCAGATCCAGCCCGTGGTGACCTTGGCCCTTGAGGCTGGCATGGAGGTCAGCGTCGGAATGGAGGACGCATCCCGGGCCGATCCGGCATTCCTGTGCCGTGTCGCTGAGGTGGCACAAGCGGCCGGCGCACGCCGTATCCGCTTTGCGGACACTCTGGGCATTCTGGATCCCTTTGCCACTTTCGAAGTGATCAGCCGTCTGCGCCCAGCCGTGGATATCGAAATCGAGATCCATGCCCATGATGATCTGGGCCTCGCTACTGCCAATACCCTAGCCGCTTTTCGCGCCGGCGCCACTCATGCCAACACCACGGTGAATGGCCTGGGGGAGCGTGCCGGCAATGCGCCGCTGGAAGAGGTGGTGATGGCCATGCGCCATACCCACGGCGCCGATCTCGGCGTGGATACGCATGCCCTGCTGGATATCTCACGCCTGGTGGCGCGGGCTTCACAGCGTCCCGTCGCAGCAAACAAGAGCATCGTCGGCGAAGCGGTGTTTACGCATGAATCCGGCATACATGTGGATGGCTTGCTGAAGGATCAGCGCAACTATCAAGGCTTCGACCCGGATGAGCTGGGGCGCGTGCATCAGCTCGTATTGGGCAAACATTCCGGCTCGCATGCCGTGCAGATGGCTTGCGGGCGCCTGGGGCTGAGCCCCACACCGCGGCAGATGGCACAGATCATCGAGCGCATCCGTGATTTCGCCATGGCAACCAAGCGCGAGCCCGGTTCGGATGAGCTCACCCGCTTCTATCTTGAAACGGCACTGCCCGTTGGAGAAGCAGGATGAAGGCTGAAGCCGAACTCCTTCGCCAGCTTGCTTCCCCTGCCCAGGCGCCGGGCCTCCTGGCGATGCTGCGAGAAGATGTGGCCTGTGTGTTCCAGCGCGATCCGGCTGCGCGCAGCACGCTTGAATTGCTGACCATCTATCCCGGCATCCAAGCCCTCGTATTGCATCGTTTTGCACATGTGTTGTGGCGCCGGGGCTGGCGTTACCTGCCCCGGCTGCTGTCCTTTCTGAGTCGGCTCCTGACCAATATCGATATCCATCCCGGCGCCACCCTCGGCCGGCGTTTTTTCATCGATCACGGCGCGGGAGTGGTGATCGGTGAAACCGCCGAAGTTGGCGAAGACGTCACGCTCTATCACGGAGTGACCCTCGGCGGCACGACCTGGCGCGCCGGCAAACGCCACCCCACGCTCGGTAACGGTGTGGTGGTCGGTGCGGGCGCCAAGATTCTGGGAGCGATCAGCGTGGGGGATCGCGTGCGGGTCGCGGCCAACTCGGTGGTGATTGACGACGTAAAGCCCGGGGTCACGGTGGTCGGTATCCCGGGGCGTGCCGTGTTGCCCAAGGAGCAGCGCCGTGTGATGCCGGGCGGGATCGGCATCGATCTTGATCACCACCAGATTCCTGACCCGGTCGGCAAGGCCATCAGCTGTCTGCTCGAACGCATTGCTGATCTGGAGCGTGAAGTGCAGCGCCTCAAGGGCGATCCTCTGCCCGAGCAAGCGGCCTGTCGCGCCTGTGACGACAGCTGTTCCCAACCTGAATTCGATAGCGGCCCGAAAGAGCCCAAACAAGGAGCAAAAAATGGATGAACTCACCCAAAGGCTGGCCAGCCTTTCTTCGGCCGAAGACTTCCTGGACTTCTTCTCGGTACCGTACGAGCAGAGCGTTGTGAATGTGAGTCGCCTGCACATTCTCAAGCGCTTCTACCAGTACCTTCGGCGCGATACCGAGATCTCCGGCGGGCTGGGCGAAGGTGCGCTGTATGCCCGCTACCGTGCCCTGCTGGTCCAAGCCTATGAGGATTTCGTGAACTCCACACCGGCCCAGGAAAAGGTCTTCAAGGTGTTCCAGGACAGCGACGGCAAGCAAAGCGTCACCCTCGACAGCCTGCGCGCCACCCTGCCCTCTGCGGCTTGAGTGCTCATGAGCGAGCATGTCCGTTTCCTCGCCAACATGATCCTGCTGGAAGAGGAAACGGCCAGGCATTGCAAGCGCCTGGCGGATGTAGCGCTGGCGGCTGGTGACGAGGAACTGGAGGCCTTCTTCCTGAGTGTGGTGGAAAGCGCGCATCTGGATATCGCCGATGCGCTTGCCGAGGGGGCTGAGCGCCGCCACGCCACACTGGAAGTGCGGCCGATCAGTGAGTGCCTGCTGAGTCTGCCCGGCCGCCAGCCACGCAGTGGCCATGCCGCACTGCTAGGCGTGCACTGCGCGATGGCCTGCGCATTGAGCCTGGTGCGGCGCAGCCACGCCTACTACGCCAGCATTGCGGTGATGGCCGAGGATGCGGAGCTGCGCCAGCGTGCTGCAGGCTTCGAGCGCGAACACAGCGCCCACATTGGCGCGATGGAACACTGGATCAATCGTTTGACCACTTGAACAACAGAGAGAAGTCACCATGAGCAAACCTGCCCGCCATGTTTTCGTATGTTCCCAGAACCGCCCCGCCGGCCACCCGCGCGGTGCCTGCCAGCACAAGGGCGGCAGCGATGTGCTGCAAGCTTTCTGGGGCGAACTGCAGAACCGCAACTGCTGGGACAAGGTGGCCATCACTTACTCCGGCTGCCTCGGCCCCTGTGATCGCGGCACGAATGTACTGGTCTATCCGGAAGGCGTGATGTACAGCCAGGTAACCCCGGCGGACGTCAGCGAAATATTTGATTCGCATTTGCTTGGTGGCATCCCGGTGGCACGCCTGCGCACCCCGGGAGAGATCTGGTGAATCTCTTCACCGGCTCATCCTCGGACGAATTCTTCGGCGGCGAAGTGCCGCCGCAGGTTCGGCGTCTGCTCGACGAAGCCCGTAGCGCGCCGCCGCGCCAGATGGAGTCCCTGCTATGGACCGCGCAGATCTGCTCGCCGGAATGCCTGCCGGTGTATTACCTGCTCTACAAGTTTCACGCCCGCCTGCGCCAGTATCCGCAGGCTGAGCAGGCTGCCCTGAAAGGGATTGCGACTGCCGGTGCCCAGGCCGGACTGGCGAAGAACTGGCGTGAGGTGGTGGTCAGCGATGCCGATTTTGCTGCCACCGGCCCTGCCCGCTTCTGGCTCTTCAGTCTCAAGGCGCTGGCCTTCATCTATCTGCGATCAAACCGCCACGAAGCCTCACGCGAATTGATCGCCAAGCTCGCTGAGCTTGATCCCGGCCACGGGCTGGGCGGCGAAGTCATCGCCGCCTTGCTCGAGGGCTCAAATACCACCCGTCCTCCCACCTGAAGGAGCTTGTCATGCCGCTCTACGACTTTCACTGCGAAGCCTGTGACGCCACCAGCGAACTCATGGTGCGCGCCAGTGATGCCTGCGCCCCGGCTTGTCCGAAATGCGGCAGCAGCCAACTCAGCAAGCTGCTGTCCCTGCCCAGCGCACCGGGCAAAATTAAGGGTTTTCTTGCGCGCCAGCGTGCCCAGGCCAACAAGGAAGGCCACTTCAGCAACTGCTCGGCAAGCGAGCGGGCCAGCCTGCTGAAGTAGCGCACCTGCCGGTAATGCACTGGGTATGTAGGGCCGGCTTCAGCCAGGGGGCGAACCTCAGATGGGGTGGATGCGGCTAAAGCCGCACCTACGAGGGGTATCCGGCCGGCACCGCAAGGGCTTCTAGGGCCGGCTTCAGCCGGCGGGGCCTGACTCTCAGATTGGGTCGATGCGGCTGAAGCCGCACCTACTGGGGTACTGGGTTGCTCCTGTGCGACACAGGCACACCGTGCTGCATCCAGGCTAGGATTGCGACTCTTGCACTCATCAGCCCTCAGGAGACGCCATGAAGCTCATCGGCATGCTCGATTCGCCCTATGTCCGGCGCGTTGCGATCTCACTACAGTTGCTCGGCCTGCACTTCGAGCACCAGTCCCTCTCCGTCTTCCGCACTTTCAAAGACTTCCACCAGATCAATCCGGTGGTCAAGGCGCCTACGCTGGTGTGTGACGACGGCGAACTGTTGATGGATTCGACCCTGATCCTGGCGTATGCCGAGGCCTTGGCGCAGCCGCGCAGCCTGATGCCCAGTGGGCTGAAAGGCCTGCAACGCGAACTGCACTTGATCGGGCTGGCGCTGGCCGCATGCGAGAAGAGTGTGCAGATCGTGTATGAACGCGAATTGCGCCCGCCGGAGAAGCTTTACGAGCCCTGGCTCGAACGCGTGAGCGGGCAAATGCGCACTGCCTATGGGCTGCTCGAAGCCGATCTGGCACGCCAGCCGCTCGCTTCCGGCGAGGCCCTGAGCCAGGCAGGCGTGACGCTGGCCGTGGTCTGGCATTTCAGCCAGCAAATGCTGCCCGGGCTACTGCCCGCCGAGCACTATCCGCAACTCGTGGCTTTCTCGGCTGCGGCCGAAGCCCTGCCGGCCTTCAAGGCGGCGCCGCACGGCGATGGCACTTTTCATCAGGCGGAGTGAGGGCTGGCAGCCGAAGGCGGCCACTTGCGCCACCGCTCAGACTTCAGCCGGAGCGTGCGTGTAGCACTTCTTCGGACAGACCTTGGAACAGGCCTGACAGCCTATGCAATTGGCCTGAGTGGCGATGGTCATGACCTTGCGCTCGAACTCATCGTCGTCGTCCTCGTTCTCCGGATCGACCAGCACGATATCGCCGTCTTCAGTCATGCCGGCCAGCGCCAGCACATTGTTGGCGCACACCTTCACACAGCGTGCGCAACCAATGCATTTGTTCTGATCGAGTTCGGCGACGAAGTGCGGGGTCCATACCGCGCCGCTGGGCAAGGTGATCGAATAGGTACTCATGTCAGGCTCCAGACGCAGCGCGAACAACTCATCGCCGGCGCGCTGCGTACTCCGGGTTCAGGCGGTGGCGCTGGCCAGCGCCTGGCGCGCGGCGATCAGCGATTGATGGGCGTCGTAAGCGATCTGCGCCACTTCAAGGATCTTCTCCCAGTTGGTGGGAAGGTCTTCCGAGAGGTCATGCAGATCCATCTTGGCCTGGGTGGCTTGAGCGTTGAGCTTCTTTACCCGGGCCTTGAGCGTATCCAGGTCATCCATGGCTATCTCCTTGGTTTCGGTATACAGAGTGGTGGACGCGGCGCTCAGCCCCAGTCCGCCACTTCACGGAATTTCTCGATCATCGCCACCCCATCCTCGACATGCTTGGTGCCGGCTTCAGCCAGCTTGGCGAGTGAGGGAAAACCGAAGCGATGCACATCGCGCAATTGCTTGTTCACCACCACCAGACGCCCAGCGATGAGCACCTGACGGCCAAAGCCTTCGTGCGACATCTTCATCATTGGTGTGACCATGGCCTTGGTGCGGCGCTCGATGCACAGGCCCACGGCGCTGAAGAACTGCTCCACGCGCCAGAGGGTTTCCGGGTCCGGGTCGCCCATGATGGGCAGTGCGCGACGCGCTTCGGCGGTCAGGATGAAGGGCTCGAGCAGGGTTGCGTCGCTCTTGCCATCCCATACGCCGTGGGTGTCCTGCGCGCGAAACTGCTTGGCGAGCTGGATCAGGTAGGGTGTTGCCAGGGCGGCTGCATCTTCGGCAGTGCTATCCAGAGTTTCAGTCATTTTCAGGCCTCGTCTTCAAAATCGAACTCGCGCGTCTGGTCCTTGGTCATGACCTTGCGCAACCAGGGGGGCGGCGTGCCGTTGAGCACATCCTGCAGCTTTTCGAGAATGTCCATGATCGGTTCCGGCTGGCTCACCTTGATCGGATGGATCTTGCTGGCCACCACGCGGGCGGCGGCCGAGCCACCGATGGCTGCCACGTACACAATCGCTACGTCATGGATGGCTTCGAGCTTGGGCGCGAGCTTGTCTTCATCGCCATCCTCGTCGAGCTTGCCGCCGAAATCGAAGGTCTCGATGTAGCTCGAGCCCTCCTTGCCGACTTCGTAGATGGCGATGTGCTTGGCCCAGCCGAAGTGGGCGTCCACACGCTGTTTGTCTTGCGTTGCAAAGGCGACTTTCATGGCTGGAGCTCCTGTGAAAGGTGAGTCTCGGATTGCTCGTTGGAGGGGCTGGCAGCGCAGCCGCAGCCGCCACTGCCACAACTGCTGGCGGGTGGGCTCATGCCCCGGGCGGCAGCCAGGCTTTCGGCGTTGAGCGGCCAGTCTTCCGGTTTGGCCTGATGTTCGGCCTCCAGCAGGCTGTTGGCCCAGTGCGTGATCAGTTCGCGGGTGCCGCGATAGCCCACCATCAGTACATGTGAGGCGCCCAGGCGATCGAACATCGGCAGGCCGGTACGCAGCAGCGGAATGGCAAGGCGCTCGGCAGCCTGGCGACCATGCGAATGGGTCAGCAGGATCTCGCAGCCGCTGGCCCTGGCGCGAGTTTCGAGGTCTTCCAGATCGCCGATCAGCACTTCTGCACACGGCAGGCCGGCGAGGACGGGGGACGGGGTGGTGGTCACCGCGGCCAACACCTCACCGCCCATTTCGTAGGCCGTCCAGGTGAGCGCGGCGAGCAGGTCCGGTTCCGCACCGATGGCGAACTTGCGGCTGCCGATCCAGAAGTGCGCGTCGAGCATTGCATCCTGCAGCTGGCCGCGCTGACGACGGTATTTGGCGGCGACCGGCTGGCCCGAGAGCTCGCTCAGGTAGCCCATCAGCTCGTCCACCGCGCCAAGACCGGTGAGTCGCTCAAAGACGCGGTAAGGCACGCCGCTGCGCTCTTCCAGCGCCATGGCCGCCGCACTCATGTGGCTGCCAATGGCCAGCGTAGCGACCGAGGCGCCCATGCGCTGCATTTCCGCCAGCGTGGTGCCACCCAGCGTGGTCGGTGTGAAGTTTTCGGGGATGTGGCCGTCAAGTGAGCCCGAGATGTCCGGCAGCACGATGGCCTTCAGGCCGAAGGAAGCGATGATCTCGCGCAGCTCGTCGATATCTGCCGCGGTGAGATGGCAACCGGGCAGCAGGTTGATCTGCTGTGGGTCACGTGCCTCGCAGGGTTCAGCAAAGGCATCAACGACACAGGTCACGGCTTTCGCCCAGCCATCCTCGAAAGCGCCCACGTAATCGGGCGTGGAAACATAGACGATCCGGGTGCCTGCCAGTGTTTCACCATGCTTGCGGTGGATCAGCTTGAGATAGCCATCCACATCATCGCCCTTGGTTTCGGTCAGCCCGGTGGAGGCAATGGCGATGAAGGAGGGGTTTGCGCGCTTCTTGATGTTAAGCACCGCCTGCTCGATATTCTCCAGGCCGCCCAGGATGGTGCTGACCTCGTTCATGGCCGTGGTCTGCAGCGGAATGGCTTCCTTGAAATGGCGCACCAGCAGCACCAGGCCAAAGGAAGTGCAGCCCTGTGAGCCGTGCATCATGGGCATGCAGTTGTCCATGCCCATGAAAGCAAAGCAGGCGCCCAGAGGCTGGCTCATCTTGAGCGGATTGACGGTACAGGCCTTCTTCGATTCGCTCACGCTTGCCATGATGCCCCTCCCCTTTGCATGCGACCCGCGACAGCGGGAGTCCGGCGTCTCTCCGCGGCCATCGCCGCCACCGGACTCCCGCCCGGCTGTACCCAACCCGCAGCGCGGCGGATGACGAGCACCTCTCTCTCCATCACGATCACGCGCAGGCCGGGCAGACCGGCACTGCCTGCAAGCAGCAAGGCAGCAAAGAGCAGGGAGACAGGCTCATTCATGGCCGGCTTCTCAGATGCTGGCCGTGGCAAGTTCCCACGGAGCCGGTTTGCGCACCTGTTCCCAGATCGGGTTGTAGAGCGCCTTGTCGATTTCCTGCACCAGTTCGACCATGCCTTCATACCCGGCATAGGCGTGATGCCGCTCCTGATTGATGTCCAGCCAGGGCATCTTGGCTTTCAGCGCGATGAACTGGCTTCGCCCGCCTGAAAGCATGATGTCCGCCTGCGCATCCTTGAGCATCTTGTACATCTCGCGCGGGGTCATGTCGTCGATCATGTGGGCGTCCTGCCCCATGATCTCGAGGATCTTTTCCTTGTCTTCCTTGGTCGATTTCTTGACGCTGGTGCCCACCACTTCAAGCCCGGCCTCCTGCAGCGCGGCCACCACCGACCAGCTCTTCACGCCACCAGTGATCAAGAGCACCTTCTTGCCTTCGAGGCGCGGCCGGTAGGCGGCGATGCGTTCGAAGGCACGCTTCTCCTCGATGGCGATCAGCGCCTCAGTGCGATCACGCAAGTCCTCCGGTGCGCCGCGCTCGACGAGCAGGCGGGCGATCTCGCGCAGGGTCTCGCTCATGTCGCCGATGCCGTAGAAGCTGCCTTCGAAGAAGGGGATGTCGTAGCGCTCTTCCATCTTGCGCGCGATGTTGATCATCGACTTCGAGCACACCATCATCGCTGCGCGGGCTCGATGGCTATAGGCCACCTCCTTGTAGCGCCCGTCACCCGAAATGCAGGAAAGGATGCGCACGCCCAAGGCATCGAGCAGCGGCTTGATCTGCCACAGCTCGCCGGAGAGGTTGTACTCGCCGATGATGTTGATGTCGTAGGGCGTGGTGTAGTCCGGCTCTTCGGTGCCGATCACGTAATCGAGTAGCGCTTCGGCGCCGAGCTTGTTACCAAGGTTCTTGGGGCCGACGAAGCCCGGCGCGTTCACCGGAATCACCGGCTTGCCGAACTTCTCGCTGGCCTTCTTGCACACCGCCTCGATGTCATCCCCAATCAGGGCGGTGACGCAGGTCTGATACACGAACACGGCCGGGGGATCGTATTTCTCGATGATTTCCTTCACCGATTTGAACAGGCGCTTCTCGCCACCGTAGATCACGTCCAGCTCGTTGATGTCGGTCGTAAAACCGGTGCGATAGAGCTTCGAGCCGCTCGAGAACGATGTGCGGTTATCCCAGGAATTACCTTCGCAGGCGATCGGGCCGTGCACCAGGTGCGCTACATCTACGATGGGCTGCAAGGCAATCTTGGCACCGTCAAAAGCACAGCCCCCCGCGGCCGCGCCGGGCGAGAGCTGCTTGGTGCAGCCCTTCTTCTTTTCCTTGGCGGACTTGTTCTGGTTGTGCTCGCAGGCCGGTTCTTCGAACACGTCCTGAATCTTGGCTGACACTCGCGCATCCATGCTGCACCTCTCTTTGCGCCTGCTGGCTGAACTGCTCTCAGCAGGATTGATGCCATTCGCTTGCAAGGCCCGCTGGGCGGACTTTTCCGGATTTCGGCCGCTGTCATGAGCGGGAGTTGCTGCGTGCTTTGAATGCTTTGTCGTGTTCCGTTTTGTCCGGATTGGCAGACTGCTTCATCAGACGCAAAAGCAAGCACAGCGGTAGGACCTGAAAATGTCTCGGCAACGCCGCAAGCGGCATTCCGGGCCTTCCCTATTCGACGCCTTCCATCTTGGCCCGGTGCATCATCACGTCCTGCATGCGCCGGTGCAGCGCGGCGGGCGAGAGATCCAGCTCGCGCCGCGATTCAGCCAGCAGATCCTGTACCTGGTTCGCCTCCTCCATGGTCAGCGCGAGCCGCCCGGCCATGTGCGTGGCGCGTGGCAGCACGCGCAGGATGGCCTGGCGATTCGGGTGTTCAATCAGAGCCACCAGCTCGCGTGCTTCCACACGGCCGTCAAGGCAGACGGCACCGTCGATGACTTCGATGCGGCGGCCATCCGAGGTGATGCGGATCAATGTGCCGGTCATGTTCTTCTCCTGGCAATAAGACGGGGTTGGGTGAGCTGACTTAGCAGCTTGCGTGCCGCTTCACAGTTCCGCTTGCTGCAGCAACCAGCGCTGCGCGCAAGGCACCCGGCCGGGGCGTCGAAATCGACAGCCGCCCGGACATTCCGGACAGCACGCGCGACAAAGCGGACAGTCAAACCCACCCTGAGCCGCACTTGGGGCGCGTTTGGCGGGCAGGAACGAAGTTTGCTGAGCAGGCCTGAAGACTTTCTTTCGACCAGGCTTTGCGAGGTTCCCCATGCAGATCGGCGTAGATACCCAGCGTGCGGTTGAAAACCGGCGTGTGTTCGTCATCGATAGTGACGATGTCGTCAGTGCCGGCCTGCAGTTCATGCTGGCTGACGAGATGGAAACCCATGTTTTCGCGAGCAGCGCAGAAGCGCTCGCCAAGGCCAGGAGTTGGCCGCCGGAGCTGGCCATCGTGGGCGCAGCGCTGCTTGAGCAGGAAGGCGCTGCCGTGATCAGCAAGCTGCGTGAAGCACTGCCGCAATTGCGCATTCTGGTGGTGTGTTTCGATGCCGAAGATGCGATGGTGAAGGAAGCCCTGGCGCTTGGCGCCGCCAGCACCCTGCTGCGTCCGCTCAAGCTGGAGAACGTGCGCCGCAAGGTGGACGCCCAGCTTGGCCGGCGCACGGCGCTCGAAATTCCGGTTGTCGTGCGCTGAGGTTCCCGATGTCATCCTCCTGCTCAGCCATGCTCGAAACACCCCTGCCGCGCACCAGCAAGGCTCCCTTGCCGCCGGTCGAAAAGGCTTCGTCCGTGAAGATCACGATCGAGCGCAAGTACGCGGAGATTCTGATTGCTCGCTTCCCGCCGCTCGCTGCGCTGAAAGACCAGCTGCGCCTGGCCGAGCGTGTCGAGATCGGGCTGGGCCAGCTCTCCAGCGAGGCGCTAGATAGTTTGGCTGAGCTCTACGCCCAGGGCGGCGCTGCGACGCGCGAACACGCCCTGCGCCTGTCCACCTTGCGCGATACGCTGGCCGACGACGGCCCTCGCCTTGAGGATGGCGCCCTTGAATCGGCTGTTCCGGCAATCGCTCGCTACATCGCGAAGAACGCAATTCGTGGCTGGCTGTTTGCTATTTCACTGAGCCGGCATGCCCTGCCCTATGTGATCACGCGCCTGGATTACACGCCGCAGAGCAATGAAGACATCGCCAAGGTGATGATCGAAATCAAGGCCAATGCCAAGGGCACGGTCAGCATTCAGACTATCCGTCTCTACGCCAGCGACGTAGCCGGCAAAACGGTGGCCGAGATCTTCGCCAGCAAGGGCTTCATCAAGGAGACGCCGGGGCTGATCGAGCAGTACGACCGCACCGTCAACACCTACTACGACTGGCGTGGACGCTATGGCGAGCAGTTCTCCGGCCAGGGCACCGGCTTCTATGCCGACGACCCGAATGCCGCCCGCCGCGATACCGACTGGGCGCGCAAGGATGTTGTGGTGCTCTCCAGCAGCGGTGGCCAGGCTCGCCTCGTCAATGATGAAGGCATCATCACCACGCGCACCCTGAC
This sequence comes from Uliginosibacterium sp. 31-12, assembly GCF_030548425.1. Taxonomy (NCBI): domain Bacteria; kingdom Pseudomonadati; phylum Pseudomonadota; class Betaproteobacteria; order Rhodocyclales; family Zoogloeaceae; genus Uliginosibacterium; species Uliginosibacterium sp. 31-12. Next base: position 752,455 of record NZ_JAUOOA010000001.1, on the reverse strand, counting down.
GCTGGATGCGCCCGGCGACATTCTGGGCCCTTACTTGCGGCGCGCGGCGCGCAGCGATAAGTACGAGGCGGGTGACGAAACCGAACGCGAGCGCGCAGCCCTGCCGCCGGATCTGTTCTCGCAATTGCCGATCCATCCCTACATCCTGATGTTCCACCTCGAGTTGCATCACTACCTGTGGGTGCACGTGGCGGATATCCAGCCCTACGCCTACCAGCCCGAGCTCAAGGAAAAGCTGGTGCTGCCGGGTGAACAGACCGAGCTGATCGATCTGCTCACCGCCGAGATGGATGTGCTGATGGACGATATCGTGGCCGGCAAGTCCGGCGGCACCACGGTGCTGTGTGCCGGCCCGGCCGGTGTGGGCAAGACGCTTACCGCCGAGGTCTATTCCGAGATCATCGGCCGCCCGCTCTACCGCGTGCACTCGGGCCAGCTCGGGCTCAGCGTGGCCACCATGGAAAACGCCCTCAAGGATGTACTCACCCGCGCCCAGCGCTGGGGGGCGGTGGTGCTGATCGATGAAGCGGACGTGTATATCAAGCGGCGCGATAACGACATGACCGCCAACGCGGTGGTGGGCGTTTTCCTGCGCGTGCTGGAGTACTTCAACGGCCTGCTCTTTCTCACCACCAATCGCATGGACGATATCGACGAGGCGATCATTTCGCGCTGCATCGCGCTGATCAAGTACGCCCCGCCCGATGCGCTGGCTCGCCGCCGCATCTGGCAGGTGATGTCAGGCCAGTTTGGCCTGGCGCTCGATGACGCGATGCTCGATCAGCTGACCGACCAGTTCCCGAGCGCGACCGGGCGAGATATCAAGGGCCTCGCCAAACTCGCGGCGAAATTCTGTCGCCACAAACAGCTCGCCCCGAGTACCGAGGTTTTCTCACGCTGCGCGATCTTTCGCGGCATGGATATCCAGCTGCTTCCCGGCTAAAGCCGTCTCCCCACCCAACCTCAACACCCGACAAAGGAAACAATCATGGCACGCATCGGCATCTTCTTCGGCACCAATAGCGGCAGCACCCGCAAGATCGCCAAGCAGATCAAGAAACGCTTCGACGACGACACCATGGCCGACCCGGTCAACATCAACAAGGCCAGCGCCGAGAGCCTGCTTGCCTATGACTACCTGATCCTCGGCACGCCGACTCTGGGTGATGGCCTGCTGCCCGGCATCGAAGCCGAGTGCGATGAAGAGAGCTGGGCCGAGGCGCTGGACAAGCTCCAGGGCGTGAGTTTCGCCGGCAAGACCATCGCCCTGTTCGGCCTCGGCGATCAGGAAACCTACGGCCACGAGTTCGTCGATGGCCTGATCCTGCTGCACGATTTTTTCCAGGATGCGGGCGCCAAGATGGTGGGTTACTGGCCGACTGAGGGCTACAGCTTCAGCGCTTCGCAATCGGTGATCGACGACAAGTTCGTTGGCCTCGCACTCGACAACGACACCCAGCCGGACCTCAACGCCGAGCGTCTTGATGGCTGGCTGGCGCTGATCGCTCCCGAGTTCGGGCTGACCGTGGCGGCCTGAGCGATTGTTTATTGATTCGGCCCGATTTGAGCTTGAAACCTAGGGCCGACTTCAGTCGCACAGCCTCAGTGGAAAGGCCGACTGAAGTCGGCCCTAAGCCCGCACTTCTCACTGTTTGCGGGCCCAATCAATAAGTGGGCTGCGGGATGCTGGTTCTGCTGCCCATGAGTTTCTTCGGGGCCGCCTGAAGGAGATGTGATTCTCGCTCTTGAGTGTGACGCGGGCTGTGGCGATCCGGAACGCATGGACTCAGGCGAACCTCTACACCTGGAGCTCATCCTCATCATCCAGGTCGACTTCGATATGCTCGCCGGCCACCCGGATCGGGTACTCGCGAAGCTCACAGCCCGTGGGCGACAAACCTTCGCCGCTATGGCTGTCAAACACCCAGCCGTGCGCACTGCAGATCAGCGTATTGCCTTCGAACACGCCCTGCAGCAAAGACACATCCTCATGCGGGCAGCGCGCATCGAATGCCCGCGGCCGTCCACGTTCGGGCCAGAGCACAACGATTTCCGTCGAACCCAGCTTGCAAGGCAGCATTTCGCCTGGGAACAACATGCTTTTCTTGCAGAGTGTCTGGTAGCTCACGCCCCTGCCCTCCTGGATGAGCGATTCGTTCTGCTCCATACCGGAGCAGCGCTGATTTTGCGGCTACTCATCATCATCGTCGTCTGCGGCATTCTTGCGTGGCACCTTGGCCGGGTCGCAGACGATGGGGCGATAGATCTCGATCCGGTCGCCCGGATGGAGGCCGGCATCGAGCTTCACCACCTTGCCGAAAACACCGACCTTCTGGTTCTCGAGCTTGATATCCGGGCAGATGGCGAGGATGCCCGAGCGCTCAAGGCCTTCAGCTACCGTGCAGGTGTCCGGCACCTCAAGACGCAGCCAGTATTTCTTGAATGTGTTCGCATAGGCCACAGCAATCTGCATGGCATTTCTCCTCAGTTGGCGAGTACGGCGGACGTGGCGGCACTGGCTGCGGCTCGCGCCTCCAACCCTTCCTGGATGCGGCGGCGGGCGGCGATCAGCAGGCCGAGAGTCAGGAAGCCCCCGGGTGGCAGGATCATGAACAGGGTGCTGGCCGCTTCGGGCAGGATGCGCATTTCCAGAAAGGCGAAATGCGCACCGAGCAGGATGTGGGCATTCGCAAAGAGGGTGCCTGCACCGAGAATTTCACGGATGCCCCCCATCACCACCAGTGCCAGCGTAAAGCCCAGGCCCATCGCGATACCGTCCAGCGCCGAGGCCGCAACCGTATTGCGTGAAGCAAAGGCTTCTGCACGCCCCAGAACCGCACAGTTCACCACGATCAGCGCGATGTAAATGCCCAGCACCTTGTAGAGCTCATGTAGCCAGGCATTCAGGCAAATATCGACCAGAGTCACGAGGCCCGCAATGAGGGCGATGAAAACCGGGATGCGCACGGTATCACTGACCCAGTTTCTGATGCTGGCAATCATGGTGTTCGATAAGACCAGCACTGCCATGGTCGCCAGCCCCATGCCGAGGCCGTTGGTGGCACTGCTAGTGACCGCCATCACCGGGCACATCCCGAGCATCTGGCCCAGCACCACATTGTTGTCCCACAGGCCGTCACGCACGATGGCCCGGGTGTCCGGCCCTTTGTCCTTGCTGTCACTCATGGCTGGGCTCCTTGGCTTTTCCGGCTGAAGTGGCCGGGTTATCGAGAAGTTGGGCACGATGGCTGGCGAAGAACTCCAGACCACGCTTGACGGTAGCTACCACCGCACGCGGCGTGATGGTGGCACCGGCGAACTGGTCGAACACGCCGCCATCCTTTTTCACCGCCCAGGCTTTTTCACCTGGCGCGACCAGCGACTTGCCTTCGAAGGCATGGATCCAGTCATTCTTGGCTGCTTCGATTTTGTCGCCAAGGCCTGGTGTCTCGGTGTGGGTTGTCACGCGCACCCCCTGCACCACCCCTTCGGCATCCACCGCCATGATCAGCTTGATCACGCCGCTATAGCCCTTGCCGCGTTGCTCAAAGAGCACAGCGCGCACGACGCCGCTCTTGCGGGCGCGATACACGGTGACAGCCTGTCCCTCGGCATCCGTGAGTTCGAGGCTGTCCTTGAGCAGATTGTTATCGGCATAGCCCGGCGGCAGCACTTGCTCCAGGGTCTGGCGTGTATCGCTCTCCACCGCAGCGGCCACCTTTTCACGGGTGCTGGTGTAGGCCGCGGCCAGTGCGATGGTGATGCCCACCACGATGACGCCCAGTGAAACCCCTTGGTACCACACAGCATTCAGGCGTTCGGCATGTGTGCTCATGACAAGCCCTCCTCTACGCGCCGCGCGGGCAGTGATTTGCCGGTGAGGCTGCGGCCAAAGATGCGCGGGCGCAGCCACAGGTCCAGCAGCGGTGCGATGGCATTCATGAGCAGGATGGCAAACCCCACGCCCTCTGGATAACCGCCCCAGGTGCGGATCAGCCAGCTCAGGAAGCCAGCGCCGAGGGCAAAGATCCATTGCCCGGCCGGCGAACTGGGAGAAGTGACGTAATCGGTAGCAATGAAGAAGGCGCCCAGCATTACTCCGCCCGAGAGCAGATGAGTAGCGGCCGGAAGATAAGTCTGCGGCGCAAGTCCGTGCGCGATCATGGCGGGTACTGCCAAGCCGAGCAGAAAGCCTAGCGGGATGCGCAGACCGATGATGCGCTTGGCGGCGAGAAACAAGCCGCCGGCGAGAATCAGCAGCGCCGAGGTTTCACCGAGACTGCCGGCGCGCGCACCACTCCAGGCCGAATCATTGGTAAAGGGCTGCAGCGAATCGAGCAGGTCGATGCCGCGCCCGATTTCGGTTTTCACATGCCCGAGCAGCGAGGCACTGGTCAGTGCATCCGGTATCGGCAGGCCCTGGAAACTGATGGCCAGGGCCTCACTGAAGCTCATCGCGTTCGTCAGCGCATGCGGATTGATCCACTGTGTCATGTGCACCGGGAAAGACACCAGCAGAATGGTGCGCCCCACCATGGCCGGATTGAAGAGGTTGCAACCGAGCCCGCCGAAAACCTGCTTGGCCAGCACGATGGCACACACGCTGCCGAGCATCGCCAGCCAGGCCGGGAGATAAGGCGGCAGCGACATGGCGAGCAGTGTGGCGGTGAGCACTGCTGAGCCATCCCACAACACGGGCAGCACCGGCTTGCCGCTCCAGTGGAGACAGGCCGCTTCACAAGCGAGGCAGCTCACAACACACACCAGCCACAGGATGAAGGCGGGCCAGCCAAACTGCCAGAATCCAGCCAGCACCGCCGGGGCGAGTGCAAGCAGAACAAGGCCCATGATCTGGCCAGTGGTGCGACTGGTCACTGCGTGGGGGGATGCGTGGATCATGCTTCGGTCTCCTTTTCAGCAGCCCTGGCGGCTTTGGCGGCCGCTTCTGCAGCTTGGGCGCGCTCGCGTTCGGCTTTGCGCCGGGCGTGAATCTCGGCCTTCTCACGCGCTTCACGCTCGATGCGCGCGGCCTTGGCCTCAGTGAGTTCCTTGATTGTGTCGAGCCGCTTCTGCTCCCGGCCGCGCGAGGCGAGCTCCCCTTTGGCGTGCTGGAAGTACTGCACCAACGGAATCCGCGACGGACAGATGAAGCCGCAGGCGCCGCAGGTAAGGCAATCGTCGAGACCGATCTCCTCGGCTTCGCCCAGTGCATTGGCATGAATGCGAGCGGCCATTTCCAGTGGCAACAACCCTACCGGGCAAGCCTCCACGCAGCTGCCGCAGCGGATGCAGGCACTGGCCTCGCGCTCGCCTACCTCCGCTGCTGCGAGCGCCAGCACGCCGCTGGTGCCCTTCACCACGGGCGTATCGAGGTTCTGTACGCCGATCCCCATCATCGGGCCACCGCTCACTACGCGCGCTGGCGGCACGCGCAGACCTCCGCAGCGCTCGAACAGATATGCCATAGGCGTTCCCATGCGGACCCGCAGATTGCGCGGCGCGCTCACGGCGCCCCCCGCGACGGTCACGACCCGCTCAGTGAGTGGCTCGCCGTAGCGCAACGCGCGATAGACCGCATAGGCAGTGCCCACGTTATGCACCAGCACGCCCACATCCGCGGCACGTCCGTCGGCAGGTGCTTCAATGCCGGTGAGCATCTTGATCAGCTGGCGATCCGCTCCCATCGGATAGCGGCTCGGAATTTTTACGATGTGCACTTCAGGGAAAGGCTTGGCCGCGAGCTTCATGGCCAGGATGGCTTCGGGCTTGTTGTCTTCAATCCCCGCCAGCACCCGCGTGGCGCCGGTTGCCTTGAGAATCAGGCGTGCCCCTTCGATGATGGCGTGGGCGTTTTCCTGCATCAGCCGGTCGTCGCAGGAAAGATAAGGCTCACACTCGCTGCCGTTGAGGATCAGGGTGGTGACCTTGCTGCGATGGCCCAGTGAAAGCTTTACCGCTGAAGGGAAGCTTGCGCCGCCCATGCCGACGATGCCGGCATCCTCCACGCGATCCGAAATCTCGCGTTCGCTGAGGTTGATCGGGTAAAGCTCGCTCTTGAGCGGGATCCATTCGTCGAGCCCGTCCGGGCGCAGATGGATGGCTACATCGGTCAGCGCGGCCGGATGCGGCACCACGGCTTCGTCGATGGCCACGATGGTGCCGGAAGTTGGCGCATGCAAAGGCGCCGAGATCTTGCCGCCGGTGGACGCGATCAGCTGCCCGCGCAGTACGCGCTCGCCCACTTCCACGATCACCTTGGCCGGAGCGCCAACGTGTTGCGACAGCGGCAGGCGCAGCATGTCCGGCAGGCCGGCGTCTTCTATATCGAGCCCGGCAGCCGGGTACTTGTGGCTGTCCGGATGCACGCCCCAGCGTTGGAGCAGGCGGCGCAGCGGCGGGATGACGATGGTAGGCATCTCTCGAGTCCTCAGGAGTAACGAGCCGGCTGCGGCATCACCCAGTTATGGATGCTCTGCGGCAATTCCAGCATCTCGATGGCGCCGGTCGGACACTTCTCGGCACACTGGTTGCAACCGGTGCAGGCCTCGTCCATCACGATGTGAAGCTGCTTGGTGGCGCCGATGATGGCGTCCGAAGGACAGTTCTTGATGCACTTGGTGCAGCCGATGCACAGGTGATCCTGGATCAGGGCGATGGTCGGGCGGATGTCCTCTCCTGCCGCCAGCGTGATGCCCAGGTGATCAGCAATGGCCTGGGCTACCACCTTGCCGCCGGGTGGGCAGCAGGTCGGTGCGGCGCTGCCGTCAACGATGGCCTCAGCCGCGCCGGCGCAACCCGGGAAACCGCATTGCCCGCAATTGGCAGCCGGCAGCATGGCTTGCACCTCTGCAACAAGGCTGTTGCCTTCGACATGGAACTTGCGTGAAGCCAGCCCCAGCGCGAGGCCCAGACCTGAACTGATGGCGGCGAGACTGATGACGGCGGTAAGCATCTTTCCTCTCCTAATGCGCGGCCGGAACCAGGCCGGCGAAGCCCATGAAAGCCAGCGCCAGCAAACTGGCCGTGATGTAGGCAATCGGGGCGCCACTGAATGTCGCCGGCACTCGAACCAGCGCCAGGCGCTCGCGCAGGCCGGCAAAAATCACCATCACCATGATGAACCCGAGGCCCGACGCAAAGCCCTGCACCACACTCATGACGAGGCCTGCGTTGCCCTGCGCGTTAAGCAGCGGAATGCCCAGCACGGCACAGTTTGTGGTGATCAGCGGCAGATAGATCCCCAGTACGCGATGCAGCTCCGGAGAGCTTTTCTTGATCACCATTTCGACAAACTGAACCACAGCGGCAATCACCACGATGTAGGTCAGGATGCGCAGGTAGCCCAGATCGAAAGCCTGCAGCAACAGATGTTCGATGGCCCACGCCGCGGCGCAAGACAAAGTCATGACGAAGGTGGTGGCCAGCCCCATTCCCACAGCGCTGTCGACCTTGGTTGACACGCCCATGAAGGGACACAAGCCGAGGAACTTCACCAGCACTACGTTATTCACGAGCACGATGGCAACGATGGTCAAAAGCATTTCACGCATGGCACGGTCTCCTGTCTGGCCACGCCGTTGCATGCTTCGTGCCATCGGCTGGAAAGACCTTGTGGCAAGCGCTTTGGCTCAATTCACGGAATTTCGCGGGAGGTCGCTTTTGTCATTCTTGAAGTGCCGGAATGTACACAACGGCCGGTGCGGCCCGCGCCGCCAGGGTCCGAACACAACTCTGACAGTTGCTACATTTGCTTCAACATTTCTGACAGCTGCACACCGACCGATCACCGCAAGCTAGCCGCAAACGCCGATCTGGCGGGGCATTCAAAAACTGGTTCGATATTTGCTGTAGCTCCTGCAAGCCCCCACAAGCCAGACGCAGGAGAAGCAGCATGATGCCCCGCCCCATATATCTGGATTACTCCGCGACCACGCCGGTCGATCCGCGAGTGCTTGCAAAAATGATTCCCTGGCTCTCCGAAAATTTCGGCAATCCGGCCAGCCGCTCGCATGCCTATGGCTGGGCGGCAGAGGAAGCGGTGGAGATTGCCCGTGAGCAGGTGGCCTCGCTGATCGGGGCAGACCCGCGCGAGATTGTGTGGACCTCCGGCGCCACCGAATCCAACAACCTTGCGATCAAGGGAGCTGCGCGCTTTCACTCCGCGCGCGGCAAGCATCTGATCACGGTGAAGACCGAACACAAATCGGTGCTGGATACCTGCCGCGAACTGGAGCGCGATGGCTTCGAGATCACCTGGCTGGATGTGCAGGAAAACGGCCTGATCGATTTCGACGTGTTTGCTGCCGCGATCCGCCCGGACACCATTCTCGCTTCGGTGATGCTGGTGAATAACGAGATTGGCGTGATTCAGGATATCGCCCGGCTCGGCACGCTGTGTCGCGAGAAAGGGGTGATCTTCCATGTGGATGCCGCCCAGGCCACTGGCAAGGTGGCCATCGATCTGGCCAGCCTGCCGGTAGACATGATGTCGCTCTCAGCGCACAAGACTTACGGCCCCAAAGGCATCGGCGCTCTGTATGTCAGCCGCAAGCCGCGCGTGCGGATCGATGCACTGATCCATGGCGGCGGCCACGAGCGCGGCATGCGCTCGGGCACCCTGCCCACCCACCAGATCGTCGGCATGGGGGAGGCCTACTGGATCGCCCGCGAAAACATGGGGGCCGACAACGAACGCGCCCGCTGGCTGCGCGATCGACTGATGCAAGGCCTGATGAAACTCGACCAGGTGTTCGTGAATGGCGACATGGATCAGCGCGTGCCACACAACCTGAACCTGTCCTTCAATTTCGTCGAAGGCGAGTCGCTGCTGATGGGCATCAAGGATGTCGCTGTCTCCTCAGGCTCGGCCTGCACCTCGGCCAGCCTTGAGCCCTCCTACGTGCTGCGCGCACTGGGCCGCTCGGACGAACTGGCACACAGCTCGATCCGCTTCTCGATCGGCCGCTTCACCACCCAGGACGAGATCGATGCGGTGATCGAGAAGATCAGCGCCTCGGTCAGCAAGCTGCGCGAGCTCTCACCCTTGTGGGATATGCACCGCGACGGCATCGATCTCTCCACCGTGCAGTGGGCCGCTCACTGAGCCCGCAAACGGAACAAACCCCAGGCTGAAGCCCCCACGACAGCCCCCAACCCACACAACGGAGAATCACCATGGCATACAGCGACAAGGTTCTGGACCACTACGACAACCCTCGGAACGTCGGCTCGATGTCGGCCGGCGATGACGACGTCGGCACTGGCATGGTCGGCGCACCGGCCTGCGGCGATGTGATGAAGCTGCAGATCAAGGTCAATGCTGAAGGCATTATCGAGGACGCCAAGTTCAAGACTTATGGCTGTGGCTCGGCCATCGCCTCCTCTTCGCTGGTCACCGAATGGGTGAAGGGCAAGAGCCTGGCTGAAGCGCTCGAAATCAAGAACACCGCGATCGCCGAAGAACTGGCCCTGCCGCCGGTGAAGATCCACTGCTCGATCCTCGCCGAGGATGCCATCAAAGCCGCCGTGGCTGACTACCGCGCCAAGCAGGGCGTTGTTGAAGAAACTGAAAGCGGCGCCTGCCCGGCCGTCGTCGTCGAAAAAGCCGCCGCCTGAAAGGACTCATCATGAATGCACCAACCGAAATCCCCTCCCCTGTTTTCTTCTCCGACGCGGCCGCGGCCAAGGTGGCCGAGCTGATTGCCGATGAAGGCAATCCCGCACTTAAGCTGCGCGTGTATGTGAATGGTGGTGGCTGCTCCGGTTTTCAGTACGGCTTCGCCTTCGAGGAAGAAGACAAGGAAGACGATCTGGCCATCGAAAAAGGGGGGGTGAAGCTGGTCATCGACGGCATCAGCATGCAATACCTGATGGGCGCCGAGATCGACTACGAGGACAGCCTTGAAGGCTCGCGCTTCATCATCCGTAATCCAAATGCCACCTCCACCTGTGGCTGCGGAAGCTCCTTCTCGGTTTGAGGCCGCGGCGAGAACGCTTCTGGCCTTGTGGTGGCAGCGCTTCGCCCCGTGCGGCCAGAACACTGCGTTTCATTTTTTGTGCAATTTCATCTGTGTAGTGAGGACAAGACCATGATCACCGTCAGCGAAAAAGCCGCCCGCCATGTGCAGAAGAGCCTCGCCAAACGTGGTGGCGGCATCGGCCTGCGTCTGGCCGTCAAGACCAGCGGTTGCTCGGGCCTCGCCTATTCCCTGGAGTTTGTGGATCAGCCCGAAGCGGAAGACCAGCTCTTCGAGAGCAATGGCGTGACCATCGTGATCGATCCGAAGAGCCACGTCTTCCTTGATGGCACCGAGCTGGACTTCGTACGCGAAGGACTCAACGAAGGCTTCAAGTTCAACAACCCGAACGCCAAGGCGGCCTGCGGCTGCGGTGAGAGTTTCGCGGTTTGAGTGAAAGCTGCCGTCATGCCCGCACATGCAGGCATGACGGCAGCGCTGGAAGCGTCGCGCCAAAGGCGCCTCGATGGAGATGAATCATGGCCTTGCTGCAAATTGCCGAACCCGGCCTGAGCGCTGCCCCGCACCAGCATCGTCTGGCTGTAGGCATTGATCTTGGTACGACCAATTCGCTGGTTGCCAGCGTGATCAGTGGGGTGACTACGGTCATGCCTGACGAGGCCGGCAAGATGCTCCTGCCCTCGGTGGTGCGCTACGGCGAGGAGGCCGGTGGCATCACAGTGGGCTATGCGGCCCAGGCCGAACAGGTGACCGATCCGCGCAATACCATCGTTTCGGTGAAGCGCTTCATGGGCCGCCAGCTGGCAGACCTCACAGCCTCCGGCAGCACACCCTACGAGCTGCTGGACACGCCGGGCATGCTGAGTCTGAATACGCGTGCCGGGGCCAAGAGCCCGGTCGAAGTCTCAGCCGAGATATTGAGAGCCCTGCGCAGCCGTGCCGAGGCCTCGCTGGGGGGCGAACTGGTCGGGGCGGTGATCACGGTGCCCGCCTATTTCGATGATGCCCAGCGTCAGGCCACCAAGGATGCAGCGAAGCTCGCCGGCCTGAACGTATTGCGTCTGCTCAACGAGCCTACTGCGGCGGCGATTGCCTATGGGCTGGACAACGCATCCGAAGGCACGTTCGCGATCTACGATCTGGGCGGCGGCACCTTCGATATCTCCATTCTCAAACTCACCCGCGGCGTGTTTGAAGTGCTCGCCACCTCGGGCGACGCTGCCCTCGGTGGCGACGATTTCGATCATCGCATCGCTGACTGGATGCGCGCCGAAATCGGTCTGGAGACACAGACCCCGCAGGATACCCGGCTGCTGATGGCGCTGGCACGGCGCGCCAAGGAGTCGCTTTCGAATGCTGCCAGCACCGTCATTCGTGGCGAGCTAGCCGATGGCCGCGCCTTCTCGCTGGAGCTCGCCAGAGTGCAGTTTGAAAGCATGACCCACGATCTGATCGGACGCAGTCTCGCGCCGGTGCGCAAGGCCCTGCGCGATGCGGGCGTGACGGCCGAAGACGTTGATGGCGTGGTGATGGTGGGAGGCTCCACGCGCATGCCGCAGGTGCAGGAAGCCGTGGCGAAGCTGTTCGGCCGCGCGCCGCTTAACAACCTCAATCCGGACGAAGTGGTGGCCCTTGGCGCTGCCGTGCAGGCCAATATCCTCGCCGGCAATCGCGGCACCGGAGATGACTGGCTGCTGCTCGACGTGTGCCCGCTGTCGCTGGGCCTGGAGACCATGGGCGGGCTGGTCGAGAAGATCATTCCGCGCAATTCCACCATCCCCACGGCGCGCGCACAGGAATTCACCACCTTCAAGGATGGCCAGACCGCCATGGCCATTCATGTGCTGCAGGGCGAGCGCGAGCTGGTGGCGGACTGCCGCTCGCTGGCGCGCTTCGATCTGCGCGGCATACCGCCCATGGTGGCGGGCGCAGCACGCATCCGCGTCACCTTCCAGATCGACGCGGATGGCCTGCTGTCGGTGGCGGCGCGCGAGATGATCTCCGGCGTCGAGGCGCAGATCCAGGTCAAGCCCTCTTACGGCCTCAGCGATGAACAGGTGGCCGGCATGTTGATGGATGCCTTCGGCAAGGCCGATACCGACATGGCCACCCGCATGCTGCGCGAAGCCCAGGTGGATGCACGCCGCCTGCTCGACGCCACCGAGGCAGCGCTGGCCGAAAACGGCCACGCCCTGCTCAGTCACGACGAGTACGCCAGGGTGCAGCAAGCGCTGTACGCACTGGCCGAAGCGCTTGAGAGCGAAAACGATACGGCCGCCCTCAAGCGCGTCACCGAAGGCCTCAACGCAGCCTCGACCACCTTTGCCGAGCGACGCATGGATGCCAGCATCCGCAGCGCACTCGCCGGCACCTTGCTGACGGAGCTATCCGCATGAGCACCATCACCCTGCTGCCACATCCGGAACTGTGCCCAACGGGCGCCCGTATCGAAGCCCGTCATGGCAGCAGCCTGTGTGATGCCTTGCTCGGCGCCGGTATCGAAATCGAGCATGCCTGCGAGAAAGTCGCCGCCTGCGCCACCTGCCATGTGTATGTGCGCGCCGGTGGTGCCAGCCTTGCAGCCCCGAGTGATGAAGAAGAGGACCAGCTTGACGACGCCTGGGGGCTGGAAGCGAGCTCGCGTCTGGCCTGTTGCGTAAAGCTGGGCGACAGCGATCTCACCGTGGAATTGCCAGTGCATACGCGCAATCACGCCCGCGAGTAAAGCTTCCGAAGTCGGCTCGGGCAACTGCAGCCCGGGCCGCATGGGTGCCCGTGAGCTTTTGGGCCCGGCCGGCTGAAGCCGGCCCTACAGAATTCATGTACTCAGAATGAGCCCTCGGGCTGCAGATTCAGCCGCACAGGCCCCATCCCCCTTTCAGGCCTGACTCTGGGAAGACAATCCCCTCAACCTGCACAGCCAGTGCGCGCAGCACCTTGCACCGCTCGCACTTCGTGGAGAACGGTGCGTGCTTTGTGCCCGAGCAGGCGGGTCAGGCCCAGGCCTGTACAGAACCCGATCGCCCCGCTCAGCGCAGTCAGGCCATCACTGCCGCTGGCACTACCAATCAACAGTCCCGCCAGCAAACCCGCCAGCGATGGCAGATAAGCGCTCATAGCCATGCGCAGCAACTGGCCGGAAGGCAGGCTCACGCTGATCGTGTCCAGCACTCTCAGCGAAGCCATCTGCTCCGGAGCCACCCGGATTTCATGCGGCGTGCCGGCGTCCTGCCCGCACTGCTGCTTGCTATGGCAACTGCCGCAGGCCGAAGCCGCGCTGCTCTCCACCAAGAGGGTGTTGCCGCGAATGGCCAGAATGCGAACTTGCTGGGAAGCCATGATGTTCTCCACCTGAATCTGCCTGCCTCAGCGCAAGCCTTGTGCCAGACCGTGCTTGCCCCCCGTGAGGCGGTCTTCGGGCATGTAAGCCGATGGTCTGTTGAGTCCGTGCCAGATTGTTGTGTCCACAATGTCACTTTTGGGTTACCAGACAAGCGTTTGGCCTGTTCAAGAACAGAGGACGAGGACCATCCCGGTGCGTGTTGCCCCGCTCTGATGCATAGCCCTGCCCGGCTGCGCCGCTGACGCGAAACGCGTGTATCCGGCGTGAAGCCCATCACACAAGGCCTTAGGATTTATAAGGTCATTTTCCAGCCCTTTCGGCACATCATTTGCTAGAGATCAGTCACCGGATCCAGGCACGTTTTCTTCCAGACCTGCACCGGAAAAGAGACAGCGCCAGCCCCCAGCTGTCTCGCCTAGCAGAGGATCTCCCCCATGATTGCGACGACAGGAAACCTGGTGGACAAACGAGCCTCGCTCGAGCTGGTCACCATCTACGAGATCAGCAAGATCCTCAGTTCATCCCTGGATGTCAGCCGGACCTTGCGTGAATCCCTCAACGTGCTCCAGTCCCTGCTCGGGTTTCGCCGCAGCATGGTGCTGCTCAAGGATGACGAGGCCGAAGATCTGGAGCTGGCGGTCTCGGTCGGCCTCACTGTGGCCGAGGCGCAGGCTGCGCGCTATCGCCCCGGCGAAGGAGTCATCGGGCGGATCTACTCGCTTGGCTCGCCCAATGTGATCCCGGATATTTCACAGGAGCCCCTGTTCCTGAACCGCACCCAATCGCTCAGCGAAACCGATGTGGTGCCGACAGCCTTCATTGGCGTGCCGATCCGCGCCACCACCAATGTGATCGGCGTGCTCACGATCGACCGCAAGGACGAAGACGGTAACGGCGGTTTCGGCCGCGATGTGCGCCTGCTCAGCATGGTGGCCAATCTGGTTGGTCAGGCCGTTGCCCTGCGCCGCATCGTCACCGAAGAGCGCGAGCGCCTGGTGCTGAAAACCGAGCAGGAGCGAGACGCCCGCCCTGCCGGCTTCACGCTCGACAATGTAGTGGGCGCTTCCGATCGCATGCAGCAGGTTTTTGCCGAAGCCCACCTGGTTGCACCTTCACGCTCCACCGTGCTGCTGCGCGGCGAGAGCGGCACCGGCAAGGAAGTGATCGCCCGCGCGATCCACGAGCTCTCCCCCCGCAAGGATCAGCCCTTCATCAAGGTCAACTGCGCGGCGCTCTCCGAAACCCTGCTCGAATCCGAACTCTTCGGCCACGAGAAAGGCGCGTTCACCGGTGCCGCCGGCGTGCGCAAGGGGCGCTTCGAGATGGCCGATGGCGGTACCCTGTTCATGGACGAGATCGGCGACATCTCCGCAGCGTTCCAGACCAAGCTGCTGCGTGTGCTGCAGGAACGCGAGTTCGAGCGGGTGGGCGGCAGCAAACCGATCAAGGTCGATGTGCGCCTGATCTGCGCCACCAACCGCAACCTGGAAAAAATGGTCAGCGCCGGCACCTTCCGCTCCGACCTGTATTTCCGCATCAACGTGATCAGCATCTTCCTGCCGGCCCTGCGTGAGCGCCCGAACGACATTCCTGCGCTGGCCAGTCACTTCATTCAACGCTTCAATGCCGAGAATGATCGCCACATCGCGCTCACGGACTCGGCGCAATCCGTGCTGCAGCACTGTTACTGGCCGGGCAATGTGCGCGAGCTCGAAAACTGTATCGAGCGCGTGGCCACCATGACCCGCAACGATAGGGTCGACATGCAGGATTTCCCCTGCACCCACAACCGCTGCCTGACGCAGGTCCTGCACTTCGTGAAGAAGGATGACGCTGTCGCCCCGGCGG
This sequence comes from Uliginosibacterium sp. 31-12, assembly GCF_030548425.1. Taxonomy (NCBI): domain Bacteria; kingdom Pseudomonadati; phylum Pseudomonadota; class Betaproteobacteria; order Rhodocyclales; family Zoogloeaceae; genus Uliginosibacterium; species Uliginosibacterium sp. 31-12. The sequence goes on along the minus strand of NZ_JAUOOA010000001.1, from coordinate 737,287 downwards.
AAACCGAGATGATTAGCTACGAAGCACCGCAAGCGCCCGGCCAGGCAGGCGCGCGGCCCGCCGAGCCGGCCGTCGGCGACGGCAAGCCCGAGGGCGAGCGCGAGCGCCTGATCTGGGCCATGGAGCAAGCCCGCGGCGTGCGCGCCAAGGCCGCGCGCCTGCTCAACATCACCGGCCGCCAGATGGGCTACGCGCTGAAGAAATACGACATCAACGTGCCGCGCTTCTGAGCGGCTGCCGGCAAGCCTTGCGCGTCAGGCAGGCTCGGTTTCAGGATGAACTGGCCACCAGCCGAACTGCGTACGCCGCGCCTGCTGCTACGCAAACCCCTGCCGTCCGACGCAGAAGCCGTCTTCGCGCGCCTCTCAGGCGAAACACAGGTCACCCGCTACCTGGGCTGGGCGCCACACGCCGAGCTACGCCAGACCCGCCAGCTGATCAGCCTCGATCTGCTGCGCTGGGATCGTGGGGCCGGCTGGACCTGGCTCATCGAAGAAGATGGCTCCGTCATCGGTCTGCTCCAGCTCACCCGAATCGAGCCCCACCTGCTGCGCCTGGGCTGCATGCTCACCCCCACTCACTGGGGGCGCGGTCTGATGAGCGACGCCTTGCGCGCCCTGCTCGCCACGGCCTTCACTCAGCCCTCCTTGCAACGCATCGAGGCGCTGTGTGATGTGGATAATCTCGCCTCGGCGCGCATGCTCGAGAAAGCCAGCCTGCGCCAAGAAGGGCGCCTCGCATGCCACACCCTGCACCCCAATATTTCGAGTCGGCCACGCGACATGCTTCTGTACGCGATCACCCGCAGCGACAATGGCGACCCACCCCTTTTCACATCCGAAGATGAATCATTCCAGACCCGACGCGCCCTCGGTCGCCCGCAACCGCGAGCCCATTCTTGAGGTGCTGCGCGAACACTTCGCCGGGTGCCGCAAGGTACTCGAGATTGGCAGTGGCACCGGCCAGCATGCCATCCACTTCGCCGCCGCCCTGCCGCATCTGGCTTGGCAATGCAGCGAACGAACCGAAGCCCTGCCCGGCATCGAAGCCTGGCTGGCCAGTGCCGCTCTGCCTAACACTTTGCCACCGCTACAACTGGACGTGAGCGAACCCTGGCCGGCGAGCGGCTATGACGCAGTGTTTTCATCCAACACGCTCCACATCATGGCCTGGCATGAAGTGGAGCAGTTCTTCGCCCGCCTGCCGGACGCGCTGGAGCGCCCTGCTCGCCTCGTGATCTACGGTCCGTTCAACTACGGCGGGCAGTACAGCAGCCCCAGCAATGCCGAGTTCGACCAGTGGCTCAAGGCTGGCGGTGCGCATCGGGGCATCCGTGATTTCGAAGCCGTCTGCGCCCTGGCGGAGGCACAGGGTCTCACGCTCATTGAAGATCGGGCCATGCCGGCCAACAATCGCTGTCTGGTGTGGACCTTCTGAGCCGCCAGTGCTGCAGCCTGATGCGGTTCGGATCTTGCTAGAAGAAGGCATCTCTCACAGGAGCCGCACCATGCCCAGCATCGCCACCGTACAGGCCATCGAAAACGCCACCGGCGTGCATCTCTACGCTTTTGACCAGGATGACAATTGTGTACAGGCCATCGACGGCCTTCAGGCACAGGCAGCGGCCTCCCTGGCGGCACTGATGCAGGCCTGCCTCGCCGGGCGTGGCGAAACGCTCGGCCGCGCAGCCAGTGATCCGGTACAGGATTACCAGCAGCTCACCGACGAAGCACACGCCTGGGAAATCATCGCCGAGCTCGAGGGCGGGCAATACACCGCCTTCGAGGCCGACATGGGGCGCGCCGGCCTGCGCCTCGCAGGCGCAGGCTATGTGCTGGGCCTGCTCCACCGGCAGCCCGAGGGCAACTGGTTCGAGCACGCCGGGGAAGGCAGCATCTGGCAATACGTTTTTTCCAGCCCGGTCGCCGCCGAACAGGTGCTCGACGAAGTTGGCCTGGACTGCGAGATTCACGCCATCCCGCGTCTGCTCGAAGCAGGCTGTCAGCTCATCTGAAACGCCGAACGATCCCAGACCCGGTGCAACGGCGGCTTCATTACCCTAGTGCGAAATCGGGTCATTCGCGAGCGCCTGCCGGGCTCACTGGATGAACGCGCTCACGGTATCCGCCCACTCCGCTGAGCAGCTTTCGACCCGGTGCGGACGGTCAGCCTAATGCGCTGTCGGCGGCAGGTGATTTGAGCATAGCGGTCATTCATGACTTGAGGCGGACTACTCCTGTTCGGCCACAACGGCTGTTGGCCAAGGACTCGACGAAAGGCGGCTATATGCAGGTCAACCTTTGGAATCGTGAAAGCTGGCCGCTACGACGTAGGCTCCATTTTTTGGTCAACCGATTTTGTCGATAGAGCTGGAGTCTGGCCACCGACTGCTTTGGCAAGCTGATCGATGGTCCAGAGTTCGAAATTTACCCCGAATAGTTGGTAAATTTCTGCCCTCAATATCGGATGTGCTGCTCCGTCCCTGCTCCAATCGATCTTCCGGTCTTGGGTGACAATAATTACATGATCAAAGCGATAGTTTTTCTCTCTAGCCTCAAGCAAGCCAAGCAGAAAATCTGCCCACGTATAGAAGTCTCCATCACCATCATCCTTAAAGCCGGGAGGTGTCTTGGTGCGCTTCCTTGTGATGGCAATCTCATGAAAGCGAACTCTAGGTACAAACGGGACGAAAGCCTTCCGTTCGAGGACCTGAAGAACTGTGCTCATTGAACGGAGAGTCGCTGGGTCGTATGCAAATCCATATTCGTCCGAGAATTCGTTCAACAAATGATCCATTTTGTCTGCGTACGCGACGAATTTCGAATCGAGCTTTTCCACTTCGACTCGTAGTGCATCAAACTTTTTCTTAAGCCCATCCGCTACGGTCGAAACTACTGCGAGTTGGTTGTTCCAGAACTCTTGGATGGCTTGTCCGGGCAGGATTAACGGACCGACTAGCCTAGCGTCGAGATAATCAACAATATCATCTCGCTTTGGATGTGAGGCAAGTCTCAAGAAAACACTAGCATCGAGGCCAACGGCTGTATTCTCAAATGATCTTTCCGATGAAGCTGCGCGAGCGATACTCTGGTGAAGCGCTTCGACAGCGCGAATCGGCGTGCATCGATCGAGCAACTCTTCGAGGCTATTGAGCTTATCCATTGCTGGGCTAGTACCAAATATCGCTTGCAGCTTTTGCCAACTCTTCATTAAGAGACTGAAGAACCTCTGAATTCCATTCATTTAGCTCCCCTAGTTGCTGCTTCCATTCTCCTTCGACTCCTGTCGGGAGAAGGCTTGTCTTGAAACCTTGCCAGTCCAAAGCCTCTTTGGGGCGGCGTTCTTGAGTAGAAAGGAAGGTGTTTGCTAACGTGCTACTCCAAAAAGCGGCATCCTCTTCGGTGAATCCACGCCATATTTCTTGCTGGCGGGGCATGATGGATTGCAGCGTCCCATCTTGAGTCGGCGTTATGGTCTCTTGCACTACTGAACGACGAAGGAAAGAAAGCGTGCCCTTGTTGAACGAACGGCTTCCTACTCGCGCAAGAAATTCGTCGCGACTCGGATTGAGTTCGGCTAGTTCCCGTTCCGCTGCGTGCCAATCACTATTCAAGAATACTTGCCTCGCGGCCTCACCAAACCGCCGCTCAACGTTGCCCGTGCCGAGGTTCCCGACAACGATTCGTCTTACTACTAGCTTTAGAATGTATTGCATTCCAGCGATTGCGTCCGGCGTTCCGGATATCGCAAGAAGAATCGGCCTAACGGCGATGACGCCGAGGTTCTCAAGTGCGGAGAACACTCTCAGAGCTTCGGTGTCGGCGGGACCGTCTAGCGAAGGATCCATCATCTGCGCGTAAAGGGGCAAGCTATCCCATAACTGATTCATCAACCTATCGATAGAAGGCGGCTCCCTGTCCGCATGTTGCGTGCGTTGAGCAAGAAAAGCATATAGATCCTTGGGAAGAACATGACCAGCCTGTACCGTGACGATGTGGCGTATGAATTGAACGAATGTATTCGATCCATACTGGGAAAATGGTTTGGCAATACGCTGCCACTCGTGATAACGGGATTCACGCTGATCTGGAGCGGTCTGGCTCAATACATAGTTTTTTAGTAAATCTGCCGTGGTGAGTTCGCGACCGCGCGTGTTGATGACTTCAAAAACGCGATACGCGGCGGCGGCGTCAGGATGAATGAAGACCGCAAAGTACAACCGGTTTGTAATGAACTCCGTCCAAAGACCGAGCCTCTGAAAAGGGTCTCGAGCCAAGTCTTCGCGTAGCTTCTTTCGTATGAAAGCGAACGACTCTCCCAGCCGCTGTGACACAGAAACTTCGTCAATAAGGCCCTTCTGAAGTTTCTCTGAGCCCGAAGTCAATATTTCTTGGAGGGTCTCGTTATCCCCGGTGTCAGTCAGCCTGACGCGAGGCAAAATTTCGTCAGTCGCGTAGTCGATAGAAAAAAGGAAATCACTTTTCAGGCGATCGGCCAACGCATTTCTGCCGGAATGCATGGCTTCGTGATACAGGGCGGCGGCCAGAAGGGTTAACGTGAGGAGCCGTTGCTGGCCATCGACTACATGCCTGCGGGGTCCATCTTCATCGGTAAGAATTACCAGGCCGAGAAAGTATGTGTCTAACGGCAAGGCGTCCCGAAGATCGCTCCAGAACTCTGAAACTTCATCTTCTTGCCATGCATACTCACGCTGATACGGTGGAACCTCAAACATTGAGCTGGACATGAGGGCGCCAGCTGGAGTAGCGGATGCGTTTAGGGGCGTAGACACGGCAATCACCTTGTGATCGGTAGGTCGGAAGCCGAAGGATATCAGCTGAGGATGCTCCATGCCGTACGAGAAATACCAAAGAGTCTGACTAATGTCGGAAATCTAGAAGAACTCGCCGTTTGAAGTTCACCACGCAGCCCCTCGACGCCTTTTGTTGGTGTTTTGCCTTCCGCTAAAGGAAAAAATACGCAGCTGGTGATGCGAATGGTCGAGTGCGTGAGTTTGCCGGATTGGGAATCTTCCCTTCTATGCCGCGCCAGCGCCAACGTCATTTAACCTTCGGACATCAGTCACATATTCGACGCAGGCTGTACGGCCGGATTGGCCGACTTGCACGTGTAGGCTGTCTGGCTGGTTTCCAAGTGAAGCGGTCATCTGAATGACCGCTTCATGGAGAAGGCGACAGGCCGCACATGGCCGATTGCCGCCGACTGAGCATGGCAACCAATACGCTGAAATCATATCAACAGCAGCGTAAGCATGTCATTTCAGAACGGATGATCCAACCATCAATTGATGGCGCATCAAGGCCCTTACTGCGGGCTTGAACGCACCTTGGCTTCTCTTGGCTGGAAAAATACGCGCTAGCTCGCCACACCCTCAAGCGCAATCTTCTCCAGCAGCAAGGGCCTCACCTCTTCTAGCCAGGCCGCGAGGCGCGTATCGGTGAGCTGGCTCTGGGTACGCTGATCAAGAATCAGGCCGAGAAATTTTCCATCTTCCACTGAAGCCGAATGCTCGAACACATAGCCTTCGGTGCTCCATTGGCCGACGATTTCGGCACCCCGCTTCTTGAATGCGTCATGCACGAGTCGCAGCGAACTCGCGAAACGCTCGGCATAGCGTTCCTGGGCGCCGAGCGCGAAGAAGGCGATCCGCTTGCCGGCGAGGCTAAGGTCCTCCGGCAGCTCGGCGAGAAACTCCTCCCAGCTCGATTCGAGGCAGCCCGCGCTGCGCCCGGGAATCTGCCCCACGCCATAGCTGGGTGTGCCAAGCAGCAAACAGTCGTACGCCAGCATCTGCGCAGGCGCTATCCGATTGACATTGAGCGGTTTGTCGGCGATCTCGTCGCCCAGCAGTTTGTGAAGTTTCTTGGCAATCAGGCGCGTCGTGCCGGTTTCGGTGCCGAAGAAAATGCCGATTCTGCTCATGGTCCAGCCCCTTGCTGATTAGGTCGTGGCGCGCTGGGCGCCGCCGACCAGGATATTGAAAACCTCGCGCAGCAAGAGCAGCTCGCTCATCGCGGCACCGCGCAGGGCACTGATGGCGCGCATGACTCCGCCCTGCTCTGCGATTAGCTCCGCCGGCGCTTCGAAGCCGGTAAAACGCAGCACATGCACACGGATCAGCTGGCCCTCTTCCTGATACCAGGCATCGAAATCCTCCATGCGGGTGACTTCAGCCGGATTCAGCCCGTAATGAGCGATTGCGGCTTGGAGCACCGCCGCGCCTTCATGCTCAGGCGCAATCTGTGCGGGAGCCGCTGCCGGCGTTGCCGTGGCTGGCAGTGCGGCCGGGCCCAGCAGGCCATGCTCCCAGCGTGCGAACAGCAAGGCGGCGCTGTAGGAATCGAAATGCGCCAGGATCACGCGGTTGGTTTGCAGCAAGTCACTCATGGTGCTTCTCCTTGCGGTACTGCGTATCAGGTGGGCAAATCGGCGGTATGGCGCAGCAGATTCAGGCATTCGAGGCTGGCACACAGATCCACGGCACGCGCATCGTCAAAGTTCGTCACCATTGGATCAGCGCCAAGCTCGAGCAGCAGCGCCAGCATCGCGGGCTTGGCACTGGAGGCGCAGTACATCAGCGCGGTGGCACCGGTGTCGTTACGGCTATCGAGCTGTGCGCCGGCTTCGGCCAATGCGCGCACAGCCTCTTCGCTCGCCGTCACACAGGCCAGCCAGACAGCGTTGTTGCCATCGGCATTACGGCACTGCACGTCGGCGCCCAGCGCGATCAGCTCGCGGAGCAAGGCCACCTCCCCGCGCCAGGCGGCATGCATCAGTGGCGTGAGCCCATGTTCGCGGGCTTCATTGAGCTTCTCCAGTGTGAAACCTCGGGCACTGAGAAAATTGCGCAATGGTGTGCTGGGCTCACCGGGCGGGCCAGCAGGTACGGGCGCTGCGGGCTGCGCCAGCGCCGCTGCCAGCGCATCGTGGCCGCCATCGACGCTATACACCTCGGTGTAGCGGAAGTCCGCGAACATGCCGGCCCAGGTCTGGCTGGCATTGCCGCGGAAGCAGTACAGCATGATCGGTGTGCTGCGCGGCAGGCCGGCCATGATCTGGCCAAAGCTGGCGTCACTGAGAAACTGGGCGCCGGCAATATGACCCGCGTCGAAGCTCATGCGATCACGTGTATCGAACAGCGCCAGGGTCGGTGGGCTGGCCTGGCGATGGCGCTGGATCAGCTCGGCAGCGCGCTGGGCGCTGATGCGCTGAAATCGGGGGGACATTTCCGGAGAGGCTTCTTCCGTGGTGCTCATGATGGGCTCTGCTGTGACGTTGGGGGCGGTTGAAACGGCCGTTTCCCTGTCGGCATAGGCGGCGAGTGTCTCGATGCGCTCGTCCAGCCGTGGCTTGCCGACAGTGAAGTGGTAGAGGGATTGGTAATGCGTGTCTTCAAGGCCCAGCATCTCGTGCACCGCATCGTCGAAATAGCAGCCGATTCCGGTGCCACGCAGGCCCATGGCCTCTGCTTCGAGATACAGCACCTGGCCGAGCAGACCCGCCTGGCGGAAGAGCTCCCGGTAGCTTGCGGGGCTGGCTTCCAGCGCCGGATCGAATTCGCACAGCATGCCCAGCGCGAAGCTGGCGTGGGCGGCGATGTCCTGATGGCAATGCAGGCTGCGCGCGAGGCGCTGTAAAGCGGGCGCCTCCATGGCTGCGATGAGTTGCAGATCAAGGCCGGGCGGCAGGCCTGCGACGGGACTCAGGGTGTAGTGCTGGTTCAGGCGCTGCTGCAAGGCATTGCCGGCCTTCCCCCGGGTGAGCAGATAAGCACCGCAGGGCAAGTCTTCAACCCGGTGCACGAAAAGCAGCAGATGCATTTCCCATACGGCTGGCAGCACATCCCAGGGGGCCGCCGGTTGCGCCATGAGGCGACTCATCAGGTGCATGAAGGCGGTGCGTGGCATGCGGAAAGCCGGATCGAAGTGCTGCGCGCTACGCCGCCCAAGCACCACTTCGGCAAAGCCCGGGCCCTCCCCTGAGGCCGCATTTTCGTGCTCACCGCCCTGCCCTGGCGGCAAGGCCAGGCTGCTCTGGCGTGCCGTGGTGCACAGGGCTTCGCGGGTCAGCGCTGCCACTTCCGCGATCACTGGCCAGTGATACATCGGGTGGCGATCGATGCTGCTGGCCGTTCCCATCCAAACCGCTGAACTGCTGGCTGCACGCAGGGCACGGGCCGTGGGCACTGGGGCGGGCGAGTTATCCAAGCCGAGGCTGAGCAGTACTTCGGCTTCCTCCAGCTCGGTCGCTTGCGCACGGCGGGCGGGAAAGTCAGCCAGCCGATCGAGGCCCAGCACGCTGGCCAGCAGGTGATTATCGAGCTGAGGCTGCGCGGTGAGGCTCCAGCCCATGGCAGCGCAGGCATAGCGCAGTGCCGCCATGGCGTGGCCGGTATCGAGCTGGCAATAGCGGAAGGCGCGCTCACCGTATTTCCAGGCTTCCCGCCACATCACCGAGCTCAGCGCAATATGCAGACCGGGTGGCAGGGAGCCAGTCGAAAGATGGCGGGCGCGGCACTCCAGCGCATGCTGTTCGGGTTCGTAGTGATAGAGACCATTGGCGAGGCCCGGCACCTCGCAGGCGATCAGGTAGGCCTCCACCGGATGCAGGTTGCCACTGGAAGGATTGGCGCGCACCGCCCAGCGATCCGGGCCATAGCGCTTCCAGGCCGTGATGCCCAGCGCCAGATGCAGGCAAGCCCCCAGGCTGGCCAGATCAAACGGAACATGCTGCGTCACGGGCGCTGCAAAAGGCCGCCGCAAGGCTTCGCCAAGCGCGCCCTGCTGCGTCGGCTCAGCGAGCGGCAAGGGAATGCTCCGGACGCCCTCGAAATGGCGGAAAGCAGCCGGCTGATCGTCCCAATCCAGCGTTTCCGGGCCGGCGGCATAACGCTCGAAGCGATGCTTGGTGCGGCGATGATAGGCTCGCACGAGATCCGCCACGCTGGGTGGCGGCAGGTCGGGCGGGAGTTCGGCGGGCGGTGTGTCCTGCATCTCAGGCGGTTGCGGGGGCTTCAAGTACAGCCACCGCCTTCACGGTGATGTTGTTCTTGGTGGCATCGGTGTAGGGGCAGACCTTCAACGCCCGCTCGACCAGCGAATCGGCCGTCACCTGATCAATGCCGTGCAGGATGGTGGCGAAGGACAGCGAGAAGCGGTAGGCATCCTCGAAATTCTTGTACAGCGACACTTCTGCTTCGACCATGCAGCCCTTCACCGGCAGGCGGTCGGCACGGATGATGTGGCGCACCGAATTCTCGAAGCAGGCGGCATAGGCCGCAGCAAACAGCTGCTCGGGGTTGGCCCCCGGCTTCTTGCCACCCATTTCGGCGGGTTGGGCCAGATCCACCTTGAGCAGGCCGTCTTCACTCTGCACGCGGCCATTGCGGCCACCCTGGCTGAATACACGGGTTTTGTAGACGAGATCCATGACAGCTCCTTGGAGGCAAACAGGGGGTTGGATAAACGCGGCTCGCAGCTCTCCTAGCAAGACTCGTACGCAAGGCCCCTCCTTGCAGTAAAACAGGCTGGGCCTGGGGTTTCGTTCAGGCGCGCCCAGCTTGTCTGAAAGATATGTTCCAGGGCGCTCAGCCGAAAGTGACAAAAGTGACGCGGCAACACCCTGTGCACGCCACCGCGACACGCCAAACCGGAATCACCGGCATGGCATCAAGCTTGCAAGTAACCGCCTGATGAACTTCACACGGGGAGCAGAATCATGCTGGATACGCTTGTCGTTGGTGCCGGGCTCTGTGGGCTGAGCCTGGCCGGAAAACTGCAGTCTGCCGGGCATGACTATCTGCTGATCGATGCGCGCCAGCGCCTTGGCGGGCGTATCGAGAGCGTGCCTGAAACCGCCACGGCGGCAGCGGCCGATCTCGGCCCGACCTGGTTCTGGCCCGCCACCCAGCCGCGCATCACGCGCCTGGTCGCCGAGCTGGGGCTCTCCAGCTTCCCACAGCATGACAGCGGCACCATCCTGCATCTCTCCAAGGGGGACGGCAGCCCCGAGCCGCTGCCACAGAGCAGTGTGCACATCCAGGCACGGCGCCTTGGCGGCGGTATGGGCACGCTGGTTCAGGCCCTGGCCCAGCGCCTGGCACCCGAGCGTGTGCGCCTTGGGCTGGAAGTGAAGAAGCTGCAGGCGTACCCGGATCACATCGAGGCGGAGTGCTGGAACGGCACTGAAGCGCTGCGCATCACCGCGCGCCATGTGGTGCTGGCCCTGCCGCCACGCCTTGCAAGCACCCGCATCGCTTTCGCACCTGAGTTGGCCTCGACCCTGCACACCACACTGCACGCCACACCCACCTGGATGGCCGCGCAGTGCAAGGCCGTGGCCCGTTATCCGCTGCCGTTCTGGCGCAGCAGCGGGCTAGCCGGCAACGCCTTCGTGACCCACGCCCAGGCCGTGCTGGGCGAAGTCTTCGATGCCTGCGGCGAGAACGGCAGCCCGGCCGCGCTGGGCGGCATCTCGGCCCTGCCCCCAGCGGTACGCATCGCCGTCAGCCGGGTACATGAGCTGATGGTCTTCAGCCAGTTCGCCCAGCTCTTCGGCCCGGCCGCCGCCGAGGGCGAGTTGTTCATGCGCGACTGGGCTCAGGAGCCTTTTACCTGCTCGGCGCTGGATATCGCCGAGCCTGCCGCCCATCCCCAGGATGGCGTGGCCGAATTGGCCGCGCCCCAGTGGGGCGACAAACTGATCTTTGGGGGCAGCGAAACCGCCGGGCAATCGGCCGGCTATCTCGAAGGTGCGCTGGATGCCGCCGCACGCATCTGGCAGCAACTCTCGGCGCCCACCGCCCTGCGCCACTCCTCGCGCGCCGACCTGCGGGACAACCATCTCGGGCTTGAAAAATTTGCGCGTATGGTGGCCTTGTTGCGCGAGGAGTCGATCGACAAATATGTCTTCGGTTTCAAGCAGGCATTGATCCGGCAGCAGCGTGAAGACATCACGCAACTGGTGCTGACCGAGGTGGTTGCGGGCACCTACAAACAGGCCCTGGAATACCTGCACACGCTGCCGCTGGAACTCGCCGAAGCCGTTGTTGAAAATGGCCGTGCAAGTCTCACGCCCGCCTTGTTGGCGCCATTCATGGGCTTTTCGACCGATCTGCTGAGCCAGGCCCAGACGCATAACGCCAGCTCCTGCGCCATCTCCGGTTTTCCCCTGGAACAGACGCTGAACCACGCTTATGTACAAGCGATTCGCCGAGATCTGGCAGCGCTGTGGCGCGAATTCGCGCTGGCGCTGAACGAGGACTTGTTGCAACGCATGGAAGCTGCCAGCCAGCCGATCTGAAATCAGATGCCGCAATACGCGAGGCCGCCTTCGGGCGGCCTTCTCATTTCTGCTGCGGCGCAGATCGGCCAAAGCTGACGCATGCCTGTCAGCCCTGTTCGCTTTGTCGTCGCGATTGCCTGTTTTGTCGCGCCTGCGCAATTCCGACAAAACCTCTCAAGTGTTTGATTTAAAGCAAATAAACGGCGTGGCACGGAACTGGCTATGTGGGAATCACCCGCCCCAATGCCCGCGTCAAGAAGATCAAGGAGTCCGCCATGCAAGCTGCCGCCAGTTACATCAACATCGCCGACCTGAAGTCCAGTGGCAATGCCCTGGCAGCTCCCGCAGATCTGCCCGCCACCGGCGGTGGTTGTGGCACCCATGGCGGTGAAGGCAAAGCCAGCTGCGGCACCTCCGGCGGCCCGGATGACATGCCGCAGGAGATCTGGGACAAGGTCAAGAACCATCCCTGCTACTCCGAAGAAGCTCACCACCATTACGCCCGCATGCATGTGGCGGTGGCACCGGCCTGCAACATCCAGTGCAACTACTGCAACCGCAAGTACGACTGTTCCAACGAGTCGCGTCCGGGCGTGGTGAGCCAGAAGCTCACCCCCGAGCAGGCGGTGAAGAAGGTGCTGGCCGTCGCCAGCGAGATCCCGCAGATGACGGTGCTCGGCATCGCCGGCCCGGGTGATTCGCTGGCCAGCCCGAAGAAAACCTTTGAAACCTTCCGCATGCTTCAGGAGCAGGCGCCGGACATCAAGCTGTGCCTCTCCACCAACGGCCTGGCCCTGCCTGATCTGGTCGACGAGATCTGCAAATACAACATCGATCACGTGACCATCACCATCAACATGGTCGACCCCGAGATCGGCGCCAAGATCTATCCGTGGATTTTCTGGGACCACAAGCGCGTCACCGGCGTCGAGGCCGCCCGCATCCTGCACGAGCAGCAGATGAAAGGCCTCGAAATGCTCACCGCACGCGGCGTGCTCACCAAGATCAACTCGGTGCTGATCCCTGGCGTGAATGACGAGCACATGATCGAGGTGAACAAGGCAGTGAAGGCCCGTGGCGCCTTCCTGCACAACATCATGCCGCTGATCTCCGAGCCGGAACACGGCACCTACTTCGGTCTCAACGGCCAGCGTGGCCCGAGCGCACAAGAGCTCAAGGCCGTGCAGGACGCCTGCATGGGCGGCGCCAACCTGATGCGTCACTGCCGTCAGTGCCGCGCGGATGCCGTTGGCCTGCTGGGCGAGGACCGCAGCGAAGAATTCACCCTCGACAAGATCGAGGAGATGGAAGTGGTGTATGACCTTGATCGTCGCCGCAGCTATCAGGACAAGGTCGAAACCGAACGCCAGGCCCAGCACGCCGCCAAGGTCGAAGCACTGGCTTCGCAAGGCGAGCTGGAAGTTGATGACAGCATCAAGGTGCTGGTGGCGGTGGCTACCAAGGGCGGCGGCCGCGTGAATGAGCACTTCGGTCACGTCACCGAATTCCAGGTCTTCGAAGTTTCCGCAGCGGAAGCGCTGTTCGTGGGCCATCGCCGGGTCGATCAGTACTGCCAGGGCGGCTTTGGTGAGGACGAGCAACTGCCCTCGGTGGTGCGCGCAATCAACGATTGCCACGCCGTGCTGGTGGCCAAGATCGGCGCCTGCCCGCGTGACGAACTCAAGGGCGCCGGTATCGAACCGGTGGATGCCTACGTCGATGAGTTCATCGAGAAGGCCGCTTTGTCCTGGTTCGCCGATTACAGGAAGCGCATCGCCAGCGGCGAGATCGAGCACCAGGCGCGAGGCGATGCCTCGATCCGCCAGGGCGCTTATACCGCCGCAGCCTGAGCCAGCACACCCTCCCTCCCCCTCGTCGCCCCCCGAAAAGGAGAGATCGCCATGTCACTCAAGATCATCGCCGAGTTGTGTACCGGTTGTTCGGCTTGCGAGCCGGAATGCCCCAACGAAGCCATCAGCGAGCTGAAAAACTATTTCATCATCGATCCGGATAAATGCACCGAGTGCGAAGGGGATTACGACACCCCGCAGTGCCTGGCGGTTTGCCCGGTCGATGAATGCATCCTGCCACTGGTAACCGCCTGAGGAAATCATGACCAACGTCACGCTCACCCCTGCAGCAAACAAGTTCATCTCGCGCATGGTGCGCTTCTCCGGCCAGCCTGAAGGCGCCGGCTTCCGTCTGCACGTCACGGAAGGCGGCTGCTCCGGCTTCAATGCCGAATTCAGCGTCGAAGCCGCACCGCAGGCGGGCGACTCGATCGTCGAAGTCGCTGGCGTGAAGATGTTCTTCACCTCGGCCTCGCGCCTCCTGCTGGAAGGGGTGACGATCGACTTCACGGATACGCCGACTAAAAGCGGGCTGAGCTTCATCAACCCGAACCAGGCGCCCTGCGCCTGCAGCAGCAGCGGCCCGAGCGATCACGCGCATGGCCACAGCCATGGCGCCTCGGCACCGGCGGTGGCGACCGTGTCCATCGCCTCGATCCGGCGCAGCTGAGTCAGGGAGACGAAACCATGTCCGGCACCCCGGTGAATCACGAACTGCCTGGCGACGACCTGGATTTCGGCGGGCTGGATGCCGCCGTACTGGGCGCCGGGCTGCCGGCGCAAGCTGAGTTCCTGATCGCCCAGGCCGGCATGATTCGCCATCAGGTGGCGGAAGCCCAGGCTCTACTCGAAGGCGCCCATCAACTGGCACCGCAGCACCCGGCCACCCTGATCGCGTTGTACCGCTTCCACTTCTACGGCAACCGTATCGCCGAGGCGCGCGCAATTGCCCTGCGGGCGCTGGACATGGCCAGCGCGGCACTGGGCGTCGCACGCGAATGGAGCGCGGTTCAGCCTGACCCGCGCTTCACCGCACTCGAAGCCTTGCCGCGCTTCTACCTCTTCAGCCTCAAGGGCCTTGCCTATCTCTCCCTGCGTCTGGGCGAGATCGAGGCTGGCCGCGCAATGGTCGCCAAGCTCGCCGAGCTCGATCCGCGCAACAAGGTGGGGCACGAAGTGCTAGCTGGCGTGATCGCCCGTATCGGCCGTGAAGATGCCGATTACGAGGATGAGGACGAACGCAGCGAGGTGATCGCATGATGATCAATGGCGAATGGCATGCGGACGACCCGGACATCCCGGTGCTCGACTGGGAAGGTGGCGAACTCGATTGCGCAAGCTGCCCGGTAGCGGAATCCACCGCGCGCTGCGAGCGTGGCCACGCTTGTGTGCATGATCGTTACGCCAAACGCATCGACCGCTTCTTCAAGTGGAATCCGGGCCTTGGCAACGACTACCTCGACCATCCCTACTTCGAAGTGCGTGCGATTGCCTGCCGCCATGCCGATGTGTTCCGCCTGCAGCACCTGATCGGGGATGAGGATGAGACCGTGCGCCTGTCGGTGGCGGTGCGTCTGCCACTGAACCAGGTGGTGCGCCTGCGCCGCGATCCACACCGCGAGGTCCGCATCCGGGTGGCGATGCGCCTGGAAGGCAGCGAGCTCCTGGCCATGGCCGATGACGAGGACTACTACGTGCGCAAGCTCGTTGCCCGTCGCCTACCCAAGGCCCTGCTGCCGCGCATGCTGCGGGACTCCGAATGGGAGGTTCGGCTGGAAGCGGTCAAGCGCCTCGAAATGCCCGAGCTGCTGCGCCTGTGCGACGACCGCGAACTGGCGATCCGGCGCGAGGTGGTGCAGCGCCTGCCTGAGAGTTTCCTGGAGCGCATGGCCGGCGATCCGGCCTGGGAAGTGCGCTGGGAGCTGGCGCAGCGCGCCGGTGTGGCACTGGCCCGCCGCCTCGCGCTCGATCACGAAGAAGAGGTGCGCCACGCAGCCTGTGCGCGCCTTGAGGAACTGGGCATTCACGAAGGAGCCTGCCATGGGTGATATCAGCCGCGACAGCGATACGGTGGAACTCACCGCACCGCCCGAATTCAGTTATGGCGAGCGCGTGGTTACGCGCTACACGATCCGCAATGACGGTACTTACTGCGGCAAGGACATCGGTGAAGTCCTTGCCAAGAAGGGCGATGTTGGCTTCGTGACGAGCATCGGCAATTTCCTGCAGCAGTACTACATCTACGCCGTCGAGTTCATCGAAACCGGCAATCGCGTTGGCATGCGCGGACGCGAGCTGGTGTCGATCGACAAGCTGCCGGAGCACGTCATGGAAGCGCTCGGCGAAGAGAAGATCGCCCGCCTCAAGAATCTGCGCCCCGGCGTGGAGGCGGCCGATGAAGAGAACCTTTCTGTAGAAGGAGCGCGCGATCATGTTCGAGCTGCGTGAAGCGAAATTCCAGTGGGGCCAGCGTGTTACTGCGCAGGTCGAGATCTTCAATGATGGTTCCTACCCCGAGGTGGAAGCCGAGGCGCTGCTGGTTGGCCTCGGCACTGAGGGCGAAATCGTTCAGATCGGCCATCACGAAGAGGCCAACATTCCGGTCTACATGGTTGAGTTCAGCGGCCACACGCCGGGTAATCGCCCCTGCGTGATCGGGGTGCTTGAAGAGGAGATCGCGCCTCTGTGAGGCGCGAGTCAGGCACATGGCCGTGGCCCGCTTGCCCAGCCTCCTCAAGCCGGCGAATCCACTCGTCAGCGAACGGGAGCTCACGCGCCGGCGCATCGCCCGTGCGCTGGGTGAGCGCAAGCGCTACCGCTACGTGAAACCCGCTGTCACCACCACTGAGGAAGGCTGGCTGATCACCAGCCCCTGTTGCTCGCGCAATGTGGATCCGGACGGTGGCGTAATCGATATCGCCCGCCTCAGCCGGCATGAGGGTGAATGGAGCCTGCTGGCGCGGGATGCAAGCCGCAGTGGCTGGCTCATCCACGCCACCGCCACCCGGCTCGAGGCATTGCTGAAGATCCTGTGTGAAGACGAGGAAAGGGTGTTCTGGCCATGATTTATCTCGACAACAACGCCACCACCCGCCCGCTGCCCGAAGTCGTGGACGCCATGACCGCCGCGCTGGCCTGCTGGGGCAACCCCTCCTCCAAGCACACCCTCGGCGAAGAGGCCAAGCGCCTCCTCGCCGGCGCCCGCGCCCAGGTGGCCGCACTGGTCGATGCCCAGCCGGTGGAGCTGATTTTCACCAGCGGCGCCAGCGAATCCAATCACCATGCCCTGCTCGGCGCACTGCGCCGCCCGGGTGCGCCTCAACGCGTGATTCTCTCGGCCATCGAGCACTCGGGCTACCTGAAGTCCGCCCTGCAACTGCGCCAGCAAGGCGTGGAGGTGGTGTTGCTGGATGTGGATGGCGCCGGCCGGATCCGCCCCGAAGCCCTCCAGCACGCGCTGCATGAAGATGCTGCGCTGGTTTCGGTGATGGCCGCCAACAACGAAACCGGGGTGCTCCAGCCGGTTGAAACCCTGGCCGAGCTGGCACGCGGCCGCGGCGTGCCAGTGCATGTGGATGCCACCCAGATGGTGGGCAAGCTGCCCCTGAGTTTCTCGCGCTGGCATGTGGACCTGGTGTCTTTCTCGGCGCACAAGTTTCATGGCCCCAAGGGTGTGGGCGCCCTGCTGATCCGCAAAGGCCTCAGCTGGCCGGTGCTGCTGGGTGGCCAGCAGGAGCGGGCTCGCCGGGGCGGCACCGAAAACCTGCCTGGTATCGCCGGCTTCGCAGCGGCCGCGCGCCACGCCATGGCCAGCCAGGTGGCCGAAGCTGCTCGCCTCGCCAGCCTGCGCGAAGGCCTTGAATCGGTGCTGGCAAGGATTCCCGGCTGCGTGATCCATGGCCGCGCCGCACGCCGCCTGCCTAACACCACCAGCCTCAGCATCGCCGGCCTGTCCGCCGACAAGATCCTCGGCGAACTCGCCCGTGCCGGCATCTGTGCATCCTCCGGCGCCGCCTGCTCCTCGGGCGGCTCAGACCCCTCGCATGTGCTGCTGGCGATGGGCGTTGAACCCGCACTGGCGCTCGGTGCGGTGCGCCTTTCACTGGGCAGCGATACCGAAGCCCACCAGCTTTCACGCCTTGCCGAAGTACTGCAGGGCATGTGCCATTCACAGCCCATGCCGGCAGCCGCCCTCGGCTAACACACTCACCACGGGAGCACGCCACCATGAAAGTCATGATCCGCAAGAACGCCAAGGGCGAACTCTCCCTCTACGTCCCCAAGAAGGACCTCGAAGAGCCCATCGTGTCGATGGAACGCCCAGAAATGTGGGGCGGCATGGTCACCCTCGGCAATGGCTGGGAAATGGCTCTGCCTGAGATGGCTGCAGACACCCGCCTGCCGATCACGGTGGAGGCCAAGCGTCTGTCGGGAGAAGCATGATGGCCATCACTGCCGAACAACTCACCCAGGTCGCCCGCCTCACCCTCGCCGCCGAAAGCCTCGGCGCCGCCGTGAGTGCAGTGCGCACCACACTGCCAGGCCTGCGCGTTTCATCGGTCGATGCCATGGACATGAAGCATGAAGAGCCCGCGCTGAACATCGGCGAGCGCGCCCTGTTCCTGATGGAAAGCGATGGCCACTGCTGGTCGGTAACGCGCGATCCGGCGCTCGCGGCCGGCATCGTCCTCACCCAGAAAATGTAAGCCAGAGGAGTCTGAGCATGGACAGCGACTGGATCCCCCTCTCGGTAGCCGACACCGCCGAGCGCGAAACGCAGCTGGTGCAGCACGCCCTGCTCTCGGGCCATCTGTCCAGTGGCAGCATGGTTGAAGCCTTCGAATCAGTGTTTGCCGATTTTCACGAGCGCAAGTATGCGGTAGCGGTCTCCAGCGGCATGGCGGGCGCCTGGATGGCGCTGCGGGCACTGGGGATCGGACCTGGCGACGAAGTCATTGCCAGCGCCTACAGCTGGCATCACCTTGCGCACGCAATCGTCCACGTCGGCGCGACCCCGGTGCTGGCGGATATCGACTACTGGTCTGGTTGCCTCTCGCCCACCAAGGCCGCCGAAAAGATCGGCCCGAAAACCCGCGCCATCCTGGTCAACAACTGCAACGGGCATCCGGCGGCGTGGAACGAATTCCGCGCCCTGGCCGATCAGCACGGTCTGAGCCTGATCGAGGACTCCTCCGAGGCCATCGCCTCGCGCTATTACGACGACATGGTCGGTAGCTTCGGCGACATTTCGATCTTCGATCTCTCACAACCGCTGGCGATTTCCTGCGGCGAAGGCGGCATGGTGCTCACCGACGATGCCCGCCTGGCTTCCGAGCTGCGCTATTTGCGCTCGCACTCGCTGGCCGACCGGATGTCCGTCTCGGTGGGCAGCCGCGTGCCGCTACAGGCCTGCCTGAGCGATATCGCGGCTGCCGTCGGCATCGCCCAGCTCGAGCGCATCTACGAGATTCTGGCGCGGCGCAAGCAGGTCGAAACCCTCTATCACCAGATCATGCAGACCTTCGAAGGCATCAAGCCGCCCTACATCGCTGAGGGCGTCACCGAAGTGCACTGGATGCTCTACGTGGTGCACCTGGGCAAGCGCTTCACGGCCAGCGCGCGTACCCAACTCATCGAGGATCTGGACGACGAGGCGGTGGAAGTGGCCGCCTACAGCCGGCCCCTGCACCAGCAGTTCCACTACGCCAGCTACGGCTACGCCAAGGGCCAGCTTTCCAACACCGAGCGCATCGCCGATCGTTCCCTGGCCCTGCCCTTTCACAGCTTCCTGGACGAGGACGAAATCCGTTTCGTCGTCGGCACCCTCAAGGATGCTGCCACCAACGTCGGCGCTGGCGTGCCGATCTATTGAGATCCGCCCTTCCATTCTCCCGAGGACACAGCCATGACGCTCCCTACCGAACTCGAAGCCAGCCTGCGCGCCGGCACCCTGATTCCCTACCTCGGGCCAGACGTGCTCTCGCTCGCGCCGGACTACGCCGTACCCAACACCCCGGAAGCCCTGGTGGCGCTTCTCACTGCCAAGGTTTCGGTGCCACACAAGATCCGCACCCGGCTCACTCAGTCCGCCCAGTTCATCGAAAACTTCAAGCATCGCAAGACCCTGATCGACCAGATGAACGCCGCCTTCCTTGCCGAGCCGGTGCCCTCACCCTTTCATCACTGGCTCGCCGCCCAGGGCTTCCCGCTGATCGTCGATACCTGGTATGACGAAGCCATGGCCCGCGCACTGCAGGACAAGGGGGTGAAATGGGGCGAAGTCCAGGGCCTGTCGCAGTCCGAACACTTCGGCACCTGGACCGGCTGGTACGACGGCAACGGCAATGCCGTACCCGAACGCGCGCCGGAATGGAAAACCCTGCTCTACAAGCCCATCGGCAGCAGCAGCCCGGCGGCCAACTACCTCGTCTCCGATACCGATTACGTTGAAGTACTCACCGAGATCGATATCCAGACCCCGATCCCGGCCGAAATCCAGGGGCTGCGCACAGGCAAGAATTTCCTCTTCGTTGGCTGCCGTTTCAACGATCAGCTCACCCGCAGCTTCGCGCGCCAAATCATGAAGCGCTCCTCGGGTCAGCACTGGGCCGTGATGCCCGAAGAGCTCACCCGCATGGAGAAACTCTTCATCGCCGAGCAGAACATCACCCGTATTCCGCTTCCCCTTGCCGAGTTCGTCGCCCAACTCACGGCGAGCACGGCTGAACTTCAAGCTGCCTAACCCTCAAGGAGCCCTGTCATGCCCGTTCTGACCCTCATGCCCTCCGGCAAGACCGCCGAAGTCCCCTCCGGCACCGTCCTGCTCTCCACCATCCTTGCCAGCGGTGAAAAGCTCGGCTGTACCTGTGGTGGCACTGGCGGCTGCGAAGCCAGCCACGTCTTCGTGCTCGAAGGGCGCAAGAGCCTCTCCAAGGCCGAACGCCCCGAGCACGCCACCCTCGATGGCCTGGTCGGTGTCAGCTCCAAATCGCGTCTGGCCTGTCAGGCCAAGATGGGCGAAGAGGATGTAACGATCGAAATTCTCAGCTTCATGTGAAACATATCCGGGAAGCTACTGCGCGACTCAATCCTGATTGAGTGCTGCTCAACGCATGTTCGTCTGCGCTTCCCGGACGCGTTCTGCCCCGGCTGAAAACAAAAATACCAACCCCGACAGAGAGAACCCATCATGAGCTACGACGCTATCAAGGCCGATCGCCAACTGTGCACTGGCTACCGCAAAGGCGGCCAGGCTGCAAAGTGCAACGGCCAGCTGTATCGCTGCACCGCCTGCTCCACCACCGGCTGCCGCCAGACTTATGTTGAAGGCTGTTCCGAACAGGCTTTTGATGTGAACTGGAAGTGCACGAAATGCGGCGCCCTCAACCAGAAGGAAGGCCCGCTGAATTTCGTCAATCGCATCGGTGCCTGAAGGGCTTGAAGGTCTGGCCTCATGCTTGCGCAGGGCCGGCCCTTGAACTCGATCAGAAGCGCTTTCAGCCGGCAGAGCCCGCACGTCAAAGAGGTATTGCCGCCTGAGGCCACAACGGCGGTCGAGCCTCGGCAGGATCACCTCACACCCGGAACCCGGATCATGAACGCCCCCGCCAATGCCCTCTTCAATGCCGCCACCCTCGCCAACATCGAAGAGGCCGGTAGCTCTGTGCTGATTCTGGCTGAAGGGCTGGAGAAGGAAGAGCTGCTCCACTCGCGCATCACCCGCGTCGAAGCCACGCGCCTGCTGCAGGTGCTGGCGGAATGCCTCGCGCAACTGCCCCCCGAACTGCATGAGGCCATGCCGGAGCTGGCCTGGGATGGCTGGCGCAGCACCGCCCGCCAATTGCGACAAACCGGCCAGCCTTGCGACGAAGCGCTGTGGTTTGCCGTGCTCTCGCTGGTCCCGGCCACCCTGATGTGGCTGCGTACCTATCGCCACAACCAGCCGGAGCTGTTCAGCTTCGCCGCCTGAGATTCCGGAGTCTCCCGATGTCCCGCACCTGCCGCATCCGTCTCGCTAGCGTGCCCACCCCTGCCGAGCTGCAGAGCGGCCTGAAAGCACTTGGCTACAAGCTGAATCTCGAAGGCCTGGACCTTGCCAGTGCCAGCGGCTTCCAGGGCTGCGTGCTCGATGGTGAAGATGCCGGTTTCTCGGTGACCCAGGAAGGTGATGGCCTCAGCCTGCGCTGGACAGGCGATCCGCGCGAGCACTGCGCCGCGCTGATGGTCGCCTCAGCCCTGCAAAAGCTCAGTGAAGCCGAAATCTGCCTCGGCTCCGGCGCGCCCCTAAGCGCCGCGACGCTCCACAGCCGCGTGCTCGAATTGCTGGACGAGATGTAATTCAAGCTGCACTTGCTTGCAGCCTGAATTACACCACCTGGGCCAATTGAAACCAGGCCACTCAGGACATGCCTGAACGCGCAAACTCAGGCCACAGCGCGTTCGGCAGCCGCCTCGGCCCAGGGAATGGGGCTTCTTGCTGGCGCTGAAGACTGCAGGCTGCTCACCGCATCGAGGCGAGCAATCTGCTCGGCCGACAGGTTGAGCGTCAGCGCGCCGAGGTTGTCGCTGAGCTGCGCCAGCGAACGCGGCCCGAGGATCGGCACCGCGCCGTGGGTGCCGGCCCAGGCAATGGCGACCTGGCCGGGGCTGGCGTTCAGTTCGCCCGCAATGGCCAATACGGTGTCGAGAATCTGCGTGCGTTGCGCGGAGTTCTCTGCCTGGAAGACCCGGCCGCCGAAGCCTTCGGCGCGCCCTTTTTCACCTTGCCGGTACTTTCCGGTCAGCATGCCGCCGCCCAGCGGCGACCAGGTCACGATGCCCAGATCCAGTGCGTGCGAAGCCGGGAACAGATCGGCCTCCGGTTCGCGATGGACCAGGCTGTGTTCGAACTGCGCGGCTGCAATGGGCACTGCGCGGCTCAGTTCGGCCAGGGTGACGGCGCGAGCCAGGCGCCAGGCGGGAAAGTTCGACAAACCCGCATAGAGAATCTTGCCTGCGCGGGCCAGATCCTCGAAACCGCGGACGATCTCTTCGATCGGCGTGATGCCATCTGGATGATGCGCCCAGTAAATGTCGATCCGGTCGGTCTTGAGGCGCTTGAGGCTGGCCTCCACGGACGCGACCATTGCCTTGCGGCTGTTGCCGGTCACCAGGCGGTTGGCATCGGGCGCGGCGCCATTGGTGAATTTGGTGGCGAGCACGAAATCCTCGCGTCGCCCTTGCAGGAGCTTGCCGAGCAGTTCTTCAGACTGGCCGAACTGGTAGGCGTCCGCCGTGTCGATGAAGTTGCCGCCTGCCTCGACGTAGGCGTTGAAGACGGCCTCCGCGACATCCGGGTCTGCCCCGTGGCCCCAGCCGGTACCGAAGTTGCCGGTGCCCAATGCGACTTGCGACACGCGCAGGCCGGTCTTGCCGAAAGCGGTGTATTTCATGTGCTGATTCCTTGCTGAAAGAGGTGTTCAGGATCGACTGCGGCGGCTGCCGCAGTCTTCAAGCGTCAGGCTCGTGCCCCGGCGCGTTTTCTGCGCTCGGCGTATTCAGTGAGGCGAGGATCCGGTCGCGGCACACCGCGAGGATTTCGTCGGCCAGTGGCGCGTCGTCCGGGCAGGCACGCGATATGACGACGGCGCCTACCACTTGGGCCAGAATAGCTAGATGCCGTGCCCGCTCCGCGCTCGTGCCTGCCGCATTCGGCAAAGAAGGCCCGGCGTTCAGCACCGCCAGCTGGCGCTCGATGCCGGTCACAAAAGCGGCCCGAACTGCTTCTGGCTGACGCGCGGCGTCCCCACTCAAGGCTGCGATCGTACAGCCGGTGGCATGGGCATCACGGTGCTCGCGTGAGAGATAAGTCTGCACAAACTCCGCGATGTCTGCCCCAACCGACAAGGCGCTCTGGGCGAAGCTGCAAGCCGCCGACTCTGCCATCAGATCGGTCTTGGAGCCAAAGTTCTTGTAGAAGCCGCCGTGGGTGAGGCCGGCGGCGGCCATCAGATCGGCTACGCCGACGCCGTCGTAACCGCGCTCCCGAAACAGGGTGGCGGCCGTTTCAACCACGCGCGCCCGGTTGGCTTGCGCCTGTGCCTTGGTGACTTTCATGTCCGTTCCATGTGAATGCCTGTCTGCATGAACGTCAATATACATTGATGATGTTCGTAATCAAAGCATTGACATTTAAGATTATGATCATCATCATTGATGCATGCCCAAAGCCTGCATCCGGCGAACGGCCTGCCCCCAACGACTCATCCCAAGGAAAGAACCCATGAACAAGCTTCCGACAGTCCTCATCACCGGCGCCTCCAGCGGCATCGGCGCCACCTACGCCGAGCGCTTTGCCCGCCGTGGTCACGACCTCGTGCTCGTCGCTCGCGACGAAACGCGTCTGAACGCGCTGGCCGCGCGTCTACATGAGGACTGCGGTGTCGCCGTCAATGTGCTGCAAGCCGATCTGACCCAGCCCGCTGATCTCGCCACGCTCGAAACCCGCCTGCGTGATGACGAAAGCATCGGCATCCTGATCAACAACGCAGGCATGGCTCAGTCGGGCGGCTTCGTGCAACAGAGCCCAGAGAGTATCGAGAACCTGATCGCACTCAACACCACGGCGCCGACGCGGCTCGCCGCTGCGGTTGCTGCGCGCTTTGCGCGGTCTGGCAGTGGCGCAATAGTCAATATCGGCTCGGTGGTGGGTTTGGCGCCCGAGTTCGGCATGTCGATCTACGGCGCGACCAAGGCCTTCGTGCTGTTCCTGTCGCAAGGCCTGCATCTGGAGCTCTCGCCCCAGGGCGTCTATGTGCAAGCGGTGCTGCCGGCGGCGACCCGTACCGAGATCTGGGAGCGCGCCGGCATCGACGTCAACACCCTGCCCGAGGTGATGGAGGTGGGCGAGCTGGTCGATGCAGCGCTGGTGGGCTTTGACCGTCGCGAGCTGGTCACGATTCCGCCGCTACATGTGGCGGAACGCTGGGATGCACTGGAAGGCGCCCGCCAGGGCTTGCTGGGAGATATCCGCCAGGCACATGCCGCTGAACGCTACCAACTGCGGGCATGAGCCGCGAGCACCTGTGAGGCCGCGCTGCCCACAGACCTGTCTTTGGGCAGACAGCCGATCCGCATCCTTTATTTCGATGCGTGCCATGGCGGATATCCCAACTTCATGCCGGCTCCGCGCCAATCACGCTTGCATTACCTGCCCAGCAAGTCAGACACGAACATTTCGCAGATCACTCACCAAGCCCACTTAACTAGAAAGTCATCCATGACAAACCCCAACACCTCAAAAACTGCCCTGATTACGGGAGCCTCTTCCGGCATCGGCGCCGTCTACGCAGATCGCCTCGCAGCGCGTGGATATGACCTCATTCTTGTCGCCCGCCGCGCTGACCGCCTGGAGGCCCTCTGTGCGCAGCTCACAAAAACGCACGGCATCAAAGCCGAGCCCGTTGCGGCCGATTTGACCAAGGATCAGGATCTGGCGCGCATCGAAACGCTGCTGGCCAGCCGTGAGGATGTGCAAGTGCTGGTCAATAACGCCGGCATTGCGCGCTTGGCGCCTGCGGCCCAGACCTCTGCGAATGACGCGCTGAGCCAGATCGCCCTCAACATCACCGCCCTGACACGCCTGACGCAAGCAGCCGTGCCGGCCTTCGTCGCAAGGAAGCAGGGGCTGATCATCAACATCGCGTCCGTCCTGGCGGTCCACTCGCTGCCCATCAGCGCCATCTACAGCGGCACCAAGGCCTATGTCCTGCAATACAGCCGAGGCCTGCAGCAGGAATTGGCCGAAACCGGGGTAAAGGTTCAACTGGTTTTGCCCGCGTCCACCGCCACCGAACTCTGGGACTTGTCGGGCGTTCCGTTGGCAGCCCTCAACAAAGACACCCTGATGACGACCGAAGACATGGTCGACGCGGCACTCGCGGGTCTGGATCAAGGCGAAACCATCACCTGGCCATCGGTGGCCGATGCCAGCCTGTGGGACAAGTACGACGCCGCGCGCGCCGCACTGTTCGCAAGCACCCAAGCGGGCAAGCCGGCCCCTCGTTACAACATTGCTTGATTCCAGCGAACTGACTGTTGCTGCGCTTAGCTTCTTCTCCTATTCCATTTTTCCAAGGACACACCATGCTTTTCGATGCCTTCCAACTTCGTTCCACGCCGCTCAGCAATCGCATCGTGATGGCGCCACTCACGCGCAGCCGCGCGAGTGAAGACAACATCCCGACCAGCCTGATGGCCGCCTACTACGCCCAACGCGCGAGCGCCGGTCTCATCATCACGGAAGGCACCTCGCCGTCACCCAATGGCTTGGGCTATGCCCGGATACCGGGTCTGTTCAATGACGCTCAGGTACAAGGTTGGAAGTTGGTGACCGACGCGGTACATGCCAAGGGCGGCAAGATCGTCGTACAACTGATGCATACCGGCCGGGTGTCTCACCAGGCCAACCTGCCTGCCGGTGCCGAGGTGCTGGGGCCTTCGCCCGAAACCTGCCCTGGCGAGATGTGGACCGATACGCAAGGCAGCCAGCCGCATACGCCGCCGCGCCCCATGACCGAGTCCGACATCCAAGCCGTCATTGGCGAATACGCCACCGCCGCGCGCCTTGCCATCCAGGCGGGTTTTGACGGCATCGAGTTGCATGCCGCCAACGGTTACTTTCTCGAACAGTTCCTCAACGCCAACATCAACCGCCGCACCGATGGTTATGGCGGCACGGCTGAAGGGCGCAACCGCCTGGTGCTCGAAGTCGCCCGCGCTGCAGTGAAAGAGATCGGTGCCGAGCGCGTCGGCATCCGCCTGTCGCCCCACGGCGTGGTCAACAGCGCCGGCGCATTCGACGGCGTGGATGAACAGTACCTGGCGCTGGTGAAGCAGCTCTCGGCACTGGGCCTCATGTATGTCCACGTTCTGGACCATTCCGCGATGGGTACCCCGCCGGTTCCGGCGAAGCTGAAGGCCGATCTGCGGGCTGCGTTCGACGGCCCCTTCATCCTCGCCGGTGGGCTCGACAAAGCCAGTGCCGAACAGGCCTTGAGCGACGGCCTCGCCGATCTGACAGCCATGGGCAGGCCCTTCATCGCCAACCCCGATCTGGTCGAGCGCATGCGCCAGGACGCAGCCTTGAATGCGCCGATGCCGGACACGTTCTACACGCCCGGCGCCAAGGGCTATACGGACTATCCGACGCTGGCGGCTTGAACCTCAAAGATTACTGGCAGAAAACACTCAGGAGCTTTTCCATGCAGACAAACAAACGCGTCGCCCTCGTCACGGGCGCTTCCTCGGGCATCGGCGAAGCCGCCGCCCTCAAGCTCATTGCTGCCGGCTACAAGGTGTACGGCACCAGCCGGCGCGGTGCCCAGGCGGGCCAGCGCGCCTTTCCGATGCTGGCGCTGGATGTGACCGACGACGCTTCGGTCAAGGCCGCCATCGACGAACTGCTGCGGCTGGAGGGGCGCATCGATCTGCTGGTCAACAATGCCGGCTTCGGTCTTGGGCCGGCGGCAGCGGAGGAAAGCTCGATTGATCAGGTGCGGGCGCTGTTCGAAACGAATGTGTTTGGTGTGGTGCGGGTCAGTAATGCGGTCTTGCCCACCATGCGCAAGCAGGGCAGCGGCCGCATCCTAAACGTAGGCTCCGGGCTGGGGATCATCCCGGCCCCCTTCAACGCCCATTACGCAGCCACCAAGCATGCCCTCGAAGGCTATTCCGAATCGCTCGATCACGAAGTGCGCGGCTTCGGCGTGCGCGTCGCGGTCATTCAACCGGGCGTGACCCGCACCGCATTCGATGCCAGCGTGACCCCTTCCGATCGACCGCTGGCCGCCTACGAAGCCAGCCGTGAGAAGTATCTCGTCGCCTTTGAGAGCGCAATGCGCGCTGCGGACAGCGCCGAGAGCGTAGCCGACACCATCGTGCTGGCCGCCAATCGCCAGACGCCGCTGCTGCGCTACCCCTCCGGCAAGGTCGCACGCCAGGGCGCGTTCGCTCGCCGCTTCCTGCCGCGCGGTTTCTTCGACAAGGTGCTGCACAAGCAATTTGGTTTGGGCTAAGCCACCCCGGGCTTCACTGAACACCGGCATTCGCCTGACCCGCATGGTTCCACGCACACAGGAAAAACGATCATGAGTTTCAAAGCGCTACTGGCCAGCAAGGTCGGCGACACGATTTCCACCGCCCTGGTCGACTTCGACGAGGCCGAGCTGATGCCCGGCGACGTCACCGTCGCGGTCGACTATTCGACGGTGAACTACAAGGATGCGATGGCGCTGAGTGGCCGCGCGCCGGTGATCCGCCAGTTTCCGCTGATCCCCGGCATCGACTTTGCCGGTGTCGTGGAAAGCTCCGCGCATCCGGGCTTTGCAGTGGGCGACCGCGTGCTGGCCAATGGCTGGGGCCTGAGCCAGACGCATCACGGCGGCTTTGCCCAGAAGGCGCGCGTCAGCGGCGACTGGCTGGTCAAAGTGCCCGAGGTTTTTTCAACCCGCGACGCCATGGCCATCGGCACGGCGGGCTACACCGCGATGCTGTCAGTACTCGCGCTGGAGCATGCAGGCGTCACGCCGGAGCAAGGCGATGTGCTTGTCACGGGTGCCAGCGGCGGCGCCGGTTCCATTGCCATCGCCTTGTTGTCCAGACTGGGTTATCGGGTGGTCGCGTCGACCGGGCGCCTGGACGAAGCGGACTACCTGCGCGAACTGGGCGCGGCCGAGGTCATCGACCGCCGCAGCCTGTCCGAACCGAATGCACCGATCGGCAAGGAGCGCTGGGCCGGCGCGATCGATTCGGTGGGTAGCCACACCCTGGCCAACGTGCTCGCGCAGACCCGTTATCGCGGCGCCGTGGCGGCTTTCGGGCTCGCCCAGGGCGCGGATCTGCCCGGTTCGGTGCTGCCCTTCATCCTGCGCAACGTAACCCTGGCCGGCATCGATTCGGTCAATGCGCCGCAAGACGTGCGCGTGCAGGCCTGGGCGCGTCTGGCCCAAGATCTGGAGCCGGGCAAGCTCGCCCGCGCGACGCAGATCGTTGGCCTGGCTGAAGTGCCTAAGCTTGTAACCCCCGTGCTGCTCGGCCAGGTGCGCGGCCGCACGGTCGTGGACGTCAACGCATGACCGACCTGCCCAAGGAGGCGAAAACGCCTGCCTGGGGCAGGATGAGCAAGCGGATTCGCGGCACGCAACTATCCTGAATCAACCGATCACCCACGCCTTGCGCCGGGCTGTTTTCAGCCCTGCCGCGCGAGCGACCCAATCCACATCGAAAAGAGCACAACATGAAAGCACTCACCTTCAAACGCTACGGCAAGTCTCCCGAAATCGGCTTCATCGAACTTCCCCGCCCCACGCTCAAGCCCGACGAAATGCTGGTCGAGGTGCATGCTGCCGGCCTGAACCCGATCGACAACATGATCCCCACCGGCATGTTCAAGCCGGTGCTGAAGTTCCAGTTGCCAGCCACCGTCGGCAGCGATCTCGCCGGCGTGGTGGTCGAAGTCGGCAGCCGGGTGACGCGCTTCAAGAAAGGCGACGCCGTTTTTGCCAGCCTCTTCGATCTGGGGCTCGGCTCGCTCGCAGAATTCGCCGTGGTGCCGGAGCGCGTGGCGGCACTGAAGCCGGAGAATCTGGACTTCGTGCAGGCGGCCTCGATTCCGATGGTCGGGCTGACCTCTTGGCAAGCCTTGAAAGAGCGCGCGCGCGTTCAGAAAGGGCAGAAAGTGTTCATCCCGGCCGGCGCCGGCGGGATCGGCAGCTTCGCGATCCAGTTGGCCAAGCACTTCGGCGCCAAGGTCGGCAGCACGACCAGCACTGGCAATGTGCAGCTGGTCAACAGTCTCGGCGCAGACGAGGTGATTGATTACAAGAAGCAGCAGTTCGAGAAAGTGCTGCGCGGCTACGACATGGTGCTGGGTACGCTCCGGGATGAAGAACTCGAAAAAGCCATCGACACGCTCAAGCCCGGCGGCAAGATCGTTTCGCTTGTTGGGCCGCTCGATGCGGCCTTCGCCCGCGCCCGCGGCCTGAACTTCGTGCTGAAGTTCGTCTTCGGCCTGATGAGCCGCAAGATCATGCGGCTTGCGGCCAAGCGGGAGGCTTCCTATTCCTTCCTGTTCGTGCGCCCCGATGGCGGGCAGTTGTCCGAAATCGGCGCCTTGCTCGGCGCGGAACGCATTCGGCCGGTGATCGACAAGGTGTTTCCGTTTGCCGAGGCCAAAGAGGCGCTCGAATACCTGGCCCAAGGTCGCGCCAAGGGCAAGATCGTGGTGCGACTGAAATGAATGGTTGATGAATCGGCCTCTCGCTCATCAAAGGCGATTATTTAAAGTCGGGCCGCTCTAGCGGCCTGACTGGCGATCGCTGAGAGCCGGTATGCAATCGTAGCGGCCTGTTCATCTACCAAGTGTTGTGCCCAGAACGGCAAGTATCCAAGCAAAGAAGCCAAACGCGCTAACAGCGCTGCTCACGATCTTTTGGAAATCCTAGACTGGCTGGATGAGGAAAAGATACCCGAGCGGCATCAGCAAAGAGGCGTTTGAGCAGATACAGCCGATTCTCGAAAAACACGGAGCGTCAGCTCAATACCGGTCTCCAGATAATGCAAATATCATTCCAAACCTTGCTGCTGAAAAGATCGTGAACAGCTTCTAAGTCAATGCCTTCCGCACCCATCCTGCTACGGCATGGCTTGCCTCATTGCGCCCAAGGAATTTTCGGTGGTGCGATGCGCCGCCCCTCCCCTCCTTCGACCTCGCCAAAACGTGCAGCTCCCGCCTCCCAATCGGCCTGGGCCTGGGCAACATAAGGCTTGGAGTAGCCAACGAAATTCCACCACATGGTGATCGGTGTTTCGAGCGGTTCCCCTCCCAGCAGCAACGCTCGTGATCCCGCGGCCATCTCCAGCTCGAGCTGATTCAGACCTTTCCCCATATACGCAAATTCGCCAGCGCTGAAGCTTTGCCCGGCCAGCCTCAGCTCACCTTCAAGGGGCAGCAAGGCGTACTCGAAATCACTGCGCAGGGGCAGCACAGCGTGGGCATGCCCTTCGCTCCGGATGTCCACTCCGAGCAAGGGCGAATGCACCCTGACCGGTGCCGAGCGGCCGCCAAAATCGCCCACCAGCAGGGTCAGGCCCAGGCCCTGCTCCAGCCAGCCGGGCAGATCGGGGTAATGCTCGAAGGCCGGCACGATATCGATCTGCTCTGGCGGCAAGGCAATCCACAGTTGCGCCGCATGCAGCGTGCTGGCACCCAGCACAGAGTCTTCGGTGTGGGAAATGCCACGCCCAGCAGTCATCAGATTCACCTGCCCCGGGCGGATGATCTGCTCCGAGCCCAGGCTATCGCGGTGCAGGATTTCGCCCTCCATCATCCAGGTAAAGGTTTGCAGGGCCGTATGCGGGTGAGCGCCAACGTGCAGCCCCTCCTCCTTGCCAAAGTGCACCGGGCCGATGTGATCGAGGAAACACCAGGCTCCCACCATGCGCTGCTCGCGTGTCGGCAGTGCACGCCGGATGCTCAAACCCGCGCCCAGTTCGGCACTGCGCAGGGCGATACGGGTGATCGGTGAAGGCGAATCCTGATTTGCGTGCGATTCAGACATACGACGCTCCTTGGCAAGCTTTCACGAAGCCTAGCGCAAGACGCTGGCGAGCTGCGCGCCGGAAAATCAATCATTCAATTATTCTGAATGATGGCAACAAAATCATTGCATCCAGTCAGAGTAATTGAGGATTAAAGTCACTCCATCGCCACTGCATCACTCAGGAGACAGACATGCTGACCCTTCGCAAATCCCAGGACCGCGGCCACGCCGATCACGGCTGGCTCAAAAGCCAACACTCCTTCTCTTTTGCCGACTACTACGATCCGGCCCACATGGGCTGGGGCAATCTGCTGGTCATCAATGAAGACCGCATCGCCCCCGGCACTGGTTTCGGCACCCACGGCCACCGCGACATGGAAATCATCAGCTATGTGATCTCCGGAGCCCTGGCGCACAAGGACAGCATGGGCAACGGCACGGCCATCCTGCCCGACGAAGTCCAGCGCATGAGCGCCGGCAGCGGCGTGCGCCACAGCGAGTTCAACCATGCCGCCGATGCCACCACGCACTTCCTGCAGATCTGGATCCAGCCCAACGAGAAAGGCATTACCCCCGGCTATGAACAGAAGCATTTCGCCTCCGACGAAAAGCGCGGCCGCCTGCGCCTGATCGCCTCATCGGATGGTGCTGAAGGCTCGGTCACGATTCATGCCGATGCCACGCTAAGGGCAGGCTTTTTCGACGCAGAGGAACGGGCGGAGCTGGCACTCGACCCCGCTCGCAAGGCTTATGTTCATCTGGTCCGCGGTAGCCTCACGGTCAACGGCGTACGCCTGAACGCCGGTGATGCGGCCCGCCTCGAAGCTGAAAGTCTGATCGTCCTGTCCGCAGGCCAGGATGCCGAAGTACTCGTGTTTGATCTGGCCGCCTGAAGGCGTGCCGCTCTCGTCTTCACTCAAAAAGGAAACCATCATGTTCAAGACTCTGCAAAACCCGCTCTCCTTCGCCTCCCGTCTTCTGCTGGCAGCGCTTTTCCTGCCCGCAGGCATCGGCAAGCTCACCGGCTTTGCCGGCACCGTCGGCTATATCGCCTCCGTCGGTCTGCCGCTGCCAGCCGTGGGCGCAGCGCTCGCCCTGGTCGTCGAAATCGTCGGCAGCCTGGCCCTGATCGCCGGCTTCGGCACCCGCATCGCAGCACTGGTGCTGGCGGCTTTTACCCTGGTGGCCTCGTTCTTCTTTCACGCTTACTGGGCAGTTCCGGCAGACCAGCAACTCGTAGTGCAATTGTTGTTCTTCAAGAACATCGCCGTGGTCGGTGGTCTGCTGAGCGTAGCGGCCTGGGGCGCTGGTGGCTGGAGCCTGGACGCACGCCGCGAAGCCTGATCGGTGCAACAACCAGCCCTCCGGCTTGCCGGAGGGCTTCATCGCTTGCAGCAGCGCACCCCGTAATGGCAGCATTCAAAAAAATTGAGCGTTTGAAAACCTTATGCCAACTCCTCGTGATGTGCTGACACCCGCATCGCTCCACCTGCTGCAGTTGATTGCCGACACCGGGAGTTTCGCCGCTGCCGCCCGTGCCAGCGACATGGTGCCCAGCGCCCTCACCTATCGGGTCCGCCAGATCGAGGACGCGCTGGATGTGCTGCTGTTTGATCGCAGCTCCCGCCAGGCCCGGCTCACCCCGGCAGGCGCCGAACTGCTGCGTGAAGGCGCAAGCCTCCTGGCCGGCATCGACGCAGTGGCCAATCGCGTCAAACGCGTCGCCACCGGCTGGGAGCCCCAGCTGACCATCGCGGTGGACAGCATCATTGATCGGAGCACGGTGATGGAATTGTGTTCAGGCTTCCTGAGCCTGAATCCTCCTACCCGGCTCAAGCTGCGCGCTGAAACCCTGTCCGGCACGCTGGCCGCACTGAGTTCCGGGCAAGCTGACCTGGCCCTCGGCGTGGTAATGGATCAGCAACCACGCCCCGGCCTGTTACGCGAGTCACTGGGCGTCGTGCGCTTCGTGTTTGCGGTCGCCCCGCACCACCCTCTGGCACAGGTTCCAGAACCTCTTTCCGACGACATCATCCGCCAGCACCGGGCCGTCGCGATCGCGGACTCCATCCAGCACGGAGACAGCCTGAGCATCGGCCTGCTCACCGGTCAGGATGTCTTCACGGTAGCCGACTTGCCTGCCAAGGTGGACGCGCAGATCCGTGGCCTGGGCGTAGGGTTCCTGCCGACCTGCCTAGCGCAGAACTACATCGACACCGGCCGGCTGGTCGTCAAGCGCGTGGAGCGGGCGGAGCAGCAGATCCAGTCCAGCTACGCCTGGCGCAAGGCTGGCCAGGCAGAACAAGGGCGCGCCTTGCAATGGTGGCTCGAACAACTCCAGGCGCCACTGACGCGGGCCGCGCTGCTCGGGGTACGCAGCAGGCGGGTCTGATCGCCCGCTGCGGGCGTTTTGAGCAAGTCAGATACGCACCAGGGCAAACGCCAGAATTAATAGTTCAGCCGCGCTGTGGCTTCAAAGGCAGTGCCAGCGATCGGGCCATGCGGTTTTACAGTAAGACCATGAACCTAGAGGCTATTCATGGTCTTACTGCGTAGATCGTGCCCCCTCTAAAGCCGGAGCACATCACTTTCTACGAATCCGTACGGCGCATTTCGTCGGAAAGCAGGTGATGAACCTGCTTTTTGCTACAACTGCCCTGCCCTGTCAGAGCGCGAAGCAAGGTCGCCCCCTAGTCCCAAACGGACTTATGCCAGGCGGAAGGCTATGGTCTCTCGATCCTAACCGGGTAAAGCCGCGCTACGAGCTCGCGCCGAGTGCAGCTTCTTGTAGCTGTCGATCAGGCGCTGGTGTCGATCAAGGCCTTCCAGCTTCATGCTCGTGGGCGTCAAACCGAAGAAGCGCACGCTGCCGTCCACCGAGCCCAAAGCTGCATTCATACGCGCATCGCCAAACATGCGCCGGAAATTCTGCTCGTAGTCGGCAAGTTCCAGCTCGTCGTCCAGAACGACCTCCAGCACCACGTTCAGAGCCTGATAAAACAAGCCGCGCTCGACCGTGTTTTCGTTGTACTGCAGCCAGGCTTCCACCAGCTCTTTCGCTTCGTCGAACTGCTGCAAGGCGAGACGAATCAGCAGCTTCAGCTCCAGAATCGTGAGCTGCCCCCAGTCCGTGTTCTCGTCGAACTCGACGCCGATCAGGGTGATGATGTCGGTGTAATCATCCAGTTCGCTGTCTTCCAGCCGTTCCAGCAGCGCTTCCAGGCTGGCGTCGTCCAGGCGATGCAGGTTCAGGATGTCGGCGCGGAACGCCAGCGCTTTGTTGGTGTTGTCCCAGATCAGGTCCTCGACCGGGTAAATCTCGGAATAGCCCGGCACCAGGATACGGCAGGCCTTGGCGCCGAGCTGGTCGTACACCGCGACATACACCTCCTTGCCCATGTTCTCGAGAATCCCAAAAAGGGTCGTGGCTTCATCGGCGTTGGAACTTTCACCGTGGCCGGAGAAATCCCACTCGACGAATTCATGATCGGCCTTGGCGCTGAAGAAGCGCCAAGAGACCACGCCGCTGGAATCGATGAAGTGTTCGACGAAGTTGTTAGGCTCGGTCACCGCATTGCTCTCGAAAGTGGGTTTGGGCAGATCGTTCAGGCCCTCAAAGCTGCGGCCCTGTAGCAGCTCAGTGAGGCTGCGTTCCAGCGCCACTTCGAAACTCGGGTGGGCGCCAAAAGACGCGAAGACTCCCCCCGTGCGTGGGTTCATCAGGGTGACGCACATCACCGGAAACTCTCCGCCCAGCGAGGCATCCTTCACTAACACCGGGAAACCCTGCTTCTCCAGTGCTTCGATGCCGGCGACGATGCCGGGGTACTTCGCCAGTACCTCTTGGGGGACATCCGGCAGCGCGATTTCGCCTTCGAGAATTTCGCGCTTCACCGCCCGCTCGAAGATTTCCGATAGGCATTGCACCTGCGCCTCGACCAGCGTATTGCCAGCACTCATGCCATTGCTGAGGAAGAGGTTGTCGATCAGGTTGGTGGGAAAATACACCACCTCACCATCGCTTTGCCTCACATAGGGAAGACAGCAGATGCCACGTTCGGTATTGCCGGAGTTGGTGTCGAAGAGATGCGATGCACGTAGCTCGCCATCGGCGTTGTAAATTGCGAGGCTGTAGTCATCGAGCATGCCTTTTGGCAGCGCATCGCGGCGCCCCGGCTTGAACCAGCGCTCTTCCGGGTAATGCACAAAGGCTGCATTGGCGATGTCTTCGCCCCAGAACTGGTCGTTGTAGAAGTGATTGCAGCTCGCGCGCTCGATGTATTCACCCAGCGCCGAGGCCAGGGCACTCTCCTTGGTCGCGCCCTTGCCATTGGTGAAGCACATCGGAGAGTGCGCATCGCGGATATGCAGTGACCAAACGTTCGGCACCAGATTTCGCCAGGAGGCGATCTCGATTTTGATGCCCAGGCCAGCAAGGAAGGCCGACATGTTGGAGATGGTTTCTTCGAGTGGCAGATCCTTGCCCGGAATAAAAGTACGTGCTTCGGAGTCCGGCTTCAGCGTAAGCAGCGCCTGCGCATCGGCATCCAGATTTTCCACCTCTTCAATCACGAAGTCGGGGCCAGTCTGCACTACCCGTTTCACGGTGCAGCGCTCGATCGAGCGCAGGATGCCCTGGCGATCCTTGGCGGAGATGTCCGTCGGCAGCTCGATCTGGATCTTGAAAATCTGTTTGTAGCGGTCGTCCGGATCAACAATGTTGTTATGCGAGAGGCGGATGTTTTCGGTCGGGATATCGCGCGTGTCGCAATACAGCTTCACAAAGTAGGCCGCACAAAGGGCCGATGAGGCCAGAAAATAGTCGAAGGGCCCCGGCGCGGAGCCATCGCCCTTATAGCGGATAGGCTGATCGGCGATAACGGTGAAGTCATCAAACTTGGCCTCAAGGCGAAGCTTGTCGAGAAAATTGACCTTGATTTCCATGTGGGAATCCTGACGTAGCGTTCAAAACGAATTGGCCGCCATTATCGGGGTTTCACTGAAGAAATACCGCGCTTCGCAAGCGTTCAAGCGCAGTCACCGAGCGCTTGCGTGCATAGCTCGGTACTGCGGGCCGGTGCAGAGTCGGGTTGTGTTTCCAGCGATCTCACCCGCTGTGCTGACAGGCCCAGTCATGGCTCCATATGTTCATCCCAGTGCGGTGGTTTGTCCTGCGCCGAGGCGCGAAAACTATCCGGCGCCTACCGATCGCAAAGCAGCCCGCAATGCGTTCGCTATCGCACATACAGGTCTATTCAACAGGACAAGAAACAGACCTCGACACCATGCATTTCTTAGGCCCTGCTGGCTCTCGCTCATAGCGTGCAGAAGGCCTGAGTGCGGGTCGCTAAGTCAGGAAAGCGAACGCTGTGGCCAAGACCGGACAAGTCATGCTTCGGCAGGCCTTGCGCGGCTACTCGCGAGCTCCTCGGCGCTTAGAACAAAGTCCTTGCTGTCGCTAAGCCGGTCAACGGCCAGATCGATGAAGCGCCTCACCCGTGATGGGATGGCAGTACGGCTGCCGTAGTAAACATAGAGGCTGTAGTTGTCCGCCACATGCTCGACCAGCACGGGCACCAGCCTGCCAGCGCGGATGTAGGGGGCTGCAGTCGGCGCAGCAAGCTGGCCAATCACCTCGCCGGCGAGCACGGTCTGCAACTCCAGCATCTCGTCATTGGTACAGAAGACCGGGGCCACCGGCCACTCCTCCAGGCTATCTCCGATCTTGAGATGCCAGGGCACAAGACAACCGTTACCGGGATGACGGAATACGCTGCAGCGATGCTGGTTGAGGGCATGACGGTTTTCCGGTACGCCGTACTTGCGCAAATAGCTGGGGGCGGCGCAGATGACCAGTTGCATCGGAAACAGACGACGGGCGATCAGCCCTTCCTGCGGCGAGGCGCCGATGCGGAAACCCACGTCGACGCGATTTTCCACCCAGTTTCCAATGCGGTCGTCGAGTTGCACGTCCGGCTGAACTTCGGGATAGAGGCGAAGATATTCGTCCAGTACCGGGCTGATGACGGGCTGCAGCACCGAGCGCGGGCCAACGATGCGCAATGGCCCGGCAAAGTCTTCGCGCGTCTGGCGCACCGACAACAGCGCCTGCTGCAAGCCAAGCAAGGAGGGCTGTGCTGCTTCAAGAAAGCGCTGGCCCTCCTCTGTCAGCGACATGCTGCGTGTCGTGCGGTGAAACAGGCGTACTCCGAGGTACTGCTCTAATTGCCCCAGCGCCTTGCTGGCGGCCTGTGGCGTGATCTGCTGCGCCTCTGCAGCTTTGCTCAGACTGCCCAGTTCGGCGGTGCGGATGAAGGTGGTGATGGAGCGCAGCTCATTGATCGACATGGCAGCCAGAAGCGTTATTTACATCTTTTGGTTGTAAATCATTCAATCCATATCTGTCTAGTTTGATGTTTGTGCAGGGCCTAAAGTGCAGTCCATCAAACCAATCCTTCCATCCCTCAGGAGCGACACATGGACAACTTCACCTTCTTCAACCCGACCACCATCGATTTCGGCACCGACAAGGAACAGCAGATCGGCCAGCATCTGGCGGCGCACGGCATCAAGAAAGTGCTGCTGACTTATGGCAGCGAGCGCATCAAGCGCGATGGCCTCTTTGCCACCGTCACCAAGGGCCTCGCGGCACAGGGCATCGCCTTCGTCGAATTCGGTGGCATCGTCAGCAATCCGGTGATTTCCACGGTGCGCGAGGCGATTGCGCTGGCCCGCACCCATCAGGTCGAGGCCCTGCTCGCCGTGGGCGGCGGTTCGGTGCTGGACAGCTCCAAGGCGATTGCCGCCGGCGTGCTGCATGAGGGCGATGTGTGGGAACTCTTCTCCCGCGAAGCTTCCATCCAGGCTGCACTGCCAATCTTCAGTGTGCTGACCCTGGCCGCCACCGGCAGCGAGATGAACAACGGTGCGGTCGTCACCAACGAGGACACCAAGGAGAAGTTCGCCATCGGCTCGCCGCACACCTTCCCCAAGGTGTCGATCGTCAATCCGGCGCTGATGCAGACCGTGTCGCGCGATTACCTCGTGTATTCGGCGGCCGACATCATCGCCCACTCCATTGAGGGCTACTTCACCGCCAAGGTGCAGCCGCGCTTCCAGTCGCGCCTGGTCGAAGCCGTCATCAACACGGTGATCGAGACCACCGAGACCCTGCTGGTTGATCCAGCCGATTACGATGCCCGCGCCCAGTTCGCCTGGGCCTCCACGCAGGCGCTCAACGGCCTGACCTATGCCGGCACGGCCGGCTTCAGCTACCCGAACCACATGATCGAGCACTCGCTCTCGGCGCTCTTCAACGTGCCGCACGGCGCGGGCCTGTCGGTGATCATGCCGGCCTGGATGAAGTGGTATCACAGCCGCAATCCGGAGCAGTTCCAGCGTTTCGCCAAGGAAATCTTCGGACTGGAAACCGCCGAGCAAGGCATCGCCGCGCTGGAGAAATGGTTCGACAAGATCGGCACGCCGACCCGCCTGTCGCAACTGGGCATCACCGAGGCCGACCTGCCGGCGACCATCGACAACGTGCTCGGTAATGCCAAATGGTTCGGCATCGCCGAGATCTACACCCGCGATGTGGTGAGCCGCATTCTCAAGAGCGCCCTGTAAGCCCCCCGGCATCAGACGGTCAGCTCAAGCGACCGTCTGATTTACTCGACCATGAGCCGGATCGAAAGGAAACCCTCATGCATATCACGCGCAGCGGATCGCAGCCCTCCACGCAGGGCCCTGCCGACTATTTCACCGGCGCAGTGCGCGTCGACTACCTCTTCCTGCCCGAAGCGCCGGCGCGCACCTCCGGCGCCGCGGTGACTTTCGAGCCGGGCGCGCGCACGGCATGGCACAGCCATCCGCTCGGCCAGACCCTGATCGTGACCGCAGGCTGCGGCCAGGTTCAGCTTTGGGGCGGACCGGTCCAGGAAATCCACCCTGGAGACGTCGTGTCGATCGCTGCGGGCGAAAAGCATTGGCATGGCGCGAGCACCACTACCGCGATGACACATATCGCGATTCAGGAACAGCTCGACGGCAGCGCGGCGGACTGGCAGGAGCAGGTCAGCGATGCGCAGTATCTGGCCGGGCGAGCCAAAGAATGAAGCGCGTCACTCACCCGGGCATGGTGCTCGCCATCATCATGGCCAGCTACCTGATGATCGTGATCGACATCTCGATCGTGCTCACCGGCCTGCCGCGCATCCAGAGCTCGCTGGGCTTCACGCCGGCCAGCCTCTCCTGGGTGCAGAACGCCTACACCCTGGCCTTCGGCGGCTTCCTGCTGCTGGGGGCGCGGGCGGGCGACATCCTCGGCCGCCGGCGCATGTTCATTACCGGTCTGGCGATTTTCACGCTGGCCTCGCTGGCCATCGGCGCCGCGACTTCGCCGGCCTGGATGCTGACATTCCGCGCGGTGCAAGGCTTCGGGGCGGCCGTGCTGGCACCTTCCACGCTGGCGCTGATTTCAGTCTATTTCCCCGAAGGTCATGAGCGCACCCGGGCACTCTCCTGGTATGCCGCCGCTGCGGGCATGGGCGCCACGGTGGGACTGGTGCTGGGCGGTTTGCTGGCCGACCTGATCTCCTGGCGTGCCGGCTTCTTCATCAACCTGCCGATCGGCCTGCTGCTGATTCTGGGGAGCCTGCGCTACATCGAGGAAACACCACGCCATGCCGGCCAGTTCGATCTGGCGGGCGCGATCAGCTCCACGCTGGGCATGAGCGCGCTGGTCTTCGGCATCGTCGAAGCCGCCGAAGTCGGCTGGCATTCTCCCTGGTCTCACTCTGCGATGGCTGTCGGTGTGCTGCTACTGACGTTTTTCCTCTGGGAACAAAGCGGAGCCAGCCAGCCGGTGCTGCCGCTGCGCCTGTTTGCCGACCGCAGCCGCAACGCGGCCTACGCGGCGCGCCTGCTGTTCCTGGCCGGCATGGTAGGTTTCTGGTTTTTCACCGCGCAATACCTGCAGCGCGTGCTGGGTTTCAGTCCGATGCTGGCCGGCCTGGCCTTCGTGCCGGTGACGATTCCGCAGCTGTTCTCCTCGTTTTCCGTACCGCGTCTGATGCGTCGCTTCGGGCCACGCAGCGTGTTGTTCACCGGCCTGGCCTTGTGTGTGCTGGGACTGATCTGGCAGGGGCTTGCCGCGCCACAGCTTTCCTACCTTGCCGGCCTGCTTCTGCCGATGATCCTGATCGGCCTGGGCCAGGGCTGGGTGCTGGCACCGCTCACCATGGCCGGCGTGGCCGGGGTGGAAGCGCGTGATGCCGGCGCAGCTTCCGGCCTCGTGAACGTGGCCCACCAGTTTGGCGGTTCATTGGGGCTGGCGGTGCTGGTGGTGGTCTTCGCCAGTGGCGGCCAGATCAGTCACGACGCGGCCGATCTGGCCCAACGCACTGGCCGCACGCTGGAAGTGAGCGCGCTACTGGTCTTCCTGAGCCTGCTGATCTCGGCCCGTTTTCTCTTTGCGCGCGCGCCGCAAGTTCATACCAAGTAACAAATTCATTCAGGAGCTGGAAATGACAGATTCAAGCCACATCAGAGCACGGCGCGTAGCCATCGCAGGCACCTCCGGGCTGGTCGGGCAACACATCCTGCAAACGCTGCTGGCAGATGAAACGGTGAGCGAAGTACATGCGCTGGGCCGGCGGGGCCTGGCCATCAAACACCCGAAGCTGATTGTGCATCGGGTCGATTTCAAAGCCCTGCCCCCTCTTCCGCCAGTGGACGAGGTCTATCTGGCGCTCGGCACCACAATCGGGGACGCAGGCAGTCAGGCCGCCTTCCGCGCGGTGGATTTCGAGGCCAACCTGGCCGTCGCGCACGCCGCCCTTGCGGCAGGCGCAAGGCGCATTGCTCTAGTCAGTGCTGCAGGTGCAAATGCCGGCTCCCGCATGTTCTACAACCGCGTGAAAGGCGAGCTCGAACACGTGCTGGCTGAACTCGATACCGATGCGCTGCTCATCGCCCGCCCTTCGCTGCTGCTGGGTGATCGGGCGGTCATAGGGCAGAAGCCTCGCCTGGCCGAGAAAGTGACTGCAGCCGCATTCAGGCTGCTCGGACGCGCAATCCCGCTCGGCCTGCGTCCTGTTACGGCGCAGCGCGTTGCCCAGGCGCTGACTTCAAGCCTGCCCTCCGCGCGGGGCAGATCCGTACTGAGCTCCGCGCAGATCCAGACGGGTGCCTGAGATGCCGCACTTCCGCCTCAAGCCTCGTTGGCTACTCCTGCCTTTATTACTTGGAACAAGCATCATGGCCTACTCATCGATCTTTGAAGCCGCACCGGACATCCAACGCGAGCGGCCAAGCGCCAGCCACTATGCCAATGGCCAGTTCCACAATCTCGCACAGGAGCGGGGGCTTAATTTCGCCGACAGCCTGAATGGAGTCTGGCGCTACCTGACGGGAAAATCACCCGATGCGAGCCCCGGCGCTGCACTTGAAGTCGCGCCCCTGACTCCCGCTGATCTGCAGCAGGCCCCGGACCAAAGCCTGTGGCGCCTGGGGCATTCCACCGTCCTGCTCAAACTAGAAGGCAAGTTCTGGCTGACGGACCCGGTTTTCGCCGAGCGTGCCTCGCCTTTTTCCTTTGCCGGGCCGAAGCGCTTTCACGCGGCTCCGATAGCCCGCGAAGATCTGCCTCCCATCGAAGCCGTCATCCTTTCGCACGACCACTACGACCATCTTGACCGGGAAAGTATTCTCGCCATCGCAGACAAGGTAGGCATGTTTGTCACGCCCTTGGGCGTTGGCGAACGGCTGATCGGCTGGGGGATTGCGGCCACAAAGATCCAGCAGCTCGACTGGTGGGAAGAAACACAGGTCGGCGCCTTACGCCTGATCGCCACCCCCGCACAGCATTTCTCAGGGCGTAGCCTGAGTGACCGCAACCGCACCCTGTGGGCCTCCTGGGTGCTGATCACGCCGCAAAGCCGCGTGTTTTTCAGTGGCGACAGCGGCTACTTCGCCGGCTTCCGGGAGATCGGCGACAGGTTTGGCCCTTTCGATCTCACGCTGATTGAAAACGGAGCCTACAACGAAGCCTGGGCCGATGTGCACATGCAGCCCGAGCAGAGCATTCAGGCACACATTGACTTGAAGGGCCAGCGACTGGTGCCGATTCACAACGGGACATTTGATCTCGCCCTGCACGCCTGGACCGAACCACTGGAGCGCATCACTGCGCTGGCCGAACAAGGCGGCATTGCCCTGAGCACGCCACGATTCGGCGAGCGGCTGGATATCCACGCC
The DNA here is from genome assembly GCF_030548425.1 of Uliginosibacterium sp. 31-12. Taxonomy (NCBI): domain Bacteria; kingdom Pseudomonadati; phylum Pseudomonadota; class Betaproteobacteria; order Rhodocyclales; family Zoogloeaceae; genus Uliginosibacterium; species Uliginosibacterium sp. 31-12. Next base: position 695,298 of record NZ_JAUOOA010000001.1, on the reverse strand, counting down.
GGCAACAGCACAGATGCATGGTGGCACCAGCACGAAGGCGGAACTCGGCACACCGGTGCTGCAACTGCTCAAGGACGCGCAAGAGGCGAACAGCCCGTCAGCCAGACTGGCCCCGCTGGTCTGGCGAGTCTTCGGCATGCCGACTGAGCTCGACGCTCACCGCAATACGCAGCCACAAGATACGTCCATGGTTCCAGACTGAAGCCAAACAGCCGATTACTCCATGCCCTCACCACCACCGGCAGGCGAGGAGCAAGGGCCTTGGTGGAACACCAGTTCGCTGACGGAGCGGCCACCCGCGAGATGCTCGGCGATGATGCGATCCATGTTTTCCGGCGTGACCTGGTAATACCAGGTGCCATCTGGCTGCACACACATGATCGGCCCGCCTTTGCAGGCCGCAAAGCAGCTGACCCGGCTGCGCTTGACGCGCAGCGGCCCGGTATCGAGCCCGGCAGCCTTGAGTTTCTCGCCCAGGCTGTCGAACAAGGCTTGTGCTGCGCCATCCTGCGCACAGCGCGGGCCGGTGCACACCAGCAGGTGGCGTCCATAGTCAGCAATGCGCGGTTTCACCACGGCCATATCCTTCTCCTGGCTACTCATTCGCCGCCCTCCTCTGACACGGCTTCAAGCGTCTCCGGTAGCGGCTCGGCGAGCGTGTCGCGCAGGTATTCGAGTGGCAGGCGATGGCGCCTGGCCAGCTCCTCCAGGGCGATTCCGTCTGCCACATCCGCCTGCAGGTTCTGCAGCCAGCCGAGTAGCCCGCTCGACAACGAACGCCCGGCCTTCTCTCCTTCGTGCGTGCTGCCTTCTGCAAGATCGTATTTGTTGGCATAGCCGCGCGGGGTGACCATGCAGCCATGCCGCACGAAGGTACTGCTGTTGCCGATCAGCACCGTGCTGAGCATGCCGATGTCAGCCTCGACCATCTGCGCCAGGGTCGTGAACACGATGTTTTCGCGACGCCGATAGGCACTCTTGACGATGGCCACCGGCGTATCGGGGCGGCGATGACGCAGGAACAGGCGCTGCGCCTCGATGATCTGACGTGTGCGTCGGCCGCTGCGGGGGTTGTACAAAGCCACCACGAAATCAGCCGCGGCAGCGGCATCTAGGCGTCGCGCGATGACCGGCCAGGGGGTGAGCAGGTCCGACAGGGAGATGGCGCAGAAATCATGGGTCAGCGGCGCCCCCACCCGGGCGGCGCAGCTGTTGATCGCCGAGGCTCCCGGCACGATCTCGACCTCGATACCCGAGTCCGGCGTCCATCCGGCCTGGAATAACACCTCGTAGGTGGGCCCGGCCATGCCGTAGACGCCGGCGTCTCCCGAGGACACCAGCGCCACTTTCTTACCAGCGCGCGCACGCTCCAGTGCCTCGATGGCACGATCGAGCTCTTCGGTCATGCTCTTGCGGATGACTTCCTTGCCTTCGATCAGATCGGCCACCAGCTTGATGTAGGTGACGTATCCAATGATCGTATCGGCCTCGGCAATCGCCGCGCGGGCGCGGCCAGTCATATGCTCCACGCTGCCAGGGCCGATGCCCACCAGCATGATCTTGCCGGCGCCCGTAGCGCCCTCGGTTTGAATTGCAGACTGCATCACTACTCCTGCTTCAAGGGCCCGGCAGATGCACAGGCATCCGCCGCGGAATCTTCGGAAAATGCCCAGCGGTTCTCGCCGAATAATGCGGCGGGTGCGCGTGGCTGGCGCCAGTCGGTGATGCTCAGCATCGGTGCCGGATAAAAACTCGCCACCGGGCCGATGCACAGCAGGCCCAGAGCCTGGGCGCCCGGCGGCAACTGCAACAACACGGCCAGCTCCGCCGGCTCGAACAGCGACACCCAGCCCAAGCCCAGGTTCTCGGCGCGGGCGGCGAGCCACAGGTTCTGCACCGCCGCGCCAACCGAACACCAGGCCATTTCCTGCGCCATCGTGCGGCGGCCGAACACGGTGCCGTCATCCGGGGCCAGCAGCACTACCCACAGCTCGGCGCACTCGCGCACACCCTCCACCTTGAGCGCGCGGAAGGCCTCTTCCCGTGATCCCAAGGCCTGCGCCGTACGCTCGCACTCTGCGCTCACGCAGTCGGCCAGGCGTGCGCGCAGCCCGGTATCGCTGATGCGCAGCACGCGCCAGGGCTGCATCAGGCCAACCGAGGGCGCCTGCATCAAGGCTGCGGCCAGGCGCTCGCGGGTTGCCGCATCGATGCTGCAGCCGCTCTGGAAATGACGCATGTCGCGCCGCGCGGCCAGCAGCGCATGTGCCGACTGGCGGGCCTGCTGGTCGAACAGAATGCGCTCGGCATCTACAGCGGCCACCGAAACCGTGGCGTTCCGCCCGTCCGCTCCCTTTACGCGATGCTTTTCGACCCGCAGGGCCCGCGCATCGGTAGCCTGCGCCGCGAGCAAGGCCGCCGCTTCGCTCACCGAGGGGGTGCCGGTGTAATGCCGCACCGTTTCCGAAGGATTGGGCACCGCCACTTCGGCCAGCAGCGCCGGCGGATAGAAGCACAAGGGCCAGCCACGCGCCTGTGCCAAAGCCAGCAGCCCGGCTTCGTCAGCCTTGAGCGTGATGCTGGCCAGTGCCACGACTTCGCTGGCCACGGCGCCGGCCATCTCAAGGGCCTCATCCACTGCACGTTCAAGCGTTGCCTGCGGCGTGCCGCGATCACAGCCCAGACCAATAGCGATTTTCATGCGCCCCCCAGCGGCGGGCGATAGACCACCAGGCGCTCGCGGAGGGCTTCCCACTGCGCGGGCGCGATCTCGGCATGAGTCACCCACAGCACGGCGGCATAACGTTCCAGCGGCACCTCGTCAAAACGCGCATACAGATGGATGTTGGGCGGCAACGGCGTGGGCCGGGTCCACCAGTGTGGGGAGCCTGCCTCCTGCACGAAGGCCACCGCTTCTTCGTTGACTACCGCGGCGGACGCCCGGGTGATATTGATTTTCGGCGCCTCAACGCGCCAGCCGAGCTCGCGACCGAGGATGTCGACCGGAATGGTCTTGCCCACGTCGGAAGCGGTGGTCAGCACCGGCGCTGCGCCCAGCAAAGCGGCGAGGGTCTCGGCCATCGCGTTGGCGCCGCCCACATGGCCCGAGAGCACCGGAATCACGAACTGGCCAGCGTCATCGATCACCAGCACGCCAGGGTCTTCATCCTTGTTCTTGAGGTGCGGGGCGATCAGGCGCACCACCGCGCCGAGCGAAACAAAGAAAACGATCTGGTCGTAACCCGCAAACAGCGCCGCGATTTCGTCGCGAAACGCGCCGGTGTAGCTGTGCACGTGATTCGGCAAACCTTCCAGCGCTTCACCGAACTTTGCCGCTACGCACAGCTCGGCCAGCGGCAGGGCTGCCGCGAGCCTGGCAGCCTGCGCCGCACCATGGCGGGTGATCGCCACCAGCACCAGCCGCGGCAATACCGGTGACACGGAATCCGTCGTGCTCATGCCGGCTCCGAAGCGGCTTGCGCCTGGCTCGTGCTTTTCTTCAGGCAGCCCCGGATCCGCTCGCCACGAATCCGGTGCGGGCTATGCACCAGCATCAGCGACAGATAGCTGACCGTGCTGCCACGCAAAGCAAGCATCTCCTCACCACGCAGGATGCGTTCGTCGGGCGCGCCGCAACGTTCGATAAGGCTGGCACCCGCGAGCAGCTCACGCGCCTCCAGCCAGTCGAGGAGATCTTCGATCAAGGGTTTGACCTTGAGCAGCACCAGCGAATCGAAATCCTCCAGCAGGCGGTCGATCGCGCTCACGCCATAGGCCGCGGGCACGATGGCCACCGTATCGTCCTGCTCGCACAAGGGGCGGGCCAGTGCCGCACTGGCGGCGCTGAAGGAATTCACGCCCGCCACCACCTCCACCGCCAGACCGTCCTCGCGCGCCCGCAAACTGCGCACCAGATGGCCGAAGGTCGCATAGGTACTGGCGTCCCCCTCCACCAGGAACATCACATCCTGCCCGGCCTGCAGACGCGGCAGCACGTAGTCAGCCGCACGTTCCCAGCTGCGCACCAGCTTCTCGGCATCATGCGTCATCGGAAACAGCAGTGCCTGATGCTCAGCCGGCGGCAGCAGGCCAGCCCGCCCAACAATGTCGTAAGCATAGCTGGGCGACTTGCTGCTGCGCGTGGGATAGACCCATAGCGCATCGCGCCGCTCAAGCAGAGCCCAGGCCCGCCGGGTGATCAGGCCCGGGTCACCCGGGCCCAGGCTGAGCCCGTACAGCGTGCCCATGCGTGAAGCTTCATTCACCATCCGTCAGTTCCTTGTTCATTTGCACCTCACCCTGCCGGGCACACACGATCCACACCGGGTTCTCCGCCGCCATCCGGTGCATGGCGAGAATCGGCTTGCTGCGCGCCGCCTGCAGTTGCAGTACATCCCACTGCGCGCCGGCCTCTTCGAGTGCAGCGGTTGCCGTGGCAAGGTTTTCCAGGGTCACGAAATTCATCACCAGCCAGCCCTCGGTGCGCAAACGCTTCAGGCAAAGCTTGATCAATCCGGCCAGCTCACCCCCGGAGCCACCAATAAAGACCGCATCCGGATCCGGCCACAAATCAAGCCCCTCCGGCGCCTTGCCATGAACGAGGGTGTGATTGCTCAAGCCGAAAGCCGCGCGGTTTCGCCCGGCAATCGCGAAATCATCGGCATTTTTTTCGATTGCCCAGACGTGGCCTTGCGGACACAAACGCGCCGCCTCGAGCCCCACCGAGCCGCTGCCCGCGCCGATATCCCAGACGCGACTATCTGCACGCAGCTGCATCCGCGCGAGGGACACGGCCCGCACCTCCTGCTTGGTGATCAGGCCCTTCTCCGGCTGGCGCTGGGCATAGGTGGCATCCATCAAGCCGAAACGCACCGGCTGGCGACGCTCGCGCACCCGCCACAGCAGCAGCACATTGGGGTCGGCAAACTGCATGCTGGCTGCATCGGCCGGGCGCAGATCCGCCAGCACCCGCTCGCCGGCCTGATTCAGGCGCTCGGCCACGGCCAACTCGAAATCCTCTGCCAGCCCCTCCGCCATCAGCAGCCGGGCAACCCGGTCCGGCGTATTGGCCGGGCTGGTCAGCACCAGCAGCCGGTCATGTCGACGCAAGGCCTGCGCCAGTTCATACAAACCATGCCCGGGCGCTGCGCCGCACTGCCATTCGCCGGCATCCCGGGCATGGATGGATACGATGCGCGCATCGGCCCAGGGCAGACCGACACGTGCGCAGGCCAGCTGCAGGGTGGATACATTGGGCAGCACCTCGATGGCCTGCAGACACAGCTGCGCCGCCAGGTAAGCCGCGATGCCGTGACACAGCGGATCCCCGGTGGCGAGCAGGACCACCGCCTGATTCGCCTCGCGTGCCAAGCGGATGCGCTCCACAAGCTCGGGCAAGGCGCCCAGCACATGGCGCTCGGCATCGGGCGCGATTTCGTCCTCGAACAAGCCCAGGGTTCGCGGTGCGCCAATCACCAGCTGCGCTGCGCGCAGGTGGGCCAGTGCGGGAGACGCCAGGCTGGCCGCGCCATCATCCAGCACACCGATCACGCGGCACGGCATGGGATCGCGCGCCACGGTATTACACAACACATCATTCATGGTTTCAGTCCTGCTCCTCGTCATCGGCCACTACTGGCTGCAGCGGCAGATTGGCCCGCTGCGGATCGGCGGCGGCGGAGTGCGCTGCGCAGATTTTCTGGCCATCGAAATCACACACCAGTACCTGCAGCGCGAAGCGGCCGGCGTAGCGCCCCACCTGGGGGTCACACAAGGTATGCACGGTGCGTTCGGCCAGCGCCTGGTGAAAGGCAAGATGCAACCCGCGCTCGGCCATGCGCTCGGCCGCAAAACGCGCGGTCGGATTGGCTTCGATCTCCGTGCAATCCTCGGCACTGGCGCCAATCCCGGCGGCCAGCTCGGCCAGCAGGCGGGTGTCCACCTCGGCCCGGTTGGCATGGGTGATGGTTTCACCCTGGGCGATCTTGGTCAGCTTGCCGACCATGGCGGCGATCACCACCTGGCGGATGCCGCGCATAGCGGCTTCGTCCAGCGCATAGCGCAGGAAGTCCCCCATCTGCACAAAGGCACCCGGCGCTAGATCGGCGTATTCACGCATCGCGAACTGCTCGGTGCGCCCGCCAGTCGTCAGTACCACAATCGAACGCGCGTTTCGCTGGCCGAGGCTGGCCGCCAGTTGCACGCCCTGAACCACGCTCGCGCGCCAGGCTGCAGTGCTGTAAGGCTTGACGATGCCGGTGGTACCGAGAATCGAGATGCCGCCGAGAATGCCCAGACGCGCGTTGTGTGTCTTGCGCGCCATCTCTTCGCCGCCAGGCACCGAGATGATCACGCGCAACCCGTCCTGTGCCAGCAGGCTGCCCGCCACCTCCCGCAGATTGGCCTCGATATTGGCGCGCGGCTTGGGGTTGATCGCGGCTTCCCCCACCGGCAGCCCCAGCCCGGGCAGGCTCACCACACCCACCCCTGCTCCACCGGTAATCTCGATCCAGCCGGCACGCCCAGGCAGGCGCTGCAGCTCGGCCGTGAGCCGGGCGCCATCGGTACAGTCCGGGTCATCGCCTGCAAACTTCACGACGACCGCTCGCGCCAGCATGACGTGGCCATCCTCACCGGGCGGCTGGCAATAAGGTTCGCAAACGGCGAACTCCACGCGCTGCGCATTCGGCAATTGCGACTCGATGCGCGCGGGGATCACCCCCAGCATCAGCCCATGAACCGCCGCCCGCGCCGCTGCGGCAGAGCAGGCACCGGTCGTGAAACCGGTACGCGTGCCGCGCGGTTTGGGCGAGGCGCCCGTGGCATCACTCATGCGGGCGCTTTCTGCCTGGCCTCGGCTAGGGCCAGCAAGGCATGCAGTGCCGCCACCACCAGTGTGGAGCCGCCTTTGCGGCCCCGGATCACGATCCACGGCACGGCATCGATTTCCGCCATCAAGGCCTTGGACTCTGCGGCGGCCACAAAGCCCACCGGCATGCCGATGACCAGCGCGGGACGCACGCCTTCTTCGCGGATCAGGCGCACCAGCTCGATCAGCGCCGTGGGCGCATTACCGATGCCGACAATGGCCCCCTCCAGCAAACCCAGGCGCTGCGCCTTGCGCATGGCCTGCACGGCCCGCGTCGTATCCGCCACCTGGGCGGCGGCGATCACATCCGGATCGCTGATGAAGTGATGCGCCTGAATGCCAAAGTGCGCGAGACGCGGCCGCGAGAGGCCAGAGCAGATCATCTCGACATCCGCCACCATCGCGGCAGCACCGCCCAGCATTGCAGCGATGCCCGCCTCCACCGCCTGCGGATGGAAAGCCGTCAGACCGTTGAACTCGAAATCGGCATTGGCGTGAATCATGCGGCGCACGATGGGCCACTGCTCGGCGCTGTAGGCATGCGTGCCGACCTCTGCATCGATGATCGCGAAGCTATCGTGCTCGATGAGCTGACCAGCACGCGTGAGCTGCTCGGTGACGGTATTCACACTGCTCATCCGGCGTGCTCCGCATGCAGTGGCTGCGCAGTGGGGGGCACGAAACTCAGCGGCTGCGGCGCATGGGTATGCTCATGCGAGTGGCCATGGCCCATGTCATGCGCCAGCTCACGATAGCTGCAGCCATCGCAAGGCAAAGTGCTCTCGGCGCGCCCCGCTTGGAGATCCTGCACCCGCTGCTCAAGCAGGGCAAAAATTTCGGGCTCGAATCCGAAATGCTCGCCACAGGCAAACCGGATCTGCGGATACTGGCTGCGCAGATGCGCCACCTGGCGATGGATGCGCTGCATCAGCGTGCCGGTGTAGAGGTAATAAGGCAGCACCACGATCTGGGTCATGCCCAGCAAGGCCTGACGCTGCACCACCCGCTCCAGGCGGGGCCAGGTGATGCCGGTGAAAGCCAGATCCACCAGCTCGTGATCGCCTTCCTCCTGCAACCAGCGCGCCATCTTGGCCATGTCGCCATTGGCGGCGCGATCCGACGAGCCACGGCCGAGCAGGATGATGCCGGTGGTGGTCGGGTCCGGCACGTCCAGCTGCTGCATGCCAGCGCGCAGACGATTCTTGAGGATATCCAGGATCGGATCGCAAGCGCTCAGATGGGGGCCATACAGGAATTCGACCCCCGGGTAATGTTCGCGTGCATGCTCGATGGCTTCCGGGATTTCCATCTTCACATGCCCGGCTGCATTCAGAATCAGCGGCAGCACGAAGACACGCCGGCTCTGCGCAGCCGCCGCGAGCAAGCCATCATGCAGCGATGGCGGAGCGAACTCGATGAAGCAGACCTCGATCCGCCATGCCGGCTGGCGGCTGCGCCACTGCGTAACGAAATCGCGGATTTCGGCGTTACCGGACTCCTCGCGCGAGCCGTGGCCGACGAGGAGGATAGTCGTGGTGTTCATGCGCTGGCCTTTCTGAATCGATGGGTAAAGCGCGGGTCGTAAAGCTTGGAGCGTGCGAGTTCGGGCCATTCGCGTGCGCCCAGGGTGGGGCTTGCGATCACCATAGCCTGGCTCACGATGCGCGCTTCACGACACTGTTGTTTGATGGTGGCGAGCGTGCCGCGCAGGATGATTTCCTCACCCGGCCAGCTCGCCTTGTGCACGACGAGAATCGGCGCATCCTCCGCCCAGCCCGCTGCGCGCAAGCCCGCTTCGAGCTTGTGCATCAGGGTGATGGACAGGAAGATACACAGCGTGCAGCGATGCGCCGCCAGCGCGGCGAGGTCCTCACCGGGAGGCATCGGCGTGCGCCCTTCGATGCGCGTGAAAATGGTCGTCTGGGTGATCTCGGGCAGGGTGAAGCTTTCCACCGCCGCCGCCGCCGAGGCCATTGCCGAGGACACACCGGGCACCACGCCCACCGGAATACCCAGCGCATCCAGTGGCCGCACCATCTCGATCAGCGTGCCGTAGAGCGCCGGATCTCCAGTCTGCAGACGCACGACTACAGCATGGCGTGAGCTCTGTTCGACGAGCCACTCGGACATCTGCTCCAGCGTCATGTCCTTGCTGTCGGTGATCACACACGCTGATGGCGCCCAGCGCGTAGCGGCCTCGCTGACCAGCGAGCCGGCGAACAGGATCGCGCCGGCCACTTCGATCAGGCTACGGCCCTTGACCGTGATGAGCTCAGGATCGCCCGGGCCGGCACCGACGAACCAGACCGTGCCGGACTGGCCGGCAGGCGTCTTTGCGACAACAGACATCGTCAGGCCGCGCTGCGCTGAACCAGCTTCTCATCCAGGCACAGACGCGCCCAGGCCGGCGTGGCAGTCTGCCCGGAAGCTCGCGTCAGCAGGCTGACGATGCCCCAGGTAAAGACCGGTTCCAAGAGCACCAGCGTCACATAGCTCGCAGCGAAGTGAGCCCACTCCACGAGTGGCGTCGCCACCAATCCCTGGCTGAGCCAGAAACCCACCATCAAGGTGACGCCTGAGTAATAGAAACCATCCAGCTTGAGCAGGGACGCGATCTCGCCATTACGGGCTGCCTCGGCCAGGCGGCGGCCTACGCTGAAGTGCACTGCCAGCAGCGGCAGCATCAGTGAGAGCGCATTGACGCCCAGATGCAGCAGATCCTGCGGTTCGAATATCAGCCCCTGCGCCAGCAGCCCCAGGGCGAAGCCGAATAGCGTTGGCAGGAAACCGAACAACAGGTAGATCGGCATGGCGCCAACAAAATGCAGTTCAGACGGTCCCACCGGCAGGTGATACATCTGCATGAACAGCGAGAAAAAACCTGCTGCCAGCAGGGTGCGCAGCCACAGCGCCGGGCGCAGCAGCAGGCCCGGCAACTGGCTGACCAGTAGCGCGCTGGCGACGACATTGGCGCCGAGAATTGTGGAAGCGGCCAGTTGGCCCGGTTCGATATGCATTGCGACTCTCCTTTGCGCCCCCACCGGGCGCTGCGTAGTGGATGAAACGACGCAGGCCGGAACGGCCAGGAGAGAAAGAAGGGATGAACATCATGAGCTGCAGCCCGTGGTGAGGGACACCGGATGGGCACAGGCAGGGACGCAATGAGGCCCCTCATGACATGCACCCCATCGCCCACCGCAACGGCCTGCGTCAATGCATCAGGCAGGTCTCCGGGCTTGCGAGTGGTGGCCTCAAGGCACACCGGAATGAACCGCCTTCCCATACCCGACTGGATACAGTGGCCAGATCAGCAGCAGCGTGCTGACCGGTTCATTCTTGACTCGCTTACCGTTGCGGGGGCAGCGCCGGAATTGTCGCAACCCGAAGGCTGCACGCACCGGCTTCCCATTTCACCTGCACGTGCATGACGCAGAGCAGGAACCTGAAGCTGCGATAAGTGTAACGACAAAGCGCTGCTTTCTGAAAGCGCCCGATGTTGTAGAGGATCTCTCGACCCTGGCGATCGCCTCAGAAAAGCATGTTTCCACGCCTGGAGACAATTTATGCAAGCGAATGTCGCTCGGGGCGTTGGTGTGCTCAGTACACGTCGCGCCGGTAGCGCTTTTGAGCGATCAGCAAGTCCAGCCCTTCACGCCCTAGCAAGGCTTCAAGCATGGCATCCACGCCCCCCGCCATGCCCTGCAAACTACCGCAGACATGAATCACTGCGCCTTCACCCAGCCAGCGCATGAGGCGTGCGGACTCGCCACGCAGAAAGTCCTGCACATGGCAGCCGCCCGGCTCGCGCGAGAAGACACGATCCACCTCCAGCAAGCCCGCCTGCACCCAGACTCCGAACTCGGTTTCGCACACGCTATCGGTGGCACGATGGCGCTCCCCGAAGACCAGCCAGTTTCGCCCGATGCCGCGTCGCACACGTTCGCGCAGCAAGCCACGCAGGCCGGCAATACCGGAGCCATTGCCGATGAAAATGCTGGGGCTATCGTCCTCAGCGAGAGTGAAGCTCGGATTTGCCCGCAGCCGCAGCGCCAGTTCGCCATCGAGCGGGCAATTCAGGGTCAGGAAACCCGAAGCCAGCCCGATGCCCAGGGCATGATGATGCTGGCGTACGATTAACTGAAGACACCCATCTTCCGGGATCGAGGCAATCGAGTAGCGACGTGGCGCCGGTAGATCCGGCTCAACGGAACATGAATGGGGACAGGGAAGGATCTCTACCAGTGCGCCGGGAGTCCAGTGTGGCAGCTCCCCTTTGGCTGGCAGCAGCGTGAGTTCGAACAGTGGCGAGCCACTGCTGCCAGGGTTGAGCAGCGTGCGCTGCGCAAGGCGCCACGGCTCCCAGGCAGGCGCGGCTTGGGCTGAAGCGCTCAGGCTGTCATCCCTCACACCAAAGCGCTTCAGCCCTGCAAACCAGTGCTCGACAGCCGCCGGCTCGGTTTCACAGGCAGGCGTAAGCGGCTGCCAGGCTTGAGCCCCGAAACGCAGCAAGGCGGCCTGCAAGCTGTGGCCGAAACCGCAGAACTGACGGTACTGCCGGTTTCCCAGTGCGAGCACTGCAAAACGCAAACGTTCGAGTTCCAGATCGGCCAAACCCAATGCTCGAGCAAAGCCGCGAGCCGTATCAGGCGCCTCACCTTCGCCGAAGGTACTGACCACGAACAGCGCCTGCGGAAAGCCCGCCAGCTCTGCCGGCTGAAGACTGGCAAGTGGCCTCAGCACCACAGCGCGGCCAGCGGCCTGCAGCGCGGCGGCAGTGCGCAGCGCGAGCGACTCGGCGCGGCCGGTCTGACTCGCCCAGGCCACCAGGATGGACTCTTCCGCCGCTACGCCTACGACCGGCAAAAGCGCCTTGCGCTGACGCTCAGCCTCGCGCGCGCCACGCCGCCGCGAAAGATAGAGCAGCCAGCCAGTCACCCCCAGCACCGGCAGTGCCAATCCCGAAAGCATCATAAAGAGTTGCACGGCGAGACCGAAGTCGCGCCCCATATGCAGCGGATGAATCATCGCCAGTACACGCTTGCCCGTGCTCTGGTCGGCAAAGCGCTCGTCCTTCTTCAGCTTGCCATCGAGCGCAATGAGCATACGGTTGCGCTCGCGCTGATGCGCGGCATCCGGCAGCAGCCACAGGATTTCGAGCGCAGCCGACGCGGTTTCCGGCGGCCGTACGCGCAACTCGCGCCAGGCCGGCACCTTGTCGGAAAAGCGCTGCCAGGCGAGCGAAATGTCCGGCACGGCTCCATTAAGATCGGCCTTTGGCGGCATCTCCTTCTTCACGCGGGGGGCGCGTTCAATACCGGCCCAGCTGTCGACAGAGCTGCGCACGCTATCGAAGGACCAGTAGATTCCGGTAGCTGTAAGCAGCAACCAGGCCGGCAGAGCCCAGGTTGCCAGCACCGCATGTAGGCTCCAAAGGAAGGGCCTACCCTTCAGGCGTGGGTTGAAGCCAAGCCAGGTGCGCAAGTCCAGAGGCCTGCGGGGCCAGCGCAGGTAAAGGCCCGACGCGATCAGCAGCAACAAGCTACTCGACAAAATGCCGGCGACGACTCGCCCCGGCTCACGTGGCAGCAGAAAAAAGCGGTGCAGGCGCTCGATCCATTCAAAGAAAGCCTGGCCACGCGCTTCGCCAAGCAGTTGGCCGGTATAGGGATGGACATAGAGCGGCAGCAGCTTGCTCGCCCCAGGAGGCGTCTGCAGCAGCAGTTGCACGCTGCGCCCCGCTTCGGCAGAAAAAATAGCGGTGGCGATTCGCTCGCCGCTGGGCAGCGGCACCACTACAGCCAGAAGCAGCGGCGGTGCGAGCATGGGCACCGATTGCACCGGCACGCTGCGCAGACCCGGATTCAGCATATCGAGGATCTCCTCCTCGAACGACATCATCGCCCCGGAAAGCCCGATCAGCATCAGGAGGCTGCCGGCGGTGATGCCGATCAGCCAATGCAGCTGGAAGAAGCTCCAGCGCAGGATTGCGCTCACCCCGCCGGCAGACCTGCTCATCTCAGAGATCGATCTTCACGCCGAGCTTGACCGTGCGCGGCGCCCCGGCCGCAAGTCGGGTACCGGCACCAGCCCAGTATTCTTTGTCAGTCAGATTCTCGATGTTGAGCTGCCAGCTTACTGCCCTAGAGAAGATGTGAGTCGCATAACGCGCGCCAGCAGCGTAGAGCGTCACCGACGGTAACCATGCCTGGTTCAGATCATCAACGGGACGACGCCCTGTGTAGTAGCTGCCCCCATTGAGTGTAAGGCCCGGCACCCAGGCCACATCCAGCGTCAGGAAGGCGCTCGCCGTCCGGCGGGCAGCATTTTCGGGCAGCTTGCCAACGTAGGCCGCCGCGCTCTTGCGGAAACGCGGATCCAGCCATTGTGCCGAGGTGAGCCAGCCCAGATCCCGTGTGATCTTGCCCTGAGTCGAGAGTTCGAGGCCGCGATAGCGTTGCTCGCCATCGGCCACGTAGTAGCCATCGGTGCCGGTGTAGGCACCGGGCCGGTCGATCTGGAAGATTGCCGCAGAAAGCAACGTATCCCCCAGCACCTGCCAGCGCGAGCCCAGTTCGTACTGCTTGCTCACGCCAGGCGCCATCCGCTCACCCACGTTGAGCGCTCCGGTCGGGGCTGTGTCACCCTCCTCCAACCCTCGCGCATAAGAGGCGTAGAGCGAGAGCGAAGTGAGCGGACGATACACCGCGGCAAGCATCGGCGTAGTTTTGCTGACGTCATAGTGGTTGTCGGCCTGGTCGCTTCGATACAGCGAATGCCGCAAACCACCGATGATTTGCCAGTGATCAGACAGCGCAATGCGGTCCATCGCGTAGAAGCCGGTATCGGTGGTATTGAGCTCGGCCGTGGTCGGGCTGGTTGGCGTGGCAGCCCACACGACAGAACCGATCGAAACCGGACTGTAAAGATTCTGTGAAGCCACGGTGTAGGTGGTGCTGTAAATCGCGTCTTGCGACTTGTCCGTCTGCGAGAGCCCAAAGGTCAACTCGTGACGCCGGCCAAACGCGTCAACCGTGCCGAAAAGCTCGCTCTTCACTAGATCGGACTTCACCAGCGAATGCTGGCTCGTGCCCTGGATGCGGCCAGCGCCAGTCGCCACCGTGGCCGCGCTAGTGAAACGGAAGGTAGCCAGATTGCGATCGCGCGAGGTCTGCGCATGGCCACCTTCGAAGGTCAGCGTCCAGTTGTCGTCCAGCGCGTAATCGGCTCGGAGCAAGGCGTTCACTGCATCCGTCTCGAACTTCGAGTCGCTCGGACCGACGCTCTTCTTCGGGTCAACCGGATGCGGCAGCGTAATCACGCCATTGACTGCTGTCGGCAGCGTAACGCCGACCTGCTCGGTGGTCTTGCGGTGATCGTATTCGAGGTCCGTTTTCAAGCGCAGGCGGTTCGACACCTTCCAGTCGAAGGCGGCCGCGGCAAATCGGCGATTGCCGGAATCCACTCCGTCGAGATAGCTGCCCACTGCGCCACCACCCGCATTCAGCCGCAGCCCATACTGGTCATTCTCGCCATAGCGACGACTCATATCCGTGGCCAGTATCGCGGTGCCATACTGATCAAGGTTCATCGATACGCTAGTCAGGGGCTTTGCGGTCGGCCGCTTGGTCACATAATTCACGATGCCCGCCGGCGCAGCAAAGCCGTAGTAGAGCGCGGACGCGCCCTTGAGAACCTCAACACGCTCCTTGTCCTCAAGCATGGCCTGCCCGAAGTTCATGATCGGCAATGAACCGTTCAGCCGGTAATTGGTGCGGTTCTCCACCGCGATGCCACGGATAACCAGCTGATCCCAAGTTTCTCCGCCATTTTGCTGGCGCGTCACGCCGGCGGTGTTGCGCACGGCGTCATACAGGCCGCTGGCAGCCTGCTGATCAAGTGCTTCGCGTGTCACCACATTTACCGTGGAAGGCACATCCATCACATCCGAACCGCGGAAGCTGCCTGCCTCCACCGTATCGGCACGCAGACCACGGGCACTCTGGCCAGTGACGGTGATCACGCCCAGTTCGCTGATCGGAGCTGAGGCGCTGGCGGTAGGTTCAACGGCGCGCGCTGCCAGGGAGAAGAGTGCAAGGAGTACGGCCGCATGCTGTTTTCGGCATGCGGGCAGGACAGACAGGCTGTTCATGAAAAGAGGTTTCCTGCTGGAGTGGAGGACGGCACGGACACCGCATCGTTCGCGGCATGCGAATAATGAGAATGATACGCATCTGCACTCAAGTCAAGAACTATAACTTTCGTCGTAGAAGAGCACACCGGCAAAGGAGGCCACAACTAAGTCGCACTGCACCCTAGGAACAATCACACGCAGTTCGCGTGAACATGTGCGCGCGAGACTCGCCCTTCAAAGTGGGCAGACAGGCTCCGGTTTTGACGGCACCATCAACTCACGCCAGACAGAGCAAACAGGAAAATAAGAAACAGCAACAAATCAGAAGCTTGGGATTTGTTTTCTGAGAAAGATGCTGAACCTATTCGGTTTCCGAAAAGTCCCCAGCACATCGGCAGGTAATGAATAACCCACCGCAAGACTTGAAAACCTAGTGGTGCCCAGGAAGGGCATGATCGAACTATCGAACCCCTCCAAAACCCTCATGAATACTGGGCTTCAGGCTGTGTGTACTAAACAATGTACCACAGAACTACCACAGAAAAATTAGTCAAAAACAGGACTAGTACGGTGGGCTGAGGGTGTCGTTACCTTCTGCGTTAATGGCCAATACTCGGCTCAATGTCACACCCAACACTCTCAGATGGGCAGCAAATGCCCTTAAAAATGTCTCGTCAGGATCTACCGGAACAAGATTTTGAAGCTCGCGACCCGCTCGAGTAAATCCTAATATTTCCCATTTCATTTCCCCAAGATACGGTTTTTCGATCTCAAGGATGTACCCGTTATATCCAAAACGGCCTCGCTGCGAAGCTGTTGGAGCGACACCGTCAAGCGGGTAAAACGTATTGTGCAAGTTAGCCTCGTGGAGCAAGAGCCCTGCATCACGAAGGCTCAGAATATCTTCATAAGACACACCCCACGCTTTGTAGGCGGTATCCAGGCCGCGACCACACAGCGGTATGGTGCCATCCGACATCGCCAATCTGCAGAGTTTTACAAACGAAGCCGCTTCGTCCTGCGATAGTTGCTTCAGCACATCTAGAGTGCGCAGACTAAACGAACCGGGTGAAGCCACCTCTCCGGCAAGAAGCTTTGCCCAGAAAATCTGTAAATCCTCATCGCAGATGTTTTCTGCCTCTTGAAAAAACTTCCGGCGCCAGTCATCCGAAACATCCTGATCCGACACGCTGGAGGGCAATGCTGTAAATGCTGCATCGACGATTGCTTCAATGTTCTTTTGCCCCTCGATTTCCTTTGCGATGAGACGCAATCGAGCGCGCTCGTGCAGTGAGATTTCCTCATCAGTGAGCTTTTCGAGTTTGTACGCATTCTCGGCAGCAGCCTTTCCCTCTGAGGTGATTTTGAGGGCATCGGCTTTGGCAGCGGCTAACGCACGAATCTTATAGGCCTCAGCATCCGCTTCTCTCCGCACGCCAATGGGCTCATAAACAGCGCCCATTCCTTTGCTGATTACCTCGATCAACTTCCTAGTGGGAGCTGCGACACTTTTCAGATTTAGGTCCAATATCTTGATGTCCATGGCATTCCAGGTGGCGTCACGTGAGTAAGTGATGATTGGATCACAGACATGACAAAGGGGCAAAAACTTGCTGGAAAAAATCCGAGAGGTCACCCCTCGCCCGTAGCCCTAGCATCTTCCCCCCGTACCCGGCCCCCGGAGCCACCCTCACCCAGCCGGAGCGAGCGCACTAGCGGCCCTCACCGTCTCGCCCTTGGCCTGCCCCTCACTCGACCCAGCACGGGCACCGCCGGGACAACTAGCGGACATTCTGCCCGGTCCTGCCTCGCCCCTCCCGTCAGTGTCCAGTCAGGCTACACCCCAGCCAGACACCCACCCTTGACAGAAAAAGTGTCCAATCTGAGTTTGTTTTCATCCGATTGACAACAAGGCATGAATAGTCTTAGAGTTCAACTAGACACATTCATCAGCGAGGAGTCAGGAAGATGGGGCACGTAGTCGGATACATCCGCGTCAGTAGCATTGGGCAGAACACTGAGCGCCAGCTAGACGGGATCACCACAGACAAGACCTTCACCGACAAAGCCAGCGGTAAGGACACCAACAGGCCACAACTACAGGCCGCTATCGATCACTGCCGCGAGGGTGACACCTTCATCGTCCATTCCATTGACCGCCTCGCCCGCAGCCTTGGGGATCTGGAGAAGATCGTGGAGACGCTGACCGCCAAGGGCGTAGTGGTCAAGTTCATCACACAGGGGCTCACCTTCACCAATGACCGGGCGGACCCCATGGCTACTCTGATGATGCACATGCTAGGGGCCGTGGCGCAGTTTGAACGGGCACTCATCAAAGAGCGCCAGCTAGAGGGCATCGCCATCGCCAAGGAGGCAGGCAAGTACAGGGGAGGCGTGGCGAAGCTCACTCCTGAGAAGGTCCGCGAGCTGGCTGCAGAGGATGAAGCAGCCAACAGCAAAGGACGGTCAGCACTGGCGAAGAAGTACGGCCTGAGCCGAGAAAGCCTCTACAAGTACCTTGAGCAGGCCGGCAGGATCACCCGCAGCAAGAAGACCGCAGAGGGGGCAGCGCAGTGAGCAGGCCCAAGCCCATACACCCGTTCAAGCGCCCCCTATTCGCCCGAGCAGACCCACAGCAGCCGATCTGCTGGTCTGCGCTGGTCATCTTCGCGCCCCTGATGCTGGCCCTTGCGCCTATCGCGGGGTTGATGGTGTGGGGTCAGTACAGGGCGGACTTGAGAGCTTGGGAGGCTGGGGGATTAATACCCGGAAAGTCGGGGATTAGCGGGCGGAAAAGTTTATGACGTATGACCGTGCTTCCCTGTTTTATTTTTCCCCTGTTTCCGCCTGCATGACTGCAAGCAGCACTTCCGGAGCTTTGGCTTGAAGAGAGGCTAAAGCATGTATTAAGGCAGGTTGTGCGGGGCTGTAAGCATCGAAAAAGGCGTTAATCACAATATCCTTACCGGCATCACTGATACCTGCCGGAGCCAACTTTAGGCTAGCGTCGAAAACATGCGAGACGAGGACATAGTAAGCCGATCTAACAGCTTCCACTTCATTGCGCAGTTCAGGAAAATACAAACTCGCCAGTTGCTCCATCTTTGCTATTGGTTCCGGCACAACAGGCATGTCGCCGCCCATGAGCGCAACTCGGCGGAGCATCTCCAAGCGAGGTTCAAGGCTGCTGGATACTTCCAGCAACTCCTCCAGTTTCACCCTTCGTAGCGTCTTCCACTCCCTCGCGGCCCAGTCTTCGTGGGATATGGCGGCCTTCACTTTCTCCGCTGCCTTGGTGGTCTCTTCCAACTGCCGGACAAGCTCCTTCAGATCGGCCTTGCTGGCGTAGGTCTCGGCACGCTTGCGAATGTATGAGGTCAGCAGCGCAGATAGCGCAACACTGACCACCGATACAGCGAGGATGAGGGCATAGAAGATCCAGTTTTCTAGGATCTGCTGCTGGACGATCTGCTGAGCTATCTCGCGGATCAGGTTCTCGGGCATGGCGTGACTCCAGATGGAATATCGGGGAGCTTACCTCCTTTGCGGGAAGCCCTCCTCCCTGACCACCTCCTCCCTCCCAATCGCCTCTTTCGCTATCCGTCAGGACACCGAGGGGCGTTACTGCCTGAATGACCTGCATAAGGCATCTGGAGGGGAGAAGCGCCACCAGCCTGCCCATTTCATCGACCGAGTTGAAGCGGAAAAGTCTCGGGATTCCGGGAGTTAAAACCATGATGGGCCGCTCAGGTGGCACCTACGTTGCCCGTGAAATCGTCTATGCCTACGCTATGTGGATCAGCCCGGCGTTTCATCTGAAGGTAATCCGAGCGTACGACACGCTGGCGACTCAGGGCGTGGCTGTACATGAGAACGCTACGGCAACATCACAAATGCTCCATCGCCTTTACTTGGATCTCATCACTATCTACAGGAAGGCCAAGCGCAGCACGTGCAATGGAAGAATAAAAGGCCGACTCAGCGTACGTAGCTCCCTTCCCTGACGAGTGCCAGCGAAGATTCTCAAGAGCAGCGTCCTTGAACGTGAGATTGTCAAAAAGCGCATAGCGCTCACAAAGCACCTTGAACCTTATGCCCCGCTCACTCAGGCCATTGAAAAACAAATACACCAGCTCAATCCATGATAGCTGGCTACGGGCAATGCTGATGTAGTGCCATTTCTGAGCTGAAGTCAGAATCTCAGGATCTTGTGAATCAACCCATTTCAGAAGCCGGAAAAGAACCCTGAAAAGATTGTCGAGGTTGTACTCCTGATCGTTATACAAATCGTCCCAGCGCTTCATGACGAGGCTATTTGCAACCGGCTTTGCAGTGGGGGGAAGGGATCGCAACCAATCATTTGAACGCATCGATCTAGATGTGTTCAATAACTCGGCAGGGAGAACATAAGGCGCCCATTCCGCCCCACCATTTTTCCACCACTGCTCAACACTCAGCAACTGTCCAACAATTATTTCCGATTGAAGGTTTTGCTCCCATTCCAGCATCAATGCACGTCGCCCCCGGAAGGCCTCTCGCCCATTGCTGTAACTTTTGAGTATTTCAATTTCGACGAGCAAATCCCGGTAGGCACGGAGCCATGCGAAAAAGGTGTTCTCAAATGCCTGCACGGCTGCCGCACGGTCGCGCTTTTTTTGCTCAATCGCGCTTGCATCATCGCGCTCTTGTCGTTCGGTAGCGTTCTCTCGCGACTCTTTACGCTGGACAGCCAGAGTAGCCAGCAATGCAATGACCGTAATGAACGTGAGCAAGGGGCCAACGGTGCCCCCTAGGTAGCTGCCGAAACCACCCCAATCATCTCCGTTACCTGAGAGCGAGCCACCCCAAAAACGAATCACGTAGGGGGCTACAAACCCAATGGCCGACAGAACAGCGCCGAAAGTTGTCCAAACCAATACGGATAGCGCATTGCTAGCCAACCACGCTTCAAGAGCAGAACTATTATTCTTCATACCGTACCCAACAAGTCGAATGACATAGTCTAACGCAAGCTGCATACCCCCTCTGTCGAAAGGAAGATCCTTCTGTGTTGATCTTTTTTACCTCTTCGGGCGCAAACAGCCCCTGCACCTCTACCGCCGGCACTTGACCCGAACATAGCGGTGACACGTCCCCTGCCAGCGCCTCCTAAACCTGCCGCAATGACATGGTCCCCGTGCAGACGAAGCACAGCAGCTTGACCCCGACCCAGGACTTCCGGCTGTTGTTGCCGGTTGTCAGAGGACAAAAAGACGATGACTGGCCTAAAACCCGCGAAAGAGGCCACGAAGGATGCTAAAAGCAACCCACAGCTCCAGCGACCAGACAAATAAAACACCAAAAATGAGTATTGACACACCTTTGGCGTGTCGGTACAGTATCCATAATACGTGTACAACACACAAAAAAGGTGTTTATGTTGCAGCTCAAAGAACTTCGGCAAATCCAAGGCTTTACGCAGGGCCAGCTCGCAGACATGCTGAAAACCACGCAGCAAACGATTGCACGCTGGGAAGCAGGAAAGTCGGAGCCCAACCTCTCAGCGTTGCGCGATTTGGCTGTGATTTTCGGAACGAGTGTAGATGACCTGCTTGGCACGAATCCGATCAGCCGCAAGCTCACCACAAACCTCCCCTTCTACGCATCCGACAATGAGTGCCACTTTTGGGGGCATCTCGGCATTCTTCTGCCCGGCGAAAAACATACCCGCTGGTACCCGATTACGCTGGAGGAAGCTAAGCGAGTGGGCAGGCTTCTAATAAATGCAACCCCAGATGATGCATGGCTTGCGATACCAACGCTAAACAACAGGATGCTGGTTCTGAACTGCCTTTCTGTTCAACGCATATACATACGAGACGACAACGCAGACGAGGTTACCGACGATGACGTACAAACCTTTGGAGGGGGCGGAGAGTTCCCGTTAGAGCTGTATCGCGGTTTGGCTGATTGGTATCTCAACGAGTGCCAGAACTACTCTGACGTCCTCAAAGAATGGATCCATACTGTTATCAACGCAGAAGAACTGACCAGCGACCGCATCTTCGAACTGGTGTTTAGTACGTATATTCACTATCGCGACGGCTCAGCACAAAGTATCGCAGGGGACGATGAGCGGCTGTGGGACGTGGTGCAACAGCTAACTTACGAGCAGCCCCGCATATTCGACCTAACTGCGGGAGAAAAAGGGCTTGAAATCTACATCCCGGCTGCGGCAGCGCACATGATCGACATGCCCCTTATTCAGGTTGTCGACGGTGGCAAACAGCAGGCCGCTGTGACAGCGCGAGAGGATTCCTTAGCGCGCGAAAAATCCAGACGCAAGTAGCCGCTGGACATTGCTTGGACTCTCGATCCAAGATGAAAAAAAGGCCAGCAAGCCTTTGTTTTACATGGTTATTGTTTGGATTCAAGGTGATAAACCCCGACCATAGCATTATCCGGAAAGCCAACATCCGAAATGCCTATGGAATAAATCAGGGATAAACCCTGACCATAGCAATACCCACACCCCACCAGCCGCTCCAGTGCTGGCTTCGGGGGCTTTTCATCTTTCCCACAAGGAACCAAGCAATGACTCACAGCCACATCCCGGCGCTGCTGAACCGTGTCCGCACGGAAGGCGCCATCGTCCGTCAGACCGCCTATCCGGTCAGCACATTCAACCAGATCAAAGACCTTCAACGCTTCTACGTTGCATCCATCGGACGCCGCCTGAGCACCGGGGAGATTGTCCGCGTGGCAATCGACACCCAAGCGCGCCGAACTCTTGGCGAACAGGCCGGCATCCTGAAGGGAGGCAACTAACCATGGCACAGACGATGACCAAGGCCGAAATGGCCCAGCACCTCCAACATCTCGAATACGCACTCGCTGAATCCCTCAACACCGAGCAGCACCTCGTGGCCGAGTTGCGGCACTACCAAACCCTTGCGGAGCATTACAAACAGCATGCCCAAGGGTGGAAGGACATGACCCAGCAATACCGCGCTGTAGCCGAGGCCATGAACGCAGACCTAGAGCGCCTTCATACGGCCAAGAAGGAGGGTTGCTGATATGACGCAGGTTCAGAACAAGCACCCCGAGGCCCGGCAAGCCCGCGCGATTCCTGGAGCCACCTTCATCACCCCTGACGGAGAAGCCTACCGAGTACGCCGAGTTGTTGCAGAAGGTCATTTGTACTTTGTCTGGGCGGATGTGCTCCGCGCTCTGGAGTTGAAGAGCCGGGGCAGCAGCACAACCAATCTGGCCCGCGTAGTCCCCTCCGAAGAAATGCGGAGCGCTCCAGCAGGACTCCTCAGCGGAAGCGGCATGAACGGAACTACCCTGGTTACGCGCAAAGGAATCAGCACGTACCTGAAAACATCCCGGCAGTCGAATGCACCAGCATTCCAAGCATGGATGAACGGAGAAGACGTTTCATGCACGGAACAGGGCAACCTCTTCACGGAAATGCCCGACACAGTACTGAAGCGGGCTCTTCGCCAAGCTGAGGAAGAACGGGACAGGCTCGCTGAAGAAGTCCGCAGGCTGATCGACATCAGCGCTGCTAACGAAGCTCATCAGCAGCAGGAAGCCGCCTGATGCTGGAAGCCAAGCGAGAACTTGAGCAGAGCCGGGAAACCGGCCTCCCGATCCCCGCAGAGTTGCCCCAGCAGCTTTTGCTGGAGGACATCGGCACAGCCCCTGAGCTGTTCCACTGCCGGAAGCCCCCGCAGTACGTCAGCAAGATGCACTCTGCCGAGCTGGCGAAGGTCATCACCGCCACCGGAGCTGCCCTTGATCCTGTCCTGATCTTCTGGACTGGTCAGGGCTGGGTCTGTGTGGATGGTCATCACCGGCTGGACGCCTACCGGGCAGCTAAATGGGGTGGCCGGGAGGTGCCCGTGGAGGCTCTTGGGGCTGAGGTCAGCATTGATGAGGCAATCACCGAAGCTGTCCGCAGGAACTCAAAGGCATCTCTGGTGCTGTCCAAGGGTGAGCGCATGGCGGCAGCGTGGCGACTGGTCATCGGCACAGGCGTAAGCAAGCAAGGGATCGTCAGGGCCACGGGTGTGGCAGATGGCACTGTCGCCAATATGCGCAGGGTCAGTAAGCAGCTCCTCACCCAGCACCCAGCGCGAGACTTGAGCGGGACACGATGGGAGGCAGCACAGAGGGAGGCCAAGGGATTGGCACCTCTGGAGCGGCCTGACATTGATGCAGCCAAGGAAGCACGCGCCAAGGCGATGGCTAACAAGCTGGTCAGGGCACTGGGAAAGCTGCCCTATCAAGCCATGGAAACCCTTGCGGATGCTCTTGAGATGTACAACGCCCAGATTCCTGCTGTCCTCACCGAGTATTGGGGAGGCGTAACGGAGAACTTGGGAGAGTTGGACTTCTGAGGCATCCAGCCGGGGCAACTTGAGAGCACACGGGAGGGGATCGGCTGGGGAAACTGGAAGGCCTCCTCCCGTGCATCGTTACAGGGTGCATTTTGCACAGGGACCAGTCGCGTAAAACGGGTGATTGATTTGCAAGGGTGTCGTCCCCATGTAGTGAGGACGGCACTTTTGACCGTTCTACATGAAAGGATGTATATGACAAGCGATAATTCCAACGCCGGCCACGGCAACCGCGACGATGAGCAACTCCTTACGCAAGCCGCTACGGAGCTGAAAAGGGCGATAAGCGAGGCGCGTATCAGACCCCGGGGGGTACGTGTCTCCCCTGATCTTTATATAAAAATGCACGACGAGGGGGATATCAAAGTTTTGCTTGCAACGCCGGGTGGGTTTCCTGATTTGACTGCGTACGGGGTGCTGCTGCCCTTTATTGATGGAAATGTGTACGTTTCTGCTGACCCATTGCTCCCGCGCCAAGGGAGGCAGTTTGAGCTCCCCGTGTCTTCGTAATCCTTTGTTGTAGGCGGATGGCTTGAGTCAGGTTTGCCCGAGCAGACTTAGGAATCGCCAGCGGCGAGCTGGAGATACTTCTGGCGGATGCTCAGAGGGTGGCCTTCGCCATAGACGCGGGTTCCCGTGTCCTTTGCGGCGTGCCCTGTAATCTCGTCTTGAATCTCTTTGGGGCACTCCACGGCCCGCAGTCGGTCCCGCAATGTGTGGCGGAAGTCGTGCGTGGTGTGGTCAATCCCCTGCGCCTTGAGCCATTTGTTCAACGTGGCCGAAGCGGAGCCACCCTGCAGCCTGCCGTCGTCCCCAATGTATTGCGGGAAGGCGTAGAGCTGTCCGGCTTTGGCAGTTTCCTTAATGCGACGTGCAGCCCACAGCGCCGCACCAACAAGGGGAACCTCCCGGCGATGCAGGCGAGCAGCTTGTCCGTTCTGTGCGGGCTTGTCGGTCTTGATACCCCGCGCTTCATTCCGGGTGTAAATGACGGAGGGGATATCACCATCTAGCCGGAGGTCGTCCAGCAATAGGCCCGCAGGTTCCCCCACGCGGGTTCCTGTCCCGAGCTGGAGCGCCAACAGCCAGCGGATAGGGTCATCCTTCTCCCGACAGAGCTGTGCAGCCTTCAGCCAGTCAGTAGCGGAAAGAGGCTTCCCTGTCTCCGCGTCAGTCCCCTCCCCCTTGATCCTGATGTCTCCAAAAGGATTGACCGGAGCAGCCTGACCGGGCCTATGCGGCATGACTTTTTCTAGCACGTATGCGGCGTAGATCGCATGGAGGGCACGGAAGCGGCGGCGAACTGTGGTGGTCTTCACCCCACGCGCCAACTCTGCATCCCGGTATGCCTTAGCATCATCCCGCGTCAGGGCCAGCATGGCCTTGTTCGGAACAGCAGCCACAAACCCTGTCACAGCAATAGTGGAGGACTTCCGCAACTCTTTGCTGTCACCCTTCACATGCTCCGCAAGATACACCTCCAGAGCATCCGCCATCGTGTCCCGCTTTGGCTTGAGTAGCTCCAAGGCGGCAAGCTGCGCCGGAGTCAGATACTCCGCAGGGGCAGACTCCCGATACGTGACCTCACAGCCAGCAGCGTGCCTCTGGCGGGCATCCTCGAAAGGGTCCAGCAGTCGCCCCAGCAGAATCTCATCGGGCGAGGGGTCATGCGGATCAATGCCATGTGCTAGAAGAAGCTCGCGCCCCTGAGCCATAGCAGAAGTGGGCACCGCCATTGCACCACTGCGGAGCTGCGCCCACTCCAATTCATAACGGGCGTTCAGGCGCTCCACCTGTCGCAATGCGGCTTGGTGGTCTTTGGTGTTTAACGGGTGCTTGATAAGAACCGTCCCGTAATGCTCGCGCAGATCCTTAGGCACGCTACGCTGGAAGTAAATCCAACCATCACGGACGTAAGTATTCTTTATTCGGAACACGAGAAGGGACAGGAGAGAGCTGTGGTTGTGTTGTTTCAAGGTGGCCTCTTCACGGGACAACTACCCCAGAACTACCACACACAACACCTGAAAAACACTTCAAGCAATTGATTTAAAAGAAATAATCTTGAAATCCTGGTGCCCAGGAAGGGACTCGAACCCCCACGTATTGCTACGCCAGAACCTAAATCTGGTGCGTCTACCAATTTCGCCACCTGGGCCTTGAGGGGGCTGCGAGCGCAGCACACCGAAAGGAGGCGCGCATTATAGCGCGGCCGAAGCCTGCTGAGGGCAGCTATACTCGCAGCCCTCATGAGCGTTGATCATTACGAGAACTTTCCGGTTGCTTCCATCCTCCTGCCACGCCATCTGCGTGAGCCAGTGGAGGCCATCTATGTTTTCGCCCGCACAGCGGACGATATTGCTGACGAAGGCGATGCGTCACCTGCAGAGCGCCTGGCGAGCCTCGCCAGATACCAGCAACAGCTTGATCAGATAGAAGCCGGCAGCACACCGGACGAGCCGCTGTTTGCCCGTCTGGCGCTGAATGTGCGCCAATGGGCCCTGCCGATCCAGCTTCTGCGAGATCTGCTTGACGCCTTTGCGCAGGATGTGGTCAAGAAGCGCTATGCCGACTTTCCGGATTTGCTCGACTATTGCCGCCGCTCTGCCAACCCCGTCGGGCGGCTCCTGCTGCATCTCTACGCCGAAGCTACAGATGAAAACCTGCACCGCTCCGACCTCATCTGCTCCGCGTTGCAACTGATCAACTTCTGGCAGGACGTCGGTATCGATTGGCGCAAGGAGCGCGTCTATCTGCCACAAACAAGTCTTGTGCAGTTTGCGGTCAGCGAAACGCAAATTGCTGCCGCAGATTGCGATGCAGCCTTTCGGGCGCTGATGCAGCATGAAGTGCAGCGCGCCCGTGCCATGATGCTTGAGGGCTCCCCCCTCGCTGCGGCGCTGCCGGGCCGCGTCGGCTGGGAATTGCGACTGGTGGTTCAAGGCGGACTGCGTATCCTCGAGCAGATCGAAGCCGTGGATTACGATGTGTTCCGCCAGCGCCCAGAGCTGGGCAAACTGGACTGGCTGCTGCTCGCCTGGCGGGCTCTTTGGATGAAATGACATGACTCCCGACGAATATTGCGAACAGAAAGCCGCCGCCAGCGGCTCATCCTTCTACTACAGCTTCCGTTTCCTCACCCCGGATCGGCGCCGGGCAATCACCGCGCTGTATGCCTTTTGCCGTGAGGTGGACGATGTGGTCGATGAGACCCACGATCCGGAAGTGGCAGCCCGCCAACTTGACTGGTGGCGCCTGGAAGTCAGCAAGATTTATGCGGGCGAGCCCGATCATCCGGTCGGCAAGGCGCTGGTGCAGGTCGTCCGCGACTTTCGCCTTCCGCAGGAGCAACTGCTCGAAATCATCGATGGCATGCAGATGGATCTGGAGCAGGCGCGCTACGCTGACTTCAAGGACTTGCAACTCTACTGCTATCGGGTAGCCAGCGTGGTAGGCCTGCTTGCGGCCGAGATCTTCGGCTACACGAATCGCCAGACGCTCAAATACGCTCACGACCTGGGCATTGCCTTCCAGCTCACCAATATCATCCGCGATGTGGGCGAAGATGCCCGCCGCGGACGCATTTACCTGCCGGTATCCGAGCTGGAGCAATTCAATGTCCCGGCGAAAGACATTCTCGATGCGCGCAGCAGCGAAAACTTCCAGCGCCTGATGGCCTTTCAGATCGAACGTGCGCAGAAATACTACGATCAGGCCCTGGCTCAACTGCCGGCGGAAGACCGCAAGAGCCAGCGCGCCGGCCTGATCATGGCGGCAATCTATCGCGAGACCCTGCACGAAGTGGAGGCTGACGGCTGCCGCGTGCTGACCCACCGGGTTTCGCTGACCCCGCTGCGCAAGCTGTGGCTGGCGGTGAAAGCCTGGATCAAGAGCTGAAATGAGCACCCGCGTCGCCATCATCGGTGCCGGCTATGCCGGCCTAGCAGCCGCTGTCGAACTGACCCGGGCCGGCGTTGACGTAACCGTCTTCGAAGCTTCTCGCGTGATGGGTGGCCGTGCCCGCGTAGTGGAGAAGGATGGCTTCCGGCTGGACAACGGTCAGCACATTCTGCTCGGCGCCTATACCGAAACGCTGCGCCTCTTGCGCTTTCTGAAAGTAAATCCAAAGCGCCTGCTGAGCCTGCCTTTCGTGCTGCATGTGCCAGGGCGCCTCAACCTGCGTGCGGCCGCCCTGCCCGCTCCGCTACATCTGGCTGTTGGCCTGTTGCGCAGCCGTGAGCTCTCCTGGGCAGACCGTTTTGCAGCCCTGCGCCTGATCCGCTTCCTGAAAAAAAACGACTGGAAGCTTGGTGAGGACTACCCGGTCAGCACATTGCTCAAGCGCACCCGGCAAACGCCCCTGCTGTGCGAGCTGATGTGGAACCAGCTGTGTGTGGCGGCACTCAATACGCCGCCCGAACAGGCTTCCGCTCAGGTATTTGCGAATGTGCTGCGCGACTCGGTCGGCGCCTCTGCCTCAGCTTCCGAAATGCTGATCCCGAGGGTCGACCTCTCGGAACTACTGCCGGTGCAGGCCGGAGTGTACTTGGGCACGAACGGCACTGCGATCCACACCGCAAGCCCGATCAAACAGATAAGCCTGATTGATGGGCGCTTCTTTCTGGAGGGAGATCCGGGGGAGAGCTCGCACTACAGTCATGTCATCGTCGCCACCGCGCCCTATCACGCCAGCAGTCTGCTCGGTAATTTTGCCGAGCTGACTTACCTGCGTGGTCAGATCGATGCCCTGCCACATGAACCGATCACCACCGTATATCTGGCCTACGATGAGGACGTCAGCCTGCCCGAGGCGATGATCCAGCTTTCCGGTTCGGTCGTGCAGTGGCTCTTTGACAAGCAGCGCAGCACCGGCGAGAAAGGGCTGTTGGCAGGCGTGATCTCGGCCAGCGGGCCTCACACGGCACTCTCGCGCGAAGAACTCGCACTGCAGGCACATCAAGCAGTGGAAGCCCTGTTCCCCCTGCGCAAGCTGCCAGCACCTCGCTGGAGCCAGGTCATCACCGAGAAACGCGCCACCTTTGCTTGCCGCCCGGGCGTTGTACGCCCACTCACCATCACACCAGTCAGGAACCTCATGCTGGCGGGCGACTACGTCAATTCCCCCTACCCTGCCACCATCGAGGCCGCAGTGCGTTCCGGCCTCAATGCGGCTCGCCAGGTACTGCGCAACCCGGCCTGAAAGCAAGACAGCAAGGGCCACCGCTGCACGTGCAGGGATAGCCTTCTACCGTCTATTTTGCAGCACAGCCGAGCAGGCTACTTCTTTCCGCCGGGCATCTGGGCAAAGGAAGAGAACGCGTCGCTGGAGGCCTTGGCGACCTGCTCCAGCGTCTTGCGGGCGGTATCAAAAGTGTGCTGCAGGGCTTCAGCAGCGGCGTGACTATTGAGCGGCATGCCCTTGAGCATCTGCTGCATGGCATCGAACATTTCCTGGCCGCCCTTGTTGAGCTGATCACTCACCAGATGGCCCAGTTCGGCCTGCATATCGGAGGTAATCTCGGCAATGCTGCGGCTACAGGAGAACATCTTGTCCGCCGCGTGCTGCGCATAGCGAGCCCGCAACTCCATTGCGTCCTGCGGTGATTTGGCCTGAGCCAGCGCCTTGGCGCTGTTCACGCCGTCATCAAAGATCTCGCGGGCCACATCCACCTGCAATTGCAGAATGCGCTGTGAGCTCTCAATGGAAAGCTGTGCGAGGCGCATGGCAGATTCAAGGTTCTTTTTCTGCATCTGGGCCACTGCGTCTTCCGGTTTCGTTGGCATACAAAACTCCTCTTGTCAGGAAAACACTCACAAAGTTCTGGCCTTGCTGCAACAGGGATTGCCCCAGCAAAGACCCTCTCCTGCTTTACGGCCGCAGGCGGCCGGACTTGAAAGCCCGTCATGCGGGCCCCATGTTTCCATCAGACAGATACAGGAGCCCCAGCCATGCGTTTCGACAAGCTCACCACCAAATTCCAGCAGGCCCTCGCAGATGCTCAGAGCATTGCCGTGGGTCACGAAGGCCAGTACATCGAACCACAACATCTGCTTGCTGCTCTGCTGGCTCAGGAAGACGGTGGCACCACCTCCTTGCTGACCCGAGCCGGAATGAATGTACCGGCGCTGAAGACCGCATTGGACCGCGCCATCGACCGCCTGCCACAGGTGCAGGGCGGCAATGGGGAAGTACAGGTTGGCCGCGATCTCGCCAACCTGCTCAACGTGACCGACCGCGAAGCCCAGCAACGCGGCGACCAGTTCATCGCCAGCGAGATGTTTCTGCTCGCGCTCGCCAAGGACAAGGGCGACACTGGCAAGCTTTTCAAGGAACACGGCGCCAGCCAGAAAGCGCTGGAAGCCGCGATTGAGGCCGTGCGCGGCGGCGCCAGCGTGAATGACGCCGAAGCCGAATCTCAACGTGAAGCATTGAAGAAATATTGTCTGGACCTCACCGATCGTGCCCGTCAGGGCAAGCTCGACCCAGTGATCGGGCGCGACGATGAAATCCGCCGCGCGATCCAGATCCTGCAGCGCCGCACCAAGAATAACCCGGTGCTGATCGGCGAACCCGGCGTGGGCAAGACCGCCATCGTTGAAGGTCTGGCCCAGCGCATCATCAATGGAGAGGTGCCGGAAACCCTCAAGGGCAAGCGCGTGCTGTCACTGGACATGGCGGCGCTCCTCGCTGGTGCCAAGTATCGCGGCGAATTCGAGGAGCGTCTGAAAGCCGTGCTCAACGACATCGCCAAGGAAGAAGGCCGGCTCATCATCTTCATCGACGAGCTGCACACCATGGTCGGCGCGGGCAAGGCCGAAGGCGCAATGGATGCCGGCAACATGCTCAAGCCCGCACTGGCGCGCGGCGAACTCCACTGTATCGGCGCCACGACGCTGGACGAATACCGTAAATACATCGAGAAGGACGCCGCGCTGGAGCGCCGCTTCCAGAAGGTGCTGGTCGACGAGCCCTCGGTGGAATCCACCATCGCGATCCTGCGTGGCCTGCAGGAGAAGTACGAACTGCATCACGGCGTGGACATCACCGACCCGGCCATCGTGGCGGCGGCCGAGCTGAGCCACCGCTACATCACCGACCGCTTCCTGCCGGACAAAGCCATCGACCTGATCGACGAGGCCGCCGCGCGCATCCGCATGGAAATCGATTCCAAACCCGAGGTGATGGACAAGCTGGAGCGCCGCATCATCCAGCTCAAGATCGAGCGCGAAGCCGTGCGCCGCGAGAAGGACGAAGCCTCGAAAAAGCGCATGGACCTGATCGAAACCGAGATCGCCAGGCTGGAGCGCGAATACACCGATCTGGAAGAGGTCTGGAAAGCCGAGAAGGCTGTGGTGGTGGGCTCGCAGCACATCAAGGAAGCCATCGAACAGCTCAAGCAGCAGATGGAAGAAGCACGCCGCAAGGGCGACTGGCAGAAGATGAGCGAGCTGCAATATGGCGAGCTGCCCAAGCTGGAAGCCCAGCTGCACGCGGCCGAAGGCGCGGAGACCAGCAAGCCTGCCAACAAGCTCTTGCGCACTCAGGTCGGCGCCGAAGAAATCGCCGAAGTCGTGTCACGCGCCACCGGCATCCCGGTCGCCAAGATGATGCAGGGCGAACGCGAAAAGCTCTTGAAGATGGAAGAGAAGCTGCACGAACGCGTGATCGGGCAGGATGAAGCCGTGCGCCTCGTGAGCGACGCGATCCGCCGCTCCCGCGCTGGGTTGTCTGAAGAAGGCAGGCCCTACGGATCCTTCCTCTTTCTCGGCCCCACCGGGGTGGGCAAGACCGAGCTATGCAAGACACTGGCCGGCTTCCTGTTTGATTCCGAGGAGCACCTGATCCGCATCGACATGAGCGAATTCATGGAGAAGCATTCGGTGGCCCGCCTTATCGGCGCGCCGCCCGGCTACGTGGGCTACGAAGAAGGCGGTTACCTGACCGAGCAGGTGCGCCGCAAACCCTACTCCGTGCTGCTCTTCGACGAAGTCGAAAAGGCCCACCCGGACGTCTTCAACGTGCTGCTGCAAGTGCTGGACGACGGCCGCATGACCGATGGTCAGGGCCGCACCGTCGACTTCAAGAACACCGTGATCGTAATGACTTCGAACCTGGGCAGTCAGATGATCCAGCAGATGGCCGGCGAGCCTTACCCGGCCATCAAATCAGCCGTGATGAGCGAGGTGAAGACCTTCTTCCGTCCCGAGTTCATCAACCGCATCGACGAGGTGGTGGTTTTCCATGCGCTGGGCGATGCGCACATCAAGTCGATTGCACGCATTCAGCTGGAGAACCTCAAGAATCGTCTGGCCAAACTGGAAATCGGCTTGACCGTGACAGAGGCTGCGCTATCTGAAGTCGCCAAAGCTGGCTTCGATCCTGTTTTTGGCGCCCGCCCACTCAAGCGCGCGATCCAGGAGCACATTGAGAATCCGCTGGCCAAAGAAATCCTCGAAGGGCGATTTGGCGCAAAGGATACGGTTGTGGTGGATGACGGCAATGACGGTATCCGTTTTCACAAGCCAAACTGAGAGGAAAATAAAAAGGCCCGGCAAACCGGTAATGCAGTCCAGTTAAGGCTCTGTAATGTGCCTAGTTAGATAGCGATGAGGTTTGGCTTTGACTACACGAGGGCATTCTCGCCCCCGTCGTTTTTCAACGATGGCCAATTGCAATTGCTGGCGCAATCAATTGCACAGCTTTGCAGTTATGCCTAAGCGCTGGACCGTGGAGCGCTCGTTTGCGTGACTTGAGCAGTCTCGCCGACTGTGAAAAACGCGGAGCGTCAGCTCAATACAAGTCCCCAGTTCATACACCTAGCACTCTTAACCTTGCTGCTGAAAAGATCGTGAACAGCTTCTTAGTACAGCACACTGCGTCAGTTGGGCATTGCCTTTCCGCCAACACGAGCTAAGCTTGGGATGCGTTTCAAGCGCTTGCTACTTTGCTTGGAACGATTCACAAGAGACAGGAGGCTTTATGGTTCTTAGTCCGCCGCAGTCAGTGGCGAGAGTTCAGTAAAAGTCCGACGGCTGACCGCCGAATACCTGGGCCGTGAGTGCCTTGGTCAAAGACCTGCGAAGCCCAAGCCCAAAACGCTTGGGCTTCATGTTTTGGTGCCGATAGGGTTTGACGCGACTGCAGCATCTAACCTCTCTGTCGATGCAAATCCTGATCGCGCTCGCGCTGCGTTCAGGCGGCCTCAACGCGGACGCAACTGCCCTCAACAGCCAAAACCCGAACCCTTGAGCCTGCACTCAGTTTCGCTTCGGCAATACATGCCCAGCGATCCGAACCGAGCACCGGACGCTGAAACAACACTTCGCCCGGCACATAAGGCTCGACAGCCTTTACCAGCAGCCCTATCTCGCCAAGCGCTTCGGACGAGCTACCGACACGCAGATCATCCGGCCTGCGCCGGAAAAACCGCAGCCAGCCGAAGGTAAGCGCGGTCGAAAGCACCGCCCACAGCAAGAGTTGAAGTGTCATCTGCATGGGGATGAGCAACACCAGCAAACCCAACGCCAGTGCCGCAACACCCAACCAGATCAAGACTAGTGCCGGCAAAGCAAGCTCGGCCACGCAAAGCGCAAAGCCGATCACGATCCAGTGCCACCACAGAATCGACATGAATTACTTGCTTCCACCAGCGGCAGTCGCCGCCAGCTCAACGACATTGGAAGCGTCCTCAGCATCCCCAAGACGGGTCAGTTTGCCTTCAACCGACGCCCCGCAATCCATGCGCAGTTGCCGATAACTGATATTGCCCGTAACGCGGGCACTGGCTTGCAGCTCGAGGAAATGTGCAACCTCCAGATCGCCGACGATGGTGCCGTTGATCACCGCGTCGTAGGCACTGACATTACCGTGAATGCTGCCCTGATCACTGAGCACGAGCAGGCTCTTTGCACCACTTCGTGGCAAAACGTTGCCACGGATATGTCCGTCCACACGCAAACCATCAAGGAAATGCACATCCCCCATCACCTCCATATTGCCGGCGATCAGGCTGGAAAGCTTGGTCAGTTCGATCGGACTATCTTTCTTTTTTCCAAACATAGCGAGACTCCGGATTCGTTACTGGCCGCCCTGCGCGCCAGTAGCCGCATGACTGCGATAAAAACTCAGGTTCTTGTTAGCCTGCTTGAGCGCTTCAGCCTGACTGGCTGCTTCGCGCTCCAATGATTCGCGGGTTGCTCGCTCATGCCCCAAACTCATCTTGAGCTCTGAGAGTTCAGCCTGCAGCTTGGCATTCTCTGTCTTCTGGGCAGCAAGCGCTTCGTGAAGTTGCAAGGCGGGCGCGGCACTGGAAGGCATCAGGAAAAAGCCTCCGGCCCCCATCAGCAGGACGCACAGTGCGAAAAGCATCAAAAACCGTTTTCGCTGCCGCGAAGTGTCGATGGTCAAGGCAAAAGATGCACCACTAAGCGTACGGGTAATGCGGTCAGATTTACGCTCAGACATTCGGAACCTTATCGCCGATATTCAGGTAATACATGGGGTCCACAAAACGTCCGTTGTGCAGAATTTCGAAATGCAGATGCGGTCCGGTCGAACGGCCAGTTGTCCCGACGGCCGCAATCAATTGTCCCGGCGTGACCAGGTCGCCTGTTTTTACGTGCATCTTCGAGGTGTGGGCATAGCGCGTGAGCAAGCCGTTGCCATGATCGATCTCGATCACAAAACCAAGCTCTGACACCCAGCCAGCGTTCTTGACCCGGCCACCACCCGCAGCATGGATGGGGGTACCAGACTCAGCCTCGAAATCAAGGCCCGAATGAAAAGCTATCCGACCAGTAAACGGATCAACCCGATTACCGAAGCGCGAGCCGATACGCTGATCCTGCAGCGGCTGCTGTGTGGGCAAGGCCATGTAATTGACACTGCGTGTTGCCGCAGCGGCTTCGACCTTGCGCAGCAGATCCTGCAGGCAAGTCAGTGTCTTTTCTGCGCCTGCAATCTGAATTTCGCTCGCGCCCCCTTGGCCAGCAGCAGACTCACACAATTGCGCCGCGAGTACCCGCCCTCCCGCTCCACCCTTGGCCGGAGAGCCAACTCCGGCCTGCACAGCGGGCTTACCGGTCTTGAGTTCGGCAACGCGGGACTCAAGCATTTCAAGTGCTGTAAGTTTTTTCACTAGAGACCGCGCCTCTGACTCCAGCGTCAACAAACGCCCGCTGACATCACCCAGGCGATCAAAAGTAAAGCGTTCTTTGACTGGGTCAGTCTGCCTCGCTTGAATGCCTGGCGTCTGCTGCGCCGGACCAAAATGCTGGCCCAGCACCCAACCCAAAGCAAATGCGCCGCCTGCAAGGCAACTACACAGCAGGCATGCGCCGGCCACGACTCGTCTCAGACTGAGCATGCGCACGCCAGACTGCGCCACCCCCTGCGATGTATGCAGAATAAATGCCATCGTATCCCTCCCTGATGCGCCGTGCGATCTTGCTTGCTGCAAATCGCAGCCGGTGAGAATTAGATGAAAAAGCTCACCGAACTCAGGTTGTAATTCAGACTTACAAGATAAGGCTCTTGCAGAGCCTGTCATCGGCAGAATCCGTGGGATATTAACACTTCGCCACACAAAAAAGGCAAGCCACCCCCCGACCAGAGGAGCCTTGCTTGCCTTGAGCGTTGCTGAAACGGGGTCAGTGCCGGCTATGTTCAGCCAGCTTTAGCCAAGTATCCACGACGGTATCCGGATTCAACGAGATCGTCTGAATCCCTTCATCCATAAGCCACTCAGCGAAATCAGCATGATCCGAAGGGCCTTGACCACAAATGCCAACGTATTTCCCTAGGCGATTACAGGCTTTAATTGCGGCCGACAACAGAACCTTGACCGCTGGATCACGCTCATCAAATGCATGAGCCACCAAACCCGAGTCACGATCCAGCCCCAAGGTGAGTTGCGTCAAATCATTCGAGCCGACGGAAAAACCATCAAAGTATTCGAGGAAACGCTCAGCCAGCAAAGCATTAGAAGGAATCTCACACATCATGATGAGTTTAAGCTCGTCCACTCCGCGCTTCAGTCCGTTTTCTTCGAGCAGACGCACTACTTCGCGCGCCTCCTCCAGCGTACGCACAAAAGGCACCATCAATTGAACATTGTTCAGCCCCATTTCTCCGCGTACTTTTTTCATCGCCAAGCATTCCAGCTCAAAACACTCCCTGAAACTGTGAGCGATGTAACGTGATGCACCGCGAAAACCGAGCATTGGATTTTCCTCTTCCGGCTCATAGATTTCTCCTCCGAGCAATTTTCGATATTCATTCGATTTGAAATCGGAGAGCCGGACAATCACGGGCTTGGGCCAGAATGATGCCGCGATAGTAGCGACTCCTTCAGCCAGACGCTGGATAAAAAAATCCAGAGGAGAATCATAACCTCTTGATTTTCTTAAAATTTCCTCCTGAACACTAGCCGGCATTTGCTCAACCTCGAGCAGTGCCTTGGGATGGATACCGATCATGTTATTGATCACAAACTCAAGCCGTGCCAGCCCAACACCACCATTCGGAATTTGTGCGAACTCAAATGCCAGTTCCGGATTACCTACGTTCATCATAATTTTTACGGGGATCTCGGGAAGATTCCCCATATCGGTACTAACAACCTCGTAGTCGAGCCGCCCACGATAGACATATCCGGTATCACCTTCTGCACAGGAAACCGTGACTGAATCTCCCTCAAGCAGGACCTCGGTGGCGTCTCCACACCCCACAATGGCCGGAATCCCTAATTCACGCGCAATAATGGCCGCATGACAGGTGCGCCCCCCGCGATTGGTCACAATTGCTGCCGCCCGCTTCATGACCGGTTCCCAGTTCGGATCAGTCATGTCCGTCACGAGAACATCCCCCTCCTGGACCCGATTCATTTCTGCAGCACTAGCCACGATGCGTACCGGGCCCGCCCCCACTTTCTGGCCGATGGCACGTCCACTCGCAAGCACGCGGCCATGTTGCTTAAGTCGATATTTCTGGCGCACCAGAGAATGGGCCTCCTGTGATTTGACCGTCTCAGGGCGGGCCTGAAGGATATACAGCTTGCCATCCTCACCATCCCTCCCCCATTCGATATCCATCGGGCGGCCATAGTGCTTCTCAATGATGCAGGCGTATCGGGCCAGCTCAAGCACTTCGGAATCAGCAAGAGAAAACTGCTGACGCTCCGCTTCGGCCACATCCAGCATCCGGGTGGAACGCCCGGCTGCCGTCGCGTCGGCAAATACCATCTTGATAAGCTTGGAGCCCAGACTGCGGCGAATCACTGCATTCTTGCCAGCAACAAGCATGGCCTTGTGCACAAAGAACTCATCAGGATTCACTGCACCCTGTACAACGGTTTCGCCCAGCCCATAAGATGAGGTGATAAACACCACGTCCTGGAAACCTGATTCGGTATCAAGCGTGAACATCACCCCGGCAACTCCTTTATCGGAGCGCACCATACGTTGCACACCCACAGAAAGTGCAACATCGGCGTGAGTAAAGCCTTTATGTACCCGATAGGCTATGGCGCGGTCGTTATAGAGCGAGGCGAAAACTTCACGAATGGCGTGAAGCAAATTCTCGAAACCACGGATATTCAGGAAACTTTCCTGCTGCCCCGCAAAGGATGCATCAGGCAAGTCTTCGGCGGTGGCTGATGAGCGCACCGCAAAACTCCCATCACCGACCTTGGTCAGACGCTCGTAATGAGCCCTTATTTCTTCTTCCAGCGGCGCTGGAAGAGGGGTTTCAACAATCCATTGACGAATGCGCGCACCCGTTGCGGCCAAGGCAATGACATCTTCAACATTCAGGCAGCCAAGCTCGGCATTGATCCTGTCAGCGAGACCTTGGTGAGCGAGAAAGTCTCGATAGGCCTGGGCCGTCGTAGCAAAACCACCTGGCACTCTGACACCCGCGCCATTAAGTTGGCTGATCATTTCCCCGAGTGAAGCGTTTTTACCGCCGACCAAAGGAACGTCACTCATCCGCAGGTTTTCGAAAGGGATGACATGCTGGCTCATGGGAAAACCTCTCTGTTGTTTGGGGTTGGCTTATTGATTACTGACGTATTGCGGATCATTCTATAGAGCGAATTGCTGCAATGCATCAGAAAGAACCCCTACGGTCAATCACGCATCAAGTGATTGTTAGGAAAGGATTTTGTTCATGAAAGAACATTCTCTGCGAACCGTTTTTTTCATCTCCGACGGCACGGGCATCACCGCTGAGACACTCGGCCACAGCCTGCTCGCACAGTTTCCTGACTGCCGTTTCAGGCATGTCCGGGCACCTTTCGTGGACAGCCTCGACAAGGCTCACGATTGTGTCAGGCAGATTCGCGCAGCAGCACTACGTGACGGCTTGCGGCCGATCGTAGTCAGCACATTAGTCAACGCCGAAGTGGTAGCCGCCTTGCGGGAGGCCAATGCGCTGTATCTCGATCTCTTCGAGCAGTACATCGGGCCGCTGGAGAGTGAGCTGGGCATGCGTTCAACACATACAGTTGGCCGCTTTCACGGAATTGCCGAGAGCGAGGACT
Source organism: Uliginosibacterium sp. 31-12 (assembly GCF_030548425.1). Taxonomy (NCBI): domain Bacteria; kingdom Pseudomonadati; phylum Pseudomonadota; class Betaproteobacteria; order Rhodocyclales; family Zoogloeaceae; genus Uliginosibacterium; species Uliginosibacterium sp. 31-12. The sequence goes on along the minus strand of NZ_JAUOOA010000001.1, from coordinate 657,375 downwards.
ACAAATTTCGCATCGAAGCCATCAACTTTGCACTGGCTCATGACGATGGACAGAGCAACGCAAAGTTGGCCGAGAGCGATGTGATCCTTGTCGGAGTTTCACGCTCAGGAAAGACACCGACCAGTCTTTATCTGGCAATGCAGTTCGGTGTAAAAGCTGCAAATTACCCGCTTATCCCGGAAGATTTCGAACGCAATAAACTACCAGCAGATCTCACCCAGCATCGCAACAAGCTCTATGGATTAACCATTACACCAGAACGACTGTCTCAGATCCGACAGGAACGGCGCCCCAACAGCAAATACGCGGCCCTGGACAACTGCCGACAGGAGATCGAAGCGGCCCAACGCCTGATGCGCCGAGAGGGAATTCCATTCATCGAATCGACAACCCGCTCCATAGAGGAGATCTCTGCAAAAATTCTGCAGGAGGTTCGAATCAATCATTCCACATACTGAAATATAGGTATTTACCCCTATGCCCGTGCAATAAAAACTGCGCGGGCTTTTTAATTTTTGATTTGTGCAGCGCACTCATCAAAGGTGTTTGAGCACCGTCAACCCTAATAGGCAGGCACATACGAACAATGCGATCACCCGAAACGTTGACTCATTTTTTACACAACGTTCCTTCGGGCAAGCATACAAAGTGTCTTGTTGATAGATGCACCTAAGAGGAGACGGTTATGTCATTTGCAAGTTTGGCCGAACAGGCTGGCGCACGAGCATTAGCGCGCAGCGGCAAGGCCCTAGTAAGTCGTTTTCAGTGCCTCCTGGCGCTGGCATTCGGCGCAGTTTCACTTCCGGCCATAGCAAACGGCGGCGAGGCCAACCTTGTCCTGCCGAAGCTCAATGACCCGGCACTTGCTACGTTCCTCAATGGTATGACTGGTAGTTCGCTGCTGGGCTGGGGCCTTCTGATCTGTGTGCTGGGCCTGATTTTCGGCGCTGTGATCTACAACCAGGTCAAGAACCTGCCTGTTCATCGCTCAATGGCCGAAGTTTCTGAACTGATCTACGAAACCTGCAAGACCTACATGATCACGCAAGGCAAGTTCCTGCTGATCCTGGAAGCCTTCATTGCCGTCATCATCATCGGCTACTTCGGTTTTGTCGCTCAGAATGCCCAGGGCGGCGCAGGTCTGCCAGCCAGCGAAGTGCTACTGATTCTGGCCTTCTCACTGGTCGGCATCGCCGGTTCCTTTGGCGTGGCCTGGTTCGGCATCCGCATCAATACCTTTGCCAACAGCCGAACTGCTTTTGCTTCGCTGCAAGGCAAAGCTTTCCCGGTGTACGCGATTCCGCTGAAGTCCGGCATCTCAATCGGCATGCTGCTGATTTCGACCGAACTGCTGATCATGCTGGCCATCCTGCTGTTCATCGATCCCTCGCTGGCCGGCAAGTGTTTCATCGGCTTCGCTATCGGTGAATCCTTGGGCGCAGCAGCCCTGCGCATCGCAGGCGGCATTTTCACCAAGATCGCCGACATCGGCTCCGACCTGATGAAGATCGTCTTTAAAATCAAGGAAGACGACGCCCGCAATCCCGGCGTGATCGCCGACTGCGTGGGTGACAATGCAGGTGACTCCGTTGGCCCGACCGCCGATGGCTTCGAAACCTACGGTGTGACGGGTGTCGCACTGATCTCCTTCATCATGCTGGCTGTTCCGGAAGCAGCCACCCAGGTTCAATTGTTGGTGTGGATCTTCGTGATGCGCGTGATGATGATCATCGCCTCTGGCGCGTCTTACCTGCTCAACGAAGCTTTCGCCAAGGCCAAGTACGGCAAGGTCGAAAAATTCGATTTCGAGCATCCGCTGACCTCGCTGGTCTGGGTGACCTCCATTGTTTCCCTGATCCTGACCTTTGTGGTTTCCAAGGCCCTGATCGGTGACCTCAGCATCAACGGCGTGGCCTACACCAGCCTGTGGTGGCAGCTGTCCCTGATCATTACCTTCGGCACCTTGGCCGGCGCGATCATTCCGGAAATCGTCAAGGTATTCACCTCGACCAAATCCGGTCACGTCCGTGAAGTGGTAACGGCCTCCCGTGAAGGTGGCGCCAGCCTAAACATCCTGGCCGGTCTGACAGCAGGCAACTTCTCGGCGTTCTGGATGGGGGTGATCATCGTCGGCCTGATGACTGGCGCTTACCTTGTATCGCAGGGCGAGCTGGCTCACGTGATCAACCCTGACCTGGCCAAGGGCAGCATCATGGCCGCCGTATTCTCTTTCGGCCTGGTCGCTTTCGGCTTCCTGGGCATGGGTCCGGTGACCATTGCGGTCGACTCCTATGGCCCGGTGACCGACAACGCCCAGTCCGTCTATGAACTCTCCACTATCGAAGCCATTCCCGGCATCGAAGCGGAAGTGAAGAAGGATTTCGGCTTCGATGCGAACTTCGACAAGGCGAAGGACCTGCTCGAAGAAAACGATGGCGCCGGCAACACCTTCAAAGCCACTGCCAAGCCGGTACTGATCGGCACGGCCGTAGTGGGTGCTGCCACCATGGTGTTCTCGATCATCATGCTGCTGACCGACGGTCTGAACGCCGATGTACAGAAGCTCTCGATGCTCTACCCCCCCTTCCTACTTGGTCTGATCTCGGGTGGAGCAACGATCTTCTGGTTCTCTGGCGCATCCACCCAAGCCGTATCGACCGGGGCCTACCGTGCGGTTGAATTCATCAAGCGCAACATGAAGCTCGATGGCGAAACCAAAGCATCCACGGAAGACTCCAAAAAGGTCGTGGCGATCTGCACCCAGTACGCGCAGAAAGGCATGTTCAACATCTTCATGGCAGTTTTCTTCGGCACCCTGGCCTGCGCCTTCGTTGAACCCTTCTTCTTCATCGGCTACCTGATCTCTTTGGCCATCATTGGTCTGTACCAAGCTGTGTTCATGGCCAACGCCGGCGGCGCCTGGGATAACGCTAAGAAGATCGTTGAAACCGAACTGCGCGCCAAGGGTACCGACCTGCACGCGGCAGCCGTGATTGGCGATACAGTGGGCGACCCGTTCAAGGACACCTCCTCGGTGGCCATGAACCCGATCATCAAGTTCACCACCCTGTTCGGTCTGCTGGCCGTGGAGATGGGTGTTGGCATGGTTGCTCATGGCCAACAGACCTTGGCCTATGCGCTGGCCGCAGTCTGCTTGATGGGTAACCTGTTCTTCGTGTATCGCAGCTTCTATGGGATGCGGATTGAAGTGCTGAACACTGAGGCTCCAGAAGCTTCTCTTCAGGGCAGTAACGAAGTAGCTTTCGAATCGAAGTAAATCTGCGACCAGGGCCTCGGACCTGTCTCGAAAAACCGGCCCCTGCGCCGGTTTTTCTTTTTGATCGGGCAATCCGCTTGCAGGAAAACCCTAGCGTTGTTTTATAATTGGCCGATCTTACCCGGAGAAAAACATGTTCGTATTTGGCAAGGATTGCGTACTCGAAGATATGGGCGGTGGTGTCAGCCGCAAGATTCTGGCTCACAACGGCAAGATGATGCAGGTGGAGGTTCACTTCGCAGATAACGCCATCGGCTACATGCACAACCATCCGCATGAACAGCTGACTCACGTCCTGTCTGGTGAATTCGAATTCACCATCGGCGACGAAGTCAAGATCGTTTCGGCTGGCGACACTCTCTATAAGGAACCGAACATCATGCACGGCTGCAAGTGCCTGAAGGCTGGCGTGCTGCTTGATACCTTTACGCCGATCCGTGAAGACTTCCTGAAAAAGTAAGCTCTTTTGTGATCAAGTAAAGAAACCGGCCTTGTGCCGGTTTTTATTTTTCAGCATCTTTGTGCCATACGCAACCAGTCGCCCCACTGGGGCGGCACCTGCTCGAAACGTACACCGGTCAGAATGCTATCGGACTCAAGTACCTGATAGCACACCCTGCTGCGTAGGATGCACTCCCCTTGCCCCGGAATCTGCAGACGCAATCGTAACAAGGAGCCTGGCGCGAAGGCATGCGCCGAGCGCAGGCGCAAGCCCTCTTCGCTGACATCGACTGCGTGGCATGCCAGCAACTCCCCCGTCGTGCGCGTTACCAGTAAGGGCCAGTCAATGCGCCGGCGCAAAGCAGCACGCCGCTCACGCTCGCGTTGCGTAAGCATGGAGCAATCCGGCTCTTTGTCTGAAGCATCAAGCATTGGGTAAAGGCTCACTCAAGGGATGCCCCAGTATTGCCCCGTCACCGGGCTCGCACTGAAGGCCTGCCCTTTAAGTCTCTCAAGGGGTGTTCAGCACAAGCGGCCCAGTACCGACAGGCTCCGTCGAAAGGTAGAATGCTGCTTTGCGAAACCCACTGGTTTCCTCCCGTTTTCCATTCCGGACCCTATCCCGTGAGCGCACCCGACAAGAACGCTGCCCCTGCCGCAGCGCAAACCACCAATTTCCTCCGAAACATCATCGATGCTGAGCTTGCCAACGGCAAATTCGCGCAGCGTGGCTGGGCCGGCCAGCCTGGCGAGGGCAGCCTGCATGACGCAGCGGCCCCAGACCCCGCCCGGATCCGTACCCGCTTTCCGCCGGAGCCGAATGGCTATCTGCATGTAGGCCACGCCAAGTCGATCTGCCTGAACTTCGGTCTCGCGCGCGATTACGGTGGTGTGTGCCACATGCGTTTTGACGATACCAATCCGGAGAAGGAAGATCAGGAGTACGTCGACTCGATTCTCGATGCAATCCAGTGGCTGGGCTTTTCGTGGGACGCGAACGGCACCCATCATCAGTATCAGGCCAGTGACTACTTCGATTTCATGTACCACGCCGCCGAGCTGCTCATCGAGCGTGGCATGGCTTACGTCGACCAGCAAACGGCCGATGAGATGCGCTCCAATCGCGGCACGCTGACCGAAGCCGGCAAGAACTCGCCTTGGCGCGATCGCCCAATCGAAGAAAACCTGCGCCTGTTCCGCGAGATGAAGGACGGCAAACACGCCGAAGGCAGCATGATTCTGCGCGCGAAGATCGACATGGGCTCGCCCAACATCAATCTGCGCGACCCGGCGATCTACCGCATCCGTTTTGCCGAACACCACAACACCGGCAACAAGTGGTGCATCTACCCGATGTATACCTTCGCGCACCCGATCGAGGATGCGCTGGAGCGCATTACTCACTCAATCTGCACGCTTGAGTTTGAGGATCAGCGCCCCTTCTACGACTGGCTGCTCGGCCAACTGCGCGACGCCGGCATGTTTTCCGAGCCGCTGCCGCGCCAGATCGAATTCGCCCGTCTGAACCTGACCTACGTAATCACCAGCAAACGCAAGCTGATGCAGTTGGTTAACGAAAAGCACGTGGAAGGCTGGGACGATCCGCGCATGCCCACCATCGTTGGCCTGCGTCGCCGCGGCTACACGCCCGAAGCCATCCAGCTGTTCTGCGAGCGCATCGGTGTCTCCAAGGGTGACAGCTGGATCGACTACAGCATTCTTGAAGGCGCCTTGCGCGATGACCTGGACGAAAAAGCTCCGCGCGGCATGGCTGTGCTCGATCCGCTCAAGCTCAAACTTACCAACTGGAACGCACTCTTTGGTACCGGGCACACAGAGCCCTGCTCCGCCCCGGTCCACCCTCACCACGAAGCCATGGGCGTGCGTAAGTTCAATCTGACCCCTGAAGTATGGATTGAGCGTGAAGACTTCCAGGAAGTGCCTGAAAAGGGCTTCCGTCGCTTGTTCCCCGAAAACATGGCACGCCTGAAGTACGGCTATGTCATCAAGTGCACGGGCTGCGAAAAGGATGCCGACGGTAACGTAACGGCGGTACTCGCCGAGATCGTGCCGAACACCAAGAGCGGCACGCCAGGCGCTGACAGCGTCAAGGTCAAAGGCGTGATCACCTGGGTTTCCGCCTCCGAAGGCGCACCTGCGGAGATCCGCCTGTACGACCGCCTGTTCACCGAAGCTCAGCCAGACGCTGGTGGTCGCAACTTCCTCGATGCGATCAACCCTAACGCGAAACGCGTAATCCAGACCTGGGTCGAGCCGGGCCTGACAAACGCTACAGCGGGAACCAGCTTCCAGTTCGAGCGTCACGGTTATTTCGTCGCCGACCGCAAGGATCACGGCCAGAGCGGAAAACTTGTATTTAACCGAACGACCACGCTGAAAGACAGCTGGGGCAAGTAACCCCGCTCAGGAAGGGGCTCGCAGAAGCCCCTTTTTCACGCCTCACGAAAGAGAAAACCATGGCCGGAAGCAGTCTGCTCGTCTTGATCGACGATATCGCCACCCTCCTTGATGACGTAGCCCTGATGAGCAAGGTTGCGGCCAAAAAAACGGCCGGTGTGCTGGGAGATGATCTTGCACTCAATGCCCAGCAAGTAACTGGCATTAGTGCTGATCGTGAGTTGCCGGTGGTCTGGGCGGTAGCCCTCGGCTCGCTGCGCAACAAGCTGATCCTGGTGCCATCCGCCTTGCTGATCAGCGCGATTGCTCCCTGGCTCGTCATGCCACTGCTAATGATCGGGGGTGCATATCTATGCTTCGAGGGCTTCGAAAAAATTGCTCACAAGTTTCTGCATGCTCAAGAAGAAGCTTCCGAGCATGCCGAGCGTCTGCAAGCCCTGCAAGACCCCAGCATCGACATGCGGGCCTTCGAGCGCGAAAAGATCAAGGGGGCCGTGCGCACCGACTTCATTCTTTCAGCCGAGATCATTGTGATCGCGCTGGGCACGGTGGCCAATGAGCCTTTCATGAGTCGCCTTCTGGTACTTGCGACGATCGGATTCGTAATGACTATCGGGGTGTACGGCTTTGTGGCCCTGATCGTGAAGCTGGATGACGCGGGCCTCTACCTCAACGCAAAACAGAACATCGCGGCACGCAAGCTTGGTCAAAGTCTGTTGTGGTTTGCCCCGTGGCTGATGAAAGCCCTCTCAGTGGCCGGCACAATAGCGATGTTTCTCGTCGGTGGCGCAATCGTGCTGCACGGCATTCCCGGCAGTCACGCCCTGCAGCAGCAGATCGAGGTCTGGGTGCATGACATTCCCCTGCTTCCCAGCCTGCTACCAACGCTGGTCAATGCCCTCGCCGGCATCCTCACAGGTGCGCTTTGCGTGCTGCTGCTCAGCCTTCTAGCCCCCCTGATCAGCGGCCTGCGCAAGGCGCAGTAAAAACCCCAGGCGCGGCTGGACGGGGGCGGAGTGCCCGCGTATCCTGCCTTCTCGGTTGTGCCCACTACCAACCGAGCATCGTTCTGCTCCGCGTAAATGCGTTCACGCACTGCCAGCCCGCCAGGGCTGTGCGTTCCGTCCCGCCCATTTCCCCGCCGCACAACTCCGATTCACGCGCCTTCCGACATGGCAGGCGGCAAGAAGCAGGTAGAGCCAGTGCCGGGTTATCAGGTCAAGCACGAAAACATTTCGGTGGTCGGTGTCGCAGATCTCCACATCCGCTCGCTGCTCGATCGTCAGCAGTATTCAGATCCGAATGGCGAAGCCGAAGCGCTGGGCGTGCCGCCCGCAAGCTGGCCCCTGTTCGGCTTGCTCTGGCCTTCCGGCCAGATTCTTGCGCGTCTGATGGCCGAGCGGATAGTCACTACCGAACGCATTCTGGAGCTGGGTTGTGGCTTGGGCCTTGCCAGCCTCGTCGCACACCGCCGCGGCGCGGATATCACCGCCAGCGACTTTCACCCGCTCGCAGCCAGCTTCCTGCTGGAAAACCTGCGTCTCAACGCAATGAGCGCTCTGCCCTTCGTGCGCACGGGCTGGCAGGACGACTGCACCGAACTGGGACGCTTCGGCCTGATCATCGGCAGTGACGTGCTCTATGAGCGCGACGAAGCCGGCGTGCTGCCAGCCTTCATTGAACGTCATGCCTACGCTCAAGCCGAGGTGCTGATCGTTGATCCGGACCGGGGCAACCGTCCGCACTTCAATCGGCATATGAGCACACTGGGCTTTGCTTTCAGCGACACCCGCGCCGACTGCATCCATCCCGATGGCAGCAGGTACAAGGGGCGAATCCTGCGCTATCGGCGATAAAGCGCCGCCGGCGTGCAGGCGGCTGCGCTTTCTGGTTCAATCCGGGAACTCCAGCAGCGCGAGAGACTGAATCATGGACATCCTGATCACCGGCGGCACTGGCCTGCTTGGCCGCGCCTTGTGCAGTGCACTGCTTGCCAATGGGCATCGCCTCACAGTCCTCAGTCGCCGCCCAGAAAAGGTTCCCAGCCTCTGCGGCGAAGGCGTGCGAGCGCTGCGCAGCCTGGATGAATGGTGGCCCGAAATGCACTTCGACGCCATCATCAATCTCGCTGGCGCACCCATCATCGACCTCCCCTGGAGTGAAGCCCGTAAACAGACCCTGTGGCGCAGCCGGGTCGGCCTCACGCAGCAACTCGTAGCGGCCATTGAGCGCGCGCGACACAAACCCGGCGTACTGCTGTCGGGTTCAGCAATCGGTTATTACGGTGATTGTGGCGACGCCACCTGCTCCGATGCCATCTACAGCAATCCTGGCGCCCAGGACTTTGGCGCCCGCCTGTGCGCCGCCTGGGAAACAGCCGCCCTCGCCGCCGAATCGGCCGGCACCCGTGTATGCCTCTTGCGCACCGGGCTTGTACTGACACCTCACGGGGGACTACTGGCTCGCCTGCGCTTGCCGTTCAGCCTGGGACTCGGTGGGCGCTTGGGAGGCGGTCAGCAGTGGATGAGCTGGATCCAGATCGAAGACTGGGTTGGCGCAGTACTTCACCTGCTCGACACAACATCAGCGCGTGGGCCCTACAACCTCACCGCCCCACAGGCGCTGCGCAATGCTGACTTCACAGCGGAACTGGGTGCGATGCTGCAGCGTCCGACGCTCTTACCAGCACCGGCTTTCGTTCTGAAACTTCTGCTTGGTCAGCGAGCCTATCTCTTGCTGGGTGGTCAGCGCGTATTACCGGACCGCCTGATAGAAACGGGCTACCACTTTCGCCATCCTGAAATCCGTGGTGCGTTGCGCAGCGGCCTCTAAACTTCCTGCCTGTGCATATGCCCCGCCGTCGCATCGCCCACCTCGACATGGATGCCTTTTATGCCTCTGTCGAACTGTTGCGTTATCAGCAGTTGCGTGGCCAACCCGTCGTTATCGGGGGGCGCAGCGTGGATGCACCACGGCAAACGGCGGATGGCAATTGGCATTACGCCCGGCTGCGCGATTACGTTGGTCGCGGCGTGATTACCACTGCGACCTACGAAGCCCGTGCGCTGGGAGTTGGCTCTGCAATGGGCATCATGAAGGCGGCTCGACTCGCTCCCAATGCCGTACTGTTGCCGGTAGATTTCGAAGCTTATCGTCACTACTCGCGCCTGTTCAAAGCCGCAGTACGCGCAATCGCACCACTCATGGAAGACCGCGGTATCGACGAGATCTACCTTGACCTCACCGAGCTACCAGGAGAAACACGCGCGCTCGGCCAAAGCCTCAAGGATGCGGTGCGCGCAGCAACAGGCCTCTCCTGTTCCATCGGCATCAGCCCCAACAAGCTGCTTGCCAAGATCTGTTCCGACCTCGAGAAACCGGACGGTCTTACCGTGCTGGAGATGGACGAGATTCCCGCTCGGATCTGGCCTCTGCCAGTGCGCAAGGTCAACGGAATCGGCCCCAAAGCCGAGGAGAAATTGGCCACCCTGGGCATTCACAACATCGGCGAACTGGCAGCCTGCTCTCCGCGGTGGCTGCAAGAGCACTTCGGCAGCAACTACGGGGGCTGGCTCCATGATGCAGCCCACGGCCGCGATCAACGCCCGGTGGTGACCTATTCCGAACCCAAGTCAGTCAGCCGCGAAACCACCTTCGAACGTGATCTGCACGCTCGAGCCGATCGCAACCAGCTCTCCGAAATTTTCACCAGCCTGTGCCAGCGCGTGGCGGGTGATCTGGAACGCAAAGGCGTGCTCGGACGCACCATTGGAATCAAACTGCGCTACGAAGACTTCTCAACAGTTACGCGGGATCTGAGTTTGCCCGAGGCCACCGCAGACGCCGGCATGATCCGCCGTGCTGCCGGTGAATGCCTCAAGCGCGTCGAGCTTGGAAAGCGCCTGCGCCTGCTAGGTGTGCGGGTCAGCCAACTGGAAAGCCGATCACAGCAGAACTCAACGGGCCCGCAGCCGGGCGAGCAAGCCGGCCTGCCATTCTGAAAATCGGCGCACAACTCAGCAATAGCGATCAGCCCTGCTGCCCCACACTGAGCTAGGCTTGCCAATCCATCCAACCGTCGAGTCACACCATGCCTTCCCTGCTCCGCTTCACCGGCATTCTGGCGCTGCTAGGCCTTGTGGCCTGCGCCAAGCTCCCGGCAGACCCAGCTGCCAGCCCAAAGATTCGCATCACTCTCGTAGGCGATTCCACCCAGACCGAAAAGCAGGGCTATGGCACAGGCTTCTGCGCCAACCTCGTCAATGTTGATTGTGTAAACCGCGCCAAAGGGGGTGCCAGCACCAAGACCTATCGCCGGGATGGCCTGTGGGCAACGGCACAATTTCCGAAGCCGGACTGGATGCTGATTCAGTTTGGCCACAACGATGTGCAGAGCGCCTCTCACGGCGATCGTGAAACCGATCTTGCTACCGAGTACCCCGCCAATCTGCGTCGCTACATCGAAGAGGCCAGGGCCACCGGCATCAAGCCCGTTCTGGTCACTCCGATCGCGCGCCGCTACTTCCAGGCCGACGGCAAGATCGTAGATGACCTGCCGGGCCATGTCGCTGCCATGAAAAAAGTAGCCGCCGAGATGAATGTGCCCCTGATCGATCTACACGAGATCAGCCAGCGCTACTTCGAGCAACTGGGAGAGATCGAAGCCCACAAACTAGGCCCGACCAAGGCCGGCCCCAATGGCACGACGGTGCCGGACAAAACCCACTTCAACCAGCAGGGCTCGTATGTGCTCGGCCGTATGGTGGTTGAAGCCATGGGGCGCACAGCGCCCGAGTTGTCTCCCTACATAAGACCTCTTGCCGCCAAGCCCTGAGCCAGGCTTTTCAGGGCACAATCCGGGCGACACGCCATTTGCATGATCGTTGGAGATTCGCCCCATGATGCTCGAAGACACTCGCCCTGCCCTGCGTATTGCGCACGACGCTGCCACCCCGGCTGAACGCTGGCGGGCACTACGGGCATCCGAGGCCGACTGGCAGGCCTTTCGCGCCATGTGCGAAGCACTACGCGGCACTTACTTCGGCTTTCCGGTACAACGCTGGCTTGCTTGGGGGCTGTATCACACGGTGTATCGCAAGGTAGGCAGCTTTCTCGCCGACAGTGACTTTCTGGCAGACGAAGTCGGCGTGATGAGCCGTGCCGAAATGGCGATCATGCAGCGTCAATACACCTTTGCCCACCTCGCTTCGAATTTCGTCAAGCCCGGTTGCTCCAGCACCTGCGTCCGCACAGCAGAAGGCTGGCGCCTGATGCGCAGCCTGGACTGGGGAAACCTGAATGTCATGGCTCCGGCAGTGCGTGCTTACGAGTATGTGAATACGGCCGGAGGTGTCACGCATACCGCTGGCGTACAGGGCATGGTCGGGGTTCTGACCTTTTGTCGCAAGGGACTCGCGGGCAGCATCAACTTCGCTCCGAACCCAAAGAGCCTCACGCCGATCGGACGCGGCATCGATCCGCTCTTCCTGCTGCGCCTACTGGTTGAAGACCCGAGTATCGATACGCTTGAGGCTGCGGTCGAACTGATCACCCGCACCAAACTCTCGGCCCCGGTATTCATCACCCTGTGCAGTGACAAGTCGGACGCAGCCGCCGTCATCGAAATAGCCCGCGACGGCCGCTATAACGTGCGCCTTGCCAAAGATGGACTGCTGGTACAGACCAACCATTTCGATCCGAATGGCCCGTTTGGAGAGCAGAATCCGACCCGGGTAATGCAGGATGGCAGCCCTTGGGAGTGGTACTACAGCGACCTGCTGGAAAACTCGCAACGCCGCTCAGCAGATCTGGAGCAACGCTTGCGTCACATGGTCGGAGCTCCAGCGACCGATGTGGAAGTAGCTTGTCGCGAAGCGTACAGCGTGCCGCCCACCTGGAACCACGAGAGTATTTACTGGACTTTTGCGGCCCCAGGCGAAGGCAGCATGAAGCTGTGGGTACGCGATTGCGCAGGGGACTACCCCCACGCAATCTGAGCACGAGTGCCAATCAGAGGAAAAACTCTTCCAGACGCTCGAATACGCGACGATTCGCTGCATGGCGCTCGACGCGGATCACATCCTCAAGCTTCTCGAGTTGAGCAATCATCTGCGGCAGACGCGCATCGTCATACACCAGCAGCCAAATGCGGCTCTCCGCCCCATCTCCCACGGGCATGCACAGAATGCCTTCCACGTTAAAGGCACGTCTGGCAAACAGACCACAGACGTGAGACATCACGCCCGCATGGTTCTTCACCGTCAGCTCCAGAACCACCTTGTGCACTTGCCCAATCACTTCTGCATTCATCTCAGCCTCCAATCATTTCGGTATTGGCTGCGCCCGGAGGCACCATCGGGAATACCTTCTGATTCACGTCGATCGAGCAATGAATCAGACAAGGCCCCGGCGTTTTCAACGCTTGGGCGAGCAAAGCACGCGGATCTTCGGTCTGATCCAGATCGAAGACCTGCATGCCAAAGCCCTCGGCAATTTTCTGAAAATTGGTATGGCGACGATAGTCTGCAGAGAAGATGCGTTTCCCGTAGAACAGATCTTGCTGCTGGTGCACGAGGCCGAGCGACTGGTTGTTCATCAGCACAACTTTGATGTTCGCCCACTCTTCAACTGCGGTATCCATCTCCTGGATGTTCATCTTCAGGCTGCCATCGCCTGAAAAACACACCACCGTTCGCTCTGGCTGCTCCAGCGCCGCACCGATAGCTGCCGGCATCCCGAAACCCATGGTGCCAAGCCCCCCCGAAGTAAGCCACTGACGCGCACGGCGGAAGGGATAGGCCTGCGCCACCCACATCTGATGTTGTCCCACATCAGTCGCAATCACCGCTTCGTCATCAAGCAGATCCGCCACCGCTCGCACCAGCCCGTAATGGCTGCGAGGATCTTCTACACCCGGCAAGGCCAGTGGATGTGCGCGCTTGAGTTCATTCACGCGCGCCACCCATTCGCGGCGCGGGTTGCTCAGAACCTTGGTAGACAACTGCTCCAGTACCCTGGCCACATCGCCATGAATCGCCACGTTCGGACGCTTGATCTTGCCAAGCTCGGCCGGATCGATATCAATATGGATGATTCCGGCATTAGGGCAGAATTTTTCGGCGTTTCCGATGGCCCGATCATCGAAACGAGCCCCCAGCACGATCAGCAGATCGGCCTCTTCGAGCGCATAGTTGGTATAGCGCGCACCGTGCATGCCCAGCATGCCCAAAGAGAGGTCGTGATCGACTGGCATAGCGCCAAGCCCCATCAGGGTCATGGTGGTCGGCAGGCCAGCACGCTCGGCGAGTGCCACGGCAGCCGTGCAGGCCTCGGCCGCAATCACCCCGCCCCCCAGATAAAGCACCGGCGTGCGGGCCGCATTGATCAAGCCAGCCGCGTGCTCCACCAAGGCAGCCTCCACGAGCGGCAGGGGATCACGGCGAGCCGGCTCCGGCAAGGCTTCGAGTTCGATCACGGCAGTGAGCACATCCTTCGGCACATCCACCCACACCGGTCCCGGGCGCCCCGACTCCGCAAGGCGGAAAGCGTCTGGAATCACCTCAAGCAAATCCCAAACATCGCGTACCAGCCAATTGTGTTTGGTGATCGGGATCGAGATGCCATAGGTATCTACCTCCTGAAAGGCATCTGTGCCGATCATGCTGCTCGGCACCTGGCCGGTGATGCACACAAGCGGGATCGAATCGAGCTTGGCATCAGCAATGGCGGTGACCAGATTGGTGGCGCCCGGACCGCTGGAGGCGATGCAAACGGCCGCCTTGCCAGACACACGCGCCATGCCCTGAGCCATAAAACCGGCCCCTTGCTCATGACGCGCCAAAACGTGATGGATTTTCGTACTCTGTGAAAGTGCATCGTAGAGCGGCAAGGCGGCACCGCCGGGAATGCCGGCAATCCGGGTAATGCCTTGCTGCTCGAGCAGCCTGACGATCAGCTGTGCCCCGTTCAACTGCATGGTGTACTCCTGGTTCTGGTTGGTCTGTAGTGCCGACACGCCGTGGATGGGCATAAAAAAACCCCGCCCGGCTCGCGCCGGCGGGGTTGAATCTCTTGAGTCTGACTCGTCCCCGTTACGGCGCGTTGCCGCCTACGCCTACTACTACGCGTACGACTACGACTGCCACAAAAGCGGCAGGGGCAGAGCGCAGGACGGAGCAGAAAACGGAGTTCACGAGAATTGCCAAACCGAAGTGAGAAACGCCATCCAATTGAAGCACAGGGGACGACAACACACAAGTGTCCGAAGCGCCCGGAATAACCCTCAGGAAACAGTAGGCTTCATGGCAGGCAATACTTCATATCGTCCTGGCAGCAAGAGTTCTGGCCTTCAGAATTTCTTCATCCCGCAAGCATCTGCGCATGATCTTGCCGACGTTGGTCTTGGGTAATCCGTCACGAAACTCGACCAGATGCGGCACCTTGTAGCCAGTCAGGTATTGCTTGCAATGGGCAATCAGCTCCTTTTCCGTAAGCCCGGGCTGCTTGCGCACTACGAAGACCTTAACCGCTTCGCCTGAAAATTCGCTGGGCACGCCAATCGCAGCAACCTCCGCCACGCCTGGATGCGTTGAGACAATATCTTCCACTTCGTTCGGATAGACGTTGAAACCGGAAACGAGGATCGTGTCCTTCTTGCGATCAACGATGCGCAAGAAGCCCTGTTCGTCAATCAGCGCTACATCGCCAGTACGCAGATAACCGTCACGGGTCATGACCTGTGCCGTATCGGCCGGCGCATTCCAGTAACCGCGCATAACCTGCGGACCCTTCACGCACAACTCACCGGGCTGGCCAAGTGCGACTTCGCAATCATTCTCGTCACGCAGAGAGATATCGGTAGAGGGTACTGGCTGGCCGATCGAGCCGTTGTATTCAGTCTGGTCGATCGGGCAACAGCACACGCCGGGTGAGGCCTCAGTCAGACCGTAGGCTTCAATCAGAGTACTTCCAGTCAGTGCGCGCCAGCGCTCGGCAACAGTCTTCTGCAGCGACATGCCTCCGGAGAGCGACATCCGCAGATTGGAGAAATCCAGGGTCGGAAACTTTGGATGGCTCATCAACGCATTGAACAGGGTGTTGACCCCCGAAATCACCGACCAGGGATATTTCCCGAGTTCCTTGATGAAGCCGCCCATGTCACGCGGATTGGTAATCAGGAGATTGCGCGAACCGATCATGAAGAACACGAAGCAATTCACGGTCAGCGAAAAGATGTGGTATAGCGGCAAAGCAGTCACGATCAGCTCGCCCCCCCAGCGAAGCCGGGATCCGACCCACACATGGGCCTGCAGGAGATTGGCAAGAATATTGCCATGGGTCAGCATCGCGCCTTTGGAAACGCCAGTCGTACCGCCGGTGTACTGTAGGAAGGCGATGTCCTCACGTGTCACCTCTACCGGGCGCAGAGTCTGCCGTGCGCCCAGACGCAGGCTCTCGCTGAAGCGGCGAGCCCCAGGCAACTGCCAGTGCGGCACCATTTTTTTCACCCGGCGCACAACGAAGTCAACCAGCGAGCCCTTGAGCATGCCCAGCATCTCGCCAAGACTGGTGACCACCACATGCCGGACATCGGTGTTCGCAATCACGCTCTGCAGCGTATGGGCGAAATTCTCCAGAACCACGATGGCCTCAGCGCCGGAATCCTTGAGCTGATGTTCCAGTTCACGCGGGGTGTAGAGCGGATTGCAATTGACCACCGTATAGCCTGCACGCAACGCACCGAACATGCATACAGGGTATTGCAACAGATTGGGCATCATCAAAGCGATGCGTGCGCCCTTGGGCAACCCCAATACGCCCTGCAGGTAGGCTGCGAAGCGTGCAGACAGCGCATCGACCTGACGATAAGTCAGCTCGGCACCCATGTTGATGAAGGCGACTTTATCGCCCCACCTTGACACACCACGGGCGAAGAAATCCGCCAGTGAGCTGTATTCAGTCAGATCGATCTCGGCGGGAACCCCGGCCGGATAGCTCTTCAGCCAGATTTTCTCCATCGGCTTTCCTTGCTGATATTGCGGCGCAGCAAGGCTTTGGGGGCCTTTGCGCGGGCCCGAAGCATACCCCAGAGTACGTTGAACGAGGCTGTCAACAATCAGAGCAGTGCATGCTGGGCTTACCGATCGGCAAAACCTCATCAGGCCAGTTGCGGACGAAATTGCGCAGGATCAGGCTCTCGAAGCCTTGCTCCTCCAATACTGCTCGCGCCACATCGTGAAAAGACACCAGCCCCTGCAGCACGCCAGACTCCACTACAGGCAGATAGCGCTGATGGTAATCCACCAAATGGGTGCGCAATTCGTACAGATCCATGCGCGGATCCCCCACAGCCGGATCACGCAGCATCGCGTCGGCGACTAAAACGCCCTGCCAGAGTGCCCCAGCAGCGTTGATCGCCGCCAGCGCCTCGCGGAAAGTAAGGATGCCAACCAAGGCGCCACACTCAATCACCACCAGCGAACCGACATCCTGCTCGCTCATCAAGGCCAGCGCATCGGCCAGAGTTTTCTGCGGCGAGATCGTGTAGAGCGTCTTGCCCTTGATGGCCAGTACATCACTCAGCAACATAGGGACCTCCACAACAGCTCAAGCTTGCTCGAACTTGATCGCTCCGGACTCTGAGAGCACCAGTAGTGCATTAACTCTGCACCCTGGAAAGATCGCTCGCATCACTTCACGATAGCCCTCGATCTGCTGTGTGTAATCCGCGAGCAACACGCCTGTCAGGGCATACCCAATCGTGCAGAGCAGCACCAGGGCAGCGTCCTCGGCGTCCGCCCAGCGATCAATGCGTCCGACTTTTCCATCCGCCGGAACGGAAGGCGTCTCATCCCAGGTATGCCGATAGCAGACAGAATCAAAGAAGCGTCGCAGTGCCAGACGCTCCGCAGCGCTCAAGCTCTAGGAACACGCCCGGCAAGGGCCAGCCGGCGAAGTACGCTTCGAGCCAGATGCAGGGCCTTGCCTAGACAGGCTTCCACCGCCACGCTCAGTTGCGGATCAAGGGCAGTCATGGCCGTGGAGTCTTTGCTGGTGACCCATCGAAGGCAATAGGGAGACGACGTAGGCGGGGCGGAAGGTAGAATCCGCAGACTTTTTCAAATAATGTAACAAATGCCACCCACCCGAATCTGTCTGGTCCGCCACGGCGAAACCGCCTGGAATGCCGAGCAGCGCCTGCAAGGCCATGAGGATATTTCACTGAACGCACGAGGACTGACGCAAGCAATTGCTGCCGCACAAGCCCTATCGTCACAACGCTTCGCCGCCATTTATTGCTCCGACCTGCAGCGCGCTGCCGTCACTGCAGCCACCATAGCAGCGCTGCATGGTACTGAGGCCAGACTCGAGCCGCGCTTTCGCGAGCGTCACTTCGGAGCCTTGCAAGGCCTCACGCGTACGGAAGCAGAAGTACGCTATCCGGGCCTCTACCCCCGAATCCGAATGCGAGAGCCCGCAACCGTTCCGCCTGACAACGGCGAATCCCTGGCAGCCTTTGCCGAGCGAATCAGCTCTGTCTTGCTAGAACTTGCCCTGCGTCACCCGGGAGAAGATCTGCTCGTCGTGAGCCACGGTGGCTGTATGGACATCATGTACCGGCTGGTCACCGGCAAGCCGCTGGAGGAGCCGCGGGATTTCCCACTAAGCAACGCCACGCTGAACTGGATCAGCTATGAAGCTGGCAACTGGGCTCTGCTGAGCTGGGACGAGCGCAGCCACCTGCAGACGAGCTGCGACGAAATCTCTGCCTGAACAAGCCCTTGCCTCTCGCCCGGGCAGCCATGCCGGGTTATCATTCGCCTTTATCCCCCTCCGCTTTATGGCCTGACACCATGTTCTCCAGAAAAGACTCCCTTGCCAAAATCGATCCCGAGCTGTTTGCATCCATTTCCGATGAAAACCAGCGTCAGGAAGATCACATCGAGCTGATCGCCTCCGAAAACTACGTGAGCTGTGCGGTCATGGAAGCGCAGGGCTCGCAACTGACCAACAAGTACGCCGAGGGCTATCCCGGCAAGCGTTACTACGGCGGCTGCGAGTACGTGGACGTGGCCGAGCAGATCGCCATTGACCGCCTCAAGGCGCTGTTCGGCGCCGACTGCGCGAACGTGCAGCCGAACTCCGGCTCGCAGGCCAACCAGGCCGTGCTGATGGCCTTCGCCAAACCTGGCGACACCATCATGGGAATGAGCCTCGCTGAAGGCGGCCACCTGACCCACGGCATGCCGCTAAACATGTCCGGCAAGTGGTTCAACGTCGTCGCCTATGGTCTGGATGCCAAGGAAGAAATCGACTACGACAAGATGGAAGCCCTGGCCCGCGAGCACAAGCCAAAAATCATCGTTGCCGGTGCTTCCGCTTACGCCTTGCGTATCGATTTCGAGCGTTTCGCCAAGATTGCCAAGGAAATCGGTGCGATTTTCTGGGTGGACATGGCGCACTACGCTGGCCTGATCGCCGCGGGTTACTACCCGAACCCGGTGCCGCACGCCGACGTCGTCACTTCTACCACCCACAAAACTCTGCGCGGCCCGCGCGGTGGCGTGATCCTGATGAAGGCCGAGCACGAAAAGGCCATCAACTCCGCGATCTTCCCAGGCCTACAAGGCGGCCCGCTGATGCATGTGATCGCCGCCAAGGCCGTCGCATTCAAGGAAGCTGCTACGCCGGAGTTCAAAAAGTATCAGGAACAAGTAGTCATGAACGCTCGCGTCATGGCCCGCGTGCTGGGTGAAGAACGTGGCCTGCGCATCGTTTCCGGCCGCACCGAAAGCCATCTTTTCCTGGTTGATCTGCGCAGCAAGAAGATCACCGGTAAGGAAGCCGAGGCTGCGCTGGGCCGTGCCCACATCACGGTCAACAAGAACGGCATCCCGAATGATCCGGAAAAACCCTTCGTCACCAGCGGCATCCGTATCGGTAGCCCAGCCATGACGACCCGCGGCTTCACGGAGATCGAAGCTGAGCGCGTTGCCCATCTGGTGGCTGACGTGCTTGATGCGCCGAACGACGAAGCGGTCGCCGAGCGCGTACGCAATGAAGTCTCGGTGCTGTGCAAGAAGTTCCCGGTGTACGGCGCGTAAGCCGCTTCAATACATACGGTGCAAAACCTGATGCGACCGGATTCTGGAACGGATTTCTCCCGTACAGACCGGTCGCGTTTTCATTTGGCAGGCCCTTCACAGCACGAGCACGCACAATGAAATGTCCGTTTTGCGGCACCCCATCGACCCAGGTCACCGACACCCGTGAAAACGAGGAAGGCGACCTGATCCGCCGCCGCCGTCGCTGCAACGAATGCGACAAGCGCTTCACCACGTATGAGCGCATCGAACTCAAGATGCCTCAGGTGGTAAAAAAAAATGGCAGCCGTGCGGAGTACGAGCGCGAAAAACTGCTGGGCAGCATGAAGCTCTCGCTGCGCAAGCGCCCGGTGACAGCGGAAAGCGTTGAAGCCGCGCTGGATCGCATCGAAGGCCGCCTGCTTTCCTTGGGTGAGCGCGAAATTCCAAGCGAAAAACTGGGAGAACTGGTGATGCGCGAATTGAAGCGTCTAGACAAGGTCGCCTACATCCGCTTTGCATCGGTCTACCGCAACTTCGAGGATGCGGAGGAGTTCTCCGAAGCCATCCGCGAAGTCACTACCCCCGCGAAACCCCGCCCACGTAGCCGCAGCTAACCGTGTTCCAGCCTGAAGATGAGCGTTTCATGGCCCGCGCCCTCGAACTTGCCGCGCGCGGCCTCTACACCACCATGCCCAACCCGCGCGTGGGTTGCGTCATCGTGCGCGAAGGCAAGATCGTCGGCGAAGGCTGGCATGAGCGTGCTGGGGAAGCGCACGCCGAAGTTCATGCCCTGCGTCAGGCCGGCGCGCTGGCCAATGGCGCAACGGCCTATGTCACGCTAGAGCCGTGCTCGCACTTCGGTCGCACGCCCCCCTGCGCCCAAGCCCTGATCAACAGTGGTGTGCGCCATGTTGTGTGCGCCACGCAGGACCCCAATCCGCTGGTCGCCGGACGCGGGCTGCAAGGCCTGCGTGAGGCGGGGATCGAAACCCGCTGCGGGCTATTCGAAAACCAGGCCCGTCAGCTCAACGAAGGTTTCGTCGCCCGCATGGAGCGCGGCCGCCCCTGGCTCCGAATAAAGTCAGCCGCCTCACTGGATGGCCGTACCGCACTCGCCAATGGCGTGAGTCAATGGATCACCAGCCCCGAAGCACGACTTGATGGCCAACACTGGCGAGCACGCTCTTGCGCCATCCTGACCGGCATCGGTACGGTATTGGCCGACGCCCCTCGCCTCACCGTGCGTGATATCGAACTTGTGCGCCAGCCACTTCGAATCATCGTCGACAGCCAGTTGCGCTGCCCGCCCGATGCAGCCGTACTGGCTGATGGCCGCGCCCTGATTGTGACCTGCTGCGCCGATGTAACACGCCATGATGATTTCACAAGCCAGGGGGTCGAAGTACTGCAGCTCCCTGGCGCTGACAATCAAGTAGACCTCAGCGCCCTGCTCCGCGAACTGGGACGGCGCGGGATCAATGAGGTCATCACCGAAGCCGGCGCACAGCTTAACGGAGCCCTGATCACTGCCGGCCTAGCTGATGCCTTGCTGCTCTACCTCGCACCCAGCCTGCTCGGCAGCGGCTCGCGAGGCATGTTCGACTTGCCGGCGCTCGCTACGCTGACTGAGGCTCCTCGACTCACCATCAACAGCCTTGAGCCTATCGGCCCAGATCTGCGTATCCAGGGGCAATTCAAGCACAACTGACAACTTGTGTTTCCGCATGTGCTGACGCTGTGGCACAGATCACGCCGTAAGAAAACTTCTTACAAAACAGCAAGCGAAAAACGTAGAGTTCGCTCAACAGAACTACTACTAAAGCGCTAAAAATGATTCCCGCAGTATCCGCCTTCGATTCCGCCCTGTTTGTTGGCGGAAACGCTCAAGTCCCAAACATCGCCCCCGCAGCGGCTAGCGCAACCACGAACCTCAGCTCGGGGTTTGGACAGCTGGCCGATGCTCTAATCCTGACCAGCCTGCTAAATCAGGATAAGGAAGACAACAGCGATCGCATGGTGCTTGGCGAATTGATTATGTTCGGCGAGGCGCTTACGGCTGCCAGCAAAATCAGCCAGCAACTCGATTCGCTATTCGCCGGCATTAGCCAGTTGAGTGGCGTATCCGCCATCCAGTCAGCCTGAACGAAAGCCTCAAGCCGGCGACCCGCACACCGTGCAATGTGGGTCCTGCGCATAACGCATTTCGCGCCAACGCATTGCCAGGCCGTCTAGCACCAGCAGCCGCCCCACTAGAGGCTCACCACAGCCAGCCAGCAGTTTGAGTGCCTCGGCCGCCTGCATGGATCCGACAATGCCCGTCAGCGGAGCAAAGATGCCAGTGACTGCACAGCGCATTTCGGCCACATCCTCCCCTTCAGGAAACAGGCAGTGGTAGCAAGGCTTGCCTGGCTCACGCAGATCAAACACTGAAACCTGTCCATCAAAACGCACCGCGGCACCGGACACCAGCGGCTTGCAGGCGGCGACACAAACGCGGTTGATCGCATGGCGGGTCGCAAAGTTGTCGGTACAGTCCAGCACCAGATCAACATCCTGCACAAGCGAAGCCAGCGCCAGTTCATCGAGTCTGGACTCCACTGCGCGCACCTGCGTGAGGGGGTTCACACGAGCCAGGCACTCTTTGCCCGAGGCAGCCTTGTTCTGGCCGATCGAATCGGCTACATGCAGAATTTGACGTTGCAGATTCGAGAGATCAACGGTATCACCATCGCACAGAACGATCTCTCCCACTCCAGCAGCGGCAAGATACATTGACGCCGGCGAACCCAACCCACCAGCGCCAACGATCAGCACCCTGCTTGCCGAGATGGCCTCTTGCCCCTCAACACCCAATTCGGGCAGCAAGATGTGGCGGGAGTAACGCAGAAGCTGTTCATCATTCATCATTCATCGCAAAGCCGCTGTACCCAAGCAAAGATGCAAGTGTAGCCGGTGAACGTAAAAGCCCGCAGACATTGCGGCTGCGGGCTGTGGATCACGGTGCGCTTCAAAGCGCTGGCTTTGCCGGCTCGGCCTCTGCCTTGCGGCGCCGTGCTGGCTTGCGCCGTACTGCACCCGGATCAAACTCGCCATCAAGTGATTTGAGCGCGTCCTTGCGGGCCTTGAGGGCCATCTTGAAAGCACCTTCCTCACCATACTTCTTGACGGAGAACTTCACCCGTTTGCGGCGCCCATCCGGCAGCGGCCAGGAGGCCACCCAGAACCAGCGCTGCTTTTCTTCCGGCAGATCGCGGGTTTCGGAGGCACAGTAGCGGCATACACCAACAACACCAGAACGATTGTTCTTCTTGACGATGTTGGAGTACTCGCGCATCGAGAAGGGTGGATGTTTTGCGATGACTTCATCACGGTACTGCTTGGCTGCCAGAAAGGATTTCTGCTTGCCGCCGTGCACGCCATCGCTGAAATGCTTGCGGAAGATCTGGCCGCGCCGCTGAACGGTGACGAGCCAGCCGTGGGTACGGCTGACTTCGTTATCAACGCGGCTGATTCCGTACACACTGCCTCGGCTCACTTCAATCCTCCATCTGCTGTTCATTGGAACGGCGGCGATAGAGGAGATTTCGGCCTTGAATGGAGAAACTTTAGGGACGAAAGGGCAAACGGCTCCGTAAAAGGAGCCGCCGCCACTGTCATCAGGCACCCGGACGTGCTTCTTCCGGATTCAGATAACGGAAAGGAAGACCAACAAAGACTGCGCCACCAACGATATTGCCTGCGGTGCTGAAGACTAGGTTGTAGAGCGCATCACGAAGGTCGATGCTGCCGTTGCCGAGGAGCGACATCGAGAACGTACCCATGTTGGCTATCGAGTGCTCAAAGCTCAGATAAAGGAAGATGAAAACCACCAGAATCATGATCGAAATCTTGGCTATATCTTCCTTCATCGACAGTGCCAAACGCACGGCAAGGCACACCACCCAGTTGGCAAGAATGCCTTTGATGAAGATGGCTAGCGCGCCCTGATGCACCTTGTGTGCAGCGCCGACATAAAGAGCGTGATCAGCAGGCAGTTCTGCCAGGGTTCCGGCGCCATACAGCAAGCCAGCGACGATCAGTGCCCCCACAAGGTTACCGGCGTAACAGACCGTCCACAACACCGAACTCTGGAACCAGGTGGTACGCCCCTCTGCGGACGATACCGCGAGGTACATGTTGTTGCTCGTGAACAATTCGGCATTCGTAAATACGATGATCGAAAGACCCACGCCGAAGAAAGCGGAAGCGATCACTTTACCGAATGGAGATCCATGCAAGTTATGTGACAACGCCCAGTACACGAAGACCACGATGGACAAATACATGCCAGCGAGCACCGCGCGCATCAGATAGCGTGCGGGGTCGCGTTCGAGCAAGCTCATCTTTCGTTGCCCGCTGGCGGCGGATTTTTCTACAAGGGGACGATCAATCATGGATTCGGGCTCCGGAGCGGTCGTATCGACCTGTTGTTGCGAGGGTGCTGCATTGCATCACATCACAAATGCGTTTGCCTTGATCCAGACAAAACGCCAACGCACTCCAACTCAAATACGCTGTCGAACCTGCTCGAACAAACAGACGGCTGCTGCTGCACCCACATTCAGAGATTCGATCATGCCAGGCATAGGGATCGTCACCCTCCTGCTTGCAAGCGCCAGCAAATCTGTTGGCACCCCTTGACCTTCGGAGCCAAACACCCAAACACTAGGCACGCTCAGATCAAGTGCGTAGAGCGAGACGCTATCGTCCGCCAGACTCGTAGCCAGCACCTGCCGACCGCAATTGGCTAAGCGCTGCACAAGATCGCAGCCCTCTTCAATGACAAGCCGGAACTGTGCCCCCATCCCCGCGCGCATGGCCTTAGGTGACCAAGCCTGGGCGCATTGCCGGTCCAGCCAGGCCTGACGACAACCGGCCGCGGCAGCTGTGCGAAGCAGCGTGCCGAGATTGCCGGCATCCTGCACGCCGGCCAGTACCAGCACATCATCAGTGCTATCCGTTTCCCGTCGCGGCCCATGCAACGGGATCTCAGCCAGAATACCGGTGGGAGTCACGACCGGACTCAATGCTTTGAAGAGCGCTGGAGCCAACACCAGCACTTCCGGAGACAATCCCCGCTCTCCCAAAGCTGCCAGCGCACTGCGCACAACTGGCGAATTTTCCATACCCTCCTGCAACAACAAACGACTCAAGGGCCAGTCGCTCTCAAGAGCTGCCTCCAGCAGATGCTCACCATCTATCAGGGTCGCTGCCTCGGCGCGACGGCTGCGAGCGTCTTCGGCAAGTCCCTTCAGGCGCTTGAATTGAGCGTTGTCACGTGAAGAGATGTGCTTCATGCTCCGTCGCCGAAGAGATTACCTTGCGCCAGCAAGCTTGCGACGGGACCGAAGCTGCGCCGATGCACCGGGGTTACCCCATGGCGGCTCAGCGCCGCGAGATGTGCAGGAGTTGGATAGCCCTTGTGTGCGGCGAAACCATACTGCGGATAGACGCGATCCAACTCTTCGAGCTGTGCATCACGATGGGTCTTGGCCAAGATGGACGCGGCAGAAATAGCAGGCTCCAGTGCATCGCCCTTGACGATCGCACGTACTGTCATCACAAGGCCAGGAGGCACCCGGTTACCATCGATCAAAGCCAAACCAGGAGCTCGGGACAAACCCTCGATAGCACGCCGCATGGCAAGCATGGTGGCGTGCAGAATATTAAGACGGTCAATCTCCTCAACACTGGCCTCAGCCACCGCCCAACTCAGGGCGCGCGCCTTGATTGCCAGCGCCAGCCTGTCACGCTGGCCTGGGCTGAGCTTCTTGGAGTCCGCTAGCCCCTCGATCGGAGCCTGCGGATCGAGGATCACTGCTGCAGCCACCACACTCCCGCACAGCGGGCCACGCCCTGCCTCGTCCACGCCACATATCAGTAGATTGCTCATGAACGCCCCAAGGCAGCGAGCACTACTGCAGCGGCTTTATCCGCGTTGTTCTGACGCAGGCTCAGATGCATCTGTTCGAACTTTCCGGCCAAGGTTGCACGAGCAGCCGCGTCATCCAGCCACTTACCAAGCGCAGCGGAAAGTTTCTCGGGCGTGGCATCGTTCTGAAGCAACTCTGGCACTAGGAACTCACGCGCCAGGATATTGGGCAAACCCACCCAGGGAAGATAACCCATGGCCCGCACGATCTTGAAAGTCCATTTACCAACTTTGTAACTGATGACCATTGGGCGTTTCAGCAAAGCAGCTTCCAGTGTTGCCGTCCCACTTGCCACGAGTACTACATCCGAGGCAGCCATCGCATCATGAGCATGCCCAAACATCAGGCGTATAGGCAACTCACCCGCACCGGCCTCATGTAGAGCCTTTTCGAAAATATCCCGGGTACTGCGCGTAATCAGAGGCACGAGAAACCGAAGTGCGGGACGCTCAGCAGCCAAACGCTTGATGGTTTCCACATAGATCGGAGCTAGGCGGCTAACCTCACCATTGCGGCTCCCGGGAAGGATCGCAAGGACTTGCTCTTCAGCATCAATCTGCAGAAGTTCGCGCGCCTTGAGTCGCTGATCTTCAAGCGGAAATACATCGGCCAGAGGATGCCCGACAAAGCTCGCGGCGATGCCTTGCTTGGCATAGATTTCAGGCTCGAATGGAAACAGGCACAACACGTGCTGCGCAGCCCGTCCAATCTTGTACACCCGGCCACCACGCCAAGCCCAAATCGAGGGACTGACATAATGCATGGTACGAACACCTGCTCGACGCAGCTTGCGTTCAACCGGAAGGTTGAAATCCGGCGCGTCGACTCCGATAAAGAGATCCGGTGGCTCCTGCTTAAGGCGCCGCAACAGACCGCTCCGAACGCGCAGAAGCTCAGGCAAACGCTTGAGCACGTCGACAAAACCCATGACCGCGAGAGTTTCAGCCGACCACCAAGACTGCAGACCGGCCGCCTGCATGCGCGGACCACCGATACCGACGAACTCGGCATCAGGCACACGTTCACGCACGGCAGCGATCAGGTGTGAGGCCAGCAGATCCCCCGAGGCCTCACCGGCCACCATGGCGATTCGCATACTGCCTCCTGGATTCAGCGGATGATGCCGCGCGTGGAGACCGCGAAGAAATCAAGCAGCAACTGCAGCTCCGGTACCCCACCCACCGCAGCAGAGATGCTGGCCTTGGCTTCTTCGAGCGACAGATTCTGACGATAAATCGCCTTGTAAGCACGTTTGATCGCCATGATCGCCTCGGACGAATAGCCGCGCCGCTTCAGGCCCTCGCTATTGATGCCATGCGGGGTGCAAGGGCTGCCGTTACTGATCACGAACGGCGGAATGTCCTGCGTAATAATAGAACCACCGCCAGCCATGCAGTGCGCACCAATAATGCAGAACTGATGCACTGCAGCCATACCACCAAGAATGGCGAAATCACCCACATGCACATGACCGCCCAAGGTCACATTATTGGCCATGATCGTGTTGTTACCGACCTGGCAATCATGTCCGATATGCACGCTGGCCATGAACCAGTTGTCGTTCCCGATGCGCGTAACCCCCGCATCCTGGGCGGTACCGATGTTGAAGTTGCAGTACTCGCGGATCATGTTGCGATCGCCGATCTCCAACCGAGTCGGCTCGCCCGCATACTTTTTGTCTTGCGGAATCTCGCCCAGCGAAGCGAACTGGAAAATCCTGTTTTCGCGCCCGATCCGGGTGTGCCCCTTGATCACGACATGCGAGGCGACAACACTTCCCTCACCGATCTCGACGTGCTCACCGATAACGCTATAGGGGCCGATTTCAACACCTTCCGCAATCTTCGCAGAGGGATGGACGATGGCTGTTTCGTGAATCATGCGATTTGCTTGATGGCGCACATGAGATCGGCTTGAGCCGCGATTTCATCGCCGACCCGGGCGATGGCCGAATACTTCCAGATACCGCGCATTTCACGCTCAAGCTTGGCTTCGAAGGTCAGCGTATCACCCGGCAGAACCGGGCGCTTGAAGCGGGCATTGTCGATCCCGGCAAAATACAGGATGGTGTTCTCATCCGGAATGGCTCCGCGCGACTTGAAGGAAAGAATCGCTGCTGTCTGGGCCATTGCTTCGATGATCAGCACACCGGGCATGACGGGTGAATGAGGAAAATGTCCAACGAAGAACGGCTCATTGATCGTCACGTTCTTGATCGCCGTAATGCGCTCCCCAAGCGTCATTTCGATCACCCGATCCACAAGCAGGAACGGATAACGATGCGGCAGATACTTCATGATTTGGTGAATATCCATCCCACTCACTTCTTGTTCTCCAATTCTTCAAGTTTCTTTTCCATGTCTCGTATGCGCTCATACATCGCTTCGATTCGCTTGAAACGCGCTGCGTTGCGCATCCAATCCTTGTGCGGCTCTGCGGGGAACATGGCGGTATAAACCCCGGGCTGCTTGATGTCCTTGGTCACAGCTGTGGCGCCAGAAATCAGAATGTCATTGCCGATCTCGATATGACCGTTAACACCGACCTGCCCCGCCAGCATGACGCGACTTCCGACACGCGAGCTACCCGCAATGCCGACCTGTGCCGCCATCGCAGTGTTATCACCGATCACGCAATTGTGTGCAATGTGGCAAAGGTTATCGATCTTGACGCCATTCCCGATAACCGTATCATCCAGCGCGCCGCGATCCACCGTGACATTTGCGCCGAGTTCGACACCATCGCCGAGCACAGCGCGGCCAATCTGAGGAATTTTTTCCCAGCGACCGTCCTTGTGCCGAGCGTAGCCAAAACCATCGCTTCCGACCACAGAGCCCGCGTGCAGAATGCAATTCTTTCCGACGATACAATCTGCATACACCGTTACATTTGCGCGCAACGTGCTGCCCTCTCCGATCGAAACGCCTTGCTCGACAACACAGCCGGGGCCGATCACGACATTTTCGCCCACAATGCAGCCCTCTCCGACATACGCCATTGCCCCAACACTGACTGAGTCGGGCAACTCGGAGAGAACGACCGCGCGCGGGTGAATCCCCGCAGAAGGACCCTTCGCAGGATTCAGTAATTGAGCCACGCGCGCAAAATAAAGATGGGGATCCGCCGCAATGATACGCGGCAAGGCAGTTTCTTCAGCCATTGAAACTGGCAAAATCACTGCAGCAGCTTGGGTACCCACCAAGGCTTGGCGATATTTAGGATGTACAACAAATCCGATCTCGCCAATTGATGCACGCTCAAGTGGCGCGACCTGAGAAATGGACACGCTTGCATCACCCCGCAGCTCGCCACCCAGCAACTCAACGATTTCTTGCAGACTAAAATTCACGCAGCTCACCTGATGTCAGAGAGGGCCTTAAGCACCTTCTCCGTGATATCAATATTCGGGCTGAAATAGACCGCCTCCTGCAGGATCAGATCAAACTTCTCGCGCTCCGCGATCTGCTGGATCACGCGGTTGGCCATATCCTGAATCCCGGCAAGCTCTTCGTTCTGGCGTTGTGCGTAGTCTTCTCTCAACGCCCGCTCCTTGCGCTGGAAGTCACGGCTGAGATCAGAAAACTCACGCTCCTTGCTGCGCCGTTCTGTATCCGGCAGAGAAGGAGCGTTTTTTTCCAGCGCAGCCTGCATGGACTGCATCTGCGATTCAATCTTACGCAGCTCGGTCTGTCGTTTATCGAATTCGCGCTCCAAGCGCTTCAAGGCACGCTGTGCCGGGGCAGACTCTCGCGTAACCCGTTCAGCATTCACGAATCCGATCCGCATCTGTGCCGTAGCCATACCAGGCAGGGCCAGCACCGCGCACAAGAAAGCTACAACCAGCACACGCATTGCTCGCTCCTCCTTGCTTAATTGACCGCACCGATCATGAACTGAAAGCGCTGGGTTTCATCACCAGACTTCGGTTTAATCGGGAAGCCCAGACTGAATTTGAGCGGCCCAATCGGCGACATCCATTGAAAACCAAGGCCGGTACTGTAGCGCATCTCTTGAGCCCCAAAATGCGCATCACTCACCCCCCAAAGGACGCCGGCATCAAAGAAAACGCTCAGACGCATACTGCGATCCTTTTCTTTGACACCTGGCATTGGGAAAAAGAGTTCAGCAGTATTCACCCAACGCTTGGTTCCGCCCAGCGTGTCGCCCGTCTCATTGCCACTTTCATCGGTCACTTTCGCACCGAGAGAATTATCCTTGTAGCCCCGAATAGTTCCAATACCACCAGCATAATAGTATTTGTAAAACGGGACCGGTTTTCCACCATAACCGGTTGAATAACCAAAATCTGTACTCAGCATCAGTGAAGAGTCAGTACTGACCGGCACGTAATCCTTTAGCTGATATGTGAATTTCACATACTGCATCTCTGCAGGTGGTGTAGCAATTTCCATGTTGACCTTCTGGTAAAGGCCACGCATCGGATAGAGATAGCTGTCACGCTTATCGCTGGACCAACCTGCAGTCCATGCCAAGGTCGTATTATCCTCGCCGAACTGCTTGACAAAGTCTTTGTACTGCTGAGGGCTATCGTCGTAAACGGTTGTAACCGTGTTATCAACTGAAACGCCCAGATGAATACGTTGATCCAGACCTATTGGAACGCCAAAACGAACCCCTCCCCCCTTAGCGTCGCTGGCATAACGGCCAACAGAGAGCGAGTCAGTATCAGTCTTGCGCTCATAAATATCGAAACCGCGACTGACACCGTCTACTGTCCAGTACGGATTGTCATAACTCAGCGACGCAGTGCGATTGACCTTGCCTGTATTGACGGCCAGCGACAATGCATTCCCGCTACCGAACAGGTTATTCTGGGAAATCGACGCCATAAGCCCGAGTTTATCCGTCGCAGAATAGCCCAGACCAAGGGAAAGCGAGCCGGTTGAACGTTCCTTGACGTTCACATTCAGATCAACCTGATCTGCGGCATCGGTCACCGGCACTGTATCGATTGACACATCCTGAAAAAACCCAGTGCGATCGATGCGCTGCTTGGATTTATCAACGCTGGCACGATCGAACCAGGCGCTTTCCATCTGAAGCATTTCACGGCGCACAACCTCTTCCCGTGTCTTGTTGTTACCGACCACGTTGATTCGATTAACATATGCACGGCGTGCAGGATCCACGAACAAGGTCAGCGAAACCGTTCGATTGGCTTCATCAAGTTCCGGTACCGCATTCACGTTGGCAAATGCATAACCATCGTTCCCCAGACGGTCAGCAATCGCGCGAGTTACGTCATTGACTTTGGCGCGGGAGTAAACATCGCCAGCCTTGAGTGTCACCAGCGCGCGCAACTCTTTTTCCGGCACAAGCAACTCGCCAGCCAGCTTCACGGAACCGATCCGGTACAACTCACCTTCATTGATGGCAAGTGAAACGTAGACATCCTGCTTGTCTGGCGTAATGGAAACCTGGGTGGACTCAATCGAAAAATTCAGATACCCGCGATCCAAGTACCAGGAACGCAACTCTTCGATATCCGCAAGCAACTGTTGCTTCGAATACTTTGCATTGCGAAACCAGGAGAATATGCCGCCAGACTCCTCGAGACTCATCAAGCCAAGCAACCGGTCTTCCTTGAAAGCAGATGCGCCGATGATGCGGATATTCTTGATGCGAGCAACCTGGCCCTCCTTCACTTCGAAGTTAATGGCCACACGATTGCGCTCAAGCGGTGAAACCGTGGTTCGCACCTCGGCACCGTAGTAGCTCTTGGTCAGATAGAGGCGCTTGATTTCCTGCTCGGCCTTTTCCAGCTGGGAACGGTCAAAAGTGCGTGACTCAGCGAGCCCAACCTCTTTGAGGCCCTTGAGCAGATCCTTAGCGTCAAACTCCTTGTTGCCGGAGAAGGCGATCTGCGCAATTGCTGCTCGTTCGTCGACAATGACGACCAGCACATCTTTTTCAACCTCGATACGCACGTCACGGTAAAAACCGGTGGCGTACAAAGCCTTGATGGCTTTGGCGACGGCATCTTCGCTAACTGAATCGCCGATCCGGATCGGCAAGTAGTTGAACACCGTACCAGCCTCGGTACGCTGAACCCCTTCAACGCGGATATCCTTGACAACGAAAGGCGAGTAGGCAAAGGAAAGCGGAGACAGGAGTGCTAGGACTCCAATCTGGATTGCAGTAAAAGTCTTTGACATCAGCCGAAAAATACCCGATTGAGATCGTTGAAAAAGGCCAGTGACATCAGTAGTGCAAGGATGATCATCCCCAGCCGTTGCCCGAGCTCCTCAAGCCGCGCTGACAGAGGCTTTCCCCGGATGTACTCGATCACATAATACAGTAAGTGTCCCCCATCCAGAATCGGCACAGGCAGCAGATTCAGCACACCAAGGCTGATACTCACCATCGCCAGAAAACGCAGGTAAGTGTCAAGCCCGGCGCTGGCACTCTGACCTGCGTAGTCAGCGATGGTCACCGGTCCGGATATGTTGCGTAAAGAGACACGCCCAGTCAGGATGTGCCCCATTACCTCAAGCGAAAAACGGCTCGTATTCCAAGTCTGAGTAATCGCCTGAAACACCCCCTCGAACAGACCGTAGCGCACCTCGATTGAATCGCGCTGCAGATCAATGCCATCTGTCTGCACCGCAACGCCGATGCGGCCACGCGTGCTCCCAGCCTGGGCTTCAGGTCGTACGGTCAATTGCATTACAGACTCGCCACGCTGCACTTCCAGCAAAACGTCTTTTCCGGCAGAGGAGGCAATCCGCTCAACGAACTCAGCCCATATCTCAATGTGCTGAGCATTCACGGCCAGGATGCGATCTCCAGCGAGCAATCCAGCACGTGCGGCAGGACTGGCCGGCAACGGCTTGCTAAGCACTGGTGGAATTCGTGGAGGCGGCAGCACGAGCCCCAGTTGCAACATCGGGTCGGCTGCGCGCTCGTCAATCTCGATGCCAGCAAGCGGCAAGTTCAAAGAGGTAAGCTCAGCTTCACCACGCTGCACATCGAGCACAAGCACTTCTTCACTCAGCGCGTTCTGCAGCAATCGTGCACGCAACTCACTCCAGCCACGCACATCCCGGCCATCCACGCGCAGGACGACGTCGCCTTCACGCAATCCGGCCTGGGCAGCAACTGTCGCAGCCGGCACAGCACCAAGCCGGGCCGGCAAATCGCGGGTACCGGCCCAAGCCAGACACGAATACACCAGCACCGCCAGCAGAAAATTCGCTAACGGCCCCGCCAGCACGATGAGGCTGCGTTTGCCAACGGACTGAGTGTTGAATGCACGCGCTAACTCGCCGTTCGCAACCGGAGCCTCGCGCTCATCCAGCATACGAACATAGCCTCCAAGTGGCACAGCCGCCAGTACAAACTCAGTCTCATCCTTGCCGAAACGCCGCGAAAACATCACTGGACCAAAGCCCAGAGAAAAACGCAAAACCTTAACCCCGCACCAGCGGGCAGCCAGAAAATGGCCGCATTCGTGGATAGCCACGAGGACGGCGATAGCCAACAAAAAAGACAAGGCGTAGTGCAGGATGCTCATGCGGTAACCGTTTCGAGACAACGAATCTGCACACGCGCGCACTCGCGAGCCCGTGCGTCTGCCGCAAGGACAGCATCAAGATCATTCAGCTCAACCACCTCCGCCGAATCCAGCACAGCCTCAACCACGCGGGCAATCTGATCAAAACGCAGGCGACGCTCAAGGAACGCAGAAACAGCCTCCTCGTTCGCCGCATTGAGAAGCGCAGGGGCGCTCCGTCCAGCCTTCAGTGCTGCATAAGCCAGCCGCAGACAAGGAAAACGCCCAAAATCTGGCACTTCAAAATTAAGGCGAGCAATACGGGTGAGATCCAGACTCTCGACGCCCGAGCAGATCCTCTCCGGATAAGCCAGTGCGTGAGCAATCGGGGTGCGCATATCCGGATTACCCAATTCGGCAATCACAGAACCATCTTCGTACTGCACCATGGAATGGATCACGCTCTCCGGATGGATCAACACATCAATCCGCTCTGCATCGACACCGAAAATCCAGCTCGCCTCAATAACCTCCAGCCCCTTGTTCATCATCGTGGCGGAATCAACTGAAATCTTGCGTCCCATAGACCAGTTCGGATGTGCACAAGCCTGTTCCGGGGTCACTGTACGCTGCAAAGCCGGCTCCAACTGACGGAAAGGGCCTCCCGAGGCCGTCAGCACCAGTTTGCGTACACCACTTCCTTTCAGGCCGTAGGCAAACCCTGCAGGAAGCGACTGGAAAACGGCATTGTGCTCGCTATCGATAGGCAATAGCACCGCGCCAGATTGACGCAACGCCTTCATGAATACATCGCCAGCCATGACCAAAGCTTCCTTATTGGCCAGCAAGACCCGTTTGCCACTTCGCGCAGCAGCTAGACAAGAGCCCAACCCAGCCGCTCCGACAATCGCCGCCATGACGGTGGTGACGTCTGGAGCGCTTGCGACCAACTCAAGAGCCTCTGGTCCGTACAGAATTTCCGGCAACACTCTGCCAACCAGCAAACGCCTCAGCTCAAGCGCCTCACCAGGACCGGCCACAACAGCAACGCGAGGGCTAAATTGCAGACACAGCTCTGCGAGCTTGGCGACTTGACGGTGGGCACTCAGCGCAAAGACTTCATAGCGCTCCGGATGCCGGCTCACTACATCCAGCGTACTGAGGCCTATCGAGCCCGTCGCGCCCAAAACAGTCAGAACCTGCTTCACGCCAGAACTCCTCAGGCCAGCTGAATAAACAAAAGCAGTGCGCCTGCGCAAGGCATGAAAGCCAGCATTGCATCAATCCTATCCAGCACTCCACCATGCCCCGGCAACAGACTTCCTGAGTCCTTAACACCCGCTTCACGCTTGAGCAAGGATTCATACAGATCGCCCATTACACATACCGCGACAGCCAATAGCGAGAAAATCAACATGAGCGGTAGGTTCAGTGCATTCCGGATTGCTGGCACAAAAAACCACAGCAGTAAGCAAAAAACCAGCACTCCAGCAATCGCTCCACACACACCTTCCCAAGTTTTACCTGGGCTGATTTCGGGCGCCAGCTTGCGTTTGCCAAAACGCCTGCCAGCAAAGAAGGCACTAATATCAGCTATGCATACCACCAGAATAGCCGCCACCATCAGCAGAGGATCGGCACGCCGTAGCTCCAGCATTGCCATCCCACAGGAACTCAACATCAGAATTGCAGCGAAGTACTTCCAGTACCAACCAGCCGGCTCCATACGAAAATACAGAAAGGTTGGCACAGAAAACAGCCAGAACGAAACACTGATGAGATACAGCGCAGCAAGCAAAAACGGAAGATCTTCAATCAATTCACGTGGCGTGCTGGCGCAATAGAGTATCGGCAGCACGCTTAGCAATGCGATCACAAGCTGACCAAGCACGCCAATCTTGACAAGCCCGCACCACTCACGCACAGCAAGCAGCACAACCAGAGAGATTAAAGCCCCCCAGGCCCAATCAGGCAGAAAAAAAATGGCCAGAATGATGCCCACACCCAGCATCAGTGCGGTAATGACGCGCTGCTTCAGCATATTCAGTCCTGTTTGTCGGGGCCGCTGGCCAGTTGCTCACTGGTGCGACCAAATCGACGCTCACGCTTGCGATAGGAATCGATCGCCTGTGCAAAAGCAGCCTCATCAAAATCTGGCCACAGACAATCGGTGAAGTAAAACTCGGTGTAAGCCAGCTGCCAGAGCAGGAAATTGCTGATGCGCTGCTCACCACCTGTCCGGATATAGAGATCAGGCTCCGGAGCGTCGGCCAGACATAGATGCGGGGCCAGATCTTCTTCAGTGTATGCCCCCTGCTTCTCGGGGCTGGAGGCCAACATGGCATTGACAGCATTCACAATATCCCAGCGTCCACCGTAGTTGGCGGCGATGGAGAGGGTGAGTGCAGTATTGCCGCCAGTCTGAACTTCAGCTAAGCGGATGGTTTCGATCAGTTCAGGATCAAAACGAGAAAGATCGCCGATCACGCGCAGGCGAATGTTGTTCTTGTGGAGTTTTTTGACTTCTTCACGCAGAGCCTGCATGAAGAGCTGCATCAGGAATGAGACCTCATCAGCCGGACGGCGCCAGTTCTCCGAACTGAAAGCAAATAATGTCAGGTGCGAAACCCCCTGATCGACGCAAAGCTTGACGACCTTGCGCACGGTATCCAGCCCTCGCTTGTGTCCTGCAACCCGGGGCAACAGGCGCTTGCGCGCCCAGCGCCCATTCCCATCCATGACAATGGCAATGTGCGCAGGAACATCATTACGCTCAGGAATGCCGCGAGTCGAACTGATGAGACGAGAGAGCATGAAATGGCGAACCGGACAATTACGGCGCGCGCATCAAATCTGCATTAGCTCTTGCTCTTTCTGAGCGAGCAGCTTGTCGGCTTCAGCGATGTACTTGTCAGTAAGTTTTTGCACGTCATCCTGCGTGCGTCGTTCATCGTCTTCCGAGATTTCCTTCGCCTTAACAGCTTCTTTCAGGCCGTTGTTGGCATCCCGCCGCAGATTACGGATGGCGATACGAGATTCTTCAGCTTCATGACGGACAACCTTGATGAGATCCTTGCGGCGCTCTTCGGTCAACATGGGCATCGGAACACGTACCACATCCCCCATGGTCGAAGGATTCAACCCCAGGTCGGAATCGCGAATAGCTTTCTCGACCTTGGCAATCATGGGCTTTTCCCACGGCTGCACCCCGATGGTACGCGCATCCAGCAAGGTCACATTAGCAACCTGGTTGATTGGCGTGGGATTACCGTAGTAGTCAACCGTCAGGTGGTCCAACAGGCCGGCATGAGCTCGACCTGTACGAACCTTGCCGAGGTTGGCCTTCAGGGCCTCAACGGACTTTTGCATCTTCTGTTCGGTGGTTTTCTTCAACTCGGCAATCATCATCAGGCCCTCAAATATGCACCAGCGTACCTTCGTCTTCGCCCATAACCACGCGCATCAGCGCACCAGGCTTGAAAATACTGAAAACCTTGATCGGTAACTTTTGATCGCGACACAGCGCGAAAGCAGTGGCATCCATAACTTGCAGATTGCGCGAAATAGCTTCATCGAAGGAAATTTTCGTGAAACGAGTCGCCAACGGATCCTTGTTCGGGTCCGCCGTATAGATGCCATCAACCTTGGTTGCCTTGAGCACAATCTCGGCTTCCATCTCGGTGCCACGCAAAGCAGCAGCCGTATCAGTGGTGAAGAAAGGGTTGCCAGTACCCGCCGCAAAAATCACGATCTTGCCTTCTTCAAGGTAACGGATCGCCTTGTTACGGATATAGGGCTCAACCACCTGCTCCACATTCAGGGCTGATTGAACACGGGCAGCCACGCCGGCCACACGCATTGCATCACCCAGAGCCATGGCATTCATGATGGTCGCCATCATACCCATGTAGTCGGCAGTGGCGCGGTCCATACCGGAAGCCGCGCCAGCCATGCCACGAAAAATGTTGCCACCGCCAATCACGATGCCTACTTCGACACCGAGGCGAGCAACTTCCGCCACTTCCGCCACGATGCGGGACACCACACCCTGGTTGATACCGTAAGCATCATCGCCCATCAGGGCTTCGCCGGAAAGTTTAAGAAGAATTCGCTTATAGGCAGTGGGCATTTTTAGTACTCCGATCAGCGTGCAGCAGCGGCGGCAGCTGCTTGAGCAGCCACTTCAGCAGCAAAGTCATTGACCTTCTTCTCGATGCCTTCACCCACCAGGAACAGGGAGAAGCCAGCAACCGAAGCAGACTTGCTCTTCAGCAATTGCTCAATTGTCTGCTTGCCATCTTCAGCCTTCACGAAGACCTGGCCCAGCAGAGTCACGTCCTTGAGGAATTTCTGCACCGAGCCCTCAGCAATCTTCTCGATCATGGCTTCCGGCTTGCCGGCTTCCTTGGCCTTTTCGATTGCAACACGGCGTTCGGAGTCAATGGCAGCAGCATCGACACCAGAAGCATCCAGAGACTTCGGCTTGGAGGCAGCGATGTGCATGGCGATATCACGCGCCAAAGCATCTTCACCGCCGACCAGATCCACCAGGACGCCAATCTTGGCGCCACCGTGAATATACGCAGCCACCTTGCCCTTGGCTTCGACGCGTTCGAAACGACGGATACTGATGTTCTCGCCAATCTTGCCAACCAGCGCGGTACGCACGACTTCAACGGTCGAGCCATCCAGCGGCAGCGCCGAGATAGCAGCCACATCAGCCGGGTTCTGAGTTGCAATCAGTTCAGCCACAGACTTGGTAAAGCCCAGGAAATCATCGTTCTTGGCAACGAAGTCCGTTTCGCAGTTCACTTCAACGATTGCTGCCAGCTTGCCGTCAGCCGAGATATAGGTGCCAACAATGCCTTCGGCTGTCACACGGGCGGCCGCCTTGGAGGCCTTGTTGCCCAGCTTCACGCGCAGAATTTCTTCGGCCTTGACCATATCGCCGTCAGCTTCGGTCAGAGCCTTCTTGCATTCCATCATGGGCGCGTCAGTCTTGCCGCGCAGTTCAGCAACCATGCTTGCGGTAATAGCCGCCATGCTTACTCCTGAATTCTGTAAGTTAACTTCAAAAACAACAGGCTCGCTTGCGGTCCGACAAGCCGGACCACCAGCGAGCTTGCAGCAGACTTATTACGCCTGTTCGGCGCCTTCTTGCACTTCGACAAATTCGTCGGAAGCAGCGGCGACGATATCCTGCACCATGTTGTTCTTGCCTTCCAGCACAGCATCAGCCACGCCTTGGGCATACAGACGGATAGCACGGGAGGAGTCATCGTTACCCGGGATTACATAATCCACGCCTTCGGGAGAGTGATTGGTATCAACCACCCCGATCACCGGAATACCGAGCTTCCTGGCTTCGGTAATGGCAATCTTGTGGTAGCCGACGTCGATCACGAAAATCGCATCCGGCAGACCAGCCATATCCTTGATCCCGCCAAGGCTCTTGGTCAGCTTTTCCAGCTCTCGCTTGGCCAGCAGGGCTTCTTTCTTCGACAGACGTTCGACGGAGCCATCTTCAAACATCTGCTCCATATCCTTCAGGCGCTTGATCGAACCCTTAACCGTCTTGAAGTTGGTCAGCATGCCGCCGAGCCAACGCTCGTCAACATAGGGCATACCGGCACGCTGAGCTTCTTCAGCGAGAATCTCGCGAGCCTGACGCTTGGTACCCACAAACATCACATTACCCTTGTTGGCGGCCAGCTTCTTCACGAAAGCCATGGCTTCGTTGTACTTAACCAGGGTCTTTTCGAGGTTGACGATGTGAATCTTGTTGCGATGGCCAAAAATAAAGGGGGCCATCTTGGGGTTCCAGAAGCGTGTTTGGTGGCCGAAGTGGACACCAGCTTCCAGCATTTGACGCATGGTCACTGCCATTTTGATACTCCAAATATCAGGGTTAGCCTCCGTTCGCCGTGCCGCGCAATGCGCAGTCTTGCTGCCCCGAAGAGACAGACCCGATCCGGCGAACGTGTGGATTTTCTGGCCACCGAGAGAAGCTCTGCGGACGACCAGCCAAGTCCGAACTGGACTTAGCCAAAGATTATAGCAGCGCAAAGCCCGTAGCCTCAAGCAACTCAGCGCATTCAAGCTGGCGCACAGGTTTGCCCGGTAGTGCCTTCTGGGTTAGCCTTGACACTCCC
This sequence comes from Uliginosibacterium sp. 31-12, assembly GCF_030548425.1. Lineage (NCBI taxonomy): Bacteria > Pseudomonadati > Pseudomonadota > Betaproteobacteria > Rhodocyclales > Zoogloeaceae > Uliginosibacterium > Uliginosibacterium sp. 31-12. The sequence continues at coordinate 618,517 of NZ_JAUOOA010000001.1, read as the reverse complement.
CCGATCATGAAACAGCTGTTCACAATGAGCATTGTCATCAAGAGCGCTGACGAAATAGAACGCATGCGCGTCGCTGGCCGTCTCGCCGCCGAAGTACTGGATTACATCGAGCCCTTCGTTCACCCCGGGGTCAGCACCGAAGAGCTCGATCGTCTGTGTCATGACTATATGGTCAAGGTACAAGGTTGTGTGCCGGCGCCGCTGAATTACGCGCCTCCCGGTTACTTCCCATACCCTAAATCGATCTGCACCTCGATCAATCATCAGGTATGCCATGGTGTGCCCGGCCCGAAAGCCTTGAAAAAAGGGGATATAGTCAATTTAGACATTACCGTCATCAAGGACGGCTTTCATGGCGATACCAGCCGTATGTTCATCGTAGGCGGAGAGAGCAGCATTCTTGCGAAGCGGCTGTGCCAAATCACCCTGGAATGTCTGTGGCTGGGCATTGCACAGGTACGCCCTGGAGCACGCTTGGGCGACATTGGCCACGCCATCCAGCAACACGCTGAAGGCGCAGGTTTTTCGGTGGTTCGCGAATTTTGCGGCCACGGAATCGGACGAAAATTCCACGAAGAGCCGCAGGTCGTCCATTACGGGCGCCCCGGCACGGGCACCGAACTTCTGGAAGGCATGATCTTCACTATCGAACCGATGATCAACGCTGGCAAAGCTGCCATCTCTGAGCTGCCGGATGGCTGGACAATCATCACCAAGGATCGTTCGCTGTCAGCCCAGTGGGAGCACACTCTACTGGTCACAGCTGACGGCGTAGAGGTTATGACCAGCTCTGCCGGAGCGCCGAAGGCTCCGGATTGGATTACAGGCAGGCCGATCATTATCCCGGCCTACCCGTCCATTCCTCGCAACTGAGTCGTCCGTATGAGTCGAGAAATTGTCGAAAGGCTGCGCGCCCGCCTACTGCAAGGCCAGCGCTCGATCCGCAATGAATATGAACAGCACGGCACCCCAACCAGGATGCTGCACAGCCGATCAAAGCTGGTCGACGGCATATTGATCGAACTCTGGCAGGTGACCGGAATGCCAACCGATGCCACGCTGGTCGCAGTGGGCGGCTATGGCCGTGGAGAGCTTTATCCTTGCTCTGACGTCGACATCCTTGTCTTACTCGGAGGAGACGCAGATCCTGCGCTGAGCGAACGCATCCAGCAGTTCATTGGCCAACTCTGGGATCTTGGTCTGGATATCGGCCACAGCGTGCGCACCGTGGAGGAGTGCATTGAAGAAGCCACCCGCGACGTCACCGTGCAGACAAATCTACTCGAATCTCGTCGCCTCACGGGCAGCCAAGCGCTCTATCGGCATTTTGTTACCGGAACCACTGGCTGCTTTGACCCTGAGAGCTTCTTTCACGCCAAGCGGGCCGAGCAAGAGCAGCGCTACAACCGCTTCAACCACACGCCTTACGCTGTCGAACCCAACTGCAAGGAGAGTCCGGGCGGCTTGCGTGATCTTCAGACCATCATCTGGATAGCGCTTGCGTCAGGCCTCGGCACACGCTGGAGCGAGCTGGCTCGGCATGGCCTCATCACGCGTGAGGAAGTGAATGCACTACGCAAGAATGAGCGCCTCCTGCAGCAGGTGCGTATCCGCCTTCACTACATTGCCAATCGCCGTGAAGATCGGCTGATCTTCGATCATCAGGAGGCATTGGCCAAAGCCTTCGGCCTCAAGGCGACCAAGGCGCGCCGCGCTTCAGAAGTGATGATGCAGCGTTACTACCTAGCAGCCAAGAAAATCACCCAGCTCAACACTATCCTGCTGCAAAACCTAGGCGCTCGCTATCAACCGCTATCCTCCTGGCAGGCTCATAGCCTCAATGAACGCTTTCAAAGCCTGGGCGATCAGTTAGACATTGTTGACGACGCTCTCTTCGAGCGTCATCCCAGTGCAATCCTCGAAGCCTTTCTGCTGATGGAGCAGCACGCCGAGCTTAAGGGCATGACGGTTCGGACTCTACGCGCCCTCTGGCACGCCCGCAAACTAATCACGCCGGCCTTTCGTCGTGATTCGACAAACCGCGGCTTGTTCCTACAACTACTGCAAGAGCCCCGCGGCCAAACTCATGAGTTCCGTCGTCTGAATCAGTACAGCATCCTGGGCACCTACTTGCCTAATTTCGGCCGCATTGTTGGCCAGATGCAGCACGATCTGTTCCATGCCTACACCGTAGATCAGCACATCCTGCAGGTGCTGCGTAACGTGCGCCGCTTCCTGATGGAGGAGCATGCTCATGAATATCCTCTGATGACCCGGTTGGCGAGTGAATTCGAGCGCCCTTGGCTATTGTTCGTCGCAGCCCTCTTCCACGACATCGCCAAAGGGCGTGGCGGTGATCACTCAACACTGGGAATGGCCGACGCGCGCCGTTTCTGTCGCGAACACGGCCTTTCGAAAGAGGACAACCAACTGGTGGTCTGGCTCGTCCAGCACCACCTGACAATGTCACAGATTGCTCAGAAACAGGACTTGTCAGACCCGGACGTTATCCGAAAATTTGTTGCACTGGTCAGAACGGAACGCCGTCTGGCTGCGCTATACATCCTGACCCACGCCGACATTCGCGGCACCAGCCCCAAGGTATGGAATGGCTGGAAGGCCAATCTGCTCGAAGCGCTATTTCTGGCATCGCGCCAGTTGCTCCGCGGGAAACAGCCGGATCAAGTAATGGGTATTTCAGAGCGGCAGGAAGCCGTACGACAGAAGCTTCGCTTCTTCGGCTTGCGCCCAGACTCGGAAAGCGCCTTCTGGCGAGAGCTCGACACACTGTACTTCTTGCGCCACGACGCTGACGAGATCGCCTGGCATACGCGGATGCTGTATTACCGACCACGGAGTGAAGAGCCTGTCGTAAAAGCTCGACCAAGCCAAGTCGAAGCCGGCATCCAAGTCATGGTATACACCCGCGACCAACAGGATCTGTTCGTCAGGTTGTGCGCTTTTTTTGCGCGCATGGGTTACAGCATCGTGGATGCAAAGATTCACACCACCAGCAACGGCTACGCGCTGGACAGCTTTGTCGTCATGGACCCCAATGAGCGAGACAGTTATCGAGATGTAATCGCATTAATAGAGCATGAACTCTCCGCTAAGTTAGCGCGTACCGATGTGGTTGACGCGCCATCCAGCGGCCGTCTGTCACGCCAACTCAAGCACTTCCCGATCGCTCCCTCCGTCTCCTTGCAGCCAGATGAACGCGGGCAGCACTACATCCTGTCGATCATTGCAGCCGATCGCCCCGGTCTGCTATTTCTGATTGCAAGAATCCTGGCCGCACATGAAGTGAATCTCCACACAGCAAAAATTGCCACACTTGGCGAACGTGCCGAGGACACATTTCTGGTGAGCGGCCCCTTGCTGGGGAATAGCGCCAAAACAGTTCAGCTCGAAGCAGATCTTCTCGAAGCGCTGAAGATCTAGGCTGGACTACACGAGGCTGACTACGCCACTAATCGCTCAGCCAGCCTCGTGACGACAAAGAATAAGAGCCTCGACTTCACTCAGATCCTCCTTGCGCACGCTGCCGGAATCTTCCTGCAAACTAACACTCATCTCCGCGATTCGTCGCAACGAACGCAAGTCATCCTCCTCACTCCTCAAGCCCGCGCATGCACGCTCGAGCAAGGCATTCATAGCTAGTAGCTGAAGCCTACAGGCACCCAACTCAACTTTCCTTAGATCCACACACCCTCCTCTCTTGGAATCAGCACTCTGGATCAACAACTCGCAAAAGACTCTCATCACCTTGCTCCGGGAGCCTCTTTCAGAAGCTAGAAAGATGACAGAGCTGCCTCCGGACTTCACGACTAGAACATAAGCGGGCCGCTTTACAGCGGCCCGAAACCGAGAAACACAGGAGTCTTGATACTGGCGCCTGTAAGGGAGTAACGTCCGCCAAGGAGAAATCTTGAGCCTGCGTGGCAATCCGTAGGCACTAGCCCCAGGAACAAGAGCTTTGGAGGGGATTTACACTTCAGACTTTCCAGAAAGGCCCCCATGGACACGCCAATCCGAATCGATCATCAACAACTCGCTAGACTTATCTCAAATGTCTTGGAACGAGCGGGAATGGAAGCCGTAATGGCAGCCGAAGAAGCATCAATAATGATCGAAGCGGACCTGCATGGAGTTCCTTCTCATGGCGTGCGGATGCTTCCAGGACTGCTCGCCGCGCTTAAAGACGGGCGCGCCACTGCCAAACCGCAGATCAGCCTGAAAACTGGCTTCGCTGCTACTTGCATGATGGATGGTGATAATGGCCCCGGCCGCAGCGTTTCAATCCGCGCAATGGATCAGGCAGTTGAGCGCGCACGCGAATTCGGCATTGGCGCATGCCTCGCCATGCATACAACTCATTGGGGGCGTGCTCATGCTTACGCCTGCCACGCCGCACAAGCCGGCATGATCGGTTTATGCACAACCAATGCCATGCCGACCATGGCCGCCTGGGGAGCCACAAGCAAGATTATTGGCAACAATCCACTTGCCATAGCACTGCCACGCAGCAACGGAGCGGAGCCTCTTGTACTGGATATAGCGATGAGCCAAGCCGCTGTCGGCAAGGTCGGAACTTGGCTACGAGAGGGGCGGGAGCTGCCAGCGGGGTGGGGCCTTGATGCCAATGGACAGCCCAGCACGGACGCGAAAGCGATCCTGTGCGGCGCAGTGTTACCGTTTGGCGGTCATAAAGGTGCAGGTCTGGCGCTGATAATGGAACTCATGACCGCTGCACTGGCTGGCGGAGCTTTCGGCCATGAAATTGTAGAAAAGGATCGCAGCGGCCTCGATCCGAACTCCTGCAAGCTCTTCATCGCAATGAATCCGGATGCGTTTGGAGGGCTTGAAACCCTGCATGTGCGAGTGGACAGCTATCTAAGCTACCTTGGTGAAGCCGCCCGCCCATTTACATGGCCGGGCGAGCGCGGCTGGCAGGAGCGCAAGCACAATCTGCTTGCTGGCGTCCCCTTACACCCGGAAATTTTTGCACAGCTCCAGTCGCTTGGGCTGCGCATAGAAGCTTGATTTCAGCGAGACAAACCCAGACGCCCCTCTTCGTATTGCGCGAGGAGGCCCCAGCTGCGGCCACGTCGGCGTACAACGTCAAGAATCGCCATCGGCTTGATTGACATCCGTACGGCCAATGCAGCCTCCCCAGTGATGGGCTTGCACGCTTGAGCCTGTGCCAGCAAAGGACTGTGAGCAACGACTGAATAGTTGTGTGACGACTTCATTTGCTACAACTCCTTGATTTCCTGAAATTATGGAACACCCAGAAAGGACAAAAACTCTTAAAGACGCGTAAATACATCGCGAATCAAACCAACGGCAAGTCCTTCAATGACCAGTGCTTGGTCCTTGGTATTGATCACGATTGGTTGAAAATCCGGGTTTTCTGCAATCAACTCGACAATGCCGTGCGGGCGACGCTGCAATCGCTTCACTGTCACCTCATCCTCTACCCGAGCCACAACAATCTGACCATCCCGCGCTTCACTGCAGCGATGAACAGCAAGTAAATCTCCTTCCAGAATGCCCGCATTGATCATGGAGAGTCCGCGCACCTGCAATAAGTAGTCAGCTCTTGGAGAGAACATACCGGGATCCACCGGCAAGTGACGCTGGATATGCTCCTGAGCCAGAATGGGCGAGCCTGCCGCGACACGTCCAATCAGAGGCAAGCCTTTCTCCTGCTCCTGCTCAATCGCATCCTGCAGCAGGCGGATACCACGTGCAGAGCCCGACTCCAGCCTGATAGCTCCTTTTTGCGCCAATGCACGCAAATGGCTCTCAGCAGCATTCGGCGACGCAAAGCCAAAAGCCGCAGAAATTTCAACGCGGGTAGGAGGAATGCCGCTCTCGACAATTTTCCCGCGGATAAAATCCAGAATGTCCTGCTGGCGTCGGGTAAGTTCGTTATTCATGTTTGGCTCCTGTGCACAAATGTATTTTTATACAGTACTGTATAAAAAATCAAGTACATTTTTGTGCAGCCAGTGTTTAGCACCTCACACTCACCATCAGGCGCTTAGAACTCTGATCATCAGGCACCAGAAATGAAAAAGCCCGCGCTTATGCGCGGGCTTTTTCATCAACAAAACTTGGTCAGTCTGCCTTCGTTGCTTCACGCGTCTTGACTTGCACTCCTTGGCGATTGCGGATACCGGCAATGTAAGCACGCAAGTCTTCCTGACCCAAAGTCAATGCAAACTGACGCCGCGCCTCCACCAACTCAGCCGGAGCAACTTCCGCCCCTTTATTCACCTTCTCGATACGGTACACCGAGTAGGCATCGCCATGAGCACTGCCTGCGTAAACCGGAAATTTGTCAGTCGAAACCGCAAAAATAGCTTTGCGTGAATCGGCGCTCAACTCGGGGCTTCCACGCTTTACGCTCTTTGCTGATTTCCATCCTCCTGACACGACTTCGCCAGCCTGCAGTTTCTTGAGGGCAACCTCGCCGTCAGCCAAAGCAAGCCTGGAAGCCTCTTCGGCACGCGCCAACTCTTCGGCCTGCGACTTCACTTCATCAAAACTACGTGTCGCAACCGGCTTATGATCCAGAATGCGGGCAGAAATGACCACCCCATTTCCCAGATCAACCGCTTCGGTATTGCGCCGATTCTGCAGGGAGTCAGCCGAAAACAAAGCCGCCTGAAGTTTGGCGTTACGAAGCAGCGGAGGCAACGCCTCACGCGCCAGCCAATCGGTCTGAACCAGTGGCAAAGAGAACTTGTCAGCCACCGGCTTCAACGCATCCGGCTGCTCGTAAACCATGTTCCCGAACTGGTCTGCCAACTCTGCAAAGCGCTGATTACCCATCTGCTTACGCGCCCCGGCCATAGCATCAGCCTTGACTTCGTCATAACTCTTGGCTTTGCCGCCACGACTATCAGTCAGCTGGATGATGTGATAGCCAAACTCAGTTTCCACCAGGCCCGAAATCTCACGCTGCTTCAAAGCAAAGGCAGCATCCTCGAAAGGCTTGACCATTGCGCCGCGACCGAAAAAGCCCAGATCGCCACCCTTTTCGGCAGATCCAGGATCATCTGAAGCACTCTTGGCAAGCTCAGCAAACTTGGCCGGCATCGATTTCACTTGAGCCAGAATGTCTTCCGCTTTCTTGCGCGCGGCAGCCCGAACCTCAGGCTTTGCATCAGCAGGCACCTGGACCAGAATATGGCTGGCACGGCGCTCTTCCGAACCCTCAAATGCCTTCTGGTTTTCGTCGTACCACTTGCGGGCGTCCGCCTCAGTAACATTCAGATTACGCGTAATGCTTTCGAGACTCAGCTGAATGTACTCAAGTCTTACCTGCTCCGGCGTCTGGAAGCGCGCCTGGTTAGCATCGTAGTATTTGCGCGCTGCATCATCAGTCAACTTGACCTTGCTAGCGTAACCCGCAGCATCGAATACCAGCTCAGCCACGCTACGCTCTTCTGCTTCAAGCGCCAGGAAGTACTGCACACTGGGCGCAGGCGCAAATGCACTGTATGCAATCGGAAGCATGAGCTGTTGCTGCGCCATCCCTTCCCGTACTCGCTGCTCAAAGGCGGCTGGCGTTAGACCCATGGCACGCACCCTAGCTTCATACATGGGGAAGGAGAACTGGCCGTTTTCCTGAAACTCGCGCTCGCTCTTGATGTAGCTCTGCACGGCTTCCGCGCTGACCACCAAACGGCTATCAGCGATGCTGCCCTTGAGCGCCGTCTCGTTGATCAGGCGGTCAAGAACTGCTGTCTTGAATGCAGGGCTTTCTACGTAGGCCTTGTCAAACGCTCCACCCAGCTGCTCGCGCAAGGAGTTCTCCTGATCACGCACAGCTTGATCCAACTGGTAGCTCGAAATTTCCACCTTGCCCACCTTTGCGACCGCATCGGCACCCGGGCCGCCATTGCGGAAATAGGCATCAACGCCGAAGAAGGCAAAGGGCAGCGTAATCAGCGCCAGAAAGAGCTGGACAATTTTGGGATTATTACGAACGGCGTCAAACATGATTGATGAGCGACCAGTAAGAAGTTGCAGGATGAAGACCGGCACATATGACAAAGGCGAACCGTGGTTCGCCTTTGTCTTGAATCTGGCGGAGTGGACGGGACTCGAACCCGCGACCCCCGGCGTGACAGGCCGGTATTCTAACCGACTGAACTACCACTCCGCGAAAACCTGAAACACAGCAAGCACCGGATACTTGGTGGGCGCTGACGGGCTCGAACCGCCGACATCCTCCTTGTAAGGGAGGCGCTCTACCAACTGAGCTAAGCGCCCCCAACCGAAGCGCTACCAGCGCTCACTAAGCCGATCAGTTTAAAGCATCTTTCAATGCTTTGCCAGGGCGAAATTTAGGAACTTTTGCTGCCTTGATCTTGATCGCAGCGCCAGTACGGGGGTTACGGCCTGTTCGAGCAGCGCGTTTTCCGACAGAAAATGTCCCGAAGCCGACGAGCGTGACATCATTGTTCTTCTTCAGGGATTGCTTGATGGCTGCGATGGCGGCATCCAGAGCCCGCCCAGCGGCTGCCTTCGAAATATCTGCCTGCTTCGCGATGACTTCTACCAATTCGGATTTGTTCACAACAACCCCCTCGATGTTTGAGCGTTGAAACTGCGATAGTCATTCCATCAATCGCCGGTACGATATCTCACTCCGGCGGCAAACCTTTGTCAGAACCGGTTTTATAACAAGCCCCCTCATTGATGGTCAAGCCGCAGCGCCGCGTAAGCCGCCGAAATGAGCTGGCTCTATCCAGGGCCCGACTCAGCGGGTCAATAAGCGCCGGTACAGATTTAGAGCGATTTCCTCAAGAAACAAGCGTTGATTAAGCGGGTGTTGCGCCAACGGACGATGGGCGTTCATCTCCCGATAGCAGTGCAGCCATGCATCCCCATTACCGCGCGCCAATTGCTGCAATTCAGCAGCATGATCGGCAAAAAAACGAGGCGACAAACCCTGAGCCACCCGCACCCCATCACTGAGCCAGCGCTGCAGCCAGGACAACAAAACACTCATCGTGAAGCCAGCCTCGGCAGCCCCTTTGGCCTTCAGGCGCGCTTCCCAGTCAGCAGCGAGGCGCAAAGGATCGCGCCCACGCATATTGGACAAGTCGGCTGCAAGTTGCTGGCGAGAGAGCTGCAGCGGTCCTGAGGCGAGTTCTCTAGCCGCCAATGGCAGACCACTGGCAAACCCGAGCAGCGCTGGATTGACAATGCCTGCACGCTTCATCCATCCCACGGCCTCAGCGGTATCCGGACGCGGAAAGTCGATCACTTGGCAACGACTGCGGATAGTCGGCAACAAACGACGAGGCGCATGACTAAGCATCAAATACATAGCCAAGCCGTTCGGCTCTTCGAGCGACTTCAATAGGGCATTTGCAGCAGCCGTATTCATGGCCTCAGCCGGATCGACAATAACAATCCGGCGCCCCCCTGCATGCCCGCCCGCCCCCACTTCAAGCGAAGCCTGAAGACCGCGCACCTGGTCAATGACGATCTGGGTGGATTTCGCCTTTTCCTTTTTCCCCCCGTCACCACCCTCCCCTTCATCATCAGCCAGAGCTTCGTCAGCCGCTGGAATCAGGGTAAAAAAATCTGGATGATTCCCCGAAGCAATCCAGGTGCAATCCGGGCACTGACCGCAGGCGCTCCCGTGAGCACCCGGCTGCTGACACAGCAATGCTCGCGCCAGATGCTCGGCAAACAAACGCTTGCCACTTCCTGATGGACCACAAAACAACAAGGCATGCGGCAAGCGCCCATCACGCGCCCGCAGATCACGCCACAAGGGTTGCAACCATTCCGGCAAAGCTTCAAGACTCATGCGAAACGCTCCTCCAAATGGACCAGCACATCCGCACAAACAAGCTCTGGCTCACGCGCTGAATTGATCACGACAATCCGCCCGCCACTTTGCTCTGCGCGCAAGAGATAAGCATTGCGCACCCGCTCGAAAAAATCTCTTTGCTCGAGTTCAAAGCGGTCTGCATGCGCCCGACCACTGACCAAACGCTGTGCCGCGATTTCAGGCGGCAGATCAAACAGGAAAGTCAGATCCGGCTGAAGCCCAGGATGCACCCACGCCTCCAGCTCCAAAAATTTTTCCGCGGGCAGCCCCCGCCCGCCACTTTGATAGGCAAAAGTCGCGTCGCTGAAACGGTCGCATACAACCCAAGCCCCTCGCTTCAAAGCTGGCTCGATGAGTTGCACCAAATGCTCGCGACGCGCCGCAAACATCAGTAAAGCCTCGGTTTCGAGATGCATGGATTCGTGTAGCAGAAGTTCGCGCAATTGTTCCCCAAGCGGCGTACCACCAGGCTCTCGCGATTGCACGACCTCGTAAGCGTGCGAACGCACCCAGTCTATGGTGGCTGCAATCTGGGTACTCTTACCAGCACCATCAATACCCTCAAAGGTGATGAAACGGCCACGCATCGTCATGATTTCCTGCCTGCTCTCTGGTAGCGCGCCACAGCGCGGTTATGTTCATCCAGCGTACGTGAGAACTCGCTGCTGCCATCACCCCGTGCCACGAAGTAAAGATAATTGCTGGGAACGGGATTCAAGGTAGCCTGCAAGGCAGCCTGTCCCGGCAATGCTATGGGAGTAGGTGGCAAGCCGGCGCGTGTATAGGAGTTGTACGGAGTATCGGCCTGCAAATCGCGCCGGCGAAGATTGCCATCGAAGCTAGCTCCCATGCCATAGATGACAGTAGGGTCACTCTGCAAGGGCATGCCAATGCGCAAGCGATTGATGAATACCGACGCTATCAAAGCCCGGTCCGCGGCTCGACCCGTTTCTTTTTCGACCACAGAGGCCAGGATCAAGGCCTCGTACGGCATCTTAAAAGGCAACCCCGCCGCTCGCTTTTCCCAAGCGTCCCGCAGCACCCCATCCATCCTCTGGCGAGCGCGCAGCAGCAAGTCGAAGTCACTGGCGCCGCGCGAAAAACTGTAGGTGTCGGGGGCAAAGAGACCTTCTGGAGTCTTACCAGCGAGATCGAGCCGGTGCATGAGCTCTGCATCGCTTAATTGGGCTGAGTCATGCTTCAGCTCAGGGTGAGTATTGAGCACGGCGCGCAGGCGGGCAAAACTCCAACCCTCGACAATCGTGACATCTGCGTACGCATTGGCGCCCGTCGACATCAATTGGACTAGCTCCCAGGCCGTAATCGGCTTGTCGATACGATAGCTGCCAGCCTTGATACGAATGGAGTGCCCTGAAAGGCGAGCCAGCCAGGTCAGCACTGGCGGCCAGACATTAATGCCTGCATCAGCCACCGTGCGCGAAACTTGCTTCATGGAATCACCACGCACAATCTCGAAATCCACGGCGTTGCTCCGCATGGTCAGCGGCTGACTACCTAACCACGCACCAGTCGCAAGCAGCAGAACGCTCAGCAATACACACAGCTTCAGGAAACGGACAAGAATGCGCAGCATCGACAATACGAAGGGCTTGAAGCCGGGCGGGCCCGGCGGCCTCGTATAATAACGGAAACCCCCAGACAGCCCCCTCCGGACAAATACCATGACCTCAGAATGGCAAGCATTTCTGCAAACCCAAGGCGCCAGCTTCGACGCGGCGTACGTAAGCTTTCTCCCCGCTCGTGACGAAACAGCGCTCGCTGCCAACGATACGGTTCTCACGCCACTGAGCCACCTTGGCCTGATTTCGGCTACCGGCGAAGAATCCGCCAGCTTCCTGCACAACCTCGGCTCAAATGATGTCAAGAAACTTCCGCCTGGACGTGCTCAGCACAACAGCCTGAACAGCCCCAAAGGCCGCATGCTGGCAAGCTTCATTGCCTGGCACAGCACGGATGGCTATCTGCTGGCACTGTCCGCAGACCTGCACGCCAGCATCCTGAAGAAGCTGTCGATGTACGTACTCCGCGCCAAGGTGAAACTTGCAGACGCCAGCAGCGAGCGCGTCCTGCTGGGGCTGGCAGGCACGGGAGCCGGCGCCGCACTTGCGGCGGCGGGGCTTGCTGAACCCAGTAACGCGCTGGATGTATCACAAGGAGAGGCGCGCGTGATCCACCTCGACGGATCACGCTACATCATTGATTGCCCTGCACAAAACGTTGAAAAGCTCTGGCAAGCATTGACCGGCGCCGGCGCCAAACCAGCCGGTACTGCGGCTTGGCGCTGGCTGGACATTCAGGCTGGCCTGCCACTGATAACATCAAAGACACAAGACGAATTCGTGGCCCAGATGCTCAACTTCGAATTGCTCGGCGGGGTGAACTTCCAGAAGGGCTGCTACCCCGGGCAGGAAATCGTTGCGCGCACGCAATATCTCGGCAAGCTGAAGAAACGCATGTATCGCGCGCATCTCGCCTCAGCCGACAATGCGGACATCGGCAACGATCTGTATGCGCCGGAGTTCGGCGCACAATCATGCGGCAAGCTGGTCGCGCTGGAACCCTCGCCTGTTGCAGGCGTGGATCTGCTGGCCGTGATGCAGATCTCGGCCTTCGAAGCTGGCGAAGTACATCTTGGCGCACCAGACGGCCCGCTCCTGAGCCTGGCCCCCCTGCCCTACTCGATCGACTAGGCCTCGATCAGCACTAGCGTACCGACCGGGACTAAATCGAAGAGCTCGATAACATCCCGGTTGCGCATGCGTATACAACCATGCGAGGCGGGCACGCCCATCGGCTCACTGTCTGGTGTGCCGTGAATGTAAATGTAGCGGCGCATGCTATCGACGCCCCCCAACCGATTGCTGCCAATTTCGGTACCGGACAGCCACAGAATTCGGCTCAGGATCCAATCCCGCTCAGGAAATTGAGCATGAAGCTGTGGCGTCCAGATTTCTCCGGTCGGGCGACGCCCCTTGAAAACCGCATCTTGCGGCTGCCCTCCACCAATCTTGGCACGAACAAGGTGCTGCCCGCGTGGAGTCTGATAACTCCCGGCCTTCTCGCCAACGCCAAGCGCGGCAGTCGATATGGCATAGCGGCGGATGGTGGCCCCTGCCGCATCATGCAAAGTCATACTTTGGGTTTTGATACTGACGCGAAGATCCACGCCCTCTGCCCTCAGGCCGTCATCACGCGCTGGCGTTTAGCCGCGAAAAAGGCCGAGAGCATCTGCCCGCACTCCTCTGCCAGCACGCCACCCTCTATGCTCGCGTGATGATTAAGGCGATTCTCTGCATAGAGATCAAATACGCTGCCGGCCACGCCGGTTTTCGGATCCTTCGCGCCATACACCACCCGGGCAATCCGGGCATGAAAAATAGCGCCGCTGCACATTGCACAAGGTTCCAGCGTAACGTACAACTCGCATCCGGGTAATCGATAATTGCCAAGATTCGTCGCCGCATCGCGCAGCGCCATGACCTCAGCGTGCGCGGTCGGATCATGCCGACCAATCGGGTGATTGAAGCCCCGTCCAACGATCTGGCCATCCAGCACCACGAGCGCACCAACAGGCACCTCGTCCAGCGCGCCAGCTTCACGCGCCAAGGCCAGCGCTTCGCGCATGAAGTTTTCGTCTCGCTCACTCATTTAGGCTCCTTGCGCTGCTTCCATACGGCGAGCATCAGGGTCAACATGCCCAGCAGGACCTCATCCAGAAAGGGAATGAAATCCGGCAACAACAAGTCCAACAGGAACAACCCAAATGTCAGCAAGAACAATTGAGGAAAACGCAGGCGTTGCGCAAACCCGAGCAGCGCGCCGGGCAGAAACCTAGCCATCAGGCGCGAGAAAGCAGGCATGGGCCGCGCCTTATTCCCACTCGATCGTAGCCGGCGGCTTTCCCGACACGTCGTAGACCACGCGATTAATACCACGCACCTCGTTGATGATGCGGTTGCTGACCTTGCCCAGCAGCTCATAGGGTAGTTCGGCCCACTTGGCGGTCATGAAGTCAGAGGTGCACACAGCCCGCAGGGCTACGACGTATTCGTAGGTGCGGCCATCGCCCATCACGCCGACGCTCTTGACCGGCAGAAATACCGCGAAGGCCTGGCTGGTCTTATCGTACCAGTCGAAAGCGCGCAGCTCATCGATGAAGATGGCATCCGCGCGGCGCAGCAGGTCGCAGTATTCTTTCTTCACTTCGCCCAGCACGCGCACGCCAAGGCCCGGCCCCGGGAACGGGTGACGATAGACCATCTCGTGCGGCAGGCCCAGCGCCACGCCCAGCTCGCGCACTTCATCCTTGAACAGCTCGCGCAGCGGCTCCAGCAGGCTCAGCTTCAACGTATCCGGCAAGCCACCGACGTTGTGGTGACTCTTGATGGTGTGGGCCTTCTTGGTCTTGGCACCAGCCGACTCGATCACATCCGGGTAGATCGTGCCTTGCGCCAGCCACTTGGCGCTGGGCAGCTTGGCGGATTCGGCCTGGAAAACTTCAACGAACTCGCGGCCGATGATCTTGCGCTTGGCTTCCGGATCAGTCACGCCCGCAAGATGGCCCATGAACTGCTCGGTGGCGTTCACGTGGATGACCTTCACGCCAAGATGCTTGTTGAAGATGTTCATGACCTGCTCGCCTTCGTTCAGGCGCAGCAGACCGTTATCAACAAACACACAGGTGAGTTGGTCGCCAATCGCACGATGAATCAGCGCAGCCGCCACAGAAGAATCAACACCACCGGACAAGCCCAGAATTACTTCATCGGAACCGACCTGCTCGCGGATCTTCGCAACGGCCTGATCGATGTAGTTCGGCATGGTCCAGGACGGCTCCACCTTGCAGATCTGCAGCACGAAGCGATTAAGCATGTCACGCCCCTTGAGGGTGTGCGTCACCTCAGGGTGAAACTGCACGGCATAGAAGCCGCGGTCTTCATCAGCAATGGCTGCGATCGGACACGCCGCGTTGCTGGCGATGATTTTGAAGCCGGCAGGCAACGCGGTGACCTTGTCACCGTGGCTCATCCAGACTTCGAGGAATTTTTCCCCTGCATCGCCAGCCCGGTCTTCAAGGTGCTCAAACAACGCGCCGCCGTGCGACTGGATCTCCGCAAAACCAAACTCACGCACTTTGCCCGCTTCAACCTTGCCACCCAGCGCTTGCGCCATCCATTGCATGCCGTAGCAGATCCCCAGGACCGGCACGCCCAGTTCGAAAAGTTTCGGATCGGCCTGGTAATCACTCTCGTAAACCGAATTCGGACCGCCGGACAGGATGATGCCGGTGGGATTAAAGTCGCGAATGAAGTCGATGGAGACATCAAAGGAGTGCAGTTCGCAATAGACATGTGCTTCACGCACGCGACGTGCGATCAACTGGCTAACTTGGGAACCGAAATCGAGAATAAGGATCTTGTGCATGATGGATCAGGGCGTGGCGGAATCGGGAACAGAGGAAGCAGCGGCCGCAGCGGCCGCCAGCGTGGCTTTGTGCGTCATCAGATAACGCATGGCCAACACGGCAGCGGCGGCCTGCAGTGCAGCACAGAAAAAGAAAGGCGCGCCAACACGCCAGTCATGCGGCGGCAGATGCGAGACGGTGGCCAACAATGGAGCACCAAGCATTGGCGCTAGCACAGCCATCAGGCTATTGAGCGAAGATACAGCCCCCATGGTCTGCCCCTGATTATGGGCTTCAGCCGAGTTTGAAATCAGGCTTTGTACGGCAGCCATGGCGCCAAATGCCAGCACATTGCAGCCGATCACTGCGTACATCATCCAGCCCTGGGTCGCCATACCCCACAGGAAGTAAGCAACAGCCCCCGACGCAAGCCCGATCGCAGCCAGCTTGCGAGCACCGAACCAGCGCAAGAAATGTTTGAGCAGGAAACCCTGCACGATCACAGACATGACCCCTACCGCAAACAGCGACCAACCGTTTTCACCCGGCCCCCAGCCAAAGCGGAAGCTATTGGACAGAACCCAGCTTGTATGCAAGGTGAATTGGGCCAGCGAAGCCAGCGCAATCACTGCCACCAACGGCCCCACCCCCTTGAGTTGATTCAACTTGCGCAAGGATGCAACAGGATTAACCGCAGTACGCCATTGGATCGGCTTGCGACGCTCAAGCGGCAAAGATTCGGGCAGTACGAAATAACCATACAACCAGTTCAGGATAGCCAGCGAACCTGCGGCGAAGAACGGCAGATGCAAATTGATGGCACCAAGAATGCCGCCCATCACGGGGCCGAGAATAAAGCCCATGCCAAACATGGCCCCAAGCATGCCGAAGCGGCGCGCTCGCTGCTCAGGTGGTGTGATATCGGCCACATAGGCATTCGCCACCGCCGCATTGGCCTGCATGGCGCCGCCAACCAAGCGAACCGCCACCAGCATCCAAAGTGAAGTCGCCAAGGCTGTCGCAAAGAAATTCAGAGCCAAACCGCAGAAGCCAAGCAGCAGTACAGGACGTCGGCCATAGCGATCCGACAGCGCGCCAAGAAGCGGTGAGCCGATGAAGTTGGCAAAACCAAAAGCAAACGCCACTGCTCCATACCACCAGGCTTGCTCAACCGGATTACGGGTAAAACTGCCGACCAGCGCCGGCAACACCGGGATGATCAAACCGATCGAAATCATGTCGATCAGCACGGTGATCATGATGAAACCGATCCCCGCACTACGCCCCTTGGATTGCTGTTCAGGTGCAGATGCGGGGTGATTCATCAAGTAATTTCCGGAAGTCTTGAGAGCAGGCCGTCAGAAGACGGCCCGTGCAACTCAGTCCATGTGCTGGTAATTCGGCGCTTCCTTGGTGATCTGCACGTCATGGACATGAGACTCCCGGATACCTGCCGAAGTAATTTCCACGAATTCGGCCTTGGCGCGCATCTCTTCGATGCTGCTGCAGCCCACATAGCCCATCGAAGAGCGCAGGCCACCCATCAATTGATGGATTACCGCACCCACCGGTCCCTTGTAGGCCACGCGCCCCTCAATACCCTCTGGAACCAGCTTCTCAGCGTTACCGCCTTCGTTGTCCTGAAAGTAGCGATCCGCCGACCCCTGCTGCATGGCGCCGAGAGACCCCATACCGCGGTAAGACTTGTAACTGCGGCCTTGGAACAGCACAGTCTCACCCGGCGCCTCTTCGGTTCCGGCGAACAGACCGCCAAGCATCACGCAGTTGGCGCCAGCCGCAATGGCTTTGGAGATGTCACCCGAGTAGCGAATGCCACCATCGGCAATGAAAGGCACGCCGTGAGCCGCCAAGGCGTTGGCCACGTTATCGATTGCAGTGATTTGCGGCACGCCAACCCCGGCGACGATACGTGTCGTACAGATCGAGCCCGGACCGATACCAACCTTGACTGCATCGGCTCCGGCATCCACCAAAGCCAGCGCAGCGGCGGCTGTCGCAATATTGCCGCCGATCACTTCCACTTGCGGGAAATTCTTCTTGACCCAATTCACGCGGCTCAGCACACCTTGCGAATGACCATGCGCAGTATCCACCACGATCAGATCCACGCCCGCCTCAGCCAGCAACTCACAGCGCTCTTCAGTGCCTTCGCCCACACCCACCGCGGCCCCTACTCGCAAGCGGCCCTGAGCATCCTTGGCAGCAAGCGGATGCTCGGTCGCCTTCTGGATATCCTTCACCGTGATCAAGCCATACAGATCACCGTTAGCCTTAAGCACCAGCACACGTTCAAGGCGACTCTTGTGCATCAGCGCCTTAGCTTCGTCGAGCGACGCCCCTTCCTGGATAGTCACCAGACGCTCGCGCGGGGTCATGATGGACGATACAGGCTGATCGAGATTGGTTTCGAAGCGCAAATCACGGTTGGTGACGATGCCAACCACCTTCTTGCCTTCGACAACAGGCAAGCCTGAAATCTTGTGCTGGCGAGTAAGCGCAGTCACTTCACGAACGGTCAGCGTCGGCGGAATAGTGATCGGATCACGCAGGACACCGGATTCAAACCGTTTGACCCGCGCCACTTCCTGAGCCTGCTGCTTGGGTGTAAGGTTCTTGTGAATGATGCCGATACCACCCTCCTGCGCCAAAGCAATCGCCAGGCGGGATTCGGTTACGGTATCCATCGCTGCGGAAACCAGCGGAATGTTGAGGCTGATATTACGTGTCAGGCGCGTAGCAAGGCTGACGTCACGCGGCAGAACATTGGAATGGGCGGGGACCAGGAGAACATCGTCGAAGGTCAGCGCCTTCTGGATCAAACGCATGTTTATAATCCTTACCGGCAAATCGGCATTATACAGGCGGAGGGCCATCCGGCAAAACCGAGCGGCGGCCCTGCACTCCCTTCAAGGACTCACCATGAAACTGAAGCTTCTCGCCATCACCTTGGCCTGCACACTCCCTGTGGTAGCTGGCGCCCAAGTCTATACATGGAAAGACAGCAGTGGCCGCACCCATTTCTCTGACCAGCCGCCCCCCAACACTGATGCCAAAACCGTGCGCAACAACATGGTTCCAGAGCCTGCAGCCGCCCCCAAGAGCGCTGGCAGCCCTCCAGCAGCCAACGCCTCCGGCGTGCCTGAAGCAAAAGCCTCCGGCCCCAAAGGATGGGAGGAGCGCGACCGCGACTTCAAGCAGCGACAGGCCGAGAAAGCAGAAGCTGACGCAAAACTGAAGAAGGAACAAGAAGCCAAGGCCGACAAGGAGCGCTACTGCTCCGACCTGCGGCGCAACATAGCAATGCTCGAACGCGGTGGCCGAGTCGGCAAGGCCAACGAAAAAGGCGAAAACATCCCAATGGATGATTCACAGATGCAGGCTGAAATCTCTCGCAGCAAGGCACAACTGGCCAAGGACTGCAAGTAAGCCTGACTGTCAGCAAGGCCGCCTTCAGACCATTGCCGCCAAGTTAAGCCAAAGGCCCCCTCGGGGCCTTTGTTTTTTGTAAAGTGCAGGACATGACAACAAAGCTGAGCCCCTTGCAGCCAGTGGATGGCCCAGCCGCTGCAAGAGTACCTGAGCGACCCCCACGACGTTGAGCCCCCTGAGCAACGGAGTGGCCCGC
The DNA here is from genome assembly GCF_030548425.1 of Uliginosibacterium sp. 31-12. Lineage (NCBI taxonomy): Bacteria > Pseudomonadati > Pseudomonadota > Betaproteobacteria > Rhodocyclales > Zoogloeaceae > Uliginosibacterium > Uliginosibacterium sp. 31-12. The sequence goes on along the minus strand of NZ_JAUOOA010000001.1, from coordinate 599,584 downwards.
AGCACTGGGTTGAGCAGGCATTACAGATGAGCAACATGGCTACTATGCGCAATCGTCGCTTGCCCACGAAGCAAGCCATCTGGCGGATGTTGGGGGTCGCTGCTCAGGGAGCACTCAATTGTGAGTGTGGCGGAGGTGCTGGAGCTCGCCTTGCCTGGACGGAACGATGAGCGCATCAGCTCCATCAAGAAAAATGCCGCTCAGGCTTAACTGAACAGCATTGCCGCGTTGCGGGCCTTTTGCGTTTTTACAGTTCTCCGCCACCCTTTTTCATGACCTTACCCTCTTCAGCACGTTTGCGACGCACCTCTTTCGGATCAGCAATCAAAGGGCGGTAGATTTCGATCCGGTCACCATCACGCAAAACCGTATCAAGTCGGCAAATTTTTCCATACACGCCGAATTTTCCTTGCTCGAGCGTGATCTCCGGGTGTTTCTGAAGCAGGCCACACGCTTTTAGCGCCTGCTCAATATTCGCACCCTCAGCCAGCTGCAGACTGACCAACTCCTGCTTTTCGGGCAAGGCATAACAGACTTCAATTTTCATTTGAATACAGCTCCGGAACCCTGAGCGGCCAACTGATCGGCGCGCCGGATAAAGGCCTCTACGAAACTGCCGGTAATCTGGCTGAACACCGGCCCCAACACCTTTTCAAGCAGGCTGCTGGAAAACTCGTAATGCAAAACAAACTCCACTTTGCAAGCCGCCTCAGTAAGCGGAGTGAAGTTCCACTCCCCATCAAGCTTGCGAAACGGTCCTTCGCGCAAACGCATGCGGATGCGCCGGCCAGGTTCGATTTCATTCACAGTAGAAAAATGCGCCTTGATCCCGTGATAGCGAATATGCACCACCGCCACCACATGCTCCACACTGCGCTCAAGTACCTCGCCCCCGCCACACCAGGGCAGAAAGGCTGCGTAATCCTCCACGCCATCAACGAGCCTGAACATAGCGTCGGCACCATGCTCAACAAGAACGGACTTTCTGATTTCGGCCATGCGATTGAGGCTGCCTGCTGCGTCGCTGCTAGAATGCGCGATTCTAGCGGATCACGCGCCAACACTGCAGCCACGCAGCATCATGAGCATCATTGACAATCGCAAAGCCTTTCACGACTACTTCATCGAGGAACGCTTCGAAGCCGGCCTTGTTCTGGAAGGCTGGGAGGTAAAGGCCATCCGTGCCGGCCGCGCGCAGATCAAGGAAGCCTACGTACTGATTCGCAGCGGCGAGATTTTCATCATCGGCATGCATATCAGCCCGCTACTCGCCGCCTCCACCCACGTCAAGCCTGACCCGGTCCGCACCCGCAAAGTCCTGCTGCACGCGAACGAGATCGACAAATTGATCGGCAAGGTTGAACGCGCCGGCTTCACACTGGTACCACTCGACCTGCACTACAGCAAGGGCAGAGTCAAGATGGAAATCGGCCTGGCAAAGGGCAAGAAGCAATACGACAAGCGCGAATCCGAAAAAGAACGCGACTGGGAACGCGAGAAGCAACGCCTCATGCGCGACAAAACGCGCTGATCTAGCGCAACAGAAGCAAGCAACGCTGTTCTCGGCGCCTCGCCACGCAGCGGGCGGGCTGCACCCTCCAAGAGAGTGCAGCTAGGCTGCTCGCCTTACCTCAAACGCGCCAGCACCCGCTCACGCCCCAGCACCTCCAGGACGGCATCGATCGACGGCGTTTGCGCCACACCAAGCAGCTTCACGCGCAGCGGAATTGCAAGCTGGGGCATTTTCAGACCCAATTCGCTGCAGGTTTCCTTGATCAACGCGCTCAAGGCTGCCTTATCCCAGCTCACGAGAGCAAGCTTGCTAGCCAGCAACGCCAGTGCCGAACAGGCGCTTTCGGTCAGGTGCTGGGCCGCCAACTCAGCAGACGGCGCCACCTCGACGAAGTATGACTCCACCGAATCAGCCAGCTCAACCAGGGTTGATACACGCTCCCTGTACAGTGCCACAACGGCAGCCAGCTCCGGCCCACCCTCAACACTCACCGCGCGAGCGGCCAGGCGCTTCGCCACATCCGCCGCCAACACTGACGGCTCAGTCTGCTTGATGTAATGCGCATTCAGCCACTTGAGCTTCTCTGTATTGAACTGCGCGGCTGAGGGCGTGATGTGATCCAGATCGAACCACTCGACAAACTGCTCGCGCGAGAAGACCTCTTCGTCGCCATGACTCCAGCCCAGACGCGCGAGATAGTTGATCACTGCCTCTTTCAGAAAACCCTCTTCGTCATACTGCATCACGCTGACAGCCCCGTGACGCTTGGAAAGCTTGGTACCGTCATCACCCAGGATCATCGAGAGATGCGCATACAGCGGCACACTCGCCCCCAGAGCCTTGAGGATATTGATCTGACGCGGGGTGTTATTCACATGATCATCGCCACGAATCACATGACTGATACGCATATCCCAGTCATCCACCACCACGCAGAAATTGTAGGTCGGCGTGCCATCGGCACGAGCGATAACCAGATCATCCAGTTCGGCATTGGAGATCTCGATATGCCCCTTAACCAGATCGTCCCAGGCCACCACTCCCTCGAGCGGATTCTTAAAACGCACCACCGGATGCAGTCCCTCCGGCACAGCAGGCAAAACCTTTCCAGGCTCCGGACGCCACCGACCGTCGTAACGAGGCTTCTCGCCACGCGCACGTTGCGCCTCGCGGATTACCTCGAGTTCTTCCGGCTGGGTGTAACAGTGATAAGCCGTTCCAGCCGCCAGCATTTCACCAATCACCTGCTTGTAACGCTCCATCCGCTGCATCTGATAGAACGGACCTTCGTCGTGGGTCAGCTCCAGCCAGCTCATGCCATCAATGATGGCCTGGACTGCTTCGGGCGTAGAGCGTGCAACGTCAGTATCCTCAATACGCAAGACAAACTGACCTCCATGGCGACGTGCAAAGGCCCAGGAAAACAGCGCAGTGCGAGCGCCGCCGATGTGCAGAAAGCCAGTTGGGCTGGGGGCAAAACGGGTTCGAACAGGAGTGCTCATGGCTGACGGAATAGCATCAAAACGAAAGATGTGCATTTTAAGCGATGAAAGCTTTGACGAACCGAAAAAGCTTCCCTATAATTCGGCCTCTCTTCTGACGGGAACGAAATTTTTCCCAGTCATGCAGGCGGTTAGCTCAGTTGGTAGAGCACGTCCTTCACACGGACGGGGTCGTTGGTTCGAGTCCAATACCGCCTACCAAATATTTTTTCAGTCTGGAGTTAATGACTGAAAATTCTCAGAAAAGGCCTACAGCAACGCTGTAGGCCTTTTTCGTTGCGCCTCACTTCCAGTTTCGTAGGCGCCAAACACTATTCATCGTTTCGTTGGCCGCCAGGCATTGAGCGTAGAAAGCTTAAGGGCAGTTCACAAGTCATACGCCGTGCAGCCCACTACTCCCGCGAGGATCAACTCCATCGGGCGCGGGAACTGGTTACGGCCTCCCAGCTCCCCTGCCCCGCCTTCCATATGAACTTCGTGACCACTGCCGGTTGAGGCGACAAAACGGGCCTCCCCGGCCCAGCTGACGGTGCATTCCATGTGCGTAATCGCTCAAATGAAAAGCCGGCAGCGGTTTCCCGGCTGCCGGCTTGTGATGGTTTACAACAGGCTCAACGACGCGAAGTCGCCAGCTGGTACACCACGCGCACCATGCGATCCACTTCTTCGCAGGTGTTGTAGAAGGCCAGCGAGGGCCGCACGGTCTGCTCGACACCGAAGCGCCGCAGGATCGGCTGGGCGCAATGGTGGCCGGTGCGCACCGCAATGCCTTCGCGATTCAGTGCTTCGCCCACTTCCTGCGTGGTGAAACCCTTGAGCACGAAGGAAGCGACACTGGCTTTCTCGGCCGCAGTACCGATCAGGCGGATGCCCGGAATCGTCTTGAGCTCTTGGGTGAAATATCCCAGCAGGTCGTGCTCGTAGCTGCCGATATTCTCGATGCCGATGCGATCCACATAATCCAGCGCTGCGCCAAGGCCGACCGCATCCGCGATGTTGCCTGTGCCGGCTTCGAAGCGGTTGGGGGGCGGCTGATAGATCGTGCGCTCAAACGTGACGTCCGCAATCATGTTGCCCCCACCTTGCCAGGGCGGCATGTTTTCGAGGATGTCGCGCTTGCCGTAAACCACGCCGATGCCGGTCGGGCCGAAAATCTTGTGGCCCGAGAAGACGAAGAAGTCGGCATCGAGCTGCTGCACATTTACCCGCATGTGCGACACGGACTGTGCGCCATCGACCAGAGCCTTGGCACCCACGCTGTGTGCGAGGGCGACAATATCCTTGATCGGCGTGACGGTGCCGAGCGCGTTGGAGACTTGCGTCACCGCGACGATCTTGGTCTTGTCGTTGAGCAGCTTGCGATACTCGTCGAGCAGGATCTGGCCCGTGTCATCCACCGGAATCACGCGCAACTTCGCACCCTTGGCGGCAGCCAGCTGCTGCCAGGGAACGATGTTGGCGTGGTGTTCCAGGTTGGAGACGATGATCTCGTCACCCTCGCCGACGTTCTGCGCACCCCAGGTCTTGGCGACCAGGTTGATCGCTTCGGTGGCACCACGCACGAAGATGATCTCTTCGGTCGAACTGGCGCCGATGAAGCGTTTCACCTTGTCGCGCGCGCCCTCGTAGGCATCCGTCGCCCGCGCTGCCAGTTCATGTGCCGCACGGTGAATATTGGAATTCTCGTGGGCGTAGAACCAGGCGAGACGGTCGATCACGGCCTGCGGCTTGTGGGTGGTGGCGGCATTGTCGAACCAGACCAGCTGCTTGCCGTTCACACGTTCCTGCAGGATCGGGAAGTCGCGACGCACAGCGTTCACGTCGAAAGGCGGACGTGCGCCAGCTTGCGATGCCGGTGCGCGACCATTCTCGTTACGAGTCAGATCCGTGAAGTAAAACCACTGATCCTTCTTCGCAGGTTCGGCAGTCAGAGCAGCAGCGGTTGGCGGCACACCACCGAGCAACTCACGCAACTCGTCTTCACCGGGCAAGCCGAAAGAACGGGCTGTCACGCGATCTTCACGCGGTACATCCACTTCACCAGCGACCGGATACGCGCTCTTTTCACCGAGGAAGTAATACGGTGAGCTGGGCGACGTTGCAGGCGCTTGCACGGGGGCTTGCGGCAGATCGATGCTGGGCAGCGAAGCGGCATAAGCCTCCGGCACGCCCTGAGCCGGGCTGTGCGCCGAGGCTCCGCCGTGATCGGCAGCCTTCTCTGGCAACCCGGTCTGCGTCTGGGCAACCGGAGCGAGCGCAGGGGCACGCGCACCGAGGGCCAGCACCGGCTCGGACGGCTGGGGCGGCGTAGCGAGCTGCGACGGACCACCCAGATGACTCAGCCCAAGGGGCAAACCATTGGTGGCGCCACCGGGCAGCGCGGTCGTCGCGGTGTTGCCAGGTAAGGCTGAGAAGAACTCGCCCGCCAGCTTCGCCAGGCTTGCCACATCCGGCAGGCCCGACACTCCACCCAAGCTGCCTGCGCCTGCAGGATTACTTGTAGGTGTCTGGGTAGTCATGGAACTTGCCAATCTCCACATCATCAAGCACGGCGAGCGCGTCGTCGGTCAGCACGGCCAGCGAGCAGTACAGCGAAATCAGGTAGGACGCGATGGCGTTGCGGTTGATGCCCATGAAGCGCACCGACAGGCCCGGGCTCTGCTCGCCCGCCAGCCCCGGCTGGAACAGGCCGACCACGCCCTGGCGCTTCTCGCCCACGCGGATCAGCAGGATCTTGGTCTTGCCATCCGCGACAGGCACCTTGTCCGACGGCACCAGCGGAATGCCCCGCCAGGTCAGGAACTGCGAGCCGAACAGCGACACGGTGGGAGGCGGCACGCCACGGCGCGTGCACTCACGGCCGAAGGCGGCGATGGCGAGCGGGTGGGTGAGGAAGAAGGCGGGTTCTTTCCATACTTTCGTCAGCAACTCGTCGAGATCGTCGGGTGTGGGCGCGCCGGTGAGCGGGTAGATGATCTGATCGGGATGCACGCTGGCGAGCAGGCCGTAGTCCGGATTATTGATGAGTTCGGACTCCTGACGTTCCTTGATCGTCTCGATCGTCAGGCGCAGTTGTTCCTTGATCTGGTCGTGCGGGCTGCTATAGAGATCCGACACGCGGGTCTGCACGTCGAGCACGGTGCTGACTGCATTGAGGAAATATTCGCGCGGCGCTTCTTCGTAGTCGACGAAGGTATTCGGCAGCTCACCGGAGCCCTCGCGCTGGGTGCAGGTCACCTGCACATCCAGAGGGTTCTTCACCTTGTTGAGGCGGTAGATACCGGCCTCGACGGGTTGCCACTGCAGCAGATGAGTCAGCCAGCGCGGCGTGATGATCGAAAGCTGCGGTACGGTCTTGGTTGCGTTGGCTAACTGGCGCGCGGCGTTATCGCCAAGCGCTTGCTGGACTTCATTTGCGGCCATGAAAACTCCCGGGGTTTATAAGAAATAAGCAGAACGAAATATGTCTTTCTGCTAAGACATGCTCAACATGGCATAGCCATCAAGAGCCCTCACAGCGCGCGAGCAATGTTGAGGGGCTCAACTCGAAGCCGCTGGCAATCTTGCCCACCGTGACCAGCGACGGAATCGCAATGCCACGCTCGATTTCTCCAACATAAGAGCGATTCAGATCTGCCCGTTCGGCAAGCTCTTCCTGCGACCAGCCCCGCGCTTCGCGCAACTGGCGCACAACGGAAGGGAAGCGGATGACTGCATTCATGATTCAGATGCCTCCGCCGAGAGACAGGACTTCATGCTGGGAATTGGCCTGGGTCACGTTGCTGCCTGCGGACACGCTGCGGGTGAGCCACACATTGCCGCCAATCACCGAGCCCTTGCCGATGGTGACGCGCCCCAGCACCGAGGCGCCGGCGTAGATCACCACGTCATCTTCAACAATCGGATGACGCGGCAAGCCCTTGTGCAGCTTGCCTTCCTCATCGCTGGTAAAGCGCTTGGCGCCCAGGGTGACGGCCTGATACACGCGCACATTGCGGCCGATCACAGCGGTCTCACCAATCACCACGCCGGTGCCGTGATCGATGAAGAAGCCGGGGCCGATCTGCGCACCAGGGTGGATATCGATCCCGGTTTCGGAATGCGCCAATTCCGCCACGATGCGTGCCAGAAGCGGCACGCCAAGCTGATGCAGCTTGTGAGCGATGCGGTGATGAATCATCGCTACGATGCCGGGGTAGCACAGCAGCACTTCATCAACGCTGCACGCAGCCGGATCGCCCCGAAAAGCGGCTTCCACATCGGTATCGAGCAAGCGGCGGATATCTGGCAAGGCAGTCGCGAAATCGCGCACGATGCCTACTGCATGCAATTCAATCGTGGTCGCTCCCACGCTGATCTGGCGAGCCGCATAGCGCAACTCCAGACGCACCTGCGCCAGCAAGTTGTTGAGCGCGGCATCCAGGGTATGGCCGACGTAGAAATCCTCGCTTTCCTGCCGCAAGTCGGCCGGACCGAGGCGCATCGGAAACAGCGCGCCGCGCAGGGCAAGCAGAAGCTGGCGCAAGGTTTCCGGCGACGGCAACTCGCGCCCGCCGTACTCGTGGCGGCGTTGCTGGGCTTCACGCCAGCCTTCGCGCACTTCACGCAGGCCGGCAACGACGCGGTCCAGATCCCAGTTCGGTGTGGCCGAAGCCAGCACCGAGGCGCCGGCTCCGTCCAGTGTCGAAAGCCCGATGTTCATGCCGCAATCCCGGCTGCATCGAACAAGCCTTCAAACAGAACCGAGCTCAGATAACGCTCACCTGAGTCAGGCAGAATGACCACGATAGTCTTGCCGACGTTCTCCGGCTTCTGAGCGAGCCTGACTGCGGCAGCCGCAGCAGCACCACTTGAGATACCGGAAAGGATGCCTTCTTCACGTGCCAGACGACGAGCGTATTCAACGGCGTCTTCGTTGCTGACCTGCTCGATGGCATCCACCAGCGAGAGATCCAGCACGCCCGGCACGAAGCCCGCGCCGATGCCCTGAATCTTGTGCGGACCGGGCTTCACGGGTTCGCCGTTACGCGTCTGCGTCAGCACCGGACTGGCGGCCGGTTCAACGGCTACGGAGGTGATCGCCTTGCCTTTGGCTTGCTTGATATAGCGGGACACGCCGGTAATCGTGCCGCCGGTACCCACGCCAGCGACAAAGATATCCACTGCGCCATCGGTCGCGTCCCAGATTTCGGGGCCAGTGGTGGCTTCGTGAATCGCCGGGTTGGCTGGATTCTTGAACTGCTGCAGCAACACATATTTGGGATCGGACGCGGCAATTTCTTCTGCCTTCGTAATCGCGCCGCTCATGCCCTTGGCGCCCTCGGTCAGCACCAGCTTGGCGCCATAGGCCACCAGCAGCTTGCGGCGCTCAAGGCTCATGGTTTCCGGCATCGTCAGCGTGAGCGGAATACCGCGCGCTGCGGCCACGAAGGCCAGCGCAATGCCGGTATTGCCACTGGTGGGCTCGACCAACTCCTTACCCGGCCCGAGCAGGCCACGCTTCTCAGCATCGGCAATCAATGCTGCACCGATGCGGCACTTCACCGAGTAGGCGGGGTTACGCCCCTCGATTTTGCCCAGCACGGTGGCACCCGCACCGTCCGTAATGCGGTTGAGGCGGATCAGCGGCGTGGCGCCGATGGATTGCGAATTATCCGAAAAGACCTTGCTCATTTATTGCTCCCCGACTTGATTGAAATTCGTTAACACCCGACCGCCCCAAAAAAAAGGAACAACAATCACCGCGAACGGAAGCTAGGTCGCAAGGAGACACGGAAACGTATCTGAATACGTTAAGCACCCGATTTGCGAGATAGCACCCGTGCGGCAGATTGGCGCCCGTCCTTAGTCTTGGTTCCAGGGCAGGCCCCAATACCGCCAACCGTTGTGCTCGCCGCGTTGCTGCTGATCGTTCAGATCACCTTCGAAACCTTCAAGCACATTGAAAACATGATTAAAGCCCGCCTTAGCGGCGGCTTCGGCCGCCAGGGCCGAGCGCTTGCCACTGCGGCACAGCAGCAGGATCACCTGCTCCTTGCCGGCCTTGGTTTCGAGCTCACGCACGAAGCGCGGGTTACGCGTCAGAGCCGTCCCGTTCGCCCAGGCCACATGAAGCGAACCAGGCACATGGCCCACAAACTTGCGCTCTTCTGCGCTGCGCACATCTACCAGCAAGGCTTCGCCCGCACTGAACAGATCCCAGGCTTGCGCCGGCGTAACCCCTCCCGCGAAGGGCAGCTGCTCCCCGAGCGCGTTTTCGCGGGCACGCTGCAGAATATTGAGGCGCTCCCCGGCCGGTACTGGCTGAAGGGCCTTAGTTGCGGGCGCTTTCGCCTCGCTGTGCGACTGAACAAGAGAACCGGCTGTTGTCATTTCACTCTCCTTGGCGGGAAGCTCCGTTGTGATGCCATAAGCATTGGAGTTCCGTGATGAGCAGCAGCTTATGCGCCGTCTTTAGCCAGCAAAACGATTTAAAAATTGTTCGCTTATCCGCTTTCCTGATAAGGCCAAACAAGGGGGTGGATGCCTGTAGCATCAGAGGAGGATCGCCAGAAGCAGCGCTTTCATATCAGTGGCGCCCTGCCCTCACAAGCGCATCAACGCGACGGATGGGCCTGCAATGCCAGGCAAAGCCTGGCTCGCAGAGGGCCGGCCAAGGCAAGCCTCTTTACTCAAAATTGGAATAAGGACTTCAGCTTTTATTAGTTAGCAATGAATAAGCAGAGCCATACACTGCGGTCACTTCATATAAGGCTCTGCGCCATGACCGCTTTAAGACGCTCTTCGGCCCATGTACTGCCCGGCTTCAGGCTGACCCTGGGTTACACGCTGCTTTACCTATCCCTGATCGTGTTGATCCCGCTGGCAGCGGTATTCATCAAGACAGCCCAGGGCGGCTGGGAGCATTTCTGGTGGTCGGTCAGCAGCCCTCGAGTGCTCGCTTCATTGCGCCTGTCTTTTGGCGCTTCGCTGATTGCTGCGGCAATCAATGCGGTGTTCGGCCTGCTGCTGGCCTGGTCGCTGGTGCGCTATCGCTTTCCGGGTCGCAAGATCGTGGATTCGCTGGTCGATCTGCCCTTCGCCCTGCCCACCGCTGTCGCTGGCATCGCGCTGACGGCTATCTATGCGCCCAAGGGCTGGGTGGGCAGCCTTGCTGCGGCGCATGACATCAAGATTGCCTTCACCCCCTGGGGCGTATTGCTGGCGCTGGTCTTCATCGGCCTGCCCTTCGTGGTGCGCACCGTTCAACCGGTGCTGGAGGATCTGGAAACCGAGCTGGAGGAAGCCGCCGCAAGCCTCGGCGCGCACCGCTGGCAGATCTTCCGCTATGTGATTTTCCCGACCTTGCTGCCGGCGCTACTGACAGGCTTTGCGCTCTCCTTCGCCCGGGCCGTCGGCGAATACGGTTCAGTGATCTTCATTGCCGGCAACATCCCGATGGTGTCGGAGATCGCGCCGCTGATGATCATCACCAAACTCGAGCAATTCGATTACGCCGGAGCGACCAGCCTTGCCGTGGTGATGTTGCTGGCCTCCTTTGCCCTCCTCTTCGTCATCAACAGCCTGCAGGCCTGGTCGGCCCGCCGGATCGGAAGGAAAATCTGACATGGCCGCTGCTACTGCCACCCTGAATGCTGCGCATCTGGCCTCACTGAACGCGCCGCGCCACTTCGAAGACAAGGCCGCAACCCGTGACCAGGCCTGGGTGAAGTGGAGCATCGTCACGGTTTCCTTGCTGTTCTTCGCAGCTTTTCTGCTGCTGCCACTGGCCACCGTCTTTGTCGAAGCCTTCAAGCGGGGCTGGGATGTGTATCTGGCTGCGATCACCGAGGCCGACGCATTGGCTGCCGTGAAGCTGACGGTGATCGCCACCGTAATCGCCCTGCCCTTGAATCTGGTATTCGGTGTGTCGGCGGCCTGGGCCATTGCCAAGTTCGAATTCCGCGGCAAGCAATTCCTGATCACCCTGATCGATCTGCCCTTCTCAGTGTCGCCGGTGGTAGCTGGCCTGATTTATGTGCTGATCTTTGGTGCCCAAGGCTGGTTCGGCCCCTGGCTGATCGAGAACAACCTGAAGATCGTGTTTGCCGTACCCGGAATCGTACTGGCCACCATCTTCGTGACCTTCCCCTTCATCGCCCGCGAGCTGATCCCGCTGATGCAGGCCCAAGGCAAGGAAGAAGAAGAGGCCGCCATCGTTCTGGGCGCCAACGGCTGGCAGACCTTCTGGCATGTGACCCTGCCCAACATCAAGTGGGGCCTGCTCTACGGCGTGATCCTGTGCAATGCCCGGGCGATGGGCGAATTCGGCGCGGTCAGCGTTGTCTCCGGGCATATCCGCGGCCTCACCAACACCATGCCGCTGCAGATCGAGATTCTCTACAACGAATACCAGTTTGCCGCCGCCTTCGCCGTGGCCTCGCTTCTGGCCCTGTTGGCCTTGGTGACACTGGTACTTAAAACCTTCATCGAGTGGCAAGCCGCTCGCGATAGCCAACAGGAAGAACAAGCATGAGCATCCAGGTCCAGAACATCCGCAAGCAGTTCGGTTCATTCATTGCGCTGAACGACGTTTCGCTCGACTTCCCGACCGGCGAACTGGTCGCCCTGCTAGGCCCCTCCGGCTGCGGCAAGACCACGCTGCTGCGCATCATCGCCGGCCTCGAATCGGCCGATAGCGGCAACGTGATCCTCGAGGGCAACGACGCGTCCGGCACCCATGTGCGCGAACGTCAGGTCGGCTTCGTGTTCCAGCACTATGCGCTGTTCCGCCACATGACGGTGTTTGACAACATCGCCTTCGGCCTGCGCGTGAAGCCGCGCCATGAACGGCCCTCGGAAGAGATCATCAAACGCAAGGTGACGGATCTGCTCAAACTGGTACAGCTGGACTGGCTGGCCGATCGCTTTCCCTCCCAGCTCTCCGGTGGCCAGCGCCAGCGCATCGCGCTCGCCCGCGCACTGGCGGTAGAACCGCGGGTGTTGCTGCTCGATGAGCCTTTCGGCGCGCTCGATGCCAAGGTCCGCAAGGAGCTGCGCCGCTGGCTGCGCAAGCTGCATGACGAACTGCACATCACCAGCATCTTCGTGACCCACGACCAGGAGGAAGCCCTTGAAGTGGCCGACCGCGTGGTGCTGATGAATCATGGCAGCGTGGAGCAGATCGGCAGCCCGGAAGAAGTCTGGAACACGCCGAAAACGCCCTTCGTGTATGGTTTTCTGGGGGCGGTAAACCTGTTCCATGGCCGAGCCGAACAGGGCGAAGTGAAAGTGGACGAGCACAGCCTTGCGCACTCGGAAGCAAGCATCCCGCCGGGCGCTGAAGTCATCGCTTTCGCCCGCCCGCATGAGCTCGACATCGAGACGGATCTGGCCTCGTCGCAAGGCATCCGTGCGCGCATTGCCCGCATCCAGGCTTTTGGCATTACCGCCCGGGTTGAGCTCGAACGTATCGATGCCGGCCAGACCGTACATCATCACGAGGTGGAGTTGCCGCTCGAACGCCTCATCTCGCTGCAATTGCAGACCGGTAGCGAAGTCCGTCTGGTGCCCTCGCGCCTGAAGGTCTTCCAGCAATCTGCCGCAGCAGCGTCCGACCATTACATCGCAGCGGGGATCTGAACATGAACTTCCAGCAACTGCGCATCGTGCGCGAAACAGTCCGCCAGAACTACAACCTCACAGAGGTTGCCAACGCGCTATTCACCTCTCAGCCCGGTGTGTCCAAGCACATCAAGGATCTGGAGGACGAGCTCGGCGTCGAGCTTTTCATCCGCCGCGGCAAGCGCCTGCTGGGGCTGACAGAACCGGGCAAGGAACTGGTGGTCATTGTCGAACGCATGCTGCTCGACGCACGCAACATCAAGAAGCTCGCCGACCAGTTCACCCAGCGTGACCAGGGCCAGCTGACCGTGGTCACCACCCACACCCAGGCACGCTACGCGATCCCCAAGGTTGTCACCACCTTCAAGCAGGAATATCCCAAGGTGCATCTGGCGCTGCATCAGGGCAGCCCACAGGAGATCGTCCAGCAACTGCTCTCGGGCGAAGCGGATATCGGCATCGCCACCGAATCGCTCGACAATGAACCGGAGCTGGTGACTTTCCCGTTCTACGACTGGCACCATGCGGTGCTGGTGCCGGCCGGGCACCCGCTGCTTGCCGAAACCACGCTGAGCCTCGAAGCCCTGGCTGAGTATCCGCTGATCACCTACCACTCAGGCTTTACCGGTCGCAGCAAGATCGACAAGGCCTTCGCCGCAGCCAATCTGACGCCGGACATCGTAATGTCCGCACTGGACGCGGATGTGATCAAGTCTTACGTCGAACTTGGGCTGGGAGTTGGCATCATCGCGCCGAGCGCCTTCAACCCGCTCAAGGATCACGATCTGCGCCTGATCGACGCCTCCCATCTGTTCGCCCGCAACACCACGCTGATCGCCGTGCGCCGCGGCCACTACCTGCGCGGCTATGCCTATCGCTTCATCGAGCTGTGCTCGCCTGAGCTGACGGAAACCAATGTAAGGGCTGCCGTTGCACCGCATCGGGAGAATGCGTTCTAACTAACGTGACAGCTTGGGAGGGCGATGGCGACTTGAGTGGCCATCGCCCTCACCCCATACACGTACAGCCCGCCTGACATGCAGCGCACAGGCGAAGGAGAAGCTCAGGCTGCTTCGCCGCTGAGCAGGAAAAGATTGGGCGCCCCTCTTGCATAGCCCTGCTCGCCCACCAGCACATCAAGCAGCAGCGAGGCAAGATCATCAGCCAGCGGATCGAAAGCCGTATCCCGCGACTGGAAGAACAGCTTGATGTAGCCGTGACAGGCATCACAGGTTTCAGCCTGGATGGGCGCGTCAGGCGCAAGGCCGAGGTAATCGACCACACCATCGGCTTCGCACAGACTGCAGTGCGCCCTCACCATATGCCAGCGCGTGGCACACAAAGCGCATTCAAGATAGCGCAGGCCACCGCGCCCTTCACCGGCAAGGATCACCCCGCCCAGGGCGGCACTGCCACAACAGGGGCACTGTGCACGTTGCACGATCGGAGCAGAAGCCGCCGCCACCCGGCGCCAAGCAAGCAGCGTCCACACCACCTGGAGGGCTGCGCTGAGGACCAGATCAAGTTGGCTACGGCCCTCTGCAGGGCGCTCGCCGCGCGCAAACTCGAGATTGTCCCGAATACGTGCCGCCAGTACCGCCGGATCAGGCTCATCAGTACCCGCAGCCAAACTGCCGCGCAGATACTCGAAGGCCTCGGGCCAGGCGGCTCCGAGCGCCGCATCAGATACAGCCGCAAACTTCGGGCCCAACGCATCCAGGGCGCGCTGCTGCGCATCAACCAGTTCAGCCAGCCACAGCAACCAGGCTTCCAGCGCATGGCCGGGGGCCAGACTCCGAAGGCGTTGCGCGCGGTGGGAAAAAAGCCGGGCATCCGGCGCAAGCACAAGGATCGGCGCAATAGCCGAGGAGATCTGTTCAGGAAGATTCATGGTTTTCTTGATCGTTGGGCGAGATGCTCACACTCACATCATGCCGCGCCGGGCCTGACCGGCAAGAGGCATTTCACCGGTGAGCCGTTCTGCATAGCAATAAGCCACCATCTGGCCAGGGCGCGCAAAACCGACGAGCAGGATACCCGCGGCCTCTGCCGTGCGGATCGCCAGGGCAGTAGGCGCGGACACCGCAACCAGTGCCCCCGCGCCCAGCGCGACCACTTTCTGCACCATTTCATAAGAGGCACGGCTACTGACCAGTACGAAGCCAGCGCCGGCCTCATGCCGGCTGCGGAACATGGCTCCAGCGAGCTTGTCGAGCGCATTGTGGCGCCCGGCATCTTCGCGGACCATCCCGATCCGACCCTCGCCATCCACCCAGGCCGCCGCGTGGGAGGCACCCGTCTGCTGACGCAAGGGCTGCCAGTGCGCAAGCTGCCGCACGGCCTCATCGATCGCACTGACCGATACGGACGCAGCGCTAGCGAGGCGCCCCTCGGGCAGTGGGCGAATGGCATGGGTCAGGCTTTCCACGCCGCACAGACCACAGCCGGTACGGCCAGCCAGCGAACGGCGCCGCTCTTTCAAGGCCAGAAAGCGCGGCTGGGCAATCTGCATCTCGATGACAATGCCCGCGCAGCCCGGCTGGACCTCGAGATCATGAATCTCCTCCATATTTTCCACGACACCTTCGCTGATGCTGAAGCCCAGCGCGAAATCCTCGAGGTCCGTCGGCGTCGCAAGCATCACGGCATGCGAAATGCCGTTGTAGCTCAGAGCAACGGGCACCTCCTCGATGACTTCGTCCTCTTGCTCGGCGCGGCTTTCCGCCTGTATGCGCAGCACCTCAACCAGCGCACTCGGCGCGTGATCAGCTTCGTCAGCAGGCGCGCCGCCCGGCAAGGGAAGAACAGGAACTGTGCAGCTCATACCTGGCTCACTTGCCGGTCATCTGCCGGTACCAGCCACGGTGATGCTGCTTGGCCCAGGCGCGGGTCACAGTGCCGTACCACATGGCGCGGATGGTGCCCTTCACCCAGATCGCGGCATACACATGCACGAAGATCAGGCCGATCATCACGGCGGCGGTGGCGGCATGCACCACCACGGCCACGCGCACGAGCTGCGTATCGACATGGAACATGCTGCGCCACATTAGCAGGCCGGACACCGTCATCAGCAGCATGCCGACGCCGAGCGTCCAGAACAGCGCTTTCTGCCCGCCGTTGTACTTGCCTTGCTCGGGCATGTCGTGGTCATTGCCGTCAACCATGTTCTTCGCCTTCTTGAGCCACTCGATATCCGCCGGCGTCATGATGTTGAGGCGGTAGAAGCGCACGAAGATGATGAAGAAGGCCACTGCCATCAGCACGCCTACCCAGGGATGCAGGATGCGCGTCCACACCGGGCCGCCGAAGAGCTGGGTGAGCGGGAAAAAGGCCGGATGAAAGAAGGCCAGGCCGGAGAGCGCGAGCAGGATGAAGCTCATGCCCACTACCCAGTGGTTGGCCCGCTCGGAGGCGTTGTAGCGCTTGAGGTCCTTCGGATCGCGGATCATTTCGCACCTTCCTTTTCTGCACGTTCGCGGCGGTCTTCAGCGTCGATCTCGTCTTCGACTTCCTTCGAGACCTCGTTCGGTCCCTTCATCACGTAGTGGAACAGGCTGCCCAACGCCACCCCAGCCAGGGCCAGCGTGGCGAGCGGCTTGGCCATACCCTTCCACAGCGACACCAGCGGGCTGATCGACGGATTGCTCGGCAAGCCGCTGTAGAGCTCGGGCTTGTCGGCGTGATGCAGCACGTACATCACATGGGTGCCGCCTACGCCTTGCGGGTCGTAGAGCCCTGCGTTGTCGAAGCCGCGGCGCTTGAGATCCGCCACCCGGGTCGCCGCGTAGTCCTTCATGTCCTCCTTGCTGCCGAACTGGATGGCGCCGGTCGGGCAGGTCTTCACACAGGCCGGCTCCTGCCCCACCGCGACGCGATCGGAACACAGCGAACACTTGTAGGCCTTGCCGTCGTCCTTGGAGATACGCGGCACGTTGAAGGGGCAGCCGGTCACGCAGTAACCGCAGCCGATGCAGTTCTCTTCGTGAAAATCGACGATGCCGTTCTTGTACTGGATGATCGCGCCGGGGGATGGACAAGCCTTCAGGCAGCCGGGGTCTGCACAATGCATGCAGCCATCCTTGCGGATCAGCCATTCGAGGCGGCCATGCTCTTCTACTTCAGCGAAGCGCATGACGGTCCAGGCCTTGGCCGAAAGATCGGTCGGGTTGTCATACACGCCGACGCATTCGCCCACCTCCTCACGAATGTCATTCCATTCCGAGCAGGCCACCTGGCAGGCCTTGCAGCCGATGCAGGTTGATACATCGATCAGCTTGGCGACTTCGATCGGTGCGCGCACCTGGGTCGAGGGCGTAGTGGTGGCGGAACGGCGCAGGATGTCGAGGGATTGCAGTGCCATGATTCAGCCTCCTCAAGCCTTTTCCAGATTGACAAGGAAAGCCTTGTATTCAGGGGTCTGCGTGTTGCAGTCCCCCACGGCCGGCGACAGGATGTTGGTCAGGTAGCCCTTCTTGGCCAGCGTCTCCCAGCCCCAGTGCAGCGGGATGCCGATCTGGTGCACCGTCTGTTTGTTCACCGTCAGCGGCTTGATGCGCTTGGTCACCACCGCACGTGCCTTGATGAAGCCACGCTTGGAGCTGACCTTGACCCAGTCACCCGCCTTCACGCCCTTCTCCTTGGCTAGCGCCTCGCTGATTTCCACGAACTGTTCGGGCTGGGCGATGGCGCTGAGGCGCACCGACTTGGTCCAGAACTGGAAGTGTTCGGTGAGGCGGTAGGTGGTGCCCACGAAGGGGAACTCGGTGTGCTTGCCGAGGCGCTCGCGGTCGCCCTTGAAGATGCGCACCGCCGGGCTGTTGACCACCTTCGGGTGCAGCGGATTGGTGCCCAGCGGCGTTTCCATCGGCTCGTAGTGCTCGGGGAAAGGACCATCCACGAGTTTGTCGGTGCAGAACAGGCGACCGAAGCCTTCCGGATTCATGATGAATGGGTTCATGCCGGCTTCCG
The DNA here is from genome assembly GCF_030548425.1 of Uliginosibacterium sp. 31-12. Lineage (NCBI taxonomy): Bacteria > Pseudomonadati > Pseudomonadota > Betaproteobacteria > Rhodocyclales > Zoogloeaceae > Uliginosibacterium > Uliginosibacterium sp. 31-12. The sequence continues at coordinate 581,995 of NZ_JAUOOA010000001.1, read as the reverse complement.
GTGGTGAGTCCACCTTGAAGTCCGGCACATCGGCGCCGGCCCAGCGCTCGCCGTTCCAGGCGATGAGGCGGCGGGTGGCATCCCAAGGCTTGCCGGCCGGGTCGCAGGATGCACGGTTGTAGAGGATGCGCCGGTTTGCCGGCCAGGACCACGCCCAGCCCGGCGTGTTGCCGAGGCCCACATCGGTGTTGTCGCGGCGTGCCATCTGGTTGCCGGCCTGCGTCCAGCAGCCGGAGAAGATCCAGCAGGCGCACAGCGTGCTGCCGTCGTCCTGCAGCGTGGCGAAGCCGGGCAGCTGCTCGCCCTTTTTCACCAGCACCTTGGTCTTGTCGGCCGGGTCGGGGATGTCGGCCAGCGCGCGGCCGTTGAGCTCCTTGGCCAGCTCTTCCGGCGTCGGGTTCTTCGGATCGCGGTAGGGCCAGGAGAGATTCAGAATCTGCTCGGCGCCCTTGCCGCCTTCCTTACGATACAGCTCGCGCAGTGCAACGAAGAGCTCGCCGATGATTTCCTGATCGCCACGTGCTTCACCGGGCGGCTCGGCACCCTTGAAGTGCCATTGCAGCCAGCGGCCGGAATTGACGATGGCGCCGTCTTCTTCGGCAAAGCAGGTGGAGGGCAGGCGGAACACCTCGGTCTGGATTGCGGCGGAATCCACATCGTTCGATTCGCCATGGTTCTGCCAGAAGGAAGAAGTCTCGGTGGCGATCGGGTCGATGATGACCATGTACTTGAGCTTCGAGAAGGCGTCGCGCACCTTGTGCGCATCCGGGAAGGACGCCAGCGGATTGAAGCCCTGCACGATGAAGCCGTTGATCTTGCCCTGATACATCAGCTCGGTGATGTGCAGCACGTCGTACATCTTGTCCCACTTCGGCAGCCAGTCGTAGCCCCAGTTGTTGTCCTTGGTGGCCTTGTCGCCCCAGAACCATTTCATCAGGCTGACAAAGAACTTGGGCGTATTGCTCCAGTAGTTGAGCTGCCCGTCGCGCAGCAGCTTGGGCGTGGTCTGGGTGAGATAGGCATCCAGCGTGGGATGCGCCTTCTCGTTGGGCAGCGTGAGGTAGCCGGGCAGCGAGGTCGACAGCAGGCCGAGGTCCGACAGCCCCTGGATGTTTGAGTGACCGCGCAGGGCATTCACGCCGCCGCCGGGCATGCCGATGTTGCCGAGCAGAAGCTGGATCATCGCCATGGTGCGGATGTTCTGCGCGCCGGTGGTGTGCTGCGTCCAGCCCAGCGCGTAGAGAATGGTGCCGACCTTGTCCGGCGTGCAGGTGTCGCCCAGATGCTTGCACACCAGCTCGAAGCCCTCGACCGGGCTGCCGGTGAGATTGTTCACCACCTCCGGCGTGTAGCGCTCGTAATGCTGCTTCATCAGGTTCCACACGCAGCGCGGGTGCTGCAGCGTGGGGTCGACCTTGGCGATGCCCTTGTCGTCCAGCTCGTAATTCCAGGTTTTCTTGTCGTAGCTGCCCTTCTCCTCGTTGTAGCCGGAGAACAAGCCCTCATCGAAGGCATAGCCTTCCTGCACGATGGCGCTGGCATTGGTGTAGGCCTTGACGTAGTCCCACTGGATCTTGTCGTGCTTGATCAGCCAGTTGATGATGCCGCCGAGGAAGGCAATGTCGGAACCCGCGCGGATCGGCACGTAATGATCGGCCACCGCAGCCGTGCGGTTGAAGCGCGGATCCACCACGATCAGCTTGGCGCCGCGCTGCTTCTTGGCTTCAATGGCCCAACGGAAGCCCACCGGGTGCGCTTCTGCCGCGTTGCCGCCCATTACCAGCACGAAGTCGGCATTCTTGATATCGACCCAGCTGTTGGTCATCGCGCCACGGCCGAAGGTCGAGGCCAGCGCCGACACGGTCGGGCCGTGGCAGACGCGGGCCTGCGCATCGGTGGCGACGATGCCCAGCGAGCGCATGAATTTCTGGGTGATGATGCCGGTCTCGTTCGATGAGGCCGAAGCCGTCAGCATGGCGGTGGAGAGCCAGCGATTGACCGGCACGCCCTCGGCGTTTTTCTCGATCAGATTGGCATCGCGGTCGGCCTTCATGTGCTTGGCCACACGTTCGATGGCCTCATGCCAGGAGATGCGTTTCCATTCTTTGCTGCCCGCCTCGCGCACTTCAGGGAATTTGAGGCGCCCCGGGGCATGGATGAAATCAAGCAGGCCGGCGCCCTTGGGGCACAGCGCACCACGGCTGACCGGATGATCCGGGTCGCCCTCGATGTGGATGATCTCGGCCTTGGCGTTCTTGGCGCCATCGCCCAAGCTGTACATCAGCAGGCCGCAGCCCACCGAGCAGTAAGTACAGGTGTTGCGCGTTTCACGGGTGCGGGCCAGCTTGTATTGGCGCACCTCGGCATGTGCTTCGCCGGAATAAGCCCCCATCAACACCAGACCGGAACTGCTCAGCCCGGCCGCCGAAATCCTGAAAAACTGGCGCCGATTCATCTGCATGCCTGCTGCGCGGCGATTGTCTTGATCCATGAAAGCCTCCAGGTAAATTCACACCTGGATTCCCCGGCACCCCGGGCGCAGTGCGCGCCGCACTCCTCCGGCAACAGTCGCTCACCCGCATTCAGTGCGGCGGCCGCTGCCATGCAGGAGCCTCTCTCTGTCCGGGCAACCCACCTGACTTAAGCATTTAGTATGTCACGTCAATAGCGTCTTGCCCCTGTGAAAAGCAGGGGTATAAGGGAAAAACCTATGTGCCACAGGCCTTCAATCAGCCCTCTGAGATAGAAAAGCCGGGCTCCTCAAGCCACCTCCTGCCCCCAGTAAATGCGGTAATCCAGCACGCCAAACAGCCGGAACCGTGCAAAGCATGCAGGCAAGCCTGCTTCTGACTGGTTAAACTGCGCACCTGCACACTTTCACACGATGACTGAAATGACTGACGCCTCTTCCCCCAGCACTCCCGCAGCCCCCGCAGCATCTGCTTCGGCCTTGCTGAAGCAACTGCAGCAGCAATACAAGCTGATCGGAGAGCATCAGCCCATGGCGATCGGCATCGACAAGCAATTGCTGGCTGCCCGGGCGGACATCCCCGCCAAGCTGCTGCGCGGCGCACTGGGCATGCACACCCGCTCGGTGCGCTACCTGAAGAATCTGCAGAGTGCGACCCAACGCTTCAATCTGGACGGCAGCCCGGCTGGCGAAGTGAGCGAAGAACAGCGCGGACTGGCCAGCAAGGAACTGATCGAGCGCTTCAAGAAGCGCGCCGAAGAACACAAGGCTGAAAAGGCCGCCAAGGAAAAGGCTGAAAAGGAAGCACGCGCCGAAACCGAGCGCCAGGAAAAACTCGCTCTGTTGGCCAGCAAGTTCGGCCGCAAGTAAGCCTGAAGCAGGCAAAACAGGGTTCGCGCAAGCGCTTGCCCTGAAGCACCCTGATGGAATTTTGATAGAAGAAAATTCCACTTCTGGATTGCCCCTGCAGTTGGTAGTCTCCTGTTTTGCCTTCCAGGAGCCCCACCATGCACGGCATCTCCCTGCGTCGCCTGAGCCTCACACTTCCTCTGCTGATAGCTTCGCTGCTGGCGACACCCGCCCACGCCGGCAAGACGCTGGACGCCATCAAAGCCCGCGGCAATATCCAGTGCGGGGTCAGCACGGGTGTCGCCGGTTTCTCACTGCCGGACAGCCAGGGCAACTGGAGCGGTTTCGATGTGGACCTGTGCCGCGGCATCGCGGCGGCGGTTCTGGGCGACGCGAACAAGGTGAGCTTCGTGCCGCTGAACTCGCAGCAACGCTTCTCCGCCATCCAGTCCGGCGAGGTAGACGTGCTGGCGCGCAACACGACCTGGACCCTCAATCGTGATGCTTCGCTAGGGCTCAACTTCACTGGCGTGACCTACTACGACGGCCAGGGCTTCCTGGTGCCGAAGAAGCTGAAGGTAACGAGTGCCAAACAGTTGAAGAATGCCGAGGTCTGCGTGCAGTCCGGCACCACCAACGAAAAGAACCTGGCGGACTACTTCCGCAGCCAGGGCATCAAGATCAAGCCGGTGGTTTTCGAAGGTTTCGAAGCATCCTTCAAAGCCTTCTTCTCGGGACGCTGCCAGGCTTACACCACCGACATTTCAGGGCTGGCCGGCGTGCGCAACAAGGAAGCCAAGAACCCGGATGACTATGTGATCCTGCCTGAGGTGATCTCCAAGGAGCCGCTCGGTCCGGCGGTGCGCCGCGGGGATGACGAATGGTTTTCCATCGTGCGCTGGGTGGCCTTCGCTCTGATCGAAGCCGAGGAGTACGGCATCACCCGCGCCAACGTCGACCGGATTCGTGCCGAGAACAAGGATCCGGCCATTGGCCGCCTGCTGGGCTCCACGGAAGACACCGGCAAGCTCCTCGGACTCGATCGTGACTGGGCTTACCGCTCGATCAAGGCCGTCGGCAATTACGGTGAGATCTTCGCCCGCAACGTGGGGCCCGAATCGGTGCTGAAGCTGCCACGTGGCCTCAACAATCTGTGGAACAAGGGCGGTATCCTCTACGCACCGCCGGTTCGCTGAGTCTTCCGGATTTGCCACATCGACGGGCCGCTCAGCGGCCCGTCTCATTTGAAGAGAGATCATGCTTCGCCCCCTTCTGCGCTGGCTGCCCCAGATTCTGCTGCTGTGTCTGCTTGCCCTGCTGCTGGGCTGGCTGGGGCACAACGTGCTGGAGCACATGCGGGAGCGCGGCATCCGTGCTGGCTTCGACTTCCTGCTCGATCCGGCCGGCTTCGAAATCGGCGAAGGGCTACTGGCGTATGACGCCAGCCAGCCGATGTGGCGCGCCTTTCTCACCGGCAGCCTGAATACTCTGCGCGTAGCCCTGCCCGCAATCCTCCTGGCAACCTTGCTTGGTATCCTGATCGGGCTGGGGCGGCTCGCAGAGCATCCGCTGCCACGTCGGCTGTGCGGCGCACTGGTTGAAACCCTGCGCAATATCCCACTGCTGCTGCAATTGCTGATCTGCTACTTCGCCCTGACCGGTTTGCTGCCGGAAGCCAGCAACGCCTTGGCGCCTTTCCCCGGCGTGCTGATCAGCAAGGGCGGCCTGTTCCTGCCGGCATTAGATTGCAGCGCAGCCTGCTCACTGGATGTGCCTCTAGCTGAAGGCTTCGGCATCAGCGGTGGCTGGTCACTGAGCCCCGAGTTCCTCGCCGTCTTGATCGCACTGAGCCTTTACAGCGCGGTGTTCATTGCCGAAATCGTGCGCGGCGGGATCCAGTCCGTCGCCCAGGGCCAGATCGATGCAGCACGCGCGCTGGGCATGCGGCCGCTGCAGGTGCTGCGCGAAGTGGTGTTCCCGCTGGCCTTGCGCGCGATCGTGCCGCCAATGGGCAACCAGTATCTGAATCTGATCAAGAACTCTTCGCTAGCGGTGGCGGTGGGCTATCCGGAACTGGTGTCGGTCGCCAACACTTCACTGAACCAGACTGGCCGCGCCTTCGAGTGCATCGTGATCGTGATGGCGGTGTATCTGACGCTCTCGCTTATCACCGCAGCACTGGTCAATCTGTATAACGCCCGCGTTGCCCTGCGAGGAACGCGATGATCCGCCAGCCACGCAAACGGACGATTCTCTGGATTCTGCTGGGGGCCGCCCTGCTCTGGCCACTCCTCAGCTGGGGGCTTGTGCATGCAATCTGGAGTGCCGACCTGGAAGCCTGCCGCGCGGCGCGTGGTATCGGTGCCTGCTGGGGAGTCATTGTTGAAAAGCATCGCCTACTGCTGTTTGGCCGCTACCCCTTCGAAGAACAATGGCGACCCTTGCTGGCCACCCTGCTGATCATCGCAGTGCTCGGCGCTGCCTGCTGGCGCCAGCTGTGGCAATTGCGCTTCGCCACGCTGGCAGGCCTGATCCTGCTTTTGGCAGTCGCCCTGATGCGGGGCGATATCGGCGGACTGAGCCCGGTGCCGACCAAGCTGTGGGGGGGCTTGCCACTGACCCTGCTGGTCTCGCTGGGCGGCACCCTGCTGGCCTTCCCGCTGGCTGTGCTACTCGCATTGGGGCGGCGCTCATCCCTGCCGCTGCTGCGCAGCCTGTGTGTGGCTTATATCGAGCTGATCCGCGGCGTACCGCTGATCAGCCTGCTGTTCATGGCCGCCTTCCTGTTTCCCCTGTTACTGCCAGCTGCGTGGCGGCTGGACATCCTGCCGCGGGTGATCGTGAGTATCGCGGCCTTCGCAGCAGCCTATCTGGCCGAGGTGATCCGCGGTGGCCTGCAGGCCATTCCTGCAGGGCAATTACTGGCCGCCCGCGCACTGGGCATGCGCACCTGGCAGGCCCTGTTATGGATCGTACTGCCACAGGCCCTGCGCAAAGCCCTGCCGGCCCTGATCAACAGCTTCGTGGGAATATTCAAGGACAGCTCGCTGATCTCCATCGTGAGCCTGCACGAACTCACCGGCGCGCTCTCGCTGGCACTCGGCGGTGATGCCGACTGGCGCAGTTTCTATCTCGAAGGCTATCTCTTCATCGCCTTCATCTACTGGGCCTTCTGCTTTGCGCTGTCGCGCGTCGGCAAACGGCTGGAAACTGCCCGCTAGCGGCAGTCAGGAGACGGAAATCGGCAGAATTGCGTGAGCGCAGCTCAGCACGCCACGCGTCGCCCCTCAGCAAATACGGCCAGTTCACCCACCGGCAGGGGCTGCCAGAGCTCGTCCGTGAGCGGTCGGGTGGCGACGATGATCATGCGATCGTCCTGCTCGTTGTGGCGGGAAAAATCGATACCCAGCGGGCAATCGAGCAGATGTGCCCGGCCAAAGGGATAGGCCCGCTGCAGATAGTGCAACTCGGTACTGCGGTGGGTGAACAGCCATTCGCCGTTGGACAGCACGAAATTGAAGCTGCCAGCCGCAGCGATCAGGCGCGCCAGTTCGGCCAGGGTCTGGCTCAGTTGCGCCAGCCCCGGCGCCTGGCGGCCGAAACGGCTGAACAGGCCATCCAGCAACAGGCAGAAGGCGTGTTCGCTGTCGGTCTGGCCGCAGGGCGTGAAGCAGACCGGCGCCGGCAGCTTGCTGACATCCAGATTGCCGTTGTGGGCGAAGGACCATTCCTGCCCCCACAAGTGGCGCAGGAAGGGGTGGCAGTTGGTGGCACTGATGCTGCCCTGAGTCGCCTTGCGGATATGCGCGATGACGTTACGCGAGCGGCCGGAATAGAGCTGGATCCACTCGGCCAGCGGTGAGCGGGCAGACGGCAGTTCATCAATCAGCAACTGGCAGCGGCGATCCTCATACAGGGCGATGCCCCAGCCATCTGCGTGCTCGTCCGTTTCGCCCCCACGACGCAGGAAGCCCTCGAGCGAAAAACTCAGGCGGGCAGGCTTCAGCGAATTCATACCGAGTAACTGGCACATGTGAGGAGTAACGGCACTAAGGCCTGATGCGTTGACCGGATTCTGCATGCAGTTTTTGAGCATGCTCAGACATCTTCCGCATAAGCAAATGCCGTGCGCAGGCAGCACGATCGATCCGGACACATAAGATTCACTTTTATTGCATCTTTTAAAAGATTCACATAAAGTGCCTCTTATAAACACCCGTCCTCACCTTCTGGAGAATCCGGACATGAAATCGTCACGCAAGCTGTGGCAATGGCTGGCAGCAATCTTCTTGCTGTCGTTTGCCGTGCTGGGCTGGATCGGCCATGAGATCTACCTCTCGGCCCCGCCCATTCCGACCCGCGTCGTCGCCAGCGACGGCAGCGTGGTCTTCGAGGAGGGCCAAGTCATGCACGGCCAGGAGGCCTGGCTGTCGGCCGGCGGCCAGCAACTCGGCTCGGTCTGGGGCCACGGCAGCTATGTGGCGCCGGACTGGTCGGCCGACTGGCTGCACCGCGAGGCTATTGGCCTGCGTGAAGCGCTCGCACAGAAAGCCTTCCAGCAAAGCTACGCGACGCTGGCGAGCGATCAGCAAGCGCTGATCGGCGCCCGCGTGAAGAGCGAGCTGCGCAGCAATACCTGGGATGCCGCCAGCGGCACAGTCACCCTGAGCGTGGAGCGCGCCAAAGTGGTGCGCGAACTGGTGCAGCACTACACTGGCCTGTTCGGCAGTGACACGTCGCTCGACGTGCTGCGTGAGCAGTACGCGATGGTCAAGGACACCCTCAAGGATCCCGCAGACCTGAAGGCCCTGCCGGCCTTCTTCTTCTGGTCGGCCTGGTCTTCGGCCACCGACCGCCCGGGCGAGAAGGACCTCTCCTACACCAGCAACTGGCCGCACGAACCGCTGATCGACAACGTGCCAACTACCGGCAACGGCATCTGGTCCATCGTTAGCGTGGTGCTGCTGATCGCCGGCGTGGCCTTCATGATTGCCTGGCATTCGGCATCCAAAGAAGAAGACGACCCGACCCCGCCGGCCCATGACCCGCTGTTCGAACTCAAGCCGACGGCCTCGATGCGCGCCACCACCAAATACTTCTATGTGGTGATCGGCTTGATCCTGCTGCAGGTGGTGATGGGCGTGGTCTCAGCCCACTACGCGGTGGAAGGCCAGAGTTTCTTCGGCATCCCGCTGGCCGAAGTGCTGCCCTTCACGGTGAGCCGCACCATCCACACCCAGCTTGGCGTGCTGTGGATCGCTACCGCCTGGCTGGCCACCGGTCTTTACATCTCGCCGGCGCTCTCCGGCCATGAACCGAAGTTCCAGGCGCTCGGGGTGAACGTGCTGTTCTACGCCCTGTTGCTGATCGTGGTCGGCTCGATTGCCTGCGGCTGGATCGGCACCCTGCAACGCCTGGGCACCAACTTCAGCTTCTGGCTCGGTAACCAGGGGCTGGAATACACCAGCATGGGCCGCATCTGGCAGTACGGCCTGTTCTCCGGCCTGATGATCTGGCTGGGCCTGATGGCGCGCGGCCTGTGGCCGGCCCTCAAGAAGCCCTCCGAATCGCGTGGCCTGATCGCCATGGTGTTCCTGTCCGCCACCTGCATCGGCGGCTTCTACGCCAGCTCGCTGATGTGGGGCCAGCACAGCCACTACTCGATGATCGAGTACTGGCGCTGGTGGCTGGTGCACCTGTGGGTGGAAGGCTTCTTCGAGGTGTTCGCCACCGCCGTGATCGCCCTGATCTTCACGCGCCTCGGCCTGATCCGCTCGGCCTCGGCCAACGCCGCGATCGTGATGGAAACCATCGTGTTCCTGTTCGGCGGCATCCTCGGCACCCTGCACCACCTCTACTTCACCGGCACGCCGACCTCGGTGATCGCCATCGGCGCCATCTTCTCGGCACTGGAAGTGGTACCGCTGGCCCTGATCGGCTTCGAAGGCTATCGCAACTATCAGCGCAGCCAGGCCGCGCCGTGGGTGGCGAGCTACCGCTGGATCATCCTGTGCTTCGTCGCCGTCGGCTTCTGGAACTCGGTGGGCGCGGGCCTGCTGGGCTTCTCGATCAACCCGCCGATCTCGCTGTACTACATGCAAGGCCTCAACATGACACCGGCACACGGCCATGCCGCGCTGTTCGGGGTGTACGGCATGCTCGGCATCGGCCTGATGCTGTTCTGCCTGCGGGGCCTGATGCCGCGCGAGAACTGGCAGGATGTGTGGCTCAAGCGCATGTTCTGGATGCTCAATATCGGCCTGGCGATGATGGTCTTCATCTCGCTGGTACCGGCCGGCATCTACCAAGCCTGGGCCAGCGTCAGCGAAGGCCTGTGGTATGCCCGCTCGCCTGAGATCGTGCAGTCCGCCGTGATGCACACCCTGGTGTGGCTGCGTGTGCCGGGCGACATCGTGTTTGCCATCGGCGTGCTATGCCTCGGCGTGTTCGCCTTGCGCCTGCTCGGCAAGCGGCGCCAGCCCGAAGCAGTTGGGCAGGTCCGTACCGCCGAACGCTAAGCTTCAGCCCCCGCCCGCGCCCTCCAGCGCGGGCTTTTTCTTGCACAATCCCGGCATGGACTACCTCACGATCAAGGCCCTGCACATGTGGTGTGCCGGCCTCAGCATCAGCCTCTTCAGCCTGCGCGGCGGCCTGCAGCTGGCGGGCATCGACTGGCGGCGCTGGCGCCTGCTGCGCATCGCCCCGCATGTGGTCGACACGGTGCTGCTGAGTGCGGCGATCTGGCTCGCCACCCTGCTGCAGCAGATTCCCTTCGTGCATGGCTGGATCACCGCCAAGGTGCTGGCGCTCATCGCCTACATCCTGCTCGGCCGCCTGGCCCTCAAGGCCGGCCAGCCGCCCCGGCGCGCAGCGCTGGCTTTCGGCGGCGCGCTGCTCTGCGTGGCCTACATCGTGGCCGTGGCCATCACCCACTCGGCCAGCCTCGGCCTGTTTTGATGCAGCCGCCAAGGGCGTAAGCCTGTATCGTTCGCAGCAGGAAAAGATCGTCGCCCGCCATGAAACTCACCACCTTCACCGATTACACCCTGCGCGTGCTGATGTACCTCGCGCTGAATCAGGACCGCCTCGCCACCATTCAGGGCATCGCCGAAGCCTATGGCATCTCGGAAAGCCACCTGATGAAAGTGGTGCAGCATCTAGCCAAGACCGGCGTGATCGAAGCCCTGCGTGGCAAGGGCGGCGGCATCCGCCTGGCCTTGCCGGCGAGCGAGATCCGCATCGGCCGGGTTGTACGCGAAGCCGAGGGCGACGGCCCGATCGTGGAATGCTTCAGCGCCAACGACACTTGTCGGATCACTCCGAACTGCAAGCTGGCCGGTGCCCTGCGCCGCGCGTTTGACGCGCTCTACACCACGCTGGATGAATACACCCTGGCCGATCTCACCCAGCAGCCAGCCGCGCTGGTACAAATCCTGAAGATCGTGCGCAGCTGACGCTGCTGTCGCAAATCCTGCAGGGTTTTGTCACCAAGCCCCCACACAAACGCTCCCACCTCTTAATTTATCCCTTTTAAATCATGCGGATAAGTTCTGGCACCGTGCTTGCTGAATACAGTCAAGGCAACCAAAGGGGCTGGGCATGGGCCGCAGGATCATCATCAACGACACCACACTGCGCGACGGTGAGCAAACCGCCGGCGTAGCCTTCAGCGCCGCCGAGAAGCTGGATATCGCCCGCCAGCTCGACGCGCTGGGCGTGCCGGAGATGGAGGTTGGCATCCCGGCCATGGGCGAAGCCGAGCGTGACTGCATTCGCGCCATCGCCGAGCTGGGTCTGCAAGCCCGGCTGATGGTGTGGGCCCGCCTGAATGAACGTGACATCTCCGCCTGCGCCGGTCTCGGCGCGCAGCTGATCGACATCTCGGCACCCTCTTCCGACCAGCACCTGGCCAGCAAGCTGGGGCGCCCGCGCAGCTGGTTGCTCTCCGAGATCCATCGCCTGGTGCATTTCGCCCGCGACCTTGGCCTGGAAGTGAGTATCGGCATGGAGGACGCTTCACGGGCCGACCCCGCCTTTCTCGCCCAGATTGCCGAGGTAGCGGCCCGGGCGGGCGCGCGTCGCCTGCGCTTTGCCGACACCCTGGGCATCATGGAGCCCTTCGGCGTGGAGCGCGCCATCAAGGCCTTGCGCAAGACGACCCGGCTCGAAATCGAGATGCATGCTCATAACGATCTGGGCATGGCCACGGCCAACACCCTGGCGGCAGCACGCGCCGGTGCCAGCCATCTGAACACCACGGTCGGCGGGCTTGGAGAGCGGGCCGGCAATGCGGCGCTGGAAGAAGTCGTGCTCGGTTTGCGTCAGTGTTACAAGCTCGAAACCGGCGTTGAACTGTGCAATTTTCCGGTACTCGCCCAGTGCGTAGCCAAGGCTTCGGGGCGACCGATTCCGGCACAGAAAAGCCTGACCGGGTCGAACGTGTTCACGCATGAAGCAGGCATCCATGTTGATGGCCTGCTCAAGGACCCGCACAACTACCAAGGTTTCGATCCGGCCATCGTCGGGCGGGAGCATCGCGTGGTGCTGGGCAAACACTCCGGCACCCGTGCCGTGAAGTCGGTCTTCGCCGCCCTCGGGCGCCAACTCGGCGATCTGGAGGCACACCTGCTGCTGGAGATGGTGCGGCGTTTCGTCGCCCTCGAAAAACGTACCCCGGACGAATCCGAACTGATGCTGCTCTTCAAGGGCCTGCATCAGGAATGCTGCTGACAGAGAGAGGTCATCATGAGCACCGAGCACCCTGACTTTACAGACGATCTGGCCGAGCTCGAATCGGCCGAGGACTTCCTCACCTACTTCGGCATTGCATTTGATCCCAAGGTTGTAAGGATCAATCACCTGCACATCCTGCAGCGCTTTCACAACTATCTGAACGGGGCCGGCAAGGCGCCGGAATACGAAACCTGGAAACATCTGCTGGCTCGCGCCTATCAGGACTTCGTTCATTCCGATGCGCTCACCGAAGGAGTCTTCAGCGTTTTCAAACGTGCTCGCGGCATCCAGACCGTGGCGATCACCGCCATTGGCAGGAGGCAGCCATGAGACCGCGCTGGGAGCTTGGCGAAAGCCTGCGCGTGACGCGCAATGTGCGCGACGACGGCACCTTTCCCGGCGCCACCCGCGGCGAGCTGCTGGTGCGCCGCGGCAGCATCGGCACGGTGGTCGACATCGGCAGCTTTCTGATGGATCAGGTGATCTACTCACTGCACTTTCTTGAGCAGAACCGCATAGTCGGTTGCCGCGAAGAAGAGCTGCTCGGCTTGGACGAAGCCTGGATCGACACCCGTTTCGAATCGCGCGAACGCGTGCTCAGCGCACGCGATCTGGCCATTGGCGGTGAAGTGCGCGTGCCCGCCGGTGCGCGCGGCGAAATCCTCAAGGTACTCCGCGATCTGCCGGAAGGCCCGGCTTACCACGTGCATTTCGAGTGCTGGGCGGGCCACCCGCTGATCGTGCGCGAAGCTGCGCTTGCCCCCGTTTCAACCTCGTTGCCGGAAGCCTGCTGCAATGTCTGAAATCGCCTCCCCCTCCCCCGTAGTCGCCGCCACTCCAGCGTCCGCCACGCCCGCCAGCCCTGCCGCCTCGGGTTACCTGGCGCTCAAGCAGTCTCAGGCCCTCTTCAAGACCACGCCCGAGCGCCTCGACGCCGAGCAACGCCGCAAGCTCGAGGCCGTCGTCAATCGCCAGCGCGCGATCGAAACGCGCATCCTCGGCAGCCGCCAGGCCACGCACGTCGTGATCAGTCCGGAGGCAGTCACCCACAGCATTGCCGAGATTGCCGCGGGCTTCAGCAATGAGGCCGAATTCGTGTGCGATCTGGCCCGTTTCGGACTCAGCGAACAATCGCTGCGCGCCGAAGTGGAGCGCGAATTGCGCGTCGAAGCCGTGCTGGAAATGGTCTCGGCAAAAGTCGCTCCGGTCAGCAACATGGAAGTGGAGCTCTTCTACCACCTGCACCACGCCCGCTTTGAAACCCCAGAGCGCCGTACCCTGCGCCACATCCTGCTGACCCATGACGACAGCGAGGCGGGCCGCGCCACGAGCCGTCAGCGCATCGAAGTCATCCGCGAACTACTGCTGCGCCATCCGGATCGTTTTGGTGAACAGGCCCTGCGTCACTCCGAATGCCCCACGGCAATGCAGGGTGGCCTGCTCGGCCAGGTGCCGCGAGGCCAGCTGTTCCCAGCGCTGGATGCGGCCGCCTTCACGATGCGTGCCGGCAGCCTGTCGGAAGCGCTGGAATCCCCCATGGGCTTTCACCTGCTGCGCTGCGAAAACATCCAGCCGGCCGGCAAGGTGCCCCTGACCCAGGTACGCGATCGCATCCGCGAGCAGATGCTGATCACCCGCAAGCAGAACAAGCAGCGGGCCTGGGTGTGCCAGATCATGAGCCACGAAGCCCGCGCCTGATCAAGCAGGCCGCCCCGGCGCGGGGCGGAGGTGTGCTTAGCCGCCCACCATGCTCGCCACGCGGATGCTGCGGCTCTCGGGCACCTCGGAGTGAGCAATGACCTTGAGCGAAGGCACGGCACGCCGCAGGAAACGCGCCAGCAGCCAGCGCAGGCTGTTGGGCACCAGCAACACCGCCGGCAGGCCGACTTCTTCCTGACGTTGCGCCGCCGCAGCGGTTTCGCGCATGAGGGTATCGGCCAGGCCGGGTTCGATTGCGCCACCTTCGCCGCCGGAGGCCAGGGCCTGATGCAGCAGACGTTCCAGCCCCGGTTCCAGCGCGATGACCGACACTTCGTTGCTGCCCGGGAAAAGCTGCTGCACGATGGCCCGGCCCAGCGAAGTACGCACCCGGGAGGCGAGCTCCACCGGATCCTGACTGCGCGGAGCATGCTCGGCCAGCGATTCGACGATGGTACGCATGTCGCGGATATTGATGCCTTCTTCCAGCAGGTATTGCAGCACGCGCTGCAGCACATGCAGCGGCAATACCTTGGGCACCAGATCCTCGACCAGCTTGGGCGACTCGCGCTGAATGTGATCCAGCAAGGCCTGGGTTTCCTGGCGCCCAAGCAGGTCTGCCGCATGACTCATGAGCAGGTGGTTGAGATGGGTAGCCACCACGGTGCTGGCGTCCACCACGGTATAGCCCAGGGCATGCGCCTGCTCGCGGCGGGCGTTATCCACCCACACAGCAGGCAGGCCAAAGGCCGGATCGGTCGTGGCGGTGCCGGGCAAGGTGCCGCCCACACGCCCCGGATTGATGGCGAGAAACTGCCCGGGATAGGCCTCTCCCTTGCCGATCTCCACCCCCTTGAGGGTGATCCGGTAAGCGTTCGGCTTGAGTTCCAGGTTGTCGCGGATATGCACCGGCGAAGAGAGAAAACCGATGTCCTGCGCAAACTTCTTGCGCAGGCCGCGAATGCGCTTGAGCAGCTCGCCATCCTGACTCTTGTCCACCATCGGGATCAGGCGATAGCCCACCTCGAGGCCCAGCACGTCCACCGGCGTCACATCGTTCCAGGTCGCATCCAGCGATTCGGGCGCTTGCCCCGGTGTCTGCGCCGGCAGGGGCTGCGCTTCGGCCTCTGCCTCGGCCGCCTGCTTCTTGCCGGTATTCCAGGCCACCGCCGCGAGGCCCGCCGCCAGGGTCAGGAAGATGAAGTTCGGCATGCCCGGGATCATGCCCAGCACGCCGAGGATCGCTGCGGCCAGGATGCTCACATTTACATTGCCGAAGAGCTGGTTGATGAGCAGCCCGCCCACATCGCCTTCATCACCCACGCGGGAGACCACCATGCCAGCGGCCACCGAGATGATCAGGGACGGTAGCTGGGCCACCAGGCCGTCACCGATGGCCAACATCACATACTGGTTGGTCGCGCGATCAAGCTCCATATGGTGCTGCAGCACGCCGACGATCAGCCCGCCAATCACGTTGATGAACAGAATCAGGATGCCGGCCACCGCATCGCCGCGCACGAACTTCGAGGCACCGTCCATGGCACCATAGAAATCCGCTTCCTGGGCCACCTCGATACGCCGCCGCTTGGCTTCCTTGTCGTCAATCAGGCCAGCATTCAGGTCGGCATCGATGGCCATCTGCTTGCCGGGCATCGCGTCCAAGGTGAAGCGTGCCCCCACTTCGGCGATCCGCCCGGCGCCCTTGGTGATTACCACGAAGTTGATCACGGTGAGGATCACAAACACCACTACGCCCACCGCCGTGTTGCCGCCCACCAGGAAGTGACCAAAGGCCTCGATCACCTTGCCTGCCGCGTCCGGGCCGGTATGGCCGTGCAGCAACACCACCCGGGTGGAGGCCACGTTCAGCGACAAGCGCAGCAAGGTGGTGATCAGCAGCACGGTGGGGAAGACCGAGAAATCCAGCGGCTTCTTGGTGTACATCGCCACCAGCAGCACCATCATCGAGATCGCGATGTTGAAGGTGAAAAACACGTCCAGCGCAAACGCCGGCAGCGGCAACACCATCATCGCCAGCATCGCCAGCAGCAGGATCGGCGCAGCCAACTGGCGGATGTTGCTCGGCGCAAAGAGCGTCTTCAAATTGACCGTGTTTGCGTTACTCGCCATGACTCAAACCCTCTTCAATATCGATTCGCACCAGCAGCCTCGGGCGCGGTGGCTGCCCCCGGATCCAGCTCTGGTGGAACATCAAGATCGTGCGGTCGCTCAGGTGGCAAGCCGCCCTGAGCGAGAAAATGATTGAGCTGATACACATAGGCCATCACCTCGGCCACGGCGGTGTACAGCGCGGCCGGCACCTGATCGCCGACCTCGGAATGGCGAAACAGGGCACGCGCAAGAGGCGGAGCTTCGAGCAGTGGCACCTTGTGCTCCTGGGCCAGTTCGCGGATCGCCTGTGCCACCAGATCCGCCCCCTTGGCCACCACGGTGGGGGCCCCCATCGCCCCGGCTTCGTATTTCAGCGCCACGGCATAGTGGGTCGGGTTGGTCACCACCACATCGGCCTTGGGCACCGCCGCCATCATGCGGCGACGCGCCATGTCGCGCTGGCGGGCGCGGATCCGTGCCTTGAGCTGCGGATCGCCTTCCATTTCCTTGTATTCCTGCTTGAGCTCTTCCTTGGTCATCTTGAGCCCCTCGTAGTAACGCCAGAGCTGGAAGGGCACATCAAGCGCCGCCACCAACGCCAGGCTCGCCACGACCCACAACAGGGACATCAGCAGCATGTCGCCGAACATGCTCATGCCAGACTCCAGCGGCATGCTCATCAAAGCAACTATCTCGCCCCGTTGCGACCACAGCACCCAGCAGCCGATGCTGCCGATCAGACCGGACTTGAGCAGCCCTTTCACCAGCTCGGCCACGCCATGCATCGACGCCATGCGCTTGAGGCCGTTAAGAGGATCCAGCCGATTCAGATCCAGCTGAAAAGCCTTGAAGGAGAAAATCAGCCCCCCCATCATCACCGGCGCCGCCACAGCGGCCACCAGCATCACCACAAAAAAAGGCAGCAGTGCCGTAAGCGCATCGATGCTCAGGCGCAAGAGCTGCTCATACATGTACTCGCTATTGAAACTCTGCTCACGACCAAAGCTGAGCCCGCCTCGCATCAATGCCGAGGCATGCGCCACCATCCAGCGGGAAACCACCAGCAAGGTCAGCACAGCCGAAATCATGGTCAGGAAACTGGCTAGCTCACGCGACTGCGGCACCTGCCCATCGGCACGTGCCTGCTCGATGCGCCGGCCTGACGCTGGTTCGGTCTTTTCGAGGTCGCTGCCTTCAGCCATGTCCACTGCCTCTGCGCAATAGAGGCATTATTTGCCGCAACGGCAATCCTTGCCGGGCCGAACAGGGATGAGAAAGCGGGCTTATTCAGGCATTGCTGACCCAAGCGCCGCCACACCCACGGGCAGCAAGGAGGCTCAATGCGCTTTCCGGAGCCTCTTACGCTGGAAGAAAAGTCGCCTGCAGATCCAGGCTGGCTCGATGCCCCACGACCTCGGCGTGCTCTGCCAGCCAGCGCCGGGCATGACTGCGGCCGGCATCACGCAGGCGGTGCAGAAAGGCTTGATTGGCAACGCTCTTGCTCGCTGCGGTGAGCCCGCCGAGCACCGCTTCGGCTTCGATCAGATGGAAACGTGTGCTGCGCAGACGTGCTTCCAACGAGCCGGAAAGCCAACCACTCTCGCTCGCCATCTCGCGCATGGCCGCCAGCAAACGCATTTCACGCATGAAGGCATTGGTGAAAGCCAGTTGCGCAGCGCGCTCCTGGATCTCATCGGCACCGCGCGGGGTGCGCTCGTGATGGAGCGGCGCCAGCATCACGATCAGGATGTCGCGCGAATCACAAAAACGGAACAGCGGAAACACCGCCGGATTAGCCGCATAGGCACCATCCCAGTAGGGCTCGCCATCAATCATGATGGCATGGTGGATGGTTGGCAGGCAGGCCGAGGCCAGCAGCGCATCGGCGCTCAGATCGGCATTCCGGAAAAGCTTCAGATGCCCGCTGTTGGCATGCGTTGCGGCAATGAACAACTTGAAGGGCGACTCGCGGCGCAGACGCTCGAAATCGAATTGAGCTTCAACCAGATCCCGCAAGGGATTCAGATCCAGCGGATTGAGCTGGTAGGGCGAGAACCAGCGCGTAAGCTGCAGCATCCAGTTCATGCCGGGCATAGGGGTGGTCGGGTCGATGATCGGCGGCACCACCTCACGGGGCCCGCTCAATGCCACTCCCTCCCAGAAATTACTCAGCGCCTCACGTGCGCCCTCCGCACCACCGAGCAGCCAGCCGTGCGCCAAAGCCACCGCATTCATGGCTCCGGCGCTGGTGCCGCTGATGCCCTCGAAGCCGAAGCGGCCGTCTTCCAGCAAGGCATCCAGCACACCCCAGGTAAAGGCCCCGTGGGCACCACCGCCTTGCAAGGCAAGATTGAGGGAGAACGGGCTCGGGCTGACCTTGGCAAACATGTGCGCAATCCGGGTGTGCAACAGCCTGCAGTGTGCCGCAGGCATGTTGCAATGCACACTGTTCAGGCCGCTTTTTTCCGCAGGTCAGGCAGGAAGACTGTCAGCAGTCCCAACAAGGGCAGGAAGGCGCAGACCTGATAGACGAACTCGATGCCGCGCAGATCCGCCAGCATGCCCAACAACGCAGCACCGATGGCTCCCATGCCAAAGGAAAAGCCAAAGAACAGGCCCGCCACCAGCCCCACCCGGCCCGGCAACAATTCCTGCGCATAAACGATGATCGCCGAGAAAGCCGAAGCCAGGATCAAGCCGATGATGAAGCTCAGAACGGTGGTCGCAGTGAGCCCCACATGCGGCAGGATCAGGGTGAACGGCGCCACGCCGAGGATCGAGAACCAGATCACCCGCTTGCGACCGATGCGATCACCCAGCGGCCCACCAATCACGGTCCCTGCAGCCACCGCAAACAGGAAAACAAAGAGGTGCAACTGGGCCGATTGCGCGCCGAGCCCGAACTTCTCCATCAGATAGAAAGTGAAGTAGCTCGACAGGCTGGCGAGATAAAAATACTTTGAAAAGATCAGGCTCAGCAGGACTGCAACAGAGCCCACCACCCTGCCACGCGACAGGCCCGTTTCGGCCGCCCCCTGGCGAATCCTGGCTTTCAGCGCCCCTTGCGCCTGTTGATGCGCATACCACTGCCCCACCTTCCACAGCAACGTGATCGCCAGCAAGGCAGCCAGCGCAAACCAGGCCACACTACCCTGCCCGTTCGGAATCACGATCAGCGCCGCCAGCAAAGGACCCAGCGCCGTGCCGGCATTACCGCCGACCTGGAACACGGACTGTGCCATCCCCAGACGGCCGCCCGAGGCCATGCGCGCCACCCGCGAAGACTCAGGATGGAAGATCGAGGAACCGGTGCCGACCATCGCGGCTGCGATCAGCAAGGCCGGATAAGTCGTGGCCGTGGCCAGCAAGAGCAGCCCCACCAGCGTACTGCACATGCCGAACATCAGCGAGTAAGGCTTGGGATGGCGATCGGTGTACAGCCCGACCAGTGGCTGCAACAAGGAAGCGGTGGCCTGGAAAGTGAAGGTGATCAGGCCGATCTGCCCGAAACTCAGATTGAAACCGCCCTTGAGCAGGGGATACAGCGCCAGGATCAGCGACTGCATCATGTCATTGAGGAAATGCGAGGCGCTGATCGCGCCCAGCACACGGAACGAGGTTGTCTGCCCTGCTGACTGCGCGCTCAAATCACGTCTCCCTGTGGAATGGATGCCACCTGCCTCTACGCAGGGCTTGCGAAAGAATATAGGTGAGGGTGAAAATTCCGTCTAACCACAAAAAGCCAGAATATGTCGCAAAACAGCCACAACATCATTTTGCGCCTGCCCAGCTACCAGACACTCCCACGGCCTGTCGTTGCCCGCATAGGTGATCGCCTTCCCGGCTCGCTGACCCCGTGGCACAGCCATCGCTGGTGGCAGCTGACCTGGGCCATGAGTGGCGTACTGGCCATCGAAACGCAAGATGGCAGTTTCATGGCCCCACCAGAACGGATGATCTGGATTCCGCCAGGCATCGAGCATCAAGCCACCAACGCTCCGCTCACCGAAATGCGCAATCTGTATGTGGATCACAGCCTGATGGAATGGGCCGGGCCACACTGCCGGGTAGTGCGCATCACGCCCCTGGTGCGGGAGCTGATGCTGGCCGTGACGACGCTGCCGGAAGATTACGAGCCGTCCGGCGAAGCCGAACGACTGATCCAGGTCCTCGTCGATCAGCTCAAGCACCTGCCCGAAGTGGCCTTCAATCTGCCGATGCCGACCGATCCGCGCCTGCGCCGGATCTGCAGCGAACTACAGAACCGGCCCGACGACACCCGGACCATGGCAGCCTGGGGCGAACGGGTCGGCCTCTCCGAGCGCAGTCTGGCCCGGCTTTTCGTGCATCAGAGCGGCATGAGTTTCGGCGACTGGCGCCAGCGCCTGCGTCTGCTCTTAGCACTGAACGGACTGGAGCGCGGCGAACGCGTCACACGCGTGGCGCTGGATGCCGGCTACGCCTCACCTTCGGCCTTCATCGCAGCCTTCCGGCGAAACTTCGGACTAACGCCAACCGAGATGTTCAAGCCACAAGGGGCTTGAAACCCCTCGCACGGCTGCCGAATTCAGGCCGGAAACAAAACCTCGGTAAAACCGAAGCGGGTGAAGTCCTGTACCCGCATCGGATACAGGGTGCCATCCAGATGGTCGCACTCATGCTGCACCACGCGGGCATGAAAACCCTCCACCTCGCGAAGAATCGGCGTGCCGAACTGATCGAAGCCGCTATAGCGCAAGCGCACATGGCGCGGCACCATGCCACGCAATCCCGGCACCGAGAGGCAACCCTCCCAGCCTTCTTCCAGCTCATCGCCGATGAATTCCAGCACCGGATTGACGAGCACCGTGAGCGGCACGGCCGGGGCTTCCGGATAGCGCTCACTGGCCTCGAAACCGAAAATCACCACCCGCAGATCTACTCCGATCTGCGGTGCGGCGAGGCCCACACCACCCGCTTCGCGCATGGTGTCGAACATGTCAGCGATCAACGTGTGCAGCTCCGGCGTGTCGAAAGCCTCCACCTCTTGCGCATGGCGCAACAGGCGTTCATCCCCCATCCGCAGGATCTCGCGAATCATTGGCGCCTCAGCAATTGGTGCAGAAATGCTGCAACACGTTATGCACGCGCACCATCGCCGTCTTGGCGGTGGCCTCGATATCGGCCATCTGGATGCCGTGGGCGCTACTGCCACGCCCGGCAGCCTGATTCACCACGACCACAATTGCCGCATACGGGATGCCCAGCTCTCGCGCCAGCACCGCTTCGGGCATGCCGGTCATGCCGATCACGTGTGCACCATCGCGCTCCAGACGGGTGACTTCGGCCGCTGTTTCAAGACGTGGCCCTTGAGTCGCAGCATAGGTACCACCATCCACGATCGCCTCACCTGCATTCCGGGCAGCGGCGAGGATGCGCGTGCGCAAGGAGGCATCGTAGGGATCGGTGAAATCCACATGCACGACCGGGCCATCCACGCCGTCGAAATATGTCGCCTTGCGGCCCCAGGTGTAATCGATGATTTGATCCGGCACCATCAGCACGCCCGGTCCAAGATGGTCCTGAATACCGCCCACCGACGCCACCGAGATAATCTCCTTGGCACCCGCTTCCTTGAGGGCCCAGAGGTTGGCACGGTAATTCACGCCATGCGGCGGGATCGTGTGGCCGTAACCATGCCGGGCAATGAACACCGTCTGCTGGTCACACAAATGACCGAAGAGCAAAGCACCGGAAGGCTCGCCATAAGGCGTACGCACCACTTCACGGCGCGTGATGTCGAGATTGGAAAGCTGGCTCAGGCCACTGCCACCGATGATTGCGATCATGTCCGTACCGGGCTGAAAAATAGTCGATGGATCTTAGCACGCAGGGCTGCAGGCTCGCCGCAGCTAGCGGCCATGGCGGCCGCGGCGGCTCTCGGGACTGAAGGCACGGCTGACAAACTGTCACGGTTTGTCCACTTCAGCATGATAGAATAGAGGGCTTTGCGATCAAGCCCTCAGGGTTGACGCGTCTAACCACTTCCCCCGCAGACCGAAAATATCATGAGCCGTGCCATCCGCAACATCGCCATCATTGCCCACGTCGACCACGGCAAAACCACTTTGGTCGACCAACTTCTCCGCCAGTCCGGCACCTTTGCCGCCCACCAGGCCGTGACCGAACGCGTGATGGACAGCAACGATCTTGAAAAAGAGCGCGGCATCACGATTCTGGCCAAGAACTGCGCAATCAAGTACGGCGAGACCCATATCAACATCGTCGACACCCCGGGGCACGCTGACTTCGGCGGCGAAGTCGAGCGCGTGCTGTCGATGGTTGATTCCGTGCTGCTGCTGGTGGATGCCGTTGAAGGCCCGATGCCGCAAACCCGTTTCGTGACCCGCAAGGCACTGGCCATGGGGCTGAAGCCGATTGTTGTGGTCAACAAGATCGACCGTCCGGGCGCACGCCCGAACTGGGTCATCGACCAGACCTTCGATCTTTTCGACAAGCTCGGCGCCACCGAAGAACAGCTGGATTTCCCGATCGTCTACGCCTCGGCACTGAATGGCTTTGCCATGCTCGACGCCGATCAGCCTGGCACCGACATGAAGCCGCTGTTCGAAGCCATTCTCAAGCACGTGCCGCAGCCGGAAGTGGATTCGGACGGCCCGCTGCAACTGCAGATCTGCTCGCTCGACTACTCCACCTATATCGGTCAGCTCGGCATCGGCCGCATCAAGCGCGGTCGCATCCGCCCGAACCAGGAAGTGGTCGTGATGTACGGTGACGAGAACAAGGGCAAGGCCAAGATCGGCCAAATCCTGACCTTTGAAGGCCTTGAGCGCAAATCCTCAGAGCTGGCCGAAGCCGGCGACATCGTGCTGGTGTCCGGCATCAATCAAGTAGGCATCGGCGTGACCATCTGTGACCCGGACCAACTCGACGGCATGAAGCCCATCGCTGTGGATGAGCCGACCCTGACCATGAACTTCATCGTGAACAGCTCCCCGCTGGCCGGCCGTGAAGGCAAGTTCGTGACCAGCCGCCAGATCCGCGAGCGCCTGGAAAAAGAACTCCTTAAGAACGTTGCCCTGCGTGTGGTCTATACCGACGACGCTGATGTGTTCGAAGTTTCCGGTCGTGGCGAACTGCACCTGACCATCCTGCTCGAATCCATGCGCCGCGAAGGTTTCGAGCTGGCCGTGGGCCGCCCGCGCGTGGTGTTCAAGGAAATCGACGGCGTGAAGTGCGAGCCCTACGAAATGCTCACCGTGGATGTGGAAGAGGACAACCAGGGCGGCGTGATGGAAGAGCTCGGCCGCCGCCGTGGCGAACTGCAAGACATGGCGCCGGACGGCAAGGGCCGCGTGCGCCTCGAATACCGCATTCCGGCGCGTGGCCTGATCGGCTTCCAGGGTGAATTCATGACCCTGACCCGCGGCACGGGTCTGGCCAGCCATGTGTTCGACGACTACGCCCCGGTGGCTGGCAACATGAGCGAGCGCCGCAACGGCGTGCTGATCTCGCAGGACGACGGCGCTGCTGTGGCTTACTCCCTGTGGAAGCTGCAAGATCGCGGTCGCATGTTCGTAAGCCACAACGACCCGGTGTACGAAGGCATGATCATCGGCATCCACTCGCGTGATAACGACCTCGTGGTCAACCCGATCAAGGGCAAGCAACTCACCAACGTGCGCGCCTCGGGTACCGATGAAGCCGTGCGTCTGGTACCACCGATTGCACTGACGCTCGAATCCGCCATCGAGTTCATCGCCGATGACGAGTTGGTCGAAATCACCCCAAAGTCGATCCGCCTGCGCAAGCGCTACCTGAAGGAACACGAACGCAAGCGTGCCTTCCGCAGCGACGAAGCCTGAGCACCGCACAGCGTCACCAGAGGCCATCCTGCGGGATGGCCTTTTTCGTTTCGGCGGCGCATAAAAAACATCAAAGCCGCTTTCGTGCTGCAGCCATTACAATCCCGCCACCCTAGCCCAAGGAGCGCCCGCCTTGATTTCGCGCCTGCTGACTGCCAGCCTCAGCCTGCTCTGCCTTTGCGGCAGCCCCTTCCTGCACGCCGCCGAGCCTGAAACGGTCAGCCTTCAGTTTGCCAACGCCCTGACTGCCCCGGCGCCCGCGGTGGGCACAACTGCAAACAGTGAAGGCGCCAGCACGCCAGTCACGACCGAACTGCCGCAGCGCACCCCAATCAATACCGGTGCCCATGCCAAAGCCAGTTCCGACCTTTGGGACCGCATCCGCAAGGGCTTCGGCATTCCAAATCTGGTCGACAACCCGAATGTGGATCGCCACATCGCCGCTTTCCAGGCCCGCCCGCAAGCCATCACCAATCTGATGGAGCGTGGCAGCAAGTATCTCTATCACATCGTCAGCGAACTCGAAGCGCGTGGCATGCCGACCGAGCTGGCCTTGCTGCCACTGGTGGAGTCGGCCTACAACCCGATGGCCTTCTCGCCAGCCAAGGCCGCCGGCTTGTGGCAGTTCATTCCCTCGACGGGGCGTGACTTCCGTCTGCAGCAGAACTGGTGGGTGGATGAGCGTCGCGACGTGCTGGCCTCCACCGCCGCCGCACTGACCTACCTGCAGGCTGTATACGAACTTCAGGGCGACTGGCACCTCGCGCTGGCTTCCTACAACTGGGGTGAAAACGCGGTGCTGCGCGCCGTGAATTCCAACCGCAATGCCGGCCGGCCGACCGACTACAACAGCCTGCGCATGCCCAAGGAAACGGCCCAATACGTGCCCAAGCTGCAAGCCGTGAAAATGATCGTAGCCAACCCGGAGCGCTATGGCCTGCGCCTCCCCCCCATCCCGGACGAACCCTATTTCGTGACGGTGGAGCGTGATCAAGGCATGGATGTGGCGCTCGCGGCGAAATTCGCCGAAATGCCGCTGAACGAATTTCTGGCCCTGAACCCTGCGTATAACCGCCCGATCATTCCCGGCAACCATGACGCAGACCTGATCCTGCCAGTCGACAACGCACGGAAGTTCAGCGAGAACTTCGCCGCCCACGGTGGCCCGCTGCTGAGCTGGAAGACCTATTCACTGCCACGCGGGGCGCGCGTCGAGCAGGTCGCCCAAAGCCTCAAGCTGAGCCCGGACGCTCTGCGCAGTGCCAATGGCCTGCCCCCACGCGCCAAACTGGCAGCCGGCTATACCTTGCTCGTGCCGCACGCCACCGACATCACAGCGCCGATCGAAACGGCAGAAACCAGCAAGCCTGGCGTGCAGAACAAGAGCTCCAGCCGTGCTCCATCGCCAGCCCTGAACAAGGCTGCGGCACGCGCACCGGCCAAGAAAACACCGACCCGGCGCGGCTGACATGCAACAGCTGGGGGCCAGCGCCTTCGCGCTGTTTGAGGACAATCTCGCCCAAGCGCCGCGCGCCTGTCTGCTTGAAGGACTTGAACAGCGCCTGCTTGCCCACCACTCCAGCGAACTGGCGGAATTTTTCGAGCGTCTGGAGGCTGCCCAGGCAAGCGGCCGCTGGATTGCCCTCGCGGCCCGCTATGAGCTTGGTAGCGCCTTCGAACCCCACCTGCTCCACTGCCACAGCACCCAGCCTCTGCTACAGGCCTGGGTGTTCGCCCACCGAAGTGAGCTCAGCGGCGATGCGCTCGCCCACTGGTGGCAGATGCAGGCTGCCGCACTCAGCCCGCAAGCGAGTGAGGCCGGCTTGCTGCACCTTGAAGCCGATTGGGACGAAGCGCGCCATGCCACTGCCTGCCAGCGCATCCTTGATTACATCCACGCCGGCGATTGCTATCAGGTCAACCTGACTTTTCCCCTCCGGGGCCAGATTTATGGCCATCCGCTGGCGCTCGCCGCTCGGCTGCGCGAGGCCCAACCCGTAGCTCATGGCGTGCTGATCCACGACGGCGAAGACTGGATCATTTCGCGCTCACCGGAACTCTTCGTCGAGCGTCACGCAAGTACCCTCACCTGCCGCCCGATGAAGGGTACGGCCACACGCAGCGACGATCCGCTGGCGGATGCCGCAGCCGCCAGCCGCCTCGTGCACTCGGACAAGGATCGCGCAGAGAACCTGATGATCGTGGATCTGATCCGCAACGACCTTGGCCGTCTTGCCCCCGCCGGAGGGGTGCGCGTCGAACAGATGTTCTCGCTGGAAACCTATCCCAGCGTGCATCAGCTCACCTCCACGGTCAGCGCAGAGCCCGTCAGCGCTCCCCTGGAAACCATCTTCCACGCCTTGTTTCCCTGCGGTTCGATCACCGGTGCGCCAAAGATACGTGCCATGCAGATCATCAACGAGCTTGAAGACGGACCGCGCGGCATTTACTGCGGTGCGCTGGGCTGGCTCGCTCCGGAGGGCGAGTTCAGCCTAAATGTGCCGATCCGTACCCTGTTGGTGGATTCCGAGGGCGCTTGCCGTCTGGATGTGGGCAGTGGGGTCGTGGCCGATTCAGAGCCGGCCGCCGAGTATCGCGAATGCCTCACTAAAAGCCGCTTCCTCACCCAGCTTGAACCACCCCTGCAACTCATTGAAACCCTGCGCTGGACGCCCTCAGAGGGCTATCCATTCTTGAACGGCCACCTCGAACGCCTGCAGGCCTCGGCCCGCACACTGGCCTTCAGTTGCCCCCTGACAGAGATCCGCGCAGCACTGCAAGCACTAGCCGACATCCTGCCTGGCTGCGCACAACGCGTGCGTCTGCTGTTGTCACGCAACGGACAGTTCAACCTGCAAAACGCCGGGCTGGACGAGACTCCAGCCACAGCCCGCTTCGCGCTGGCAGACTGGGCACTCGATCCGCAAGACCCACGCCTGTCGCACAAGACCACCGCACGCCGGTTCTACGACAGCGCCTTGCAGAGCGCATTGCAGCGCGGCCTCTTCGACCTCGTGTTCTGCAACACGCGCGGCGAATTGTGCGAAGGCACGCGTAGCAACCTGTTTCTCGAGATTGATGGGAAAATGCTCACCCCCGCCAGCCACTGCGGCCTGCTGCCAGGCGTACTGCGTACCAGCCTGCTGGCCAGCGGCAAGGCCCTTGAAGCCGTACTACAACGCGAGGACCTGGCACGCGCCAACCGTATCTGGCTGGGCAACGCCTTGCGTGGCCTGATCGAGGTCACGCAGGCAACTTGAGTGACATCTGCGCCGCAGCTTGGGGCGCAGGAGAAGCCTCAGAGCGCGTCGAAATTGCTGCGTCGCTCGCGCAACCAGGCATCCATCTGCTCGGCGGCCATCGGCCGAGCGAAATGAAAACCCTGCAGCAGGCTACACCCCAGAGTCTCCAGCATGGAGGCCTGGGCTGCGCTCTCCACCCCTTCCCCCATCAGCACCAGCTTACGTTTGCACGCCAGCTCAGCGATTGCAGCAGGGAGCGCTGTCGCCTCAGGTGTTTCGTCGAAGTTGGCCAACAAGTTCCGATCAAGCTTGATCCGATCGACCGGAAAAGTACCGAGCTGGCTCAGGGACGCCCGGCCACAACCAAAGTTATCGAGTGCCAAGCGTACGCCCAGCTCGCGCAAGCCGCGCAACTGATGCTGCAACAGCCGAGGCTCCTCGAAAGCGAGGCTTTCATCAAGATCCAGCACTAGCCGATCTGCTTCCACATCACTGTATTCAAGCTGGGCCCGCAAGCGCTGCACGAAGCGCTCGTCGCGCAGTTGCACCGAGGAGATATTCAGGGTGAGCTCGAGACCACGCCAGCCCTGGCGCCGCCAGATACCGAAACGCTCCAGCGCCTGACCCAGCACCCACTGGCCCAGCTCATGAACCATGCCGGTACGCTCAGCGAGCGGGATAAAACGAGCGGGCGGCACCAGCTCTCCAAAATCGTTGCGCCAGCGCAGCAACACCTCAAGCCCCTGCAACTCGCCGCTGCCAGCCTGCACAATGGGCTGCCAGCACAGGCTCAGACCACGCTTGAAATCAATGGCGGCGCGCAGACTGTGCAACATCGCCACCCGGGTCTGTACGTCGTCCGACATCATCGCCGAGAAAACGCTGAAAGCGCTCCCCCCGGCTTGCCGGGCCTGATTCAGCGCCAGACTGGCGTTGCGCATGAGCTCCACCGCATTGCCCTTGCACTCCGCAAGGCGCACTAGTCCGATACGCAACTGCACCGTGAGCGCGTGGCCATGAACAAAGAAAGCCTGCTCGAAAGCCTTGTTGATAAGCGCCGGATCGAGCGCATTTTCCGGACCGAAAATACCGAAAGTGTCACCGGACACCCGCGCCAGCGTGACGCCCGGGCCCAGTGCGCTGCGCAGGCGCTTGGCTACAGCTACCAGCAAGGTGTCACCACAGCGATAGCCCAACGCATCATTGATTTCGGAAAACCGCACCACGTCCGCCAGAGCCAGGCAACGCGAACCACCCTGACGCACCAGCAGATCCTGATCGACTTCATTGATGAAGCACGTGCGGTTGGGAAGATGAGTCAGCGGATCATAGAAAGCGAAGAAATCGAGGCGCTCGATCAGATCTACGTTCTCGAACCCCACACCGAGACTGGCCGCGAACATTTCCACCAGTCGCTGCTGCAAACTACGCAGGGGATGTGGATGGTCCACCACCACCACCGCGTCACGCCCGCCATTGCCGAGCCAGAGCAAAAAACGCCCGGCTTCGAAAACACAGGTATGCGCTGCCAGGCAACGCCGGATACCGCGCTGCATCTCCACATCCACGCTGCGCTCGATCGCGCAGCCGGCCAGGTTGGCGTAGCGCCCACGGCCACACACCACGTGCAACCCAGCCTCACCCGGGGTAGCCGAGCTGTGCTCCATGGCGACCAGCGCATCGGCAGCCTCCCCCAGGATCTCTTCGACGCGCTCAAGCAGTACCCGCGAGAATTCGACTGAGCTGCGCAGGCGGAAAACCGTATTGGCCGCACGCGAGACGGCATCCATGCCGCGATTGGCCGCACGCACCGTTTCGATCTGCTCGTAAGCGCGCACGGCAGCAGTCAGCGTCGTGATCAGTCGGGTTTGCGACAGCTCGGACTTGGTACGGTAGTCATTGATGTCGTAGCGCCGTATCACTTCCAGTTCCGGTGCATAGCCAGGCTGGCCAGTACGCAGCACGATGCGCACAGAATGCATGCCGAGCTCGTTGCGGATGGTATCGACCAAGCGCAAACCAGCATCCGGCGTTTCCATCACCACATCCAGCATCGCCACTGCCACGCCTGGATGTTCACGCAGCATCGCTTCGGCCTCACGCGCGCTGTAAGCATGCAGCAATTCGAGCGGGCGCTCGTCAATGTGAAACCCGCGCAGTGCGAAAGCGGTGGCGCGGTGCACCTCGTCATCGTCGTCAGTAATCAGGATTTTCCAGGGCGCAGGCCCCTCTTTCACCGGATGAGCCAGCGCTTCGTCGACGAACTCCAGCATGTCGCCCGCCTGCGCTATCGCATCCCCCTGCTCGAGGGTCGAACTCACCGTACGTCCTCCCGGAATGCTGCGTCTGATACCGTGGCTTCCCTGTCCACTGCCCCCATGCCCCGCTCCTGCCTATCCGTAACCATCTCTTTCAGGTATCGGCAGGGAAAGCGAAAACTTGCGGTCTGGAGGCGGCTTTTTTTCTGCTTCAGCGCAACATGAATTCGACGCGGGCTTGCAGAGGCTTACCCTCTTCCGCTTCCCGGTTGGCTACGAGAAAAACCCGCGCCGGATCCACGCCATTTTTCTCGAGCAGATACGCCCGCACAGTCTGTGCCCGCGTTCTGGCCAAAGTCTGCAGGTCGGCCTGGGTAATCGCGAAGCTGGCCAGCAGGATGCGTTCCATCTCGGCAGGCGGCTGATCCTTCAGAATGCCCAGCGCGTTACGCGGCCGAGCATCGACTTTCTCGCTTTCATACACACGCTTGAGCAGTGCCGGATATTCCGCAGCCTCGATCTGCAAGGCATCCACCTGATCAACACTGTCGCCGCGCCGAACCAGTTGCTCAGCTTTAAGGGCGCGCACCCGGGCCTCAAGGCGGGCACGCTTGAGGCCCGTCGTGTCGGATGCCGGATCGGCACTACCGGCGATCTCCAGTTTCAGCACCGGCCGGCTCGTCAGGCCCTTGGCCAGCCCCTCCAACTTGTCGAGTGCCGCCTTGTTTAGCGTCGCCGAACCTGGCTCGAAATCCACCCATGCCAGAGCCTCCGCTTCTTCGCCGAAGATCGAGCCCAATAAGGCGAAGGGCGCTGTCACTGCCTTCCCGATCAGATTGGTAATGACCCTGATGATCACGCCTCCGACCGAAAATTCCGGGTCGTCAAGCGAGCCACTGATGGGTAAATTGATATCGATCATGCCGTTGCGGTCCTTCAGCAGGGAGACCGCAAACAGCACAGGCAACTTCGTCGCGTCCGGGCTCTCAACCTTGTCGCCAAAGGTCAGCTGATCCAGCTTGACACTGTTTTTCGCAGTGAGCCGGCGATCACGGATCTGATACTGCACATCCATCGACAGCTTGCCCTTATCGATTCCATAGCCCACGTAGCGGCCGGCATAGGTCGACGCAGAGGTGAGATCCACGTCGCGTACCTGAGCCTGAATATCGAGGAAGCCATCCTGGCGGAAAGGGTTGAGGCTGCCATTCACCTTCACTGGCGCCGCGCCATCCAGGCTGGCGCCGAGATCGAGCAGCGCCACCGAGCTTTCATCCGAGGATAGCCCTCCCAGGCTGCCGTTCAGAGCCAGCAGATTGGCATCGTAATTGGGCTTCACGAAACGATCGCTGAAACGCACCTGACCCTTCTCCAGCACAATGCGCTCTACCCTGACCTTAGGCAGTGGTTTCTTCACAGAACTTGCCGCAGCCGACTGTGCAACTTGCGGCGCAGCGGCCATCTGAGCAGCTTCGTGGGCTGTGATCTCGCGCAGGTTCAAACGCCCCTGCGCATCCAGAATCAGGCGGGTATAGAAGTCACTCAGACGAATTTCGCGACTGCTGAAGCCCAGCGGCTCGGTCTGCACGCTCATCTCCTGCAGCGCGAGGCGCCTCCAGCGCAGAAAGTCCTCTTCATTCACCCGGTCCAGCATGTTGAAATCATCTACCGCCAGCGCGCCGGCAAAACGGATGTCCGGCTGGCTTTTGGCGAGATCGAAATCAAGTTTTCCTTTCGCAGTCAACGTACCTCGGGTGAGCAGCACGCGGAATTGATCTTCAAGATAAGCCTGGGCAGGCAGTAGCTCCACCGCACTCAGGTCGAGATTTACGCGCCCGCGCAGCGGCTCGGTAGAGAACGCAGCGTCCGCATTCATGCGCCCGTTGCGATTGATGCGCGCGCTCAGGCTTGCCTTGGCTTGGGCATTGCGCCGAGAACTCCAGTCCTGCAGACTCAGCCCCAGTTCGCGCACATCCACGACAACCGGCACACTGCTGCTGCGATCTTCGATGCGCACGCCGCCCTCATTGATCTCGGCCCTACCCACACTGAATTGCCAGGGCAGCTCGGGTTCGGCCGCCGGAGCGGCCTCCAGCACTGCTTCAGCCGCACGCTCCAGGCGATCCTTGAGCACCTTGCGGGCCTTTGAATCAGCATTCGAATGGCTCTGGAACATGTCTGCCAGGTTCAGCACGCCGTCAGCATCACGCAGCAGCATGGCTTGCAGGCCACGATTGCTGAAACGGCCGATATGGAGTTCGCGAAGTTCAAGATCCATGCGCATTTCCTCCGCACGAGTCTGCGGTACCTTCAGCAGAATGATGCGCTGACCGGCCTTGTCCGGCTTTGCAGCCGCATCTGCAAGGCTGAAGTCCCGCAGATCCAGCGCCATCTTGTCGAGCCTGACTGCAGGACCAGCCTTGCCGGGTGCCACGCTGAACTCGCCCGCCAGCGCCGTTTCGCCCTTGAATAAGGCGCGCGGCAAGGCGGCCTGATAGTAGGGGCGCAAGGGTTCAAGCTGCATGCCGGCAAACGCAAAATGGCCGCTGTAGGTTTCGGCTAGTACGTTCAGTTGGGCCTGCAGATCGATGCGCAAGCTCTTTTCGCTGGCCGCCTGCAAGGTAAAACTGGCGGGTTTGCTAGTGCCAAGATCGAATTGGCTCAGTTGCACCTCAAAAGGATCGAGCTTGAGTGCAAAACCGCCGGGCACGGCTTCGTCGCGCCAATTGAGGCGCCCATGGCTCACGCTCAATTTGTCGATCAGCACGCGCGGCGCGGCCACTTTCACTTCTGTTTTCGCGGCGGGGCTTGGTTGTACCTTGCGCGCAGGCGCGACAAATTCCGTGGCCAGGCGCTCTAGACGGAAGCGACGGTCCTTCTCGCGCAACAATTCGATCTGCGGCGCTTCGACATTCAACGCACGCACATGCAGCAAAGGCTGGCTGGCAATCGGCTCCACGCGCTCAAGCTCCACCTGCAGGCTCTGCACTGCGAGCAGATCGGCGCCGGAGTGTTCCTTGATCTTCAAGTCCTTGAGACCGAAACGACCGCTCACCGCCAACGCAGCAGGTTTGTCGCCCAAGGCCTCCTCCCAGTGCAACCGCAGGGCGGAGCCGAAATGAGCCTGCTCTATGCGCACCGGCAGCTTCACCGGCACATAAGCGAGGTAGGCGGTGAGATCCAGATCTTCGATGTCCACATCCAGCGTAGCCACGCGACGATCGGCAAAAGGCTTGAGCTCACCAAGCAACTCAAAGGAGCTTTCTTCGAGGTCGAAGGCCAGTCTCGGCTTGACGAAGTTTTCGACGCGGGCCGGCAAGTTGGAAAGAAAAGGCAAGCCCAGGGCCAGCGCGCGGACATGGTGTTGCTTGCCGAGCGGGCGATCGTCGAACTCGATCTCCCCTCCTTCAAGCTCGATGTTGTTGAGCGAAAAGCGCGCAGCGTCTGGGGCAGGCTCGGCAGAGGGCTTAGCAAAGCGCTCAAGGATGTCACTGAAGTTGAAGCGTTGCGCCTCGATCCGCACCAGTCTCAGCCGCGGCTGCTCCACGCGCAAGGCATCAAGCACCAGGGCACGATGCCAGAGCGACGCGGTGGAAACGTTCGCCTGGACGGCAGCGAGGGCCACAAAATCACTCTGCCCATCCGCCTCAGCGATTCGCAACCCTTCCAGGCGCGCCGACAAACGCAGCGGATTGAAGCTCACCCGCTCCACGCTGAGCTTGCGCCCGAGCGCTGCGCTGCCTTGAGTCTCCACGGCCCAGCGCAGCAAGGGCGGCGTACCCAGCCAAGCCAGCACCAGCAAGCCCAACACGCTGGCGGCAGCAATTTTCACGCTACGGCGTGCTGCCAGCTGACGCAGGCGGGGAAGCAAGGCAAGAAGTTTTTCGCGGGTAATCATGGATCGAACCAGGCACAAGCACAAACAGGCCCGCATTCTCCCACGCCCGGCTGACGGCGGCATGACAGCCACCCTAGCGGTCAATCCGCCAGCAAGGCCTCCGCCTCGATCATGCAGCCGCTGCGCAGGCGGATGCTGCGGCCACAGGCATGGGCCAGTCCATCATCATGCGTCACCAGCAAGAGCGTAGTACCGGACTCCCTATTGAGCTCGAAAAGCAGATCAATGATGTGCCGGCCGGTGGTGCCGTCCAGATTTCCTGTCGGTTCGTCAGCCAGCAGTAAGGCCGGCTGCATGGCAAAAGCACGCGCCAGCGCGACACGTTGTTGCTCACCACCGGAAAGATGCTTCGGATAATGCCCGGCCCGTGCAGCGAGCCCGACCCGGTCCAGCCATTGCCGCGCAAGCTCCCTCGCACCGCTGCGCCCAGCCAGCTCCAACGGCATCATGACGTTCTCCAGTGCCGTCAGCGCCGGCAAGAGCTGAAAGGACTGGAACACGAAACCGATCATGCGCCCGCGCAAGGCTGCTCGCCCGTCCTCATCGAGGGCATAGAGGCTCTGCCCGCCAAGCTTTACATCCCCCGAACTGGGAACATCGAGGCCGGCCAGCAGTCCGAGCAAGGTGGATTTCCCCGAACCCGAAGCGCCAACGATGGCCAGCGTCTCTCCGGCCTCGACCGAAAATTCGATCTGCTGCAAGATGTCCAGCTTGCCGCCATCGGCCAAGGCAACCGTCTTGGCAAGCCCTTTCACTTCCAGCACTGGCCCGGAGCCCTTAGGCATGTCTCGTTTCATCATCATCCTGTTTGCAATCTGCTCGATTCAAAATGCCCTGGCGGCAAACATCCTGGTATGGGGCGACAGCCTCTCAGCCGGCTACGGCATCGCCCAGGAACAGGCCTGGCCGCAACTGCTGAGCCGCAAGCTGGCCGCCGAAGGCTACCGCCACACGGTAATCAACGCCAGTATCAGCGGCGAGACCAGTGCTGGCGGACTGAGCCGCCTGCCTGCAGCCCTGACCCGCGACAAGCCGTCCATCGTCATCATCGAACTGGGAGCCAACGATGGCCTGCGTGGCCTGCCGGTACCGGCCATGCGCAAGAACCTTGATGCCATGATCCGCAGCGCCCAGGCCAGCGGCGCCCGGGTGATGCTGATCGGCATGCGCATGCCGCCCAACTTCGGCCCGGTCTACACCCAAAAGTTCCAGCAGACCTACAGTGAGCTCGCGCAGCAGTACAAGACGGCCCTTCTGCCCTTCATGATGGAAGGCTTCGCCGAGCGCAGCGAGCTATTCCAGAGCGACAACCTTCACCCCACCGCAGAGGCCCAGCCTCTGATCCTCGCCAACGTGTGGTCAGCGCTCAAACCGCTGCTGCGCAAGTAGCCGTACTCACAAGCCGTCAGCCTTGGTGCTATTGGATTTTTTTGCGGGCTCCTTAGCCATTTTTGCCGTTTTTGAAGACGAACTGGACTGTGCCGGAGGTTTGGGTGTCGGACGAATCGGCGGCTGACTCCAGCCGGGTACCGGTACATACACCGTTGAACTGCCGCCCTGGCCGTAGAGCTGGGCATCAACATTGTCTTCACAATCCACCCCGCGATTGCGCTTGCAGGCTTCGATCATCCGCAGACGAGCCGCCTCGACATCCGACACCGGTGCGGCGCTACTGGCGCTCTCCTGCTCTGGCTTGGTGGTAATCCCCCCCGCCGCCGGCCCCACCGCTTTCGACGCGGCCTTGGCAGCTTCCGGTGACGGCGCTGCAGGCGGCGGCGTGAAAGCCGGCATCACCGTAACGCCGCCAGACACCTTGCTAGCCTTGACATCCTTGGGCGGCGTATCGCCGTACTGGATTTTGCCGTCTGCATCCAACCACTTATAAACCTCGGCCTGTGCCCCGAAGGCGAACAGACCGAGCAGGCACAGCACAATCGTCGTTTTCTTCATGCATTAACTCCCGGCCCTGGCGCCTTCTAGGGACGCTCACGATTAAAAGAATTCGAAACAGGCAATCAGCTCACCAACAACTCCGGCGCGCCGTTGATCAAGTGTCCAATAACGCTCGCCACTTCAAATCCGTTGTCATGGAATACCCGCAAGGCCGCCTCGGCGACGGACGGAGCGCAACTCACCAACAAACCGCCACGGGTCTGCGGATCCGTCAGCAAAGATCTGCTGCCAATCCGGACAGCCTACCGGCAAGCGCACATCCTGACCATAGACCTTCCAGTTGCGCGGACTGGCTCCGGTACGCAGCCCCTCACAGGCAAAGACTTCAGCCGAAGCAATCCGTGGGATACGGGCAAACTCGATCGTTGCAGCCAACGGCGAACCGCGACAGATTTCGAGCAGGTGGCCGGCTAGGCCAAAGTCGGTCACATTGGTAATCGCATGTACGCCATCGAGGGCTACCAGCAAGGGGCCAACCCGATTGAGCTGGGTTGTGTGGCGGACCATCTCGGCATAGCCCGGTGCGTCCAGCCGCTCCTTCTTAAGTGCGGCAGAGAGCCCCCCACTCCGAGCGGTTAGCCCGGGATGAGTACTCCCCCGCTTGAGCGTCGGCATTGCAGCGCACTTTGTCGGGTTCCACCCGCCCCAGCGCAACCAGGCCATAGAACGGCCCCAGCACATCAATCGAACGCCCGCCTGCGATCGGAATGCCCACTTCGCGGCAGATGCCGGCATCGCCCTCGAGCACCTTGCCAATCACTTTGGGCGGCAACTTATCCGGCGGCATGTCGACAATAGCCAGGGCCATGATCGGTGTACCGCTCAAGATGCTCAAGTGCTGATCTGGAAGGCCTGGCGGCACACAAGGGCTCTGTGCTCGGTGGCCGGCCAGGCCAGCCCCAACCCGCTCAGAAATGGTTCTAAAACCTGATTGAGCGGACCTTGATGCACTTCGATCTGGTCCGCCCAGTTTTTGTCGAAGCGGAGAGCCGCAAGATCTTCACCCTGTTCGTACCTGCAACTCTCATCGAGCGGATACGTGCAGCCCTTTGCATCGAAACTAGCCGCGAGGCGCGTGTCGAATATCTGCTGCGTGACTATGCCTGGCTCGGCAAGCAGTCTGCCGAACTGGCTCAGAAACAGGGTTTTCTCAAGGGTCTGCAAGCCAAGGAAACACTCAGCCACTGGCAAGACTGGGCACTGGCACGAGCACTGTCTGTGCTCTACACCGAACTCATCGACCTACACTACTATCCGCTCTACACACGCTCACAGAATCGTAATTTCACCCGTTTCCCGCAAGCACAGCGCTGCAAGACAAACGATCTTTCCACGGCCGGCATCGAACAGCTCGCAGCCAGCATCCTCAAGCACTCGGAACACTCATGAGCAAACCCAGCCGTCGCCCGCAACGCCAGAACCGCCCGAAACACAATCTGCAGACTTATTCCAATCGCCAACCAGCCCGCACCCTGGCGGTAATGGTTGGCATCCCATTGCTGATCTGCCTGCTCGCAGCCATCAGCCGCAAGGAATATGGTTTCAGCCTATGGATCATCAGTTCGATTTTTCTTATCGCCTTCATGCTGTTTTCGTCGTTGACGATCCGTGTGTCGAACGATGAGCTGCACTGGCACTTTGGCCCCGGTCTGATCCGCAAAGCGGTTCCCATAGCCGACGTAGCCCGTGCGGAAATCGTCCGTACCCGGTTATGGGACGGCGTCGGTATCCACTACACGAAGCGTGGCTGGCTCTACAACGTATCCGGACGGGATGCAGTGACCATCACGCTGAAGGACGGCAAGCAGTTCATGCTAGGCAGTAATGACCCGATCGGGCTGTGGGAAGCGATCGAGCAGCGGCTTAGCTGATCAATCCAGTGTTGGCGGCAAGCAGTTCACGCCCAGCCACGCCGCGATCGCCTGCCACTGCTCGAGATCGCGCGCGACCCGCGCGGGCGCGATGTCAAACAAACTCATGCCGTGGGCAGCCAGCTGCACATAGTTCTGCGTATCGCGCAGGCAGGCCACCAATGGCAGGCCACTGCCTTCCACGAAACGCAGGAATTCGGCGGCAGCGCGGGAGCGCTCATTCACGCGCATGCCAATCAATGCTACCTGCACACCGCGTGCGGCCTTGAGCTCGGCGAGCTCATCGAAGAATGAGCGCGTAGCGAGAATATCGAACATCGAAGGCTGCACCGGCACCAGCACGCGCGTAGCCAGCTTCAGGCACTCCTTGAGTTTGTCGCCATGAAACGCCGCTGGAGTATCGAGCACCACATGTGTCGTCCCTGCGGGCGGGCGCGCGGCGCGATCCGGCTTCAAGTCCCATGGCTGGATCACCGGCAACACGGCAGGACGCCGTGCGAGCCATAGACGCGAGGACTGCTGGCGATCAACATCCCCCAGCATCACTGTCGCAGGCCCCGTCGCACCACCACGCCAGGCCAACAAGCCAGCCAGATTCGTGGCCAGCGTGCTTTTACCGGCTCCACCCTTGGGATTGGCGACGAGATAGACCTGCATGACTAATCTCCAGATTTCAATCGCAGTCGATCCGCGCCTGAATGGAAATCGTAACGCGCGGGGACAAGGCCGAAAGAAGGAGCGCCAGCCTACGGGGGTAGGCCGAGCACTACAGTTTCGGGCTTGCCCCGCGCAGCAAATTTACATCAGGCGCGGCGCCAGGTGGTACCGCCGGCACCGTCCTCAAGCACGATGCCACGTGCCTTGATTTCATCACGGATGCGATCGGCTTCAGCAAAATTCTTCGCTTTCTTCGCTTCATTGCGCGCCGCAATCAGGGCATCGATCTCGGCGGCCTCGTCTCCCGCCGCCTCACCCTGCACGAAAGCCGCCGGATCCGCCTGCAAGAACCCCAGCGTGCCGCCCAGCGCGCACAACAGCGCGGAGAGTTTCGCGTCGCGCGTGCGGTTGATCTCGTTGCGCAACTCGAAGAGCACCGCAAAAGCCATCGGCGTATTGAAGTCATCGCACATCGCGTCGAAGAAACGTTTGGCGTAGGGCTCAGTCCAGTCAAGCTCAAACTCAGCTGGCGGAACGTCGCGCAAGGCGGTGTACAACGAGACCAGTGCCCCACGCGCATCCTGCAGGATGTCCCAGGTGTAGTTGATCTCAGAGCGGTAATGGCCGCGCAGCAAGAAAAACCGTACAGCCTCGCCGCCCTGTACTGGATCGAGCTTGTCGAGTACGGCACGCGTCGTAAACACGTTCCCCAGCGACTTGGACATCTTCTCGTTGTCCATGTTGAGGAAAGCCGCATGCATCCAGTAATTCACAAAAGGCTTGCCGGAAGCACCCTCGCTCTGAGCGATCTCGTTCTCGTGGTGCGGGAACTGCAAGTCCCAACCACCGCCATGGATATCCAGGGTTTCACCGAGCTCGGCCCGGCTCATCGCCGAGCATTCGATATGCCAGCCCGGCCTGCCTTCGCCGTAATGCGAACACCAATGCGGCTCCTGTGGCTTGGCCGCCTTCCACAACACGAAGTCGAGCGGATCGCGCTTGTGACCATCCACCGCCACACGCTCGCCAGCACGCAAATCGTCAATCGACTTGCCGGAAAGCTTGCCGTACCCCGGGAACTCGCGCACGGCGTAGTAAACATCGCCATTACTGGCTGGGTAGGCCTTTCCATTGGTCACCAAATCGCCGATCAGCCCCAGCATGTTGTCAATGTGCTGAGTGGCACGCGGTTCGGCCGAGGGACGCAGCATCAACAGGCGGTCGCAGTCTTCATGCATGGCCGTCACCATGCGGGAGGTCAAGGCCTCGATCGGCTCGCCATTCTTGTTCGCGCGATCAATGATCTTGTCGTCCACATCGGTGATGTTGCGCACATATTTCACCTCGTAGCCGGCGGCCGTCAGCCAGCGATAGACCATGTCAAACACGGTCAGGGTGCGAGCGTTACCGATGTGAAAATAGTCGTAAACCGTGAGGCCGCACACATACATGCGCACCTTGCCGGGTTCAATGGGCGTAAAGGCCTGCTTCTCGCGGGCGAGCGAATTGTGGATCCTGAGCATGATTCGACGAAGACAGTCTGTGGGAATGAGGGTCTCCGGGCGCGTCCGGAAGGACATCCTCCTTGAATGCGTTGGGATTGGGGACAGAGCATAGTAAAATCGCGCTCGCACTCTGCCGACCCACGCACAACCGGACCGACTCTACCATAATGCGCCACTCGATCTCCCGTTGCTCCCGCATCTGCATCACTGCACTGCTGGCTCTTTCGACT
This sequence comes from Uliginosibacterium sp. 31-12, assembly GCF_030548425.1. NCBI lineage: Bacteria > Pseudomonadati > Pseudomonadota > Betaproteobacteria > Rhodocyclales > Zoogloeaceae > Uliginosibacterium > Uliginosibacterium sp. 31-12. The sequence goes on along the minus strand of NZ_JAUOOA010000001.1, from coordinate 542,651 downwards.
GCTGCGCTCTCCGCTCCTGCTGCTGCCCAGGCCACCCTCAGCGAAGCCCAGGCCCTTCTCGCTCAAGGCCAGCGCAGCCAGGCCCTCGACAAGATCGACCGTGTGCTGGCCAGCACCCCCAAAGATCGTCAGGCGCGCTTCCTGAAAGGCGTGATTCTCGCCGAGATGAATCGTCTCGATGACGCTGCCGTGGTGTTCGTGAAGCTCACTGAAGAAGCCCCGGAACTCCCCGAACCCTATAACAACCTGGCCGTCATCTACGCCCAGCAGAAGCAGTTTGACAAGGCCAAGGCCGCGCTCGAAATGGCTATCCGCACCCATCCCTCGTATGCCGTAGCGCACGAGAATCTGGGCGATCTCTACGCAAAGATGGCCCGTCAGGCCTATGACCGCGCCCTGCAGATCGATTCAAGCAACAGCAATGCACAGGCCAAGCTGAACCTGCTGCGCGATATCAGCACAGCCGGCGCCCGCCCTGCCACACCGACCAAGCCCGTCACCGTTGCCGTCACCACGCCAGCCCCCACCGCCGCACCTGAAGTTCCTGCCGTCAAACCGGTGCAGGCCGCGAGCAGTACGGCAGCCGTTGCAGCCAGCAGCAAGCCTTCAGCTTCCGCAGCTAGTTCCAGCGCCGTGGCCGAAGCGCCGGCCAAACCTGCTACGGCAGACAACGATCAGCGTGCCGTACGCAGCACAGTTCTGTCCTGGGCGGAGGCCTGGTCGAAGAAAAACACCAAGGAGTATCTGGGCTACTACGCCAGGGATTTTGACGTGCCGGATGGCAAGACCCGTAGCGCCTGGGAAGCAGAACGTATCGATCGGGTCGGCAAGCCAGGTGCCATCAAGGTTACGCTCAGCGAACTAGACATCAAGCTCAATGGCGACCGTGCCATCGTCCGCTTCAAGCAGAACTACCAGTCTGCCAGCTTCAAGTCTGCCAGTGGCAAGACCCTTGAAATGATCCTGCGCAATGGTCGCTGGCAGATTCAACAGGAACGGATCGGACGTTGACCCGCACACTCAAGCACCTGTTCAGCAGCAAGCTGCACCGCATCGCCGCCTGTGCGGCGCTCATCGTCTCCTCGGCCGCCTGGGCACCTACCGGACTCTACGCCGGCGTATCGGATGCCGGTCCGGATGCCACGATCACTCTGATCATTCGTGACATTGAGCAGAACAAGCTCGATGTCGCGCTGGCTCGCACCGAAAACCTGCTCGGGCTTTATCCGAATTTCCGGCTCGCTCACCTGATTCGTGGCGATCTGCTGCTTGCGCGCACCCAGCCACTGGCAACCTTTGGCAATGCCTCAGGCGCGCCCGCTGACAAGCTGCGTGATCTGCGCGAAGAAGCCATTGCGCGCTTGCAGGGCTATCGCAATCGCCCGGCACAGAATCAAGTGCCCCGCTATCTGCTGCAGATGCGCGAAGATCAGAACCATGCGGTCGTGGTCGATACCAAGCAGTCCCGCCTCTATCTTTATCGCAACGAAAAAGGCCGCCCGGTCTTCGTCGCGGATTGGTATATCAGTCAGGGTAAAGCTGGCGCGGAAAAACAACGCGAGGGTGACAACAAAACCCCGGTCGGCCTCTACCAGGTCACCAGCGTAATGCCACCAGAAAAACTCACCGACTTCTATGGCAAGCGTGCCTTCCCGCTCAACTATCCCAATGAATGGGACAAGATGCAGGGGCGCAACGGTCACGGCATCTGGCTGCACGGGGTACCACGCGATACCTTCGCCCGCCCGCCCAAGGCCTCGGAAGGCTGCGTCGTACTGGCCAACCAAGACCTGGACGCTCTCTCCACCTACCTGCAGATCGGTGTCACTCCAGTGATCATCAGCAACGGCATCGAATGGCTGTCGCTGGATGACTGGCAAAACGAGCGCAGCGCACTGAATCAGGCTATCGACGACTGGCGGCGCGACTGGGAGAGCCGCGACGTCTCGCGCTACCTGTCCCACTACTCCACCCGCTTCAAGACCAATGATCAGGATTTTGAAGCTTGGGCACGTCAGAAACGTGAAGTCACTGCTGGAAAAACCTGGGTCAAAGTCGAGCTGCGCAATCTGAGCGTGCTACGCAACCCGGGCAGCCAGGATGAGATGGTCATGGTCAGTTTCGAGCAGGAGTACCGCAGCAGCAATCTCAACAATGTCGCCAAGAAGCGCCAATACTGGCGCAAGGAAAACGGGCGCTGGAAAATCATCTACGAAGGAGTTGCCTGAACATGAGCACAACGATCATCCGACTGATGCGCTGCACCATGCTGTTGCTGAGTTGCCTAGCTCTGCCCGTTGCCGCCCAGACTGCAGCACCCCGCGTTCAGGTCGTCACCAGCGCAGGCGAATTCACCCTCGAGTTGAACGCCGAGCGCGCGCCGAAGAGCGTTGCCAATTTCCTGAAGTACGTTGAAAGCGGCCATTACGCCGGCACCATCTTCCACCGCGTGATCAAGGATTTCATGATCCAGGGGGGGGGCTTTAGCGCCGACATGAGCCAGAAGTCCGTACAGGCCCCGATCCAGAACGAAGCCGCCAACGGCCTCAAGAATGTACGCGGCAGCATTGCCATGGCCCGCACCGGCGACCCGCATTCCGCCACCGCCCAGTTCTTCATCAATACAGTGGATAACAACTTCCTCGACTACCCGGGCCAGGACGGCTGGGGCTACGCCGTATTCGGCAAGGTTGTGACAGGGATGGACGTGATCGACAGGATCCGCAGCGTGCCGACCACCAATGCCGGCATGCATCAGAACGTCCCGGTCAAGCCCGTCACCATCCAGAGCATGAAGCTACTGCCGGCACCTGCCGCCAAATAACTTTCACCATCCGGCCCCTTCCGGGGCCGTTTTTCCCCCGGAGCCCTACATGATCAAGCTGCACACCAGCCACGGCATCATCGCCCTCGAACTCGACGCCGAAAAAGCCCCCGAATCCACCAAAAATTTCATTGCTTACGTGGAAGCCGGCCACTATGACGGCACCATCTTCCACCGCGTTATCAAGGACTTCATGATCCAGGGTGGCGGCATGCTGCCGGACATGAGCCAGAAACCGACTCAAGCACCGATCAAGAACGAAGCCAACAACGGCCTCAAGAACGAGCGCGGCACGATCGCCATGGCCCGCACCTCGGACCCGCACTCAGCTACCGCCCAGTTCTTCATCAATACCGTCGATAACGACTTCCTCAACTTCCGCAACGAATCCGTGCAGGGCTGGGGTTACACCGTATTCGGCAAGGTTGTGGAAGGGATGGATGTCGTCGACCTGATCCGCGCAGTCAAGACCGGTCGCAGCGGCTATCACTCGGATGTGCCGGTGGAAGCAGTTGTCATCACCAAAGCGGAAGTGGTCTGATTCCTCACCACCCGATTTGAGCAACGCCGGCTTCGAGCCGGCGTTCTTTCATCTACCGGACTTCACACCTTGATCCTCTTCATCTCCGACCTGCATCTACAAGCCGCAGAACCGGAAACAGCACAGGCTTTCCTGGAGTTTCTCGCTGGCCCAGCCCGGCAGGCTCGCGAACTATGGATTCTGGGCGATCTGTTTGAACTGTGGACAGCCGACGACGATTTGCGCGAAGCCTTTCCGGCCAGCATCGCCGATGCGCTGAACGAGCTTTGCCGCAGCGGCGTTGCCGTCCGCATCGTGGTAGGCAATCGCGACTTCATGCTCGGCAAGGTTTTCGAAGCGCGCAGCGGCGCCCGTATCGTGCCTGAACCCGCGCTACTCGAATTTGAAGGCAAACGTCTGGTGCTGCTGCACGGCGATGCGCAATGCACGGACGATGTGGCCTACCAGCGTTATCGCCGCCGCATCCGCTCACCCTTCATTCAGGCCTTGCAACGCAATCTGCCCTACTTTGTAAGGCGTGCCATCGTGCGCCGCATTCGCCAACGCAGCGTCATGAACCGGCAAAAGTACGGAGAAAGAAAAATCTCCGACGTGAATGCCGACGCGATCGCCGAGGTCTTCCGCACAACCAGCGCAGATATCATGATTCACGGCCATACACACCAGCCGGCCTGCCACACGCTGGCAGTGGACGGGCGCGAATGCCAGCGCTGGGTGCTCGCTGACTGGCACGGCAAGGCCACCTGGCTGGAAGCCGGACCAGAGGGACTCATTGCACGCGGCGGCTGAATTCGACCAGCAGAAACGACAAGCCCCGGCTGATGACCGGGGCTTGTCGTTTCAGCAGCAAGGCCAGACTCAGTTGCTGGCGCCTGCCATCAGATTCAGATCGAGCTGCTCGGCATCATCGTCAGTCGCCTTGCTGGCCGCACCACGCCCACCCTCAACGCTATCGAGGTAAGCGGAAGTCACATCCCCGGTGACATACACACCATCAAAACAGGAACACTCGAACTGCTCAATGGCCGGATTCAAATCACCGACAGCCTTCTTCAGGTCTTCCAGATCCTGATAGATCATCGCATCGGCCCCGATTTCCTTGCCCACCTGATCGGCATCGCGGAAAGCAGCGATCAGCTCGTTCTTGCTGGGCATATCGATCCCGTACACGTTGGCATGGCGTACCGGTGGTGCAGCGGAGGCCATGAAGACTTTGGTTGCTCCGGCTTCGCGCGCCATGTTGATGATCTCGCGGCTGGTGGTGCCGCGCACGATGGAGTCATCCACCAACAGCACGTTCTTGCCGACAAACTCCTGATGCATGGCATTGAGCTTCTGGCGCACCGACTTCTTACGCACTGCCTGGCCCGGCATGATGAAGGTTCGGCCGATGTAGCGATTCTTCACAAAGCCTTCGCGATACGACACGCCAAGATGGCTTGCCAACTCCATCGCCGCCGAACGACTGGAGTCTGGAATCGGAATCACCACGTCAATCTTGAGATGGCTGTATTCGCGCTTGATCTTCTCCGCCAGATACACGCCCATTTTCACGCGGCTCTCGTAGACCGAAATACCGTCGATGATCGAATCAGGGCGAGCCAGATACACATACTCGAACATGCAGGGTGCGAAACTGCGCATATCGGCGCACTGGCGTGTGGACAGCTTGCCATGGGTATCAATCAGCACCGCTTCTCCCGGCGCGATATCGCGCACAGTCTTGAAGCCCAGCACATCCATCGCGACCGATTCGGAGGCCACCATGTACTCGGTGCCCTCAGGCGTTTCATGCGCGCCGAGAATCAGCGGCCGAATCCCGTGCGGATCACGGAAAGCCAGCAGGCCATAACCTGCAATCATCACTACCGCAGCATAAGCACCCTTAGCACGCTTGTGAGTACCCGCCACAGCGGTAAAGATGGTGTCTTCGTCGAGGCGGAATGCACCGTTCGAGGCCACCTGCAACTCATGCGCGAGCACATTGAGCAGCACCTCCGAATCAGAGTTGGTGTTCATGTGACGCAGATCGCCCAGATACATCTCGCGCTTGAGCTCATCCGAGTTCGTCAGGTTGCCGTTGTGTGCCAGCATCAGACCGAAGGGCGAATTTACGTAGAAAGGCTGGGCTTCTGCCGCATTGAAGGCCGAACCAGCAGTCGGATAGCGACAGTGGCCGATCCCCCAGTTACCTTCCAGATTACGCATATTGCGAGTGCGGAAGACTTCGCTCACCAGGCCGGAACCCTTGTGCATGTGGAAACGACCGGACTCCGTGGTGGCGATACCGGCGGCATCCTGACCGCGATGCTGCAAGACCAGCAGGCCATCGTAAAGCAACTGGTTGACCGGGCCTTTGGCCATTACGCCGATGATTCCGCACATACCTTCTTCACCTGTATTCAATACTTGATTCGATCTGCCAGATCCCGGGGGAGCCAGGGTTTGACAGCCAGTACAGCAACTTCCAGCGGCGGTGCGAAAGTTGATCCGCGCCACCATTGTTCTTTCGGCAGGCTGCTCATGCCCGCTGCCGCCACCAGCAGCAAGGCCAGAACCAGCGCGCGCAGCACACCGAAACCGGCCCCTGCCATACGATCCAGCACACCGAGGCCTGCCACACTCAATAGCTCCCGCAACAGGAATCTCAGCAAGGCCAGCAGCAACAAGACCGTAACGAACACCGCCAAAAAGACCAGCGGCCAGCGAGCCCACTCCGTTTCCACCGCGCCCGCCAGCATCGGAACGCCTAGGGGCGCACAGTACCAGGCGGTGGCCAGCGCGAAGATCCAGCCCAGCAGCGCAAATACTTCGCCAACCAGCCCACGCCATAAGCCCAGCAACGCGCTCAGCGCGAGCAAGACCAGAAAGATGTGATCAAACAGCGTCACGCTCCGACGCTCACTTGCTTGTCACGATTCCGTTAAGACCCGCTTTCTTGAGCTTCTCCACGACTTTATCGGCACTTGCGCGATCAGCATAAGGACCGGCGCGCACGCGGGTCCGATCCGCCTGCTTCTCCAGACTCGCCTTCACTCCGCTGGATGAGGCTCGAGTCGCCACCTCGCGCGCATTGGCTTCCTCGCGATAAACCCCCAGCTGAACGAAGAACTTCCCCGTCACGACAGGCTTGGGCTCAGCGGGTTTAGGCTCAGCTGGCTTGGCCTCGGCAGACCGGGCAGCAGCACTGCTATCACTGCGCCCTTCAAGAATGTCACGCGCACGCTGCGCCTCCACGGGAGGTTTGACAGCAGGCTTGGGCGCACTTTGGGCGGGCGCTTCAGGAACAGGAGGAGGGACTACAGCACTTTGCGCAACGGCCGGGGCGAGCTCCGCAGGCTTGGCGGCAGGCACTGACTGGGCAGGCAAAACCGGTGAAACGGGTGGCGGAGCCGCTCCGGCGATCAAGCGGGAGGCATAGTTACCTCCCTCCTGGCTGGGTATACGGATCGACAGCTCCTGAGAACCGGGGGCGGGCTCGCTGTCCATCACCATCGGCAGCACGATGGCCGCCACCAGAGCCAATGCAATGGCCCCTACCAGACGGCGTCGGGCGCGTTTCTTGAGATCGAGCTGGACGTCGTTTTCAGCCATGAAAACTCACCGGGAAGCAGCCGCACACATCACGTCGGCCACGGTCAGGAAGGAACCAAAGGCCACGATTCTATCACCCTCGGCAGCCTGCTTCCGCGCTGCGGCAAAAGCTTCGGCCGGGCTCGCAAAACAGGCAAGACTGGCCTTGCAGCCAGACGCATCCAGAACCTCAGCCAGTTGCGCGGCACTGGCCGCACGCGGCCCCGGCAGATCGCACAGCAACCAGTGATCGACCCTCGGAAGCATATGCTGCAGGCTCCCCGCAATATCCTTGTCAGCCAGCATCCCGCATACCGCCCAGGTATCCGGGAAGAAGCCCATATTGGATAGATTGTCGGCCAGCACGGCAGCAGCCTGTGGATTGTGCGCCACGTCCAGCACTACAGCGGGCCGGCCTGGCAGCACCTGAAACCGCGCAGGAAGCTCAACCGTCATGAGTCCCTGACGTACCGCCTGCATGGGGACCGGCAAGTTTTCCTGCAGACACTCCAGCGCGGCCAGCACAGTCGATGCATTCAACAGCTGATTGGCGCCACGCAGGGCCGGATAGGCAAGGCTGTTGCGTCGCTGGGCACGCCCCTGAAAATTCCACTGCGTCTTGTCACCCGTGAAGCCATAATCCTTGCCCTGCTGGCGCAGATCGGCTCCGATGGTCCGGGCGTACGCAAGCAGACTCTCCGGCGGCTGCGGATCACCACACACTGCGGGCTTGCCGGCACGGAAGATACCCGCCTTCTCGAAGCCGATCTTTTCACGCGTGTCGCCCAGATAATCCATGTGATCCATAGCTACGCCGGTCACGATGCAGCAGTCCGGCTCAAGGGTGTTGACGGCATCCAACCGACCGCCCAGACCTACCTCCAGAATGATCACATCAAGATTTTTCTGGCAGAACAGCCACCAGACCGCCAGCGTACCGTACTCGAAATAGGTCAGTGGAACCGGCTCTGCACTGGCGCAACGGGCCGCATCTACCGCAGCGAAAGCTGCGCACAGATCAGAATCACTCGCCTCCTGCAGATCAATGCGTACGCGCTCGTTATAACGCAGCAGGTGAGGAGATGTGTAAAGCCCCACTCGGTAGCCTGCCGCATGCAGAATGGCTTCCAGCATGGCGCAGGTCGATCCTTTGCCATTGGTGCCACCCACCGTAATGACTCGAGCCGACGAGCTAGCGCCAAGCGCATCGCGCACCTGAGCAACACGGTCCAAGCCCAAGTCGATCGGCCGGCTATGCTGCGCCTCAATGTGCGCCAGCCAGGCCTCCAGCGTGGCAAATGCTGCAGGCATGAATCAGCCGTTGGCAACCGCCGGCTGGCGGGACAACAAGGTAATAACCTGGGACAACCGATCGCGCAGTTCGCGGCGATCCACCACCATGTCGATGGCGCCCTTTTCGAGCAGGAATTCGGAACGCTGGAAACCTTCAGGAAGCTTCTCACGCACGGTCTGCTCAATCACGCGCGGGCCGGCAAAACCGATCAGCGCATTCGGCTCAGCCATCACCACATCACCCATGAAAGCGAAACTGGCCGACACACCGCCCATGGTCGGGTCGGTCAGCACAGTAATGAAGGGCAGCTTCTTGGCCGACAGCTTGGTGATAGCAGCCGTCGTCTTGGCCATCTGCATCAGGGAAAAGAGGCCTTCCTGCATGCGCGCACCGCCGGTGGCGGTGAAGCAAATGAAGGGCAGTCCCTGCTCAACGGCAGCGTTCACGCCGCGCACAAAACGCTCGCCGACCACCGAGCCCATCGAGCCGCCCTGGAAGTCGAATTCGAATACGGCAACCACGGCCGGTACGGTCTTGATCGCGCCTTGCATGACCACCATCGCGTCGGCTTCACCGGTATCTTCGGCAGCGGCCACCAGACGATCAACGTATTTCTTGCTGTCGCGAAACTTCAGCGGATCGACCGGCACGACTTCCGCGCCAATCTCAAAACGCCCCTCCGGATCGAGCAACAGATCCAGGCGCGCGCGCGCACGGATGCGCTTGTGATGGCCACATTTCGGGCACACATGTTCGCTGGCTTCGAGATCGGAGCGATACAGCACCGCCTCGCAACTATCACACTTGATCCATAGACCTTCCGGGATCGACTTGCGCACCGGTTGGTCGCGCTTGATCTTCGGGGGCAGGAGTTTGGTCAGCCAGCTCATATCAATACCTCTTCAATCTTAAATTACTCAGGCCGCATGGCAGAACGGATGCCAGCCAAAAAGGCCTGGACACGGGCGTTCAGCCCTTCTTCGCCCTGCTCCACTTCCTGCACGATGCGCGAGCCGATCACCACAGCGTCCGCGACGGCAGCTACGGCACGAGCCGACGCGGCATCACGGATACCGAAGCCCACACCGATCGGTAGGGAGATATGCGCGCGCAACTCGGTTAGCTTGGCTGCCACATTGGCCACATCCAGGTTTGCTGCGCCCGTCACCCCCTTCAGGGAAACGTAATAAACATAGCCTTCAGCAAGCTTCGCCACAGCCTGCATGCGACTGACAGGGGTGGTCGGGGCCAGCAGGAAAATCGGGGCAACGCCGAAACGCTTGAGCACGGCCACACGCTCAACAGCCTCCTCAGGCGGCAGATCAACGGTCAGCACACCATCCACGCCTGCCACGGATGCCAGCTCACCGAAAACCTCATAGCCCATGGCCTCGAGCGGATTGGCATAGCCCATCAGCACCACCGGCGTATCGGTATTGGTCTTGCGGAACTCCGCCACCATCGCGATGACCTGACGCAGGCTGGTACCGAACTTCAGCGCACGCTCGGCAGCGCGCTGGATCACCGGGCCATCCGCCATTGGATCGGAAAACGGTACGCCCAACTCGATGATATCGGCGCCCCCCTCAACCAATGCGTGCATCAGCCCCAGCGTTGCCGCCGGATTCGGATCGCCTGCAGTGACGTAGGGAATCAATGCCTTGCGGCCTTCGGCCTGCAGGCGGGAAAAAGTGTTCTGAATACGGGACATGATGTATCTGAAGCCGGGTTACAGGACGATGCCGTCGAGACGGGCAATGGTCGGAATATCCTTGTCGCCACGACCGGACAGATTCACCACGATCACCTGATCAGAGCTCATATCCTTGGCCATCTTGGCGGCATGGGCCAGTGCGTGGCTTGATTCCAGCGCAGGAATGATGCCCTCGAAACGACACAGATCGTGGAAGGCTGCCAACGCCTCATCGTCATTCGCGGCCACATACTCGGCACGATTGATGTCTTTGAGGTGGCAGTGTTCGGGGCCAACGCCAGGATAATCCAGACCTGCCGAGATCGAATGGGTATCCACGATCTGGCCGTTCTCGTCCTGCATCAGATTGACGCGCTGGCCATGCAGCACGCCAGGACGGGCATTGGTCGTCAGCGGGGCGGCATGCTTGCCGGTTTCGATACCATGGCCACCAGCTTCGACTCCGATCAGGCGCACCCCCGGCACTTCGATGTAGGGGTAGAAAATACCAATCGCATTGGACCCGCCCCCCACACAGGCCACCACAGCATCGGGCTGACGCCCCAGCTGCTCGGCGCACTGCACTTTGCACTCTTCGCCAATCACCGACTGGAAGTCACGCACCAGTTGCGGATACGGATGCGGGCCGGCACAGGTGCCGATGATGTAATAGGTGGAATCGACGTTGGTGACCCAGTCACGCATGGCTTCGTTCATGGCGTCCTTGAGAGTCTTGGAGCCGCTTTCCACCGGCACCACGGTCGCCCCCAGAAGCTTCATGCGGAACACGTTCGGCGCCTGGCGGGCCACGTCCTCGGCGCCCATGTAGACGATACACTCGAGGCCATAACGGGCCGCCACAGTCGCCGAAGCCACACCATGTTGACCAGCGCCAGTTTCAGCAATCACGCGCTTTTTACCCATGCGGCGAGCCAACAAGGCCTGACCGATGGTGTTGTTCACCTTGTGAGCGCCGGTGTGATTCAGATCCTCACGTTTGAGATAGATCTGCGCCCCTCCGAGCAATTCAGACCAACGCTTGGCGTGGTAAAGAGGACTTGGGCGCCCCACGTAATGCTTCAGTTCGTAATGAAACTCGGCCATGAACTCCGGATCCCGGATGGCCTTCTCGTACTCGACGCGCAGCTCATCCAGCGCTGGAATCAGGGTCTCAGCGACATAAATGCCGCCAAACTGGCCAAAGTGGCCAGACAGATCGGGGAAGTTATACGAGGAATTGTTTTCGGCCATCTGCTTCACGCACTCCAGCAACAAAAGCTTCCATCAGGGCGCGGTCCTTGATTCCTTTGGCCGCTTCGACACCACTACTCACATCCACTGCCCACGGCTGCACCGTGCGGACAGCTTGCGCTACATTCCCCGGGCTCAAGCCACCAGCCAGCACCAGTGGCACCGGAAAGGTCTCAGGAAGAAGGCTCCAGTCAAACACTTCGCCACCGCCACCATAACCCTCGACCCAAGCATCAACCAGCAAGCCAGCCGCCCCCGGAAAACGAGCCGCGTAGTTTAACAGATCGAAGCCCGCCCTCACCCGAGCCGCTTTCATCCAGGCACGGCCAAAGGATGCGCAATAGGCAGCATCCTCTTCGCCATGAAACTGCAGCAAAGATAGCGGCACTTCCGCCAGTACCTCGCGCACCCGTTCCGGCGCCTCATTAACGAACAAGCCCACGCTGCTCACGAACGGGGGCAAAACCGCGCAAAGCTCGCGTGCCTGCTCAATATTTACGGCGCGCGGACTGGGCGGATAAAACACGAAACCGATCGCGTCCGCTCCGGCAACAACAGCCGCCTTCACGTCCTCGATGCGAGTCAGTCCACAAATCTTGATGCGGGTTCGCATGATTCAGAGTCCTGTAGACAGGAACAGGGGCGCGATGATACGGCCTCCGTCCGGCAGATTCCAGCGATCCGGGTATTCCACCCCGGCAAGATACAAACCATCCGGTGCAAAAGTCGGTGGCGCTAGGCGGCGGTTGCGCATCGCCAAAAGCTCGCCAAGCCATTCTGGCGAACAGGCGCCCTTGCCGACATACACCAGCGCCCCCACCATGTTACGGATCATGTGATGAAGGAAGGCATTGGCTTCGAAGTCGAATACAAACCACGGCCCGCTCTGTATTACACAGGCCTCGCGCAAATTCCTCACTGGCGAGTTGGCCTGACACTGAGCCGCCCGGAAGGAAGAAAAATCATGCTCCCCGTGCAGGTACTGCACAGCAGCCCGCATTGCAGCAATATCCAGCGGTGAATGAAACCAGCCAACCCGGCCATGCAGGAGCGCACTGCGCACGGGTCGATTAAGCAACACGTATCGATAGCGCCTGCCCAGGGCGGAAAAACGAGCATGAAAGTCCTCCGCAACCTCCTGCGCCCAATTAACCGCCACCCCTTCCGGCAAGTGAGCGTTCACGCCACGCACCCACGCACTTGCAGGGCGGCAAACCATGGTGTCGAAATGTGCAATCTGCACGGCAGCGTGCACACCCGTATCTGTCCGCCCAGCGCACTGTAGCTGTACAGATTGGCCTGCTATTTCACTCACCGCACGGGTCAGGCAATCCTGCACCGTGCGCCCGTGACGCTGAGTCTGCCAGCCCTCAAAAGCGGCGCCACAATACTCCAGGCCGAGCACTATGCGAGCCATAGCCAACCTCCCGCAATCAACAGCATGAGCATCATCAGCGTCAGGTCAGTCCCGGACAAGGATTTCAGCTCCCAACCCAGAGGGGACAAATCCTGCTCCCTTGGGGCAGCCATGAGGATTTCGCGCCAATTTCCCGAATCCACAGCAAGATGATCGAGCACCAGACGCAGGCGCAGGATGAAGCGATCCACACTAACCCCAAGCACTACCAAGGGTTTCATCAAACTATGCAGACCATTCATCCAGGCGGACTTATCAAGTATCACAAGCAGAACAGCCAGTACGCTAGCTGCCGCCAGCAGGCGCAAGGACTGCTCAAGGGCTAGCAACACCCCTTCGCGACTCGGACTGAATCCCCCTGCTTGCGGCCACATGAGACTTCCAGGCGTCTGCCAGGCAAACAGGATGAACAGAGCAAGAAGAATGAAGCGCATACGCCGCCAGGTACGCCAGGTAGACGTCTTAGCCAGCAACAGACTGATTGCGCCAACCAGCAGCGCAAGCAACCAGAAACCTGGCCCGCTAAGGCATTGCAACAGGAGAATCAAAAAAAAACCGGCCGTCATGCAGACGGCCGGATGGATAGATCTAAACATTTGTATTCAGCTGGCAAACCTCATGAATCAGCCTAGGCGCCCGAGCATCGTGCGAGCCTGTTCCTTCTGGAAGTCGGCACCATCCGAGATCACCTCTTCGAGCAGCTCACGCGCACCTTCCATGTCGCCCATTTCCTCGTAAGCCTTAGCAAGCTCGAGCTTGGTGCTGACCTCTTCATTGACGTCGATATTGTCCTGAATAGGCTCATGCACGACGGAAGCAGTCAGCGAGGCAGCAGGAGTCGCGGCATTCTCGGCACGAAGATTCACAGCAGACAGATCCAGCATGGTCGGTTTGGTATTGGTTTCTTCACCCAACTCGAAATCAAAATCAAGCAAACTGCCTTCAAAGTTGGTTTTCTCCAGATCCACCTCAGAAAGCGACTCCCCGCGAGCAGATGTCTCAATACCGAGATCGAAATCCTCATCCGCCGCTACCGCAGCCTGAGCAGGCTTCACAACAGCCTGCGTCACTGGCTCATCATCCAGCCCGATATCAAACTCAAGCGGCATTTCTTCACTCGGCAATGAAGGCTGGGTCGAAGTCGCTTCATCCATCGTCCGGAACTCGTCCTCACGAGGCTCCATCTCGGTCGGCTGATCGACACCTGCGGGAGTTTCAAGATCCAGATTGAAATCCAGATTAAGGGACTCAGGGACCGGCTGAACCGGCGCTGCGGGAGTCGCTTCAGCCAGCACGGGCATGTCACTCTCTCCCGTCGTGAACTGATTAATCTCACCCGGTACAGTCCACGTCGAACGGACCTGCGAAATGTTGTTGGTGCCAAAACTCACTGCCGGCGCTTCCGCCACCGGCGTTTCAGGCGGCAGATTCACTGCAGCCGAAGCAGCGACAACAGCAGGAGCCGCATCACCAGCAGCCATCTTGTAGAGCGGATTAGCTGGATCGAGCTTCAGACCCAGCGCCGCAGCTTTGCTCCAATCGTCACCTACACCTGCCGTCTGAGTGTAGAGATCAGTAGCAATGTTCTCAAACTGCTTCAGGGAGCGGCGTTGCGAATAGATTTCGAGCAACTTCAAATACACCGCAGTACGCGAAGGATCATTCTTCAGTGCATCGAGAAGAATTTCCTCAGCCTGAGCATCACGGCCATAAGCCATGTATACATCGGCCTCAGCTACCGGATCAACGCCTTCATCAGCATCAATCGCGGACATGCCAGACTGGCTGAAGTCGGTATGCAGCAAACTAGTGCCGCCCGTATCCACCGTCTGACCACCGGCGCTGCCAAACACAGAGTTAGGGCTGGTAATCGAGGACTCAGTCAGCTGAGTATTCCCGCTACCCGCAGCTGCCATTTTTCGACGCTGTTTAACAACCACATAACCAACAGCACCGGCAACCCCCGCCAGTCCAAGCAATGCCAACAAGGGATTGCTGAGCAACCCCTCCTCCTCAACCGGTAACGGGGCTGGCTCAAGCTTCGGGGCCGCCACTACAGACTGCTCCACCGCAGGCGCAGATATTTCGGCGACCGGCGCCGGTGACTCAAGCACCGGTGCAGACGCTTCTGCAACAGGCGCCGATGCAGCAACTGCCGAGGCTTCGGCGGCCTTGCGCGCCTCCTCAGCGGCGAGAGCTTCCTGAGTTTTCCTGGCCTCATCAGCCAGACGAGCCTCTTCTGCCTTGCGCGCCTCCTCAGCCTTCCTGGCCTCGTCAGCCCGCTTGGCCTCCTCGGCCTTGGCTGCAGCCTCGGCCTTTTCAGCCTTGGCCTTGTCTGCCTTACTCATCTCAGCTTTGGCCTTGTCCGATTTTTCGGCAGCCTTTGCTGCAGCCTGGGCATCCGCCAAGCTCTTGTTCTTCAGATCGACAAGCTTCTGCAACTCACGCACATTCTTCTCAAGGTCAGCAACGCGCGAGTTAGCCTCCTTGAGCGCCTTTTCACGCGCGACCACATCATCCTGCAACGACTGGATACGTGCCTTGGTGGCCGCATCGCCCGTTGCCGCTGCGGAGGCTTTGCCTTCGGCAGCAGTCACTTTGACCTTGTCCTTACCTTGCTGCGCGGCGACAGCTTTTTCCTCAACCTTGGGAGCAATCTTGCCCGAGGAACCCTGAGCTGCACCGCCCTCCTTGGCAGGAGCGGCTGTTGCGGCAGAAGCCACGGACTGACGATACTGCTCGAAACTCGAGGCCTTAAGGACGATCTGACGGGCCTCACGCTTGGAAATATCCGCGACGCTACCTGCTTCCGGCACCTTAAGAATGCGCCCAGCACGCAGACGGTTGATATTTCCCCCCACAAATGCATCGGTATTGGCTCGATACAGGGCGGCCAGCATCTGTTCCTGACTGACTTCAGCCGGCTTGGTTTCTGCTGCAATCTTGGAGAGCGTGTCACCGCGCTTGATGTTGTACTCACCGGAAGTCATGTCTGCTGCCGGTGCTGGAGACGCGGCCGCTGCAGATTTCGTTTCGCGAGGCGTAGCGGGGCCGGAAGTCGGCGCTACCCCCTTGGCAACCGGTGCGGACACGACTGGCGCAACCGCCGGTGCAGCAACCCGAGCGGCCCCGACATCAGAAGGATCCAGCAAGAAAGTGTAATTACGCTGCAGACGACCGCCCACCCAGTTCAGGTCGAGCAGTAGTTCTACAAAGGGCTCATTGAAAGCACGGTCTGTAGAGATCTTGACAACCGATCTGCTGCCCCGACGTTCAATAGCCATTTTTACGCTGGTGAATTCAGCGAGATATTCAACGTTGGCACGTTTGAAGGCTTCGGCTGATGCCAGCTTCGCAATCATTCCATCGAGCTCTTCGGGGCTGGCCGAGAGCTCGACTTCAGCGCGCAAAGGCTGCCCTAGCGCACTCATGACATTGATACGGCCAAGCCCG
This sequence comes from Uliginosibacterium sp. 31-12, assembly GCF_030548425.1. NCBI lineage: Bacteria > Pseudomonadati > Pseudomonadota > Betaproteobacteria > Rhodocyclales > Zoogloeaceae > Uliginosibacterium > Uliginosibacterium sp. 31-12. The sequence continues at coordinate 526,605 of NZ_JAUOOA010000001.1, read as the reverse complement.
GCAGCGCCGGCACTTCCGCAAAAGGCCAACATCATCGCTGCGACGAGGGTGTTACGAAGCATCGGAGTTTTCATATCGAGTACGCGCGGTGCATTCAGGAAGCCACCGTCTCTGAGGGTTAGAGATAAACTTCAAAATAACATCAACGAGTTATCGCCGCAAGCTAACCTATTACCTGAGTATCAGCAATACAACACCGTATTTCAGGGGCATTGCGGCAATTCTGCCTGGCCAAAAAATACGCCACAGGCATCAATCTGAAAGCCAGATGAAAATACGGCGGCCCGCTCTGAAGCGCAACCGCCGCATCCCAAATTCCTTATAGATCAAAACACTGGACTACAAGGACTTATTTCACAAGAACAGTAAAAACCCGCTCAAGCCTCCAGCAGGATGCGCAACATGCGGCGCAACGGCTCGGCCGCGCCCCACAGCAACTGGTCGCCAACAGTGAAGGCAGCAAGGTATTCGCCGCCCATCGCCATCTTGTGGAGGCGACCAACGGGCACATGCAGATGGCCGGTCACGGCGTTCGGGGCCAGCTCACGCTCGCTACGCTCACGCTCGTTCGGGATCACGCGCACCCAGTCATTGGCACGGGCCAGTATCTCGGTGATTTCATCCAGCGGCACATCCTGACGCAGCTTGATGGTCAGCGCCTGGCTATGGCAACGCATCGCACCGATGCGTACACACAGACCATCGATGGGCACCGAGCCTTGCGTGCGGAAAGCCGGCTTGCCGAGAATCTTGTTGCATTCGGCGCCGCCCTTCCACTCTTCCTTGCTCTGGCCGTGCTCATACGGCACATCGATCCACGGAATCAGGCTGCCGGCGAGCGGCACACCGCGGAAGTTCTGCACCGGCATGTCGGCGGAACGCATGGTTTCGGCGACCTTGCGGTCGATCTCAAGAATGGCGGAAGCCGGGTCAGCCAGCAGATCGGCCACCGAGGCGTGGATCTTGCCCATCTGCGCGATCAGCTCGCGCATGTTCTGCGCACCGGCGCCGGATGCAGCCTGATAGGTCATCGAGGTTGCCCACTCGACCATGTCGTTCTGGAACAAACCGCCCAGCGCCATCAGCATCAGGCTCACGGTGCAGTTGCCGCCGACGTAGTTCTTGACGCCCTTGGAGAGACCATCCTGAATCACGTTCTTGTTGACCGGATCGAGGATGATGATTGCGTCGTCCTTCATGCGCAGGCTTGAAGCCGCGTCGATCCAGTAACCATTCCAGCCAGCAGCACGCAGTTGCGGGAAGACTTCGTTGGTGTAGTCGCCGCCCTGGCAGGTGATGATCACATCCATCTTCGCCAGATCGGCGATGGACTTAGCATCCTTCAGAGGCGCGCCGCCGCTCTCGGCCGGGCCAGCGCCGCCCGCGTTCGAGGTGGTGAAGAACACCGGCTCGATCAGGGCGAAATCGTTTTCCTCGCGCATGCGTTGCATGAGCACCGAGCCGACCATACCGCGCCAGCCGACAATACCAACTTTCTTCATCGTGATTACCTTTTGCCTGAACTGCCTCCGCTCGCTTTAGCCTGTCTCCGCCACCGCGGAGACATCAAGCGGCGTGACAGGGCTAAACCGTGGTGGTTTTTTTGGTCGTGGTGGTGACGGTCGTGGCAACGGACACGCGAGTGAAAGCCTCTGCGGCGCAGAAAGCTTCCAGCCCGAATGTATTTTGTGTCCGTTGCATCACGTTTCCGTTCTTACAGGGCTGCGATGACCGCATCGCCCATTTCGCGCGTACCGACGCGCTTGGTGCCTTCTTCCCAGATGTCGCCGGTGCGCAGGCCAGCAGCCAGCACCTTCTTCACGGCGGCTTCGATGCGGACAGCAGCCGCTTCGTTATTGCCACTGTAACGCAGCATCATGGCGGCGGACAAGATCGTTGCCAGCGGATTGGCCACGCCCTTGCCGGCGATGTCCGGTGCAGAACCATGGCACGGCTCGTACATACCCTTGTTGTTCTGATCCAGCGAAGCGGACGGCAGCATGCCGATCGAGCCAGTCAGCATCGAGGCTTCGTCAGACAGAATATCGCCGAAGATGTTGCCGGTAACCACCACGTCGAACTGCTTCGGTGCACGCACCAGCTGCATCGCGCAGTTGTCGACCAGCATGTGGGAGAGTTCCACATCCGGGTACTCGGACGAGATCTCGATCATCACATCGCGCCACAGCTGGGTGGTTTCCAGCACGTTCATCTTGTCGACCGAGCACAGCTTCTTGTTGCGCTTCTGGGCGGACTTGAACGCCACATGGCCGATGCGGCGGATTTCGTCTTCGTTGTAGATCATGGTGTTGCGGCCGACGCGCTTGCCGTCTTCCACGGCGATACCACGTGGCTCGCCAAAATAGATGTCACCGGTCAGCTCGCGCACGATCAGGATATCCAGACCGGACACGATTTCCGGCTTCAACGAAGAAGCATTGGCCAGCTCGGGATACAGCACGGCCGGGCGCAGGTTGGCGAACAGGTTCAGATCCTTGCGGATGCCCAGCAGGCCACGCTCGGGGCGCTGCGGACGCGGCAGCACGTCCCACTTCGGGCCGCCCACGGCGCCGAGCAGCACGGCATCGGCCGCGCGCGCCAGCTTCTGGGTGGCTTCCGGGTAAGGCGAGCCAGTGGAATCCACGGCACAGCCGCCCAGCTCGGCGTATTCCATTTCCAGCTTGAGGCCGTCGGTCTTCAGCGCATCCAGCACGCGCACCGCTTCGGCAATGATCTCGACACCAATGCCGTCACCCGGCAGAACACAGATCTTCATTTCTTTTCCTTTGCATGAACAAAGGCCGGCATCAGCCGGCACTTTGTATTTCGTATGGTTTGATCAGGCAAACAGCCAAGGTTGCGCGGCTTTGTGCTTCTCTTCAAAAGCCTTGATCTCTTCGGCATGCACCAGCGTCAGGCCGATGTCGTCCAGACCATTGAGCAAACAATGCTTGCGGTGCGGCGTGATGTCGAAGCTGAAAGAGAAGCCACTCGGCGTGGTCACGGTCTGGGCTTCCAGATTCACATCGAGCTTGTAGCCTTCAGTCGCTTCGCATTCCTTGAACAGGCGGTCGACGATTTCAGCGGAGGCCACGATCGGCAGGATCGCGTTCTTGTAGCTGTTGCTGAAGAAGATGTCGGCGAAGGACGGCGCAATCATCACGCGGAAGCCGTAATCCTCGATGGCCCACGGCGCGTGTTCGCGCGAGGAGCCGCAGCCGAAGTTGTCGCGGGCCAGCAGCACTTGCGCGCCCTGATAACGCGGCTGATTCAGCACGAAATCCGGATTCTTCGGACGGTTCGTGCAATCCATGCCGGGCTCACCGTAGTTGGTGTAGCGCCATTCGTCGAACAGGTAGGGGCCGAAGCCGCTGCGTTTGATGGACTTCAGGAACTGCTTCGGGATGATCGCGTCGGTATCGACGTTGGCGCGATCGAGCGGGCACACGAGGCCATTGAGACGGGTAAATGCTTTCATGGTTTATCTCCTCAAGCCTGGCGGATGTCGACGAAGTGACCGGCAATCGCGGCGGCGGCGGCCATGGCCGGGCTCACCAGGTGGGTACGGCCACCGGGGCCTTGGCGACCTTCAAAATTGCGGTTGGAGGTGGAAGCGCAACGCTCGCCCGGGCTCAAACGGTCAGCGTTCATCGCCAGACACATCGAGCAACCCGGCTCGCGCCATTCGAAGCCCGCTTCGGTGAAGATCTTGTCCAGCCCTTCTTCTTCAGCCTGACGCTTGACGATGCCGGAACCCGGCACCACCAAGGCCAGCTTCACGTTGCCAGCCACCTTCTTGCCCTTCACCACAACTGCCGCAGCGCGCATGTCTTCGATGCGGCTGTTGGTGCAGGAGCCGATGAACACCTTGTCGATCTGAATGTCGGTGATCGGCATGTCGGCTTGCAGGCCCATGTACTGCAGCGCGCGCTCGATGCCGGCACGCTTCACCGGGTCGGCTTCGTTGGCCGGGTTCGGCACATTGCCGCCCACCGCCAGCACCTGCTCGGGCGATGTGCCCCAAGTCACTTGCGGCTCGATGTCAGCGGCATTCATCTCGACCACGGCATCGAACTTCGCGCCGTCTTCGGTATGTAGGGTCTTCCAGACTTCGACGGCCTTGGTCCACTGCTCGCCCTTGGGCGCATGCTCGCGGCCTTCGAGGTAATTGATGGTGGTGTCATCCACACCGATGATGCCGGCGCGCGCACCGGCTTCAATGGCGAGGTTGCACACCGTCATGCGGCCTTCCATGGACAGGCCACGGATCGCCGAACCGGCGAACTCGATGCAGTAGCCCGTACCGCCGGCGGTGCCGATCTTGCCGATGATGGCCAGCGCCACATCCTTGGCGGTCACGCCAGCTCCGAGCGCGCCTTCCACCTTGACCAGCATGGACTTGCTCTTCTTCTGCACCAGCGTCTGAGTGGCCAGCACATGCTCGACTTCCGAGGTGCCAATGCCGTGCGCCAGCGCGCCGAACGCGCCGTGCGTCGCGGTGTGGCTGTCGCCGCACACCACCGTCATGCCCGGCAGGGTCGCGCCGTTTTCCGGCGCGATCACGTGGATGATGCCCTGGTTCTTGTGCTTGAACGGGAAGTAGATCAGCGAACCGAATTCCTTAATGTTCGCGTCCAGCGTGTCGACCTGAGTCTTGGAGATCGGATCTTCAATGTCGCGATCCCAGTGATTGGTCGGCGTGTTGTGATCCGGCACGGCGACGATGGAGGTGTTGCGCCAGGCCTTGCGGCCAGCCAGACGCAGGCCTTCAAAGGCTTGCGGGCTGGTCACTTCGTGCATCAGGTGACGGTCGATATAGAGAAGACAGGTACCGTCTTCTTCCTGACGGACAACGTGGGAGTCCCACAGCTTGTCGTAGAGAGTCTTGGCCATTCAAATCACTCCTTGCCTGGGCGCTGCAAACTGAGCGCGGATCTGGGTTCCGGGGAAGGCTTGCGGCCCTGACCCGGTTTGTGACGCGGATACTAGGCCGGGTTCTATACCCGCACAAGGCAAGCACTTATACTAGTATCAACACTAACAGGATTGATCACTCAGGATAGACGGATGGACACCCGCCGCAAGGAACTCGGTGAATTCATGCAGGTGCTGCGCGCCCGCAGTCAGCCCGCCGACTTTGGCTTCGCGGCCGGCAGCCGGCGCCGCACCGCCGGCCTGCGCCGCGAGGAAATGGCCCAGCTCGTCGGCATCAGCCCCACCTGGTACACCTGGATCGAGCAAGGGCGCGAGGTCAATGTCTCCGCCGAGGTGCTGGACCGCATGGCCCGCAGCCTCAAACTCACCCGCAGCGAACGCGCCTACCTCTTCGAGATGGCCGACCGGCGCGACCCGCAGGCCAGCCTGCCTGAAGACGATGACGCAGCGCCGCTCTTTTCCACCCTGCTCGAAGACATCCGCGTGCCCGCCTACCTGATGGGCCGCTACTGGGACATCCTTGGCTGGAACGCCCCGGCCGCAGAGCTCTTCACCGGCTGGCTCGATCAGCCGCAAGACGCCAACGCCCCGCCGCCCAACATGCTGCGCTTCGTCTTCCTGCGCCCGGAAACCAAAAATTTTCTGGTCGACTGGGAAGTGCGCGCCCGCCGCATCAGCGCCGAATTCCGCGCCGACTGCCGCACCCGCCTCGATGAACCCGCCCTGCTCCGCCTCGTCGACGAACTCGAAACCGGCAGCGCCGATTTCGCCGCCTTCTGGAAGCAGCACGACGTGCTCGAGCGACAGGGCGGCGAGCGCGGCTTCCTCCACCCGCAGCGCGGCCCGCTCAACTACCGCCAGGTCACCCTGCGCCCCGTCGAGCAGGAACACATCAAGCTGGTGATGCTGCAGCCTGCCTGAAGAGCCGCGTCCAGCCCTGTTCTTCGGGCATCCAATACGGCAACGATGAACCAATAAAAACGTAGGGCGCCGCAGGGAACAATGGAGCGAAGCGGAATTGCGCCGGATTTTGCGTTACTCATTCGGCGCAGTTCGCTGCGCTCAGTGCGCCCTACTTTATTGCGCCGTACGCGGTCTCCCCACGCGAGGCAGGCGACACAACGGCAACGGGACGGGACGGGACGGGACGGGACGGGTTTATCATGACGCCTTGTCGGGTTTCATCCTCTTGCGCCGCGAAAACGGTCTTCCCTTTTTATCAATAGATTTTTCGGGTCCAGCCCCTTGCCTTCTATGCGTATCGAAAACGAACAAATAGCAGAAGCCACAGACGATGTGGTCCCTACTCATCAATCAGGGACCACAGAAATTGAGGGCATAAAGGGGGCATCCACCCAATTTATCCATATTGACAGCGCGGACGAGATACTGGGATCCATTGCTGCATCATTACCCTCACCACAAGTTGAAATTTTAGATACGCGATCAATCCGAGCGCGCCGCTGGAGCACACTTGAATCAATAACCGTGCGCGGATTTAAAGCCGTTAAGGAAGCAACCATTCCGCTTGATAGAATAACCATTCTCGTCGGACCGAACGGCTGCGGTAAATCTTCTGTTCTTCAGGCTATTCACTGGGCCGCACGTGCAGCGAGCTACGTTTTCCCTAAAAATACAAAAGAAATGATTTCTTTTGAGCGGCTTGACTATGTTCCGTCAAGTGAACCGCTAACAACTCTTCACAACGGCGAGCTTAAATCAGACGCCGTCTCTACTCCGGTAGAAGTAGTTTTTTTGCACAGGCCTACCGGTGATGAATCCACGCAGGCAACGATACGTATTCGTGCAGCACGTAACAGAGGCGGCATTACCGCATATATGGACGGCGGCTCTGCGGTTACTCCTTACAAACAACGCTATCAATTCATTACCGCTTACATTCCGGGGCTTGCTGGCTTATCCGAGAAAGAATCAATCCTCGCCCAACCCACGCTGCGTAGACAAGCAGCGAGCGGGGATGCAGGTGGCGTTTTGCGCAACATTCTTTTCAACCTGAGTAGTCGTCGCTCGGAGGACAAAGATGAAACACTCGGTCCTCAAAGGCTAGCCAAGCTCAATCAATTAGTACAAAAGGTACATCCGGGCGTTGAGGTCAACGTCACGTTCGACGAGCGAGAGGACTATCACATCTCAGCTTCGATTCGAACTAATGACTTGGCGGGCAATAGCCGTCCTTTGGAGACAGCAGCGACCGGAGTTCTTCAAGTTATTCAAATTTTCGCGTACCTAATTTTGTTTGAACCCAAAGTGATGCTCATAGACGAACCTGACGCTCACCTTCACCCCAACAAACAGGAACGGCTCATTGAAGCGCTCGAGCAAGCCGCTCCCGATTACAACACCCAAGTTATCCTCACGACCCATAGCCCTCACATCGTTCGTGCGGCAAGCCCTGAGGCAAAGCTTGTCTGGATGCGAGCCGGGATAATTGAAACCAAAGACGATGACGCAATCCGCCGCTTACTCGGCTGGGGTGGCCTTGATAAAGCGGCACTCTTCTTCGTGGAGGACGAGGACGACAAAGCACTCCGTGCGGTACTTCGCCAATGGCCAGATCTTGCACGACAGCTTTCTATATGCAGATGCTTTGGAATCGACAATCTACCGCGCGACAAATTTCTGAAGGGGTTACTCGTAGACGGAGCTCTCAAAAACCGCGCGTTATTACACCGAGACGGAGATTTCATGACCAATGAAGAAGCTAACCGATGGACTAGCGGCTTCAAGACCCCCGGTGTATTTCCTTGGGTTACAGCCGGGGCAGACATTGAAGCCTATTTTTGCCAAAACGACTACCTATGCGCCTTGTATGGCGTATCGCACGAAACAGCTGAAGAGTGGCGTTGCAACGCCGCAAACAAAGTATCTAAAGCACGCGACACTTTCTTGGACAAAAGAAAGAATGTGGTTCGTTCTGTTTGGCCAAACGGTGGGTCACCCGATGCAGAAAAAATGTGGGCGGATGCCGGGGGGGCCTCTCCTACAACTGTGAAAGGGAAGAGCCTGCACGCTGCACTTAAGCCGATCATAAAGGCTGCGGGCAAAGATGACACTCTTTTGAATTCCTTCGTAATACCAGCCAATTACACCTTGGCGCCTGAACTAAAATCACTGATAGAGCAGGCTGTTTCAACCGCTCCATAACCTACCTTATTCGGCGCCATTAGAGGGTAGTACGAAGCTCGCACGCAGGAGGCCGCGATGGCGGAATTGGCACTCCGCCCTACGCTTGAACACCCGCATCGCTGATTTCCGAATCGCGGGATAATCCCCTCCCCGCCCGCCACCTCCCGCCGCCCCATGGAATTCATCACCAACCCGTATTTCTACCTCGCAGCCGTGCCGGCGGTGCTGCTGGCGGGCATCTCGAAGGGCGGTTTCGCCGGCGGGCTGGGCGTGCTGGCGGTGCCGCTGATGGCGCTGGCGATTCCGGCGCCGCAGGCGGCGAGCGTGATGCTGCCGATCCTGTGCCTGATGGATCTGGTGGGCAGCTGGTCCTACCACCCGCACTGGGATTACAAGCTGCTGCGCCGCCTGCTGCCGGGCGCGGTGCTGGGGATTGGCGTGGGCTGGCTGCTGTTCCGCCACATCTCGCCCACGGCGCTGAACCTGATCATCGGCGGCATCGCGATCCTCTTCGCGCTGCAGCGCCTGGCGGGCGTGCAGCTGAAAGACACCTCGCGCCTGCCGGAGTGGCTGCGCGCCGGTTGGTGGACCAGCCTTTCCGGCTTCACGAGCACGCTGGCGCATGCGGGCGGGCCGCCGATGATGATTTACCTGCTGCCCAAGCAGCTGGACAAGACGGTGCTGGTGGCGAATCTCACGCTCTACTTCGCGATGGTGAATTACCTGAAGCTGGTGCCCTTCGCCGAGCTGGGCCTGCTGGACGCGCGCAACCTCGGCACGGCGCTGGTGCTCGCGCCCTTGGCGCCGATAGGCGTGTATCTGGGCATCTGGCTCCACAAGCGTATCGACGAAAAGCTGTTTTACCGCCTGAGCTACATTTTTCTGCTGCTCACCGGTATCAAGCTGATCTGGAGTGCGCTGTGAGACTCAAGCGCCCGCGCTGACCCAAGGCCCCTTGCTGGTGATGGCCAAGGAGCCCCATAAAGTTTTGGCCCCCAACACCAGCAAGATCACCCAGAGGCGGCGCTTGTTCAGATTACGGGTCCGGCGGGCGCTTCAGACTCGGGATCTGGCTCAAGAATCACGGAGCCATCCGCCGCCCAGCTGACCCGGGTAATGCCGGGTTCGATGGCTTCGAGGCGACGGGCCTCGAGATCGGCCGGACTCAGATCGCCGATATCCACGCGCATCAGATCGGCCAGGCGCCGGTTCTCCAGCAGCAGCTCACGATGCGCCAGCGCCTGGGCGATTGCCGAGACCAGTTCGTAATCGTTCCAGGGCTTGCCGATAAAGCGATCGATGCCCACCTCATTCACCGCCCGCGTCAGCGCATTCAAATCCGCGTAGCCCGAGAGGATCAGGCGGCAGGCATCCGGCTGAGCTTCCTTGGCGGCCTTGAGGAAACTGACGCCGTCCATTTCCGGCATCCGGTAATCCGTCAGGAACAAGTCGAAAGGCTCATGGCGGGCCCGTTCCAGCGCAGCGCGCGCGGAAACGAAGGTTTCGATCTGCAGATCGAAGTGCTGGCTGCCATACACGCAGGGGGCTACGCGCAGCATGCGGCGCAAGGACTGCAGAATGGCAGGCTCATCATCAAGAATCAGGATCTGGCTCATAGGGGGCCTCCTGGCTGGGGTTGGATTCGGAAGGCTCGGCCGGTGCCGGCTGGCGTATTGGCAACAGGATGCGGAAGGTAGTGCCCTGCCCGACTTCGCTGCTGACCTCGATGCGGCCGTGGTGGCGATTGACGATGCCGAACACCAGAGACAAGCCAAGACCGGTTCCGACACCAATCGGCTTGGTGGTAAAGAAGGGATCGAAGATGTGCTTGAAGTGTTCGGGCGAAATCCCCTGGCCGGTATCGGCGATGCTGATCGACACCTGATCCTCGCCCACCATGCAGCTGGTGATGGTGATATCGCCCTGGGTTTCAATGGCCTGGGCAGCATTCACAAGCAGGTTCATGAAGACCTGATTGAGCTGCGAGATGACACATTCGATTTCCGGAATCCTGCCGTAGGCCTTGTGCACCTTGCACTTGTATTTGAGCTCGTTGGCAAGGATGTTCAGGGTGGCGTCGAGGCCCCGATGCAGGTCGGCAAAGCCCCAGTCCTGCTCGCCGGTGCGCGAGAAATCGCGCAGGTCCAGCACGATCTTGCGCACCCGCTGCAGGCCTTCACGAGACTCTTCAAGCAAGGGAAAGATGTCACTGCGCAGGTAGTTGTAATCCTGGTCCTGCTTGATGCGACGGATTTCGGCGAGATTCGGGTTATCCGGATGAGCCTCGTCGATCAGTGTGGTGTAAGCGTCGCACAGGGCGATCAGTGCAGTGCAGTACTCGCTGAGGGTGCCCAGGTTGGAGTGTACGAAACCAATCGGATTGTTCAGCTCATGAGCCACGCCAGCTGCGAGCTGGCCAATGGCCGCCAGTTTCTCGGCCTGCAGAAGCTGCGTGTGCGCCTCTTCGAGCCGGCGGTTGAGGGCTTCCTGGGCGCGCAGGTTTTCGGCGAGATACGCCTCCTGTGCCTTGCGCTCGCTGATATCGGTCAGCACCCCGTCGACATAGCAGACCCGCCCATCAACATCCCGCGCCACCGTGGTGTAGTCCGAGACCCAGATGTACTCACCGCTGGCGCAACGCAGGCGGTACTCCTGGACATACTCGGCATGCCCGGCAGCCAGATGTACGCCGACTTCCTCACCAATCCGCGCGAGATCCTCCGCATGGATCAGGCTGGCAAAGCTCGGTTCCCCTGCAACCAGCGCGGCGGGCTCATAGCCCCAGCGGCGAACGTTGTCTGACACGAACTCAACCGGCCAGCCCTCCTCCAGACGCCAGCGGAAGCAGATCGCAGGGCTGGCCTGAACCACCTGCGCGGTCTGCCGCAGCGCACTCTCAATGCGGCGCTTGCGGGAAATACGCCAGGCCTCGTTGGCGATCAGTTGCAGACTCTCGACATCGGTATCGGTGTAATCACTTGCCTTGTTGCCCACCCCGGCAAGCATGCGCACGCGCCCTTCCTCGATCACCGGCACGGTGATCAGGCGCTGGAGCGTGGCATGGCCCTCGGGCAGACCGCGTTTGTTCGGCGCGTCGGGGTAATCATTGACCATCACGGGCCGTTGCAGCCGCGCAGCATCAGCCCAGATACCCGCCTTTTCGAGCGGGTAATGCTTGTCGAACACCGCCTGGCAATAGTGTGCAAGGGTGTTGCGCGACCAGGCCACGAGTTCGATGGAGCGGCCATCCTCACTGATGAAATGGATGAACGCGATCTGGCTGGCCGTGAGCGCTTCGGCAAGATCCTGGGCGAATGACAGAAAACCTGCCTCATCGAGCACTTCGGCTTTCAAAGGCATGGACAGCAAGGCGTTCGCACGCCGGGCCTGGAGTTCGATGAGAAGCTCGGTACGGCGCCGGGTGGTAATTTCCGTAATCACGCCGTTCCACAGCAGCTGACCGTTGTCCAGTACTTGCGGCCGCGAGCGCATGATGAACCAGCCGTAATCCCCTTCGCGGCGACGCATGCGCAGCTCCATCGAGAACTCGCTACAGTCGGTCTGGCAACGCATTTCGGTGTCGGCCAGCACCGCCACATCTTCTTGATGTACACAGGCATAGAGCTGCTGGCCATCGGCCAGCACGCTCTCGGGCGTGATGCCGTGAATGCGCTCCACGCCTGAGCTGATGTAGGTAAAGCTGCGCGCCTCGCCCGGCCCGGTCAGGATCTGATAAAGATAGCTTTCGGGCAGGTTGTCTCCCACGGTGCGGAACAGTGCCTCCCGCTCACGCAGGGCCTTGAGTGCTTCAAACCGCGCAGTCACATCGAGTGTCACCCCCCCCAGCCCTGGCGGGCCTTCATCGCGCGGAATGCAGAACTTGATCGACTCATAATGACGGCCGGCAAGCTCCTCTTCGAGCACTTCGGTTTCGCCGCTGGCCAGCGCGCGCAGATCATCCGCCACGATCTTGGCACCGAACTCGCCCGGAAAAATCTCGCTCGAGAGCTTGCCGATCATGCCGGCCGGATCAATGCCAAGGAGTGTCTGAAACCCCCGGTTGGCCATCAGCACGCGGGACTCATGGTCCTTCACGTAAGCCGTGCCCGGCAGGTGATCGATGAAACTCTGCAAGGTGGCCTGCAGGCGCTGGGCACGGCGCGCATCGGCGTTGCGCTCGGTCACATCAATGCCGATCACGACGACATGCTCACCATCGCCCAAGGGATAGATCATGCTTTCAAACTCACGCCCCTGGCGATGATCGATCAGCCGCTGCGGCACCTCCGTATCACGTGCCCGCTCCAGCGCGGCGCGGCGGCTGGCCGCGATCTCAGGGCTGAGCTGACGGAAAATATCCTGCCCGATCATCTGCTCGGGCGTACTGCCCAGGCGCCGGGCTCCCGTCTGATTGATCAGTTCCAGACGCCCCTCCGGCTTGAGCATCAGCAGAGTTTCCGGCACCGCATTCATGAAGGCCTGAAGGAGACCGGCATAGCGCTCCCGCTCGCGCTGCAAGGCACGGGTCAGAGCGAAACGATTGTTCTGATGAGCCAGCAGCAGCAGGGCAAAGGTAGTAATTGCAATGAACAGGCCGGCATAGAGGGTGGCTAGTCGCGCCGGTGCGAGGATCTCCTGTTCATCGACCTTGGCCGCCAGCCACCATCGGCCATCCTCGATATCGTGCAAGGCGCGGCGCACTTCGATCTGGCGGTAATCCCGCCCGGGCGACAGCAAGGTCATGCCCGGCCGGGGCAGCTCAACCCCTAGCTCATCCAGCCCGGCGTGCGTGCTGAGGGCGGCGATCCGGCCCGCGCCGAGGGGGGCAAGATAATCCAGCTGGCGCCCGTCGATCCGCGCCAGGACCAGCTCACCACTGCGCTGACTGCCGGGCCAGACGGCCAGGGTCGGATACAGGGTGAGTTCCGGATCAAATTCGATGTAGGCAAAGCCAGGCAGATAATCATCCCGGCCGAGCGCCACGACGAAGCCCAGGCGCGGGGCCCCCGAGGCGGCACTCATGTGAAGATCCACAAAGTGCGGCTGTGGCGCCTCCCCGGTGGCCGCACCGGTCAGGCTCGCAAAATCGGGGGCGCGCTCAGCCGAGCTGATCAGGAATCTGCCACTCGGGTCATACAGATCAATCCGGCTCGCATCCTTGAGCCGACGCAGGCTGCTGTTCAGGCTGGCGCGCATGAGCTCATCGGCATGGGGTTGCTGACGCTCTCCGGCCCATACCTTCATGGCCAGGGGCAAGTCCCGCGAGGCAGCGAGAATGGCGGCATGGCGGCGCTCCTCCAGCAAACGCTCGATCTCGTGCGCTTTGAGTTCGGCGATCGCCGCAAGATTGCTGTCTGCACTGCTGCGCGCTTCGTAAGTGAAATGCCAGCCCACCAGCATGAAGGTCAGCAATGCCAGCAGCACCATGCCGGCCATCATGACCTGGCTACCCGGACGCGGCCAGGGTATGCGGGCCAGGGCCTGGCGGACACTCACGATGGCTCCTTGCTGGCCGCGATGCGAAAGGCTTCACGGATCTGCTCACGCAGCGGGTCATCCTCCCAGGGTTTGGTGAGGAATTTGTACACCGCACCACGGTTGATCGCATCCATGACCGATTCAAGTTCGGTATAGCCCGACAGGATGATGCGCACGGTATCCGGATAAAGCTGGCGCACGCGGGCAAAGAACTCGGTGCCGGTCATGCCGGCCATGCGCTGATCCGAAAGGATCACGTGTGCCGGATGGCGCGCCAACTGCTCGAAGGCTTCATTACAGCTCGCTGCGGTGAGTACGCGGAAACTCTCGTGGCGGAACAGGCGGGTAAGCGCACTGAGGATGGAGGGCTCGTCATCCACGATCAGGAGGTACTGGTTGCCCTGTGCCTGCACTTCACCCAGATGCAGGCGCTCACGGCTGGCGAGCAGGCGGGCGTAGTCGTCCGCCGCCAACGGCCGATGAAACAGATAGCCCTGCATGGCATGACAGCGCCGGCTGCGCAGGAACAGGGCCTGCGCCTCGGTTTCCACGCCTTCGGCAAGCACCGCCAGATTGAGGCCGTGAGCGATCGCGATGGCCGCCGTGGCGATCGCAGCATTGGCCGGGTTATGGGTAATGTCGCGCACAAAGCCCTGGTCGATCTTGAGCTTGTCGAAGGGGAAACGCGCGATATAGGCCAGCGAGGAATAGCCGGTGCCGAAATCATCGAGCGAAAGCTTCACGCCCAATGCCTTGAGCTTGCGGCAAGTACTAATCGCCGCATCCAGATCGTGAATCAACGCGGACTCGGTGATTTCCAGCTCCAGGAACTCTGCGGCCAGCCCGGTATCCACCAGCACGTTACGTACTTCCTCAACCAGGCTGTCTCCCCGAAACTGGCGCGCCGAGAGATTGACCGCCACGCGCTGCGGCTGCAGACCAAGATCCAGCCAGGCCTTGTTGCGCTCGCAAGCTTCGCGCAGCACCCAGGAGCCGATCGGAATGATCAGGCCGGTATCTTCGGCCACCGGGATGAACTCACCCGGGCTGACCATCCCGAGTTGCGGGCTATACCAGCGCAGCAAGGCCTCACAACCGATGATGTTGCCGCTGTCGAGACTGTTCTGCGGCTGATACACCAGTTCGAACTCGCCCTTGCCCAGCGCCTCGCGCAGGCAGGCCTCGATCAGCTGACGCCGGCGCGCGTCCTCATCCATGCCATGCGAGTGGAAGCTGAAGCAGTTGCCGCCCTCATGCTTGGCGCGCATCAGGGCGACATCGGCGGCCTTGATGAGCTCATCGGAGTTGAGACCATCGCGTGGCGACACGCTGATGCCGATGCTGGCGCTCACGATCACGCTGTGCCCCGCACATTCCACCGGCCGGGTGATCAGGCTCTGCAGGCGGCTGGCCAGATGCAGGGCCAGTTCAGGATCGGCCAGTTCTCCAAGCAGGAAACAGAACTCGTTACCGGACAGGCGCGCCACGGTATCGCCCTGGCGAATCTGGCTGGAGAAGCGCTGGGCCATGTCAATCAGCACCTGATCGCCCAGGGCCTGACCCAGTGCGTCGTTGATGCTGCGGAAGCGGTCAAGGTTGATCAGCATCACCGCCACACAACGCTGGCTGCGCTTGGCGGTCACCAGCGCCTGCTCAAGCCGATCGAGGAATAGCCCGCGACTGGGCAGGCCGGTGAGCGGATCAAACTGGCTCAGATGGTGGATGCGCTCCACCAGTTGGCGCTGGGCCGCCACGTAGCCGAACTGGCCAACGTAATGCGTGATCTCCCCAGCATCATTACGCACCGACGAGATCCGCAGCCACTCGCGATAGGTTTCGCCATCCTGTTTGCGATTGGTGACTTCGCCCTGCCAGCAGCCCTCCTCCTCGATCGCGCGCCACATCTCGGCATAGAAGCCTGCATCGTGCTCGCCGGACTGGAACATGCGCGGATTGCGCCCGCGCACTGCGTCATAGGAATAGCCGGTCAGTTGGCTGAACACATCATTGACCAGCACGATCTGCGCCTCGGCATCCGTCACACAGATCGCATCGCTGCTGCCGCGAAGGATCTGCAGCGCCAGGGCATATTCGGCATCATGCAGCCGCGCCTCGGCCAGTGCGCGCTGGTGCAGCACGGCCGAGCGGACGCGCCGGGGCAGCAACGCGAGATTGTCGCTAAGCACGTAATCCGCCGCTCCCAGCCACAGGCTGCGCAGCGCATAGGCCCCTTTGCCGCCGCCTGCTCCTTCCTGCTCATCATCAGGCTCACAAAGCATGATCACTGCCGGCAACTCGGGCAGCGTCAGCCATTCTTCGAGCAGGCGCAGGCCTGCCGGAAGCGCGTCCGCCGGGAATGCACCGGCCGGGCGCATACAGCACAGCAGGCAATCGACTGGCCCGGCACGGAGCAGATCAGGCAGTGCCTGCGGGGTGGCCACTCGCTGCAGCGTAAAACGCAGGCCGCCGCGCTGCAGGGCAGCACTGACGGCCTCATGGAGACCGGCTTCGCTATCGACCAGCAGAATCTTCAGCGTGTCGTCCATGGCCGGCTTCATACCCGCACACACACCACCAGACGGCGGCCGAAGGATTCTTCGAAATCGCGGATCTGGCGGATCAGCAAGTCATCGAGTACATACTCGGTTGCGAGCAGCAGCATGCCGTCCGGGCTATGCAGATCACGCGAGAGCACCATGCCGGCCTCCAGCTCGGCGCCACTCAGGCGGCGCTCGATGATGGTCTGGCGTGGCAGTTTGCCGATGAGCTGACCGAAGGCATCGACCACATCCGGGTCGTAGCGGAACTTGCGCCCTTCGATGACCCACTGTTTGGCTTCTTCCGGCGTCATTCGCTTGGCGCTGAGAGTGCCAAGCTGGGCGCCGTCGTAATCATTGGCCAGCGCCAGGATGCGCGCACCGAGCGGGATCTTTTCGCCCGCGAGCGCTTCCGGAAAACCCTGCCCGTCCCAGCGCTCGTGGTGGCTGCGGATGATGTCGGCCACGCCACGCATATCCGGCATCGACATCAGGGCCGCCGCCCCATTGATCGGATGCTTGCGCGCAATCCCGAGTTCGTCACTGTTCATGCGTGTCAGCGGAGTGCCAAAGAGGGCGTCCGGGTAGCCGATCTTGCCGATATCGTGAAGCAGGCCGGCAAGCAGGATTTCGTGCTGCAGATCGGCACCCAGCCCCATTTTCTCGGCCAGTTTGCGCGCGACATCGGCCACCCGCCGGCTATGCCCGGCCAGTGCCGGGGCACGCATCTCGATCAGATTGGAAAGCACCTGTACCGAGGTGAAGAAGGTTTTACGCAACTTCTCCATCGCCAGCGAGATTTCCTGATTGGCGATGCGCAGCTCCTCGGTGCGGATTCTCACCTTGTCTTCGAGCGTCGCATTGAGCTCGCGCAGCGCGGCGTTCTGGTGCGCGGTAAGGGCTTCCAGGCGCTGTTTTTCGGCCTGCAGGCCACGCAACTCGAGCGCCTGCTGGAGCGTCTTGAGAAGCTCTTCGTCATTCCAGGGCTTGGCGATGTAGCGATAGATGCCGCCCTCGTTGATGGCCGCAATCGCCGAGCTGACCTCGGCATAACCGGTGAGCAGGATGCGCAGGGTATCCGGCCAGTGTGCGCGCGCCTGGGCCAGCAACTCGGCGCCGCTCAGGCCGGGCATGCGCATGTCCGACACGATCAGATCCACCGGCTCGCGGGAAAGCAGCTCGAGGGCCTCCGCGCCACTGCCCGCCAGATGCAGCTGGTAGCCACTGGGCCGCAGCAGGCGGCGCAGGGCTGAGAGCACATTAGGCTCGTCATCGACCAGCAGCAGTACTGGCGCGGCCGTGAAGCCCGGTGGCCAGCCAGTGGCAGGCAACAGTTCGCTCATGGCTTGCCTCCCTGAAGATGGGCTGCGCCGCCACGCAGCGGCAACAGGATGCGCACCCGGGTACCGGCACCGGGCGTGCTGTGCACTTCAATATCACCACCATGCCGCTGCACCGTGCCGTAGGCCACGGAAAGCCCAAGCCCGCTGCCCTGCCCCACCGAGCGGGTGGTAAAGAAGGGGTCGAAGATATTCGGCAGCACCTCGGGCGCAATACCACAACCACTGTCCTCGATGCTGATCACCACCCGCTCCCCCTCCAGCGTGGTGCGCACCGTGATGCGGCCCTGCGTCTGAATCGACTGCGCCGCATTGAGCAGCACGCTCATGAACACCTGGTTGATCTCGGAGGCCAGGCAGAACACAGGCGGGATGTCGCCATATTCCCGATGCAGCTCGCAGCGCCCGTCGAACTCGCGCGCCAGCACATCAAGCGTGCTCTCCAGGCAGTGGTGAAGATCGATCTCGCCCCACTGGTATTCCACGCCCTCGCGTGAGAAGTCCTTCAGGCTCTTGACGATGCGGCGCACCCGCTCAACACCCTGGCGGGATTCCTGGAGCAGATCCTGCACATCCTCACGCAGGTAGTCGTAATCAATGGAACGCTTGAGCAGGGCCAGGCTTTCCAGCTGCGGAGCGGCCAGCGCTCCATCGCGTTCAAGTACTTCGTAATGCTCGATCAAGCGCAGCAAGGCCTGGATATGCTTGTCGAGGCTGCCGAGGTTGGAGGATACGAAGCCGATCGGATTGTTGATCTCGTGAGCCATGCCAGCTGCGAGCTGGCCCACCGAAGCGAGCTTCTCGTTCTGCAGGAGCTGGCCATGAGCCTGCTCGAGGCGCTCGTTGAGCGTGTCCAGATCCTGAAAGGCCTTCAGCAAGGCCGCCTGATTGCTCTTGCGCTCGGCAATATCGCGAAAGATCACCACTGCACCGGCGCCGGGCTCGCCAGGTCGCAGCGGATTGGCCGTGATTTCCACATCCAGTGCCTGGCCATTGGCCTGCCAGAAAACGTCTTCGATGAAGCAGAAGGCACCACCACGCTCAAGCCACGCAAAAGGGCTCTGCTCCGGCGGATAGGCGCTGCCGTCGGCATGCCTGGGTTGCAGCAGGCTGTGCAGACTGGCACCACACAAGGCCTGCGCCGAATAGCCGAGCAGGGCGCAGGCGGCACGGTTGGCGTAAGTAATGAGATGCTGCCCATCGATCCCGAGTGCTCCTTCGGTCAGGGTATCGAGCAGGCAAGTGAGAAAAGCCGGTGCAGCGGGCAGCGGGCAAGCCTGGCTCATGCAGCATCCTCCGTGGCAGGGGCTGCGCGCAGATGCTCGACCATGGCGAGGAAGCTGCCCCCGCGCGCAGCCCCGAAGCGCTCGATAAGGCGTTCGCGCGCAGGCTGCAGGGCGATGCGGAAAGGCTGCGGATCAGGCCGCTCGATACGCATGCCGGCAGTACGCAAGGCTTCGATCTGGCTGAGTTCCTCAGTACGCAGGGCGAGGCGCATCGCCTGCCCGGCCCGCCGGGACTCCTCAGCGAGGATCTTCTGGTGCTCGGCGCTGAGGGCTTCGAAACTGCGCCGGTTGATGATGTGGAGCATGGCGCCGTAGCTGTAATCGAGCAGGCTCAGATAGCCTTGCTGCTCGTAGAGACGATAGCCGTGGATGATCGCCACGGGGTTTTCCTGGCCATCCACCATGCCCTGCCGCAGGGCCGGGATCAGGCGGGCAAACTCGACCACCACCGGCATCGCCCCCAGGGCCTGGATGGCGTCAAGATTGATGGCGATTGGTGGCACGCGGATGCGCAGCCCGGCCAGATCGGCGGGCTTTTGCAGCGGGCGCACGCGGTTGCTGATCTGGCGCCTGCCCCACTCCCAGCTCGAAAGGCTGTGCAGGCCACGTTGCAGAAGATCCGGCAGGGCCCAGTCGGCAAAGGGGCCATTGAGCACACGATCGGCATGGGCCAGGTCGTCGAACACGAAAGGCATACCGACAAAGCCGAACTTGGGAATCAGCTCGCACAGGCGATCGAAGGGGGCGAAAGCCATGTCAGCCTGCCCGTCCATCACCAGACGCAGCAAGGCTGGGATATTGCCCAGGGTGCTGCCGGGCATGTCGGCAATATTCAGCAGACCGCCGCTGCGCTGGGCCACGCGACCGGAAAAATCGGCAATGGCCCGGCCGGCAGCGGAAGTGTCACCGGTATGGTGGGCCAGCAGCAGAGTCTTGAAGCCGGTGCTCATGGCCGCTCCTCCGCCCCCGTTGGTATATCGGGGTCACTGTCCGCGGCATCCCCGGCTTGCTGTACCGGCAGATGCAGCGTGAAACAGGTGCCGACGCCCGGAGTGGAGCTGACCTCGATGCGGCCGTGATGCTTGCGGATGATCCCGAAGGAGAGCGAGAGGCCCAGTCCGGTACCCTTGCCAACCGGCTTGGTGGTAAAGAAGGGATCGAAGATGCGCTGCATGACCTCCGGCGCCATGCCGCTGCCATTATCCTCAATCTCTACCCGAACCTGCCCGTCCTCGGCCCGCGACCGCACCGTGATGCTGCCGCGCCGCCCCTCCGGCATGGCATGGGCGGCATTGACCAGCAGATTCATGAAAACCTGATTGAGCTGCGAGGGCAGGCACTGGATCTGCGGCAGCACACCGTAATCGCGGATCACGTCAGCCTTGTACTTGATCTCGTTATTGACCACGTTGAGCGTCGACTCGAGACCACGGTGCAGATCCACCCACTGCCAGTCGGCACTGGCATCAACGTGGGAGAAGTCCTTGAGATCCTGCACGATCTTGCGTACCCGCTCGATCCCTTCACGCGATTCACGCATGAGATCGAGTACATCTTCTTTCAGGTAAGCCAGATCGATCTTCTCGCGCAGTGCCGCCAGTGAGGCGCGCAGGGCTTCATCGCCGATCATTCCCTCGGCTGCCACATAGGCATCGAGCAGGCCGAGCAAATCATCCAGATAGAGCTGCAGGCTGCCGAAATTCGAGAATACATAGCCGATGGGATTGTTGATTTCATGCGCCACACCCGCCGCCAGCTGACCAATGGAAGCCAGCTTCTCGTTCTGCACGAGCTGCTGCTGGCTCTGGATGAGCTGATCCTGGGCCAGATGGAGCTCCGAGTTCAGGCGCGTAACCTCGCGCAGATGCTCATGCATAGTCAGCTCGAGCTCCTCGCGACGGGCGATGTCTCGCTCCAGCTCGCTCTTGGCACTTTGCAGCTCGCGCGTGCGCTCCGCCACCAGGCTCTCGGCGGCCTGATGCGCGTTCTGCAATTCCGCCTCCACGGCCTTGCGAGCCGTAATGTCGATGAGGGTTTCGATGGCGCCCACGATCTGTCCGGTCGCATCGCGCAGCGGGGCGGCGGCCGCATGCAGCCAGCGGGCGGACTGCTTGCCGTGGGCAGGAAAGAACATCTCGGCCTCATAGCCCCCCTCGGCCGTCGGCGAAGGCCAGAAGCGCCCCTGATAGCGCTGGCGCAGGAAGGCCTCATCAACCGGCCCCATCACCTTGTCAGCCAGCCATTCGCCACGCGCAACGCCAAGGGCCAGACCGGCATCGTCACGGCCGATGATGTCATTGGCCGAGAGCCCGGTGATGATCTCGCAGGCACGGTTGCAGTGGCTGATGCGATGCTCGCGATCGAGCACGAAAGTCCCCACCGGATAACTCTCGATGATCTCGGTGAGCATCTGCAGCATTGATGCCTCGGCACTCTCTGCACGCATCCGGGTCGTAACATCAATACAGGTGGCGATCTGTACCGGGCGCCCACCAAACAGGCTCGGCTGCAGACTCACCTCGAACCAGCGATCGCTGCCATCGGCCATCGGCCAGGGCAAGGCATCGGCCCAGCTTTGCCCGAGCGTGAAATCGATCCAGGACTCTCCTGCCAACTCACGCAAACCATGCCCCTGCAGGGCGCTGCGCTCCAGACCGACCGTACGCAGGAAAGCACTGTTGGCAAAGAGCAGGGATTCGCCTTCGATGACCAGCACTCCGACCTCGATCAGATCAAGGAGCAGAAAGCTTTGCCGGGAGTCCCCTGTCTGCAGCGTATCCATATTCAACGCACCGGGGTAATGGCAATGATGAGCCCGCGCTCGGCATGGGGCATGCTCTGGATCTGGGCCTGATAGACCTGCCCGGCGAGTGCGAACCGGCAAGATTTCTGTGCCGGATCGGCGATCAGCACCGCTAGTTCGGCGGGCAACTGGGTCGCCGCCGGGCGACATAACTGCAGCGCCTCGCTGAACAGGACCAGTCCGGCGTGATTGGCAAACATCAGCAGGCCGTCCGCCCCCACGCCAAGTAGTGGCATCGGCAAGGCATGCAGCAACTCCTGGGTGGCCGCAAGCGAAGCTTCGGCAAATTCAGCCTGTTCGGCGAGTTTCCGATTGGCCACTGCAAGCTCCTCATTCACTGTAACCAGCATGCCCTGGAGCATTCGATTCTCATCCTGTACCCACTTGTGATGCAGGGCCTCCCTGATCGAGAGGCGCAGGATTTCGTCGTCCCAGGGTTTGGTCAGGAATTTGTAGACCGCACCCTCGTTGATGGCGGCAGTCACGCTATCGAGATCGGTGTAACCGGAGAGAATGATGCGGACGCTATCGGGACTGGAGGCCTGAGCCTTATGCAGGAAGACCGTGCCCAGCATGCCCGGCATGCGCTGATCCGACACGATCAGGTCGACCTTTTCGTGGGCCAGGATCTCGAGCCCCTGCTCCCCGCTCGAGGCCGTCAGGATGACGTAGTTGTCCCGACGCAAGAGGCGACGCAAGGCGGAGAGGATGTTCTCCTCGTCATCGACCAGCAGCAGCACAGCCGGCTTGATCTCGATGCGCGCATCGCCCGGCCCCTGGATCGTTTCCATGGCTGCGGAAAGCTCCCCTCGTGTTGGCGGGTTTGCGCGCAGGACGGATGTCCAGGCGCCAGCCCCCTGGAGGCTTATCGGCAACTTTGGGAGCGGCCTTGAAAGCCGGTGAGCCGCCTAAAGGGGCAGCACCACGAAATCCGGCCGGCAGACGTGAAAACGGCCCCTGCACAAGGGGCCGTGGCGGTGAGCTGAAGCGCACAGGCTAGCCGACCTGATCGAACAGCCTGGGCGCACCCTCGATATTTATCGGTTTCCCCGGCGGGCCTGTTCGTACAGCGGCATGACCTTGTCGCCATACACCTTGAGATCAGCCTGGCGATCCGCGGAAGCCGGGTGCGTGGATAACCACTTGGGCGGCGCGCCCTCGCTGGCCTTGCCCATTTTCTGCCACAGCGTAACCGCCGCGCGCGGATCGTAGCCCGCGCGCGCAGCCAGTTCGATGCCGACGCGATCCGCCTCGGTTTCATGCTCGCGCGAGTTCGGCAACTCGAAGGTGACGTTATAGACCACACTGGCCAGGTCCATCGTCCCAGAGGAAGCGCCCAGCGCAATGCCGATGATGGACATTCCCAGCCCCGCCGTGGCGGCCGAGGAGGCCCGCTCCAGCGCATGCTCGCGCAGGGCATGGGCGATCTCGTGGCCCATCACCTGGGCCAGTTCGTCGTCACTGGCTTTCAGGCCTTCGATCAGGCCGGTATAGAAGGCGATCTTGCCACCGGGCATGCACCAGGCATTGAGCTCCTTGGACGTAATCACATTCACTTCCCACTTCCACTTGGCGGCTTCAGGGCGGAAGACCTCGGCCTGTGGAATCAGCCGGTCAGCAATCGTACGGATGCGCTGCACCTGCTCCGGATCCTTGTTGAGCGCGCCCTTCTTCTGCTCGCCACCCAGTACCTGCTTGTACTGCAAGGCAGACTGCTGATTGAACTGGCCCCGATCGATCAGCGAGGACACGCGCTGCTCGCGCGTCACGCCCACCACGCCGGGATTGGTGGTCTGCACCGTCTGGCAGCCAACCACCGCAGCCAGCAGCACGGCGGCGCTGGCCCAAGGAGCTATCTTGTCACGCATCCCGTTTCTCTCCCTCACCAAGGCGGGCCGGCCAGCCCAGCCACAAAACCACAAACCCCAGCAGCGCAAACACCGAGCTGGCGGTGAAGGTCCAGCCACCGCCCACACCATCCCACAAGGCCCCGCTCACCAGACTGCCGATGATGCCGCCGGCGCCAAAGGAAATGCTGCCATACAGCGCCTGCCCCTGGGCCTGATGTGCCCCGGCGAACCATTTGCTGACTGCCGAGATCGCGCAGATATGGTTGAGGCCGAAGGTGATGCCATGCAGAAGCTGCAAACCCAGCAGCAAACCGATCCATTCGACGCCCCAGCCGATCAGCGCAAAGCGCCCCACCGCCACCAGCAGCGCCAGAAGCAACATGCTGCGCAGGCGGAACCGCCCCATCAGGCGCGGCGCCCACATGAAGACCAGAATCTCGGCCAGCACTCCGAGGGTCCACAGCAGGCCCACCACGCTCTTACCGTAACCCGCCTCGACCAGATGGATCGAGTAAAACACGTTGAGCGCACCGTGCGCAGCCGTCATCAACATGCAGGACACCAGCAGCGCCAGCACCTCGCGCCGGCGCAAGATGCTCAGAAGGCTGCCACCACTCGCGCGCTTGTCTGCCGGTGGAGCCTCCGGCACCGTCAGCGAGGTCAGCACGATGGCCGCCAGCATCACGATTCCGGCATGGATCACCCAATCGATGCTGGCTCGCTCCAGCCACCAGCCCATGCCCAGTACAGCCACCACAAAACCAAAGGAGCCCCAGGCACGCACTCTGCCATAGCCATGGCGGCCCGCCAGATGCGCAAAAGTGGTGGCCTCGGCGAGCGGGCTCTGGGCGGTCCAGAAAAAACCCATCACGGCCAGCGCCAGGGCAATGCTCCACAGGCCTTCACCGAGCCAGATGCCAAGAAAACCGCAGAAGGAGCACAAAGCCGCGATACGCATCACCGGCATGCGCCGGCCGGCACGATCGGCCAGCCAGCCCCACAAATTGGGGGCAGCCAGGCGCATCCACTGCATGATCGAGAGCAGGAAACCGATCTGCGCCGAAGGAAAGCCGCGCCCTTGCAGATAGAGCGCAAAGTAAGGCATGAATACGCCGATGAAAGCGTAGTAGAAGAAGTAGTAGGCGGAGAGGCGCGCAAAGGGCACGCGCCCGGCCCCGCCCTGCAGGCCCGCCTCAGTCACGCGGCGAAGGGATGGCCTGCTGCCCAGCCGGCGCCAGCGCAGCGATCTTCGGCAGCGGCGGCGTGATATCGGCGTTCTGCGCGCGCTGGCGCAAGGCGTGATCGATCAGCACCAGAGCCAGCATGGCCTCGGCGATCGGCGTGGCACGGATGCCCACGCAGGGGTCGTGGCGCCCAGTGGTCATCATCATCACCGGATTGCCGTCTCGGTCGATCGAGCGGCGCTCCTGCGGCAGCGAGGAAGTCGGCTTGATGGCGATCGAAACATGAATATCCTGCCCGGACGAGATCCCGCCCAGCACACCGCCGGCATGGTTCGACAGGAAACCCTCAGGCGTGAGCTCGTCGCAATGCTCGGTGCCGCGCTGGGCCACCACGCCGAAACCGTCGCCGATTTCCACGCCCTTGACGGCGTTGATGCTCATCATGGCGTAGGCGATGTCGGCGTCCAGGCGATCAAACACCGGCTCGCCCCAGCCCGGCGGCACACCGGTGGCCACAACATCAATCTTGGCGCCGATGGAATCGCGCTCGGCGCGGATCTTGTCCATATAGCTTTCGAGCTGCGGCACGATCCCGGCATTCGGCGCGAAGAAGGCGTTGTTGCCAACTTCATCCCAGCTCTGGAAAGGAATCTCAATCTCACCCAGTTGGCTCATGAAGCCACGGATCACGATGCCGTGTTTTTCGCGCAGCCACTTCTTTGCAATCGCCCCAGCTGCCACGCGCACGGCGGTTTCGCGTGCCGAGGAACGGCCGCCGCCACGGTAGTCGCGTACGCCGTACTTGTGCTCGTAGGCGTAGTCCGCATGGCCCGGGCGGAAGGTGTTCATGATCTTGGAGTAGTCGCCGCTTCTCTGATCCTGATTGCGGATCAAGAGCGCGATCGGGGTGCCAGTGGTCTTGCCCTCGAACACGCCGGAGAGGATCTCGACGGCGTCCGGTTCCTTGCGCTGGGTGACATGGCGCGAGGTGCCCGGTTTGCGGCGATCCAGCTCCAGCTGGATGTCGGCTTCAGTAAGCGCCAGTCCCGGCGGGCAGCCGTCCACCACGCAGCCGATGGCCGCGCCGTGCGATTCGCCGAAAGAAGTGACCGTGAAGAGCGTGCCGAAAGTGCTGCCGGACATGGGCGTTCCAATCCATCCTGTGAGGGCGCGGATTTTATCACGCGCCCCTGCCGAATCACCCGGCCAGTGCGGCCACAGCCGCCGCGGCAATCACCGCATCCTGCAGCGCATTCATGCCGGAGACACCAATAGCACCGATCACTTCGCCCTTGCGGAACAAAGGCAGGCCGCCATCCACGGTGCACACGCCGTCCATCGAGAGCATGCGCAGGCCGATCCCGCCCCCCGCCACCACCTCTTCAAGCAGCTTGGTCGGGCGGCGAAAATTGTTGGCCGTCACCGCCTTGGCCTGCGCCACCGCGAGGCTCGCATGCTGGGCACCATCCAGCGCCTGAAAGAGCTTCAGATGCGAGCCGCTATCGACAATCGCGATGACCATCGGCCAGTCCCCCTGGCGCTGGCATTCGGCCACCGCAGCGGCCATCACGCGCTGCGCCTCTTCGAGCGTGATCGGGGCGCCATAGCGCGGGGGAAGTGGCGTGCTCATGTGGAAATCCTTTCAGTCAAAAAACAAAGGCCCCGCACTGCGGGGCCTCGAACGGAGCAAGCCAGCTTCAGATTGCCTGCTCGTTGGTTTCGCCGGTGCGGATGCGCACCACCTGCTCGACGCTCGACACGAAGATCTTGCCGTCGCCGATCTTGCCGGTGTGAGCGGCCTTGATGATGGCTTCCATGGCCTGATCAACGATCTCGTCGACCACCACCACCTCGACCTTGATCTTGGGCAGGAAATCGACCACATACTCGGCGCCGCGATACAGCTCGGTATGACCCTTCTGGCGACCAAAGCCCTTGACCTCAGTCACGGTCAGGCCGGTGATGCCTACTTCGGAGAGGGCTTCGCGCACTTCGTCGAGTTTGAAGGGCTTGATGACGGCTTCGATCTTTTTCACGGCTGGTCTCCAGTCCAACAGGTTGAGGCCCGGAGTATAGCCAACAAGGGGCGCACCGGAAATGCAAGGCACCGAAAACAGGCGGTAAACCAGTGCCATATCGCATACTCTGGAGTACTGGCCGCGGGGCACAATGACGCGGGTAGAGGAGGACCATCGCACATGATTCCGTATGGCAGACAGGACATTTCCGAGGCCGATATCGCCGCCGTCAGCGAGGTGCTGCGGTCGGACTGGCTGACCCAAGGGCCAGTCGTCCCCCGTTTCGAGGCCGCCATTGCCGACCACTGCGGTGCTGCCCATGCGGTGGCAGTCAATAGCGCCACCTCGGCGCTGCATATCGCCTGCCTGGCGCTGGGCCTCGGCCCGGGTGATGCGCTGTGGACCAGCCCGACGACCTTCGTCGCCAGCGCCAACTGTGCGCTGTACTGCGGCGCCAGCGTGGATTTTGTCGACATCGACCCGGTCAGTTACAACCTCTGCCCCCAGCGGTTGGAAGCGAAGCTGCTCGAAGCCGAGGCCCTGGGCCGCCTTCCTAAAATCGTGATTCCGGTGCATCTGTGCGGTCAGCCCTGCGAGATGGCCGCCATCCACGCGCTCAGTGTGCGCTTCGGCTTCCGCATCATCGAGGATGCCTCGCATGCCATCGGCGCCCGCTACCAGAACGAGCCGGTCGGCAACTGCCGCTACAGCGACATCACCGTCTTCAGCTTCCACCCGGTAAAGATCATCACCACCGGCGAGGGCGGCATGGCACTCACCAACGATACACAACTGGCCCGCCAGATGGAGCTCTTGCGCAGCCATGGCATCACCCGCGAAGCCGGCGAGATGGGTCAGCCCCCGGACGGACCTTGGTATTACGAGCAGATCACGCTCGGTTTTAACTACCGTATGACCGAGCTGCAGGCGGCGTTGGGCCTGAGCCAGCTCTCCCGGCTGGACGAATTCGTACGGCGCCGGCAACAGCTCGCCTTGCGCTACGACCAGTTGCTGGCAAACCTGCCGCTCACCCTGCCGGTGCAGGCCACAGTGAGCGAATCCGCCCGCCATCTCTATGTGATCCGCCTGCAGGAGGCCGCCCAGCATCGTTTCGTGTTTGAAGCGCTGCGCGCCGCCGGCATCGGCGTGAACCTGCATTACATCCCGGTACACCTGCAGCCTTGGTATCGCGCCATGGGCTTCACGGCGGGCCAGTTCCCGCAAGCCGAAGCCTATTACCGCGAGGCCATCAGCCTGCCGCTCTACTCCGGCCTCAGCGAAGAAGAGCAGAACGAAGTAGCCGCCGCCCTGCGCGAAGTGCTGACCGAGGCCCAACGATGAAACTCTGCGTAATTCCGGCGCGCGGCGGCAGCAAACGCATCCCGCGCAAGAATCTGAAAGACTTCTGCGGCCGCCCGATCATCGGCTGGTCCGTGGTGGCCGCGCGCCGCGCCGGCTGTTTCGACCAGATCATCGTATCGACTGACGACGAGGAAATCGCAGCCACCGCCCGCAACCTCGGCGCCAGCACGCCCTTCATGCGCCCGCCCGAGCTCTCCGACGATCACACCGGCACCACCGCCGTGATCGCCCACGCCATCCGCCATTTCGACGCCGCCGGCACGCCGCCCACGCTCGTCTGTTGTCTCTATGCCACCGCTCCCTTCGCCAGTTCGGACGACCTGTGCGCTGGGCTCGAACGCCTGCAGGATTCGGATGCCGACTATGCCTTCCCGGTCACCCGCTATCCCTTCCCGATCCAGCGCGCGGTGCGCCTCGACGAAGCGCAGCATGTGAGCATGTTCCAGCCCGAGCATTTCGCCACCCGCTCGCAGGATCTTGAAGAAGCCTGGCACGACGCCGGCCAGTTCTACTGGGGCCGCCGCGAGGCCTGGCTGGCCGGCACGCCAATCTTCTCGCCGCGCTCGCTGGGCCTGCCGGTACCGCGCCACCGCGTACAGGACATCGACACGCCCGAAGACTGGCTGCGTGCCGAATGGCTCTTCAAGGCCATGCAGGCCGGCCTATGAGTATCACGGCCCTGCCCCGGCGGATCGGGCGCGTCGCCTTTCGCTGCGACGCCAGCCTCACCCTCGGCAGCGGCCACGTGATGCGCTGCCTGACCCTCGCCCAAGCCCTGCAGGCCGAGGGCAGCGACTGCCATTTCCTGTGCCGCGGCGAACCCGGCCATTTGCTCGACCAAATCCGCGCCGCCGGTTTCACCGCGCACGAGTTGCCGGCCAGCGAAGCCTTCAGTCAGGAACAGGACGCCGCCGCCTGCCGCAGCGCGCTGGACGCACTGCGGCCAGACTGGCTCATCGCCGATCACTACGCACTTGCCGCCGAGTGGGAAAGCGCGCTGCGCGGAAGCGGCCGGCATCTGCTGGTCATCGACGATCTGGCCGACCGCGCACATGTGGCCGATCTGCTGCTGGATCAAAATCTCGGCCGCCAGACCAGCGACTATGCCAGCTTGCTGCCCGCCACCTGTCGCGTGCTGGCCGGCCCGCACTACGCCCTGCTGCGCGACGAATTCGCCACCGCCCGCACGCGCAGCCTGCGCCACCGGCAAGTGCCTGCGCTCCGGCACATCCTGATCAGCTTCGGCGGCGCCGATGCACACAACCTCAGCGGCGCCGTACTGCGAGCCCTGCAAGGCAGCCGGCTACCCACCGATTGCCGTATCACGGTGATCCTCGGCGCGGCCAACCCCTGGCAGCAGGAGACCCGGGGCCTGGCTGTGCAAATGCCCTGGGCGACCGAAGTGAAAATCAATGTGGCAGACATGGCCCGCCACCTCGCCAGCGCCGATCTCGTCATCGGCGCGGCCGGCGGCAGCGCCTGGGAGCGCTGCTGCCTGGGCGTGCCCAGCGTGTTGCTGATCCAGGCCGAGAACCAGCGCGCCGGTACGCAAGCACTCCTCGAGGCCGGCGCTGCTCTGTTCGCCGAGCGGCCGGAAGACTTGGCTGCGGGCCTCGCACAACTCGCCCCGCCCCGTCTCTCCACCCTCAGCGCCAGCGCCGCTGCTATCTGCGACGGCCTTGGTGCGCAACGCGTAGTGCGGACCATGAAGGAGCTGTCATGAAAATCACCGGCCTGCTGCGCCCGCTTGAAGAGCGCGACCTCCCCTTGCTGCTGGCCTGGCGCAACCATCCCTCGGTGCGCGTGGCCATGTTCCGCCGCAGCGAGATCACGCCTGCCGAACACGCCAAGTGGTTCGCTAGCCAACAGCACCTGAGCGAACGCTTTCTGCTGATCTATGAGGAAGCTGGCAACCCACTCGGCCACGTCAATTTCAGCCAGCTGCAAAACCCGAAAATGGCGGACTGGGGCTTCTACCGGGCCCCCGAAGCGCCCAATGGCAGCGGCCTGCGCATGGGCCGCGCCGCCCTTGACTGGGCCTTTGAAACCCTGAGTCTGCACAAGCTGTGTGGCCAGGTGATCGCCGACAACCCCCGCTCGCTTGCCTTTCACCGCAAGCTCGGCTTCCAGCTCGAAGGCGTTTTGCGCGAGCAGTATCACGACGGGACACACTATTTCGATGTGCACTGCTTCGGCCTCTTGCGCCACGAGTGGCAACACTACAACCCAGAGGCTGCCAATGACGACTGAGCACAGCATCCACATCGCCGGCCGGCGCATCTCGCGCGAAGACCCGCCCTATGTGATCGCCGAAATGTCTGCCAACCACAACGGCAGTCTCGACACCGCCTTCGCCATCATCGACGCAGCCGTCGCGGCCGGCGCCAGTGCCGTCAAGCTGCAGACCTACCGGCCGGACACCCTCACGCTCGACTGCGCCAGTGAAGACTTCCAGATCCACGGCGGCCTGTGGGATGGCCAGACCCTCTACCAGCTCTACCAGCAGGCTCACATGCCCTGGGAATGGCACGCCCCGCTCTTCGCCCATGCGAAAAAGCGCTGCGTCACGATTTTCAGCTCGCCCTTCGACCGCACCGCAATCGACCTGCTCGAAGACCTCGGCGCGCCGGCCTACAAGATCGCTTCCTTCGAGGCCATCGACCTGCCCCTGATCCGCTACGCCGCCGCCACCGGCAAGCCCATGATCATCTCCACCGGCATGGCCGATGCCGAAGAAATCGCCGAGGCAGTGGACGCCGCACGCAGCGGCGGCTGCCGCGAGCTCGCACTGCTCCACTGCGTGAGCGGCTACCCGGCCCCGGCCGAGGACTACAACCTCGCCACGATTGCCGACATGCGCGCGCGCTTCGGCTGCGTGGTCGGTCTCTCGGACCACACCCTGGACAACACCACCGCAATAGCCAGCGTCGCACTCGGCGCCGCCATCCTTGAAAAACACTTCACGCTGGATCGCTCCGGCGGCGGCCCGGACGACAGCTTCTCGCTGGAGCCCGATGGCCTCGTCGCCCTGTGCCGCGATTCCGCCACCGCCTGGCGCGCGCTGGGCCGGGTGGATTACGGCCGCAAATCCAGCGAGCAAGGCAACGTCAAATTCCGCCGCTCGCTCTACTTCGTGCGCGCTCTTAAAGCGGGCGATGTGATCGGCCCGGACGATGTGCGCAGCGTGCGCCCCGGCTTTGGCCTGCCGCCCAAGCATCTCGATGCGGTGATCGGCAAGCGTGTGCTGGCCGACGTGGCCGCCTGCACGCCGGTAAGAGTAGAAGTGATTGAGGGGCTGTAGGCACGGGTAAAGGTCCATCTAGGCGGAACTTCAGTCGCGCGACACGCATGGTTTGCTGATTGAAGTCAGCCCTACACCAACCGGATCGTCGGCCAGGGTTCTCGTGGAGACCCGCCCCGGATTACGCTGTGCTGCATCCCGGTCGCATGCAAAGCCTGAGGCGTTTCACCCAAAGCATCCCCCGCCAATACCTGAAACAACAAGACCGGCATTTCGCCGGCCTTGTTGTTTTTCCTGAACCACAACCCGCTACTTCTTCTCGGCTATCAGGGCGCGGATTTCATCGTCCGTAAGGAAGTGCTCATTGGTGCCGGAGTTGTATTCGAAGCCGTCTTCCACCTGGCGGCCCCTCTCCCCTGTTGCATCGAGGAAGTAGTTAGGCTCGGTCACGAAGCTGATCGAGGGCCGGATCACGTAGTGCTGCGAGAATTCAACGGTCTGGAAGGCGTTGTCGGCCGGCACCATGACTTCGTGCAGCTTTTCGCCAGGACGGATGCCGACGATCTTCTGGGGCAGATCCGGCGCCATGGCGCGGGCCAGATCCGTGATGCGCGAGGACGGGATCTTCGGCACGAAGAGTTCGCCACCGTGCATGCGCGCCAGACTGCGGATCACGAACTCGACCCCCTGCTCCAGGGTG
The DNA here is from genome assembly GCF_030548425.1 of Uliginosibacterium sp. 31-12. Classification (NCBI taxonomy): domain Bacteria; kingdom Pseudomonadati; phylum Pseudomonadota; class Betaproteobacteria; order Rhodocyclales; family Zoogloeaceae; genus Uliginosibacterium; species Uliginosibacterium sp. 31-12. The sequence goes on along the minus strand of NZ_JAUOOA010000001.1, from coordinate 494,724 downwards.
ATCCAGAAGCGCGTCATGCGGGGGTCGGTGATCGGTATCTCCGTCGCGCCTTCGCCGATCAGTTTCTGAAAGAAGGGCACGACCGAGCCGCGCGAGCCGACCACGTTGCCATAGCGCACCACGGCGAAGCGGGTTCGGCGGCGACCAACGATGTTGTTGGCGGACACGAAAAGCTTGTCGGACGCGAGCTTGGTGGCGCCATACAGGTTGATCGGGCTGGCAGCCTTGTCAGTGGAGAGGGCGATCACGCGCTCGACTTCGTTGTCGAGGCAGGCGTCGATCACGTTCTGAGCGCCATGGATGTTGGTCTTGATGCACTCCATCGGGTTGTATTCGGCGGCCGGCACCTGCTTGATGGCGGCGGCGTGAATCACCACGTCGATCTCGCGGCAGGCCTGGCGGGTGCGCTCAGCATCGCGTACATCGCCCAGGAAGAAGCGCATGCGCGGGTCGCGGAACTCCTGCTGCATCTCGTATTGCTTGAGTTCGTCGCGCGAGTACACCACCACCCGGCGCGGATTGTGATGGGCGAGGATGTTGCGTACGAACTGGCGGCCGAAGGAGCCGGTACCGCCGGTGATGAGGATGGACTTGCCGTCGATCATTGTTGTTCTCCCTGGTCGGATGCCTGTCTGGCCCGCGCGGCGTCGGCGAGGTCCTGTAGCCCGTCGGAGGCTGCAGCAAGAAAGTTCTGGATCACCCCGAAGGCTTCGGTGGCGTACTCCACCGCCAGCTCATCGGTGGCGCACAAGGCCATGCAGTCGTAGAGGAAACGCCCCATATGCAGCATGGAGCCGCGCATGAGCGGGAAGATCTGAGTGCTGCGGTGCTTGTCTGCAAAGAAGTAGTGGTGCAGATCGAACATACGCTCGACGATGTCCATCTTCTCGTGCACCTCAGGCGCGAGGATGCGGGCCACATCTTCGCGCACTGCCACGAGTTGCTCTTGCATCATCGCCAAACTGTGCAATGGGTCTTGGTCATAGCTCGTGGTAAAAGCCCCGAGCATGGCCTCGATGGCCTCCATGCGGGTGGCCGGCGTCGCAGCACTCGTAAAATCCTCGGCATGCAAAGGCTCAGCACCTCGGATCAAGGCTCCGTCATTGAGGTTGTACACCTTCGCGCCGGGGTTCTCGCGCAAGGATATGACCATCGAATCGCGTGAATGAGTAAAGGTGTCAGTCGAAAACACCTTGCCGCCAAAGTTGCCTTCCACTTCGCGGGCATTGGCTTCACGGTGGCGCTTGTGAGTGATGTCGACAATCTTCTTGAGATCAGGCGATACAGTGCTCTGGCCTTCGAAGTACACCGAAGCCTTGGAGTGGTGGTGCGCTTCGCTGCGAAAACCCAGATCCACCCCCATCAGGTAGATATTGCGAAAGCCCAGGCGCAAAGCCAGTGCCAGCCCACCATTGGTACAGGTAGGGCCGCTGCGGAAAACCGGAGCTTCACCAAAGAAATTACCCACCATGGCCCCCACATCCATTTCCTTGAAGAACATCAAAGGATGCTGGGTGAGTTCAAACACCTCAGGCGGCAAAATGGAAAGACCCAGAATAGGCACCTCGCCTTTCCAGGATTCATTCAACGTGGCCGCGAGGAATCGGTTAGTCAGTGCGGTGCGCTCGATCTCGACGTGAAAGTCCGGTCGGATGCCAGCCCGCGCCAATGCTGAGATCGCCGTACCACAACTGAACACCACGGCCCGGTCACGATACTCGCGCAAAAGCGGCAGCAGGTGATCGAGCGAGGGCCCGGCGCCGATGATGAACGCCATCGCGTCTTCCGGGATCGGGCGCTCGGGCGCTCGGGTATAGGCTGGATAACGTGCGAGGCAATTATCCAGAGCATGCTTAAGACCCAGGATCTCGTCATCCAGAAAACCCCAACCACGATAAAAGGTCCAGAGGTCGGTCTTCAGCTTGTCCCAAAGTTCGCGAACTTTCTCCGAGTCGTAATCATTGAAGAACATCCCAGCGCCCTGAATGCAGTATGGCGGCCAGAGGTTGTAGAAGTGCACACGCAGATGGTCAGAGAGCTTTTCAGGCGATTCGTCATAAGCAACCGAAAAGTAAAACCCTTTGCGGGAGAAGCGCTGGGCCAGTGAGATGTAGTCGACGAAATACAGCGATAGATTCAGACGCGCGATGTCGGTATCAACTATCAGCAGATGGCGCAGATCGTAATCATCTACAAGCCTATCCAGATGCCAGCCGAATCCGCTTCCAAACACGATCGCGATTGGCAGTTTCTTGTCACCAAAATCAGCCAGCGGCAACCGCCGTCCCTCTTCTGAGGTGAGGTCGAGAAATTTCTGCACGAGCTTCGTGCGGTACTCAACCTCAATGTAGGAGTGGAAGAAGGAGTAATCCTGGTGCGGCGCTACATCGTGAAGATTATTGATGTAACCGTGGTTCACCGTGATGCGCGGGCGAATCTTGGGATTGTTGAAAACATCCATCAGGATCCGGGAGAGATCCACGTAATCCTTCGGATCCCCCTTGTAGCCGGCTGAATAGATGGTCAGCCCACCGTCAGCATCCACCTCGAAGGGGGCTGGCAGCTCAGCGCCCATGATGTTTTCGAAAACATCCGGAAAGCGCTCATGGAAAAAGAGCAGATTGGCCTGATAGGTGGCCATCAGCTTCTGGATGTAGGCCTCCTGTAAAGGCGTCCACTCCTGATCCAGTGCCCCTTGACTGCTATCGTCCATTCCGTTTGCTCCAGCGAGACAGGTGCTGACACACCTGTTTACAAAAAAAAGCTGAACTCCGGAGGCCGGACGAATCACGGGCTTATCCGGGTTATCGGCCCGCATACCTGAAAACTTTAATCCGAAGGGCGCTTTCTCCAACACGGCACCCTCCCCGCAAACCCGCGCCAGTAAAGGGTTTTCAGGCCAGGGTTTTTCACACCACAAAAATATATCTGCCTGGAGGCCTACATAACCCTGAAGAGAAGGGTATTCCGGTCGTTATTTGGCTCATGGCACGGGACTACACAGGACCAAAGCCAGCAGTCAGGAATCGGGGCTCAGCCCCTCAGGCCATACAGCCGCCAGACTGAAGTGAGAAACGCATATACAAGGAGTAGCAAAATGGCACTGACGATCAACACCAACGTGGCTTCGCTGAACGCCCAACGTAACCTCACAGGCACGCAGAGTTCATTGTCTACCTCGCTGCAACGCCTGTCCTCCGGTCTGCGCATCAACAGCGCCAAGGACGATGCAGCAGGCATGGCCATCGCTGAGCGTATTCAGGCACAGGTGCGCGGCTTCAACGTTGCCACCCGCAACGCCAACGATGCGGTCTCCCTGATGCAGGTGGCCGACGGCGGTGCCGAGCAGATTTCCAACAATATTCAGCGTATGCGCGAGCTGGCCGTGCAAGCCGCCAACGGTACGCTGAACTCTGGTGACCGAGCCAACCTGCAGGTGGAGTTTTCAGCCCTTGGCAAGGAAATTTCCCGTCTCTCGAACGCCACCAAGTTCAACAACATTGAACTGATCAACTCGACTGGCGCTCAGACCTTCACCTTCCAGGTCGGTGCTGGCACCACCAGCAACGACCAGATCACCGTCTCTACAGTCGATCTGCAGGCCTCTACGATCGCCCTTGATTCCGGCTCGATCACGATTGACGGCAGCACCGCCTCCAATGCGCTCGCCGCTATTACTAACCTCGACTGCGGCATCAATACCATCACGACCACTCGTGCAGGCTTTGGTGCTGCACTGAACCGGGCCACGGCAGTGATCTCCTCTCTCCAGATCGCAGTCGAGAACCAGTCGGCAGCCCGCGGCCGCATCGTTGATGCCGACTTCGCTTCGGAAACCGCCAATCTCTCGCGCTCGCAGATTCTGCAACAGGCCGGTACCGCGATGCTGGCTCAGGCCAATGCGCTGCCGCAGCAAGTGCTCAGCCTGCTCCAGTAAAAACACCCTTGCCGTAACGGCAGAAAATGCCGGTGGATGAGAATCCACCGGCATTTTTTTCGCCCGTCATTCCGCTTTAACTACCGCAAGCACCTCTCAAGGAGAACTGACAAACAGCCCAAAACCATTGCCCCACGGGGATTTCATAAAACTGGCATCGGCTTTGCATAGGCGTTGGCAAGCGTGTTCCTGTTCCTCTCCACGGAACAAGACGTTTGAACCACCGCCGAACCAGATCGGTCCGGCACGAAATCCAGGAGTCCGGGCATGGCAATGACGATCAACACCAACGTGGCCTCGCTGAACGCGCAGCGCAATCTTTCCAGCAACCAGACAGCACTGACCACCTCACTCCAGCGTCTGTCCTCGGGGCTGCGAATCAACAGCGCCAAGGATGACGCAGCCGGCCTGGCAGTCGCCGAGCGCATCCAGGCCCAGGTGCGCGGGTTCAACGTCGCCATCCGCAACTCCAATGACGCCATCTCGCTGATGCAGGTGGCCGACGGCGGCGCCGGACAGATTGCCGACAACATTCAGCGCATGCGCGAACTCGCCGTGCAGGCTGCCAACGGCACACTGAACTCAGGGGACCGCGACAACCTTCAGGTCGAATTCTCAGCCCTGGGCAAGGAAATCACGCGCCTCTCCGAGGCCACCAAGTTCAACAATATCCCGCTGCTGAACTCTGCCTCCTCCACCTTTACCTTCCAGGTCGGCGCAGGCACCACAGCCAATGACCAGATCAGCGTCTCCACCGTGGATCTGCGTGCCTCGGGCGCCATTCTGGTGGATTCCGCTTCGATTTCCATCAATGGCAGCACGGCTTCCAATGCACTCGCCGCGATTACCAATCTGGACTCGGCGATCAACACCATCACGACCACCCGCGCCGGCTTCGGTGCAGCACTCAACCGCGCTACTGCCGTGATTTCCTCGCTGCAGATCTCGGTCGAGAACCAAGCCGCGGCACGCGGACGCATCGTCGATGCCGACTTCGCCGCCGAAACCGCCCAGCTTTCGCGCAACCAGATCCTGCAGCAAGCCGGCACGGCCATGCTTTCGCAGGCCAATGCGCTTCCCCAACAAGTCCTGCAGCTTCTGCAGGGCTGATGCAGACGTTCAGTAATTCACAGCAAACTGGAGAACCATCATGGCAATGACCATCAACACCAACGTTCCTTCGCTGAATGCCCAGCGCAATCTCAGCGGCTCACAGGCCTCCCTGTCCACCTCGCTGCAGCGCCTCTCCTCGGGCCTGCGCATCAACTCGGCCAAGGACGACGCAGCCGGCCTGGCGGTCGCCGAGCGAATCCAGGCCCAGGTGCGCGGCTTCACGGTGGCGGTGCGCAATGCCAACGATGCGATCTCCCTGATGCAAGTCGCCGACGGCGGCTCCGGGCAGATAGCCGACAACATCCAGCGCATGCGCGAGCTGGCCATCCAGGCTGCCAACGGCACGCTGAACTCGGGCGACCGCGCCAACCTGCAGGTGGAATTCGCCGCCCTGGGCAGCGAGGTACAGCGTCTCTCGCAAGCCACCAAATTCAACAACGTACCGCTGCTGAACTCGGCCGTTTCCACCTTCACCTTCCAGGTCGGTGCCGGCACCACCCAGTATGACCAGATCAGCGTCTCCACCGCTGATCTGCGTGCCAGCGCACTGGCCATCGACTCCTCGGTGATCAACGTGGCCGGCAGCACCGGCTCCAACGCGCTCGCCGCCATCACCAACCTGGATTCGGCGATCAACACCATCACCACCACCCGCGCGGGTTTTGGCGCTGCGCTGAACCGCGCCCAGGCCGTGATTTCCTCACTGCAGATCGCGGTGGAAAACCAGTCTGCCGCCCGCGGCCGGATCGTCGATGCGGACTTTGCGCAGGAAACCGCCAATCTCTCGCGCACCCAGATCCTCCAGCAAGCCGGCACAGCCATGCTGGCGCAGGCCAACGCACTCCCACAACAAGTGCTCCAACTCCTCCAGGGCTAAGCGCTTCTTACAACCGGTCAGTTGCTGTGATTTCGAGGAGGCGGAAGCCTCCTCTTTTTTGTCTACCCAGTCCGCCCGTCAGCTTCATCCAGCCTTGCAGCCCAGCTAACCCTGTGGACTGTGAAAAAGTAGTCGTTATCCCCCCTACGGACGCCCCGGAAGGCATGCCAGTACCGCCCTCCGAACGTCGCCAGAAGCTGTGCCGGGGCCCCCGCCCGACCACAGCCTGAGTGGGACGCAGACAACAGGATGGAGTCACAGATGACGCATGCAGCCAGCAATATTCCCGGGCAATCCCGCCCGCCGCCGGTCTGCCTGTACGCCCTCACCCCTTGTCGCGCCCCCCGGTAGTCACAGGAGGCTGAATCATGACGATGCAACCCATTACGCCCGTTTCCTCGCCCGACGCAGTTTCACATGCACGCGACATCCGTCCCTCAGCAGGCAAGGATGTCCCGCTTGATGAAACCCTTAACGTCGTCGGCGAAGACAAGACCGAGCAAGGCACCAGTGCGCCGCCCCCGAGCCGAGAGGCGGTCAACGAGGCTATGCAGGAAATGCAGCGCGCCCTGCCCTCCGTGGCACGAAACCTGCAATTCTCCATTGACGAGCAAACCGGTCGGAGTGTCGTCAAGGTTGTGGATGCAGACACGAGCGAAGTTATCCGCCAGCTGCCCAGCGAAGAGTTGCTAAACATCGCACACGCCCTGGACAAATTATCCGGCCTGCTCCTCAAGCAGAAAGTCTGAGCCGCTTGCGGCAAACGCTTGAAATAACAGGGTAAGCAATCATGGCAGGCACAATTACTTCTGCAGGACTCGGGTCTGGGATCGATATCGAATCCCTGGTGACCAAACTGATGTCCATCGAACAGCAGCCGATCACCAAGCTGCAGACCAAGGACAAGAGTTTTGACACCAAGCTCTCCGCCTTCGGCACGCTCAAGAGTTCGCTCTCCAGCCTGCAGACGGCGGCAGAAGCGATCAGTTCGGCGGCAAAATTCTCGGCTTACCAGGCAAGTATTGCCGACAGCACGATCGGAACGGTCAGCGCCGGCTCTTCCGCCTCGGCCGGCAGCTATCAGCTGGAAGTCAGCTCGCTTGCGTCATCACAGAAAGTCGTCACGACGGCACAAAGCAGCAGCTATACCTTTGCCGATGGAACGCTCAGCTTTGACGTAGCTGGCAAGGTCACCAACATCGACATCAGCGCAGCCAAAGGCAACAACACCCTCGCCAAAGTCAGGGACGCCATCAATGCATCTGGCGCGGGCGTGAGCGCCAGCCTGCTCAGTGACGGTAATGGCACCCGGCTGATCCTCACCGCCTCGCAGTCCGGCACCGACAACGGCTTCACTGTGAGTGGTCTGGGGCTCGGTTTCGATCCGAATGACATTGCCAGCTCGGATAGCCTGGTCGATCAAAGCACTTCGAAGGCAGCCACCAACGCCGTATTCACGCTCGACGGTGTGCAGGTCACCCGATCCAGCAACGTGATCAGTGACGCGCTGGACGGCGTGACGCTGACCCTGAACAAAAAGAATATCGGCACGCCAACCACGCTCAACATCACGCAGGATGGAACGGCGATCCAGAAAAAGGTCGAGGACTTCATCACGGCCTATAACAACGTCGTCAACACAATCAAGACCCAGACAGCCTGGAACAACGACACCAAGACGGCTGCAGCCCTCAACGGCGATGCCGCAGTACGTGGTATCCAGAGCCAGCTGCGCAGCATTGTCAGCGGCTCCCTGTCGAGCGGTTCGCTGACCCGTCTCTCCGACATTGGCATCAAGATCGAGACCAGCGGCACCCTCACGCTCGACAGCACCAAATTCAAAAACGTGCTGGCCGACCCGACCAAGGACATTGGCAGCCTGTTTGCCGAAGGCACGGTCAGTGGCTTTGCCGACCAGATCGCTGATCGGGTCAAGGAGTTCCTTGGTACCGACGGCCTGCTGACCAGCCGTACCGATGGGATCAAGAAGACCCAGCTTGGCATCGACAAGCAGATTGAAACCCTGGAAGCCCGCATGACCGTGATCGAAGCGCGCTACCGCAAACAATTCACGGCGCTGGATACCTCTGTCGCCAGCTGGAACTCAACCGGCAACTATCTCACCACGCAGCTCTCAAGCCTGCTGACCAAGTACACCAACAATTAACCGAGCAGGAGCCCATCCATAATGTTTGCACGTCCCTCGGCTGCCGCTGCCTACGCCAAAGTTGGTGTGGAATCCCATGTCACCAACGCGGACCCGCATCAGCTGATCCTCATGCTCTTCGATGGCGCCCTGCTGGCCATCAACTCTGCTGCCATCGCCATGGAGCGTGGCGATATTGAAGCGCGCGTGAAGAACATCACCAAGGCCATCGAAATCATCACCATGGGGCTCAAGGCCAGTCTGGACGCGCAAGGTGGCGGCGAACTAGCCGAACGGCTCGGCGCTCTCTACGACTACATGTGCTCACGTCTCCTGCACGCCAACGCCTTCAGCACGGATGCGCCGCTGGTGGAAGTAGCTGGCCTGCTGCGCGATCTGCGCGACGCCTGGTCGCAGATTGCTAATGCCAGCCAGGCAGAATCACAGGAGGCATGATGGATCCGACCCTCCCCCTCTACGAAGCCATGCATCATCTCTCCAGCGAAATGCTGGTGGCTGCCCGCGCCAATGACTGGGACCAGTTCTGCCTGCTCGAACGCGAAGCCGCCGAGCTGCGCGATCGCCTCGTCCGCTACGAGATGCCGGCAGCAAGCCCTGCCTCCCTCGATGAAGGCGGCAGGGCACGCAAAGTGGCCCTCATTCAGCAGATCCTCGCCGAAGATCGCGAGATCCGCAGCCACACCGATCCCTGGCTGGAACATGTGCGTGCCCTGTTGGCTGGCAACAGCCGGCAACGGGCGATCAATAACGCCTACGGTCTGCGGTCGGGCTAGAATCAGGGCCATCCCAGCGGCAGGAGCGCAGTAGCCCATGATTCCCGGAGACCTGGCGTCCAGACTGCGCGTCCTGCTTGAAGCGAGTGTCCAACCCATCTCGGTAGCGCATGAAATCGCGCCCGATATGCCGCGTCTGCAGCCAGGCCAGCGAATTACTGCGCTGCTCGAAAGCCCCTTGCCCGATGGCAGCTTCCGCGCCGTCGTGGCGGGCAAGACCATCACCCTTGCGCTGCCCGAGTCTGCCAAGAGTGGCGACTCGCTGGAGTTGCTCGTCACCGGTCAGCGTGGCAGCACGGTTCATGCCCGTCCGGCACCGGCGACCGAAACGCCGCCCGCCGATGGCGACGAATTGCCGCGCACCGCATTAAGCAAAACCGGCCAGCTCATTTCTCAGCTGATCACCGGCCGCCATGGCGAAGCCCGCCCGCAAGCCCTCAACCGGGGCGAGCCCCTGCTACCGGCCACCCAGACGCCCCGTGCGGCCACCCTGGCCCCCGTCCTGCAGCAGGCGGTGAGTCAAAGCGGCGTTTTCTACGAAGCCCATCTGCGTCAATGGGTGGAAGGCAAGCGACCGCTCGCCAGCCTGCTCGCCGAGCCCCAGGCCGCAGGCATGCCCGAAAGCGAAGGGAGCGAAACGACCACCCGTGGTCTGTTGCCACGCACAGCCAGCAGTACCGCCGCCGCACCTACAGCCTCCCCCGCCAGCAGCGTAAGTAGCCCCGCTCAGACCTCCACCAATCCACAGGCACCGGCCGGTCTCGCCCAGGTGCTGAACTCCCAGACAACGCCTGACACCGAACGTGAGCGTGAAACCTCGGCTCTGCGTGTGGCAACCGGCACGACTGCCGCCAGTGCGACAGACAATACGGCTCCAGCACGCACCGCCGATCCGCTTACACCCGTGATGCTGCAGCAACTCGAAGCCCTTGCCAGCAACCAGCTCAGCTGGCAAGGCCAGGCCTGGCCCGGCATGCAGCTCCAATGGTCGCTAGTCGATCCGGAAAGCGAATCGCCCCAGCGCGGCGAGGCCGACCAAGGCCAGGTCTGGCGCAGCAATCTGCGCGTCGATCTGCCTGCCCTCGGCGGCATTCAGGCACGCCTGCTGCTAGGCCCACAAGGCCTGAGCCTGCTGATCGATACCGATCGCGCCGATACCGCCGAAAAAATGCGCGCAGCACAACCGGCACTGCAGGCCGCACTCGAAGCAGCCGGACTGGATCCGCGCCACATCACGGTGAGCGAACATGTCAGCGCCTGATATCGCTCCGCGCGCCACGGCCGTCGCCCTCGCCTATCAGGAAGGTGAGGCTGCCCCGCGCGTAATCGCCAAAGGCAATGGCCTGATCGCCCAGCAGATCATCGATCGCGCCCGCGAAGCCGGTGTCTATGTGCATGAATCGCGCGAGCTCGTAGCGCTCCTGATGCAGGTAGATCTGGACGAGCGCATCCCGCCCAAGCTCTATGTAGCGGTCGCCGAACTGCTCGCCTGGCTCTACCGCCTTGAACAGGGACAAGCCCCGGAAGCCCCGCCACCACTGCCCGATGATATAGTCTCCCCCACGCCGGACGAGACCTGATTCCGGCCCTTCATTCCCGGAATCCACCGCATGCCCACTCCCGGTTCCGCATCCGCGCCAGACACCCGCCTCGAAATCCAGCAACCTGACGCGCACGCTCAGTACATCCTGCGCGATGCGCGCGAAATCGCCTATGTGCTGCGCCAGCTCGGCGCTCGCCGAGCCATCGTTACCGCCTGGTATGGCCACGCGGGGGATTTTCTGACTACCGGCGTCATTGATGTCGCAACGGACAATCGCAATCTGATCCTCGATCTCGGCCGTGACGAAGCTGCGATTGCCGGCGCCCTGGCCGCAGGCCGTCTGCTCTGCGCCACACAGCTCGACAAGGTCAAGATCCAGTTCCCCCTGGAGCGTCTGGAGCGCTGCACCCACGAAGGCTTCCCAGCCCTGCGCACACCACTGCCAGACATCCTCCTGCGTCTCCAACGCCGCGAATACTACCGCCTCAGCGCCCCCTCGCTCGATTCACTGGCCTGCCAGATTCCGCTGCGCGATGGCCGCAAGATCCACGCCCGCATACTCGACATTTCAGGCGGTGGCCTAGCCATCGTCGCCCCCCCCGGCGGAGAGGATCTGCAGGTTGGCACGATCTTCGAAAACTGCCGCCTCGAACTGCCGGACAGCCCACCTCTCACCGTCAGCCTGCAGGTACGCAACGTATTCCGCATGAGCACCCGGGGCGGCAGCGAAGTGCTGCGAGCGGGCTGCCAGCTCGTGCATCTGCGCGCTGCCGAGGCCAACCTGATCCAGCGCTACATCCTCAAGACCGAGCGCGAGCGCAACCACTACCGGGCCTGACTCCCTCCTCCATGTCTGCTCCAGCCGCCGACAAGCCTGCGCCCGACGCCTTCCGCTATATCTACCTGTCGGTAGCCGCAGCCCTGGCCACCATCGTCCTGAAATTTCTCGCCTGGTGGCTATCCGGCTCAGTGAGCCTGCTCTCGGATGCGATGGAATCCTTCGTGAATCTGGCCGGAGCCGTGTTCGCGCTGGTGATGCTGAAAGTGGCTGCCGAACCGCCAGACGCCGGTCATCCCTGGGGCCACAGCAAAGCCGAGTATTTTTCGAGCGGTTTCGAAGGCGGCCTGATCTTCATCGCCGCTGCCGCCATCCTGTGGGCGGCCATCCCGCGCCTGTTCGCACCGCAGCCACTCGAATCGCTGGGCATCGGCCTGTGGTTCTCCGCCGCCAGCACCGCCATCAATTTCTTCACGGCACACACCCTCAAGCGCGCCGGTAAACGCCTCCACTCGATCGCCCTGGAAGCAGATTCGGCGCACCTGATGACCGACGTATGGACCTCGGTCGGCGTGGTCGCCGGCCTCATCGGAGTCATGCTTACCGGCTGGCTGTGGCTCGATGCGGTGATCGCCGTTCTGGTCGCCCTGCACATCCTCTCCGAGGGCGCCCGCCTGATGCAGGCTTCAGTCAGCGGTCTGATGGATCACGCTATGGATGAAGCCGAAATCGAGCAGATCCGCCAGATCCTGCGCTGCTACACCGCGCGCAATGTGCACTACCGCCATCTCCTTACGCGGCGGGCCGGCACACGCCGTTTCGCGCATGTCGACATCCTCGTGCCGGGCGACTGGTCAGTGGAGACTGCTCACACCCTGCTCGATGAAATCGAAGCCAGGATTGCCAGCGAAGTTCACGGCACCCAAACCACCACCCATCTCGAACCGGTATATTGCGCGCTTCACGCCGCCACCGGCGACCGCCGTCAGGATTGAACCGATGCTCTACGCCCTTGCCCGCCCCTTTCTCTTCTCGCTCGATCCGGAATGCGCCCACGATTTCTCGCTGTGGGGGATGCGCAACTTCGGCGGCTGGATGCCCAGCGCCAGCCTGGCCCAAGCCGAGTCGATCGAAGTGATGGGGATCCGTTTCCCGAACCGAGTCGGGCTGGCGGCCGGACTGGACAAGAATGGCGATGCCATCGACGCGCTGTCCTCCTTTGGCTTCGGGCATATCGAAATCGGCACCGTCACCCCGCGCGCCCAACCCGGCAACCCCAAGCCACGCATGTTCCGCATTCCCGAGCAGCGCGCCATCATCAACCGCATGGGCTTCAACAATGAAGGCGTGGACAACCTCATCGCCCATGTGAAGGCAGCCCGTTTCAAGGGAGTGCTGGGCATTTCCATCGGCAAGAATTTCGACACTCCGATCGAACACGCCGCGGACGACTACCTCGCCTGCCTCGACAAGGTCTATGGCCACGCCAGCTACATCGCGGCCAACATCTCCTCGCCCAATACCCAGAATTTGCGCCAGCTGCAGGGCGAATCCGAGCTCGACAGCCTGCTTGCTCGATTGAAGCAGCGCCAGACCGAGCTTGCCCAGAGCCATGGCCGCTACGTGCCGATCGCCCTGAAAATCGCACCTGACGTAGATGAAGCCCAGCTCACCAACATCGCCGACGCGCTGCGCCGTCACCGTATCGACGGCGTAATCGCCACCAATACCACACTGGCTCGTGAGGCCGTGCAAGGGCTCGCCCATAGCAACGAAGCGGGTGGGCTGTCTGGCGCGCCGCTGCGCGAGCGCAGCACCGAAGTGGTCCGCTCACTGGCGGCCAAACTGGCTGGCGAACTACCGATCATTGGTGTCGGCGGCATCACCGAAGGCGCTCATGCCCTCGAAAAACTGCAGGCTGGCGCGGCCCTGGTCCAGGTCTATACCGGCTTCATCTACGGCGGCCCCAAACTCATCGCAGACTGCGTGGAAAACACCTGCAAGTTCCAGCGCGACGCAGCTGAAACAGAGTAAATAAGAGCGCGGACTGCCTTCAGCGCCGGCCCGGCCGGTGCAGGCAGCACGCAGTCCGTGTTACACAGCCCTGCCATCCCAGGCGACGCCTATATGCCTCGCCTGCATACCCCTATAACACTCCTCTGCTTTGGATTCACCTGGCTCAGGCGGATAATCCCGGCCATTCTCCGGGCGAAAATTCATGGCTCACTACCTTTTCCTGATCATTGGCGCTGTGCTCGTCAACAACGTCGTGTTCGTGCGCATTCTCGGCCTGTGCCCCTTCATGGGTGTTTCCAAGAAGCTGGAAACCGCGATCGGCATGGGCGCTGCCACCACCTTCGTACTCACGCTGGCCTGCGGCAGCAGCTATCTGATCGAGCATTACCTGCTGCTGCCCTTCGATGTTGGCTACCTGCGCACTCTGGCCTTCATCGTAATGATTGCCGCCATCGTGCAATTCACCGAGTTGGTGATCCAGAAGACCAGCCCTGATCTGCAACAGGTTCTGGGGATCTACCTGCCGCTGATCACGACCAACTGCGCCGTGCTGGGCATCCCGCTACTGTCGGTGAACTACCAGCACAACCTCATGGAAGCCCTGATTTTCGGCTTTGGCAGCGCCGCCGGTTTCACTCTGGCGCTGATCCTGTTTGCCGGTGTGCGTGAGCGCCTTGATGGCGCCGATGTACCCCAACACTTCAAGGGCACACCGATCGCACTGGTCACCGCCGGGCTGATGAGCCTGGCCTTCATGGGCTTTGCCGGACTGGACAAGTTCTGATGCTGCCAGCTCTTCTCGTGATGGCGGGCCTCGCCATCCTCATCGGCGCCGTACTGGGCTTCGCAGCCCTGAAATTCAAGGTCGAAGGCGACCCGCTGGTCGAGAAAATCGACGCCATCCTGCCGCAGACCCAATGCGGTCAGTGCGGTTTCCCTGGCTGCAAACCCTATGCCACGGCCATCGCCAATGGCGAGGCAGACATCAACCAGTGCCCTCCAGGCGGCGATGATGGCATCCACAAGCTCGCCGACCTTCTGGGACGCGAATACAAACCGCTGAATGCCGAGAACGGCGCCGAAAAACCCAAGGCAGTTGCCTTCATTGATGAGCAGACCTGCATCGGCTGTACCTTGTGCCTGCAGGCCTGCCCGGTGGACGCGATCTCCGGTGCAGCCAAGCAGATGCATACCATCATCGCGCCGCTGTGCACCGGCTGCGAGTTGTGCATTGCCCCCTGCCCGGTCGACTGCATCACGATGGAACCGGTGAAGGAAACCGTAGACACCTGGAAGTGGCGCTACCCGGTCTTCCCGCTCAAGCAACAGGAAGGCCGTACCGCATGACCGCCCTGCGCAAACTCTTCAGCTTCAACGGCGGCGTAAAGCCCGCTACAAACAAGGCCGAATCCACCCGCGCGCCGATCGTGCCGCTGGCCGAGTTGCCGCTGCCCGCACAGTTCGTGGTGCCACTGCATCAGAGCGTCGGCGGCACACCGCTGCCGCTGGTGGCAGCGGGCGAGCACGTGCTCAAGGGCCAACGCATCGGCGCGGCCGACGGTAACTTCTCGGCTGCCGTACATGCCCCCACCTCCGGCACCGTCGTGGCCGTTGAACCTCGCCTGATGGCCCACACCTCGGGGCTGTCGATGCTGTCAGTGGTCATCGAGCCGGACGGCAAGGACGAATGGATGGAGTGTGAGCCACTGCGCTGGAAGAGCCTCGGCGCTGATGAAGTACGCGACTGGCTGCGTGATGCAGGGGTGGTCGGCCTCGGTGGTGCGGTCTTCCCCAGCCACGTGAAATTGAATCCAGGCCGCAAGACGCCAATGAAGACCCTGGTGATCAACGGCGCCGAATGCGAGCCCTTCATCACCTGCGATGATCTCCTGATGCGCGAGCGCGCAGACAAAGTGCTGGCCGGCATCCTGATCATGCGCGAACTGCTCGGCGCGCCCGAGGTGCTGATCGGTATCGAGGACAACAAACCCGAAGCCGTTGCCGCCATGCAGGCCGCCTGCCAGGTGCATGGCGACGCTTCGATCCAGGCCATCGCCGTACCAACACGCTATCCAGCCGGCGGCGCCAAGCAGCTCATTCGCGTGCTCACCGGTATTGAAGTGCCACACGGTCAGCGCTCCACCGATTACGGCGTGCAGTGTTTCAACGTTGGTACCGCCTACGCCATTCACGAAGCCATCGAACTGGGCCGCCCGCTGATTTCGCGCATCGTCACAGTCGCCGGCAACGTCGGCGCGCCGCGCAATTACGAAGTGCTCTTCGGCACGCCGATGGATCATCTGGTGCGCCAGGCCGGCTGGCAAGAGGATACCGACGCTTTCATCATGGGCGGCCCGATGATGGGCTTCCGCATGCCTGCCTTCGATGTGCCCGTCGTCAAGGCCACCAACTGCGTGATCGCGGCCAGTCCGCGTCTGTTCGCGCCGCCGCCGCCCGAGATGAACTGCATCCGCTGTGGCGAATGCGCCCGCGCCTGCCCCACCGATCTGCAGCCCTTCGAAATGTATTGGCACGCCCGCGCCAAGAATTTCGGCAAGGTGCAGGAATACAACCTGTTCGACTGCATCGAATGCGGCTGCTGTAGCTTCGTCTGCCCCTCGCACATCCCGCTGGTCGACTATTACCGTTTCGCCAAGACCGAGATCTGGGATCGCGAACGCAAGAAGGAGGCGGCCGACGAAGCCCGCGTGCGCTTTGAGGCACGCAATGAACGCATCGAGCGCGAGAAGCGCGAGAAGGCCGAGAAGCTGGCCGCCCGCACGGCCGCCAGCCGGGCCGCCGCCACAGTCTCGACCGAGACAGCAACTGCTGCGAATGAAGCTCCTCCTGCCAGCCCGGCAACGGACGACGCGAAGAAAGCCCTGATCGAAGCTGCACTCGCGCGTGCCAAGGCCAAGAAGGAAGCCGCCGCCAACGGGGAAGCAGCTCCGGCAGCAGACAAGCCCGCGAAGAAAGAGCTCTCCGCAGAGGAGAAGCAGGCGCTCATCGACGCAGCCCTGGCCCGCGCCAAGGCAAAGAAGGATGCGGCAGCTGAAACCAGCCCCCCCGCAGCGGCCGACGACAAGCAAGCGCTGATCGACGCCGCGATTGCCCGTGCCAAGGAAAAAAAGGCAGCTCAGACGGCAGGCACGGAAATGTCTGCCGACAAGCCTGCCAAGAAGGAATTGTCAGCCGAGGAAAAGCAGGCTCTGGTTGATGCTGCACTGGCTAAAGCCAAGGCGAAAAAAGAGGCCGCCGCCGTAGCCGACCCCGCCTCTGCGACGGACACGCAGGCCGTGATCGACGCAGCCATCGCCCGTGCGAAGGAAAAGAAAGCGGCGCTGGCAGCGGGCACCGAGACTCCGCCCGACAAGCCGGCGAAGAAGGAATTGTCGGCCGAGGAAAAACAGGCCCTGATCGATGCCGCGCTTGAACGTGCCAAGGCAAAGAAGGCCGCTCAGGCGGCAGACAAGGAACAGTCATGAATCGCCAGATCCGCTGGGGCATCCTCGGCTACGCCCGCATTGCCCGTCTGCAGCTCATTCCGGCCATCCTCGCCTCCGGCAATGGACGGATCCAGGCCCTGGCCTCGCGCGATGAAAGCAAGCTGGCAGAAGCATGCGCACAAGTGCCAGAGCTGGTCAGCTACACGAGCTACAGCGAATTGCTGGCCGACCCACAGGTTGATGCGGTGTACATTCCGCTCCCCAACGCCCTGCACCGCCAATGGGTTGTTGCCGCACTGGATGCCGGCAAGCATGTACTGTGCGAGAAACCGCTGGCCCTCTCAGCCCGTGAAGCGCGTGAAATGCAGGCTGCGGCCGTCAGCAATGAACGCCTGCTGATGGAAGCCATCATGTATCGCTACACCGATCGCACGCGCCAGTTGCGTGCGGTGCTCGATTCCGGCGTACTAGGAGAGATCCGCCATGTGAATGCGAGCTTCCGCTTCCTGCTCGATCGCCCCGGCACCATCAAGATGGAGCCCGAACTGGGCGGTGGCGCGCTGTACGACGTCGGCGTATATCCGGTCAGTTTGCTGGGGCTGATTACCGATGGCGCCCTGCCGGTCAGGGTGCACGCTGAAGCTCAGTTCGACAATGGCGTGGACGTGAATGCCTCCGTGCTGCTGCGCTATGAATCGGGCCTCCTCGCCACGCTCCACTGCGGCTTCAATGCCTTTGGCCAGATGGGTGCCGAAATCATTGGCAGCAAAGGTCGCCTGATGGTGCCCGATCCGTTCCTTGGCGAGGCTGGTGAGCTCACCCTCGTCACAGCCCAGGGCAGCCGCAGCATCCCGGTCAGCGCCACGGATCGTTACACCGCACAAGTCCGTGACTTCGCCGCCGCCGTTCTGCAGCAGCGCTCGCCGCTGATTCCGCTGAAGGAATCCATCCGCAACCTGGAAGTGCTGGATCTGATCCGCGCCAGCCTGCAGGCCCACTAGGACGCCCTCCCCAGATGCTCAACAACTCTCCCTACGTCCGCAAGCCCGCCAGCGTCAGCCGCGTGATGCTCAAGGTACTGGCGGCGCTCGTGCCGGCAATAGCCGTCTATGTGTGGCAGTTCGGCCCGGCCATCCTGATCCAGCTCGCGCTCGCCAGTGCCACCGCACTGGTCTGTGAAGCCGCCATGCTGAAGCTTCGCGGCAAGCCGCTCGCACTCTACCTCACCGATCTTTCGGCCATCGTCACGGCCTGGCTGATCGCGCTGGCCTTCCCGCCGCTCGCCCCCTGGTGGTTGGTCGTCACCGGTACGGCCTTTGCCATCGTGGTTGCCAAGCACCTGTATGGCGGGCTGGGCCAGAACACGTTCAACCCGGCCATGGTGGCTTACTGCGTGATGATCGTGGCCTTTCCTTCGCTGATGAGCCAATGGCCGGGGGATCTGTCCATGCAGGCCGCTGCACTGGCCGAGCACGCGCAAGTTCTTCCCGACGGGGCCGCCATGGCGCTGGACGCGATCACCAGCGCTACGCCGCTGGACGCCTTGCGCACAGGCCTGCGCGCAGCCGGTGCCAGTGTTGCCAGCGTCAGCGCCGATCCGGCCAGCTTCGGCCAGGTCGCAGGACGCGGCTGGGAGTGGATCGCCCTGGCCTATCTGGCAGGCGGCCTGTTCCTGATTCAGCAGCGCGTGATTACCTGGCATATCCCGGTCGCCTTCATTGCCGGGCTGTCCGCCATTGCAGGTGCTTTCTGGCTGGCAGACAGCACACACTACGCCTCGCCGCTGTTCCACCTTGCAGCCGGCGGCTCGATGCTCGGCGCCTTCTTCATCTTCACCGACCCGGTATCGGCCTGCACCACGCCGCGCGGCAAGCTGATCTACGCGGCTGCGGCCGCACTGCTGGTGTATCTGATCCGCGTCTTCGGAGCCTACCCGGACGGCGTGGCCTTCGCCACCCTACTGATGAATATCCTCGTCCCGCTGATCGACATGAAGACCCAGCCACCGGTCTTCGGCCACAAGAACTGAGCCTGCGATGGAACCCGTGATTCCCCAACCTACGCCTTTCGGGCTGTCACTGCGCACTGCGCTGACCATGCTGGCCTTCACCATCGTGTTCACCGCGCTGATGGCCGGCACCTATGAAGCCACCCAGAGCACCATTGCTGCCAGCGCTGAAGAGGCCAAGCTGCAATTGATCAATGAAGTGCTGCCACCCGCGAGTTACGACAACGCCCTGCTGCGTGATGAACTGAAGCTCGCTGCCGCACCCGAGTTGGGTCTGCCCAAGGGCGCCTCGGTGTGGCGCGCGCGCAAGGCCGGCCAGCCGGTGGCGCTGGTACTGGAAGCCGTCGCGCCGGATGGTTACGCGGGCAAGATCCGCCTGGTGATGGCCGTGATGCAAGATGGCAGCCTCGGCGGCGTGCGTGTGGTGGAGCATCACGAAACACCGGGCCTGGGCGACTACATCGACCCGAAGAAGGACAAAAACAAGGCGGCTCCCTGGATTGAGCAATTCAAGGCCCTCACTGGCCAAGCATGGAAAGTGAAGAAAGACGGCGGTGACATCGCCTATCGCACCGGCGCCACTATTTCAGCCCGAGCCGTCACCAACGCAGTGGCCCGCGTCGCCGCCTTCGCCCGCAGCGAACAAGCGCACCTGTACCAGCAAGGAGCCCAGCCATGAACAGCTACAACTACCGTGACATTTTCTGGAGCGGCCTGTGGCGCCAGAACGCTGGCCTGGCCCAGCTGCTCGGCCTGTGCCCGATCCTCGCGGTGTCGACCAGCGTGGTCAATGGCGTCAGTCTGGCCCTGGCCACCATTCTCGTGATGGCCGTCTCCAACGCCGTCGTCTCCGCCCTGCGTAATCTGATTCCGTATGAAATCCGCATCCCGGTGTTCATCCTGATCATCGCCGCACTGGTCACCGTGCTGGATCTAGCCATGAATGCATGGCTGCACGAGCTCTACGTGGTGTTAGGGATCTTTGTGCCGCTGATCACCACCAACTGCATCGTGCTAGCCCGCGTCGAAGCCTATGCTGCCAAGAACCCGGCCCTGCCTTCGGCTGTCGATGGCGCCGCGATGGGTGTCGGTTTGATGCTGGTACTGGCTGTGCTCGGCGGCATGCGCGAATTGATCGGCACCGGGCAGCTCTTCGCCGGCGTCGAAATGATCATTCCGGGAGCCCATGCCGTTCAGGTATTGCCTGCAGACTATCCTGGCTTCCTGTTCGCCATCCTGCCGCCCGGCGCCTTCATCGCCCTGGCCTGCCTGATTGCGGGCAAGAGCTGGTTGGAGGCACGCAACAAGGCGGCCCAGACCAGCACCGGTGCAGGCTGCGTGCCCGCCGCTCACTGAGGTCTGCCATGCCCCGGCTGATGAACAAGGCAGAGATTGGCGAGGCCTTTGCCCGCTGGCAAGCCGCCAATCCTCAGCCGGTCACCGAGCTGGAATATGCAACGCCCTTCCAGCTGCTGGTGGCCGTGGTGCTCTCGGCTCAGGCCACCGACAAGGGCGTGAATCTCGCCACCCGCCGCCTGTTCCCCGCCGCGCCCACGCCCGAAGCCATGGCCACACTCGGCGAGGCAGGCATTGCCGAGCACATCAAGACCATCGGCCTCTACCGCAACAAGGCCAAGAACGTCGCCCAACTCAGCCGCCAGTTACTGGAGCGTCACGCCGGCGAGGTACCGCGCTCGCGCGAAGCCCTCGAAGCCCTGCCCGGCGTCGGCCGCAAGACCGCCAACGTGGTGCTCAACGCCTTGTGGCGCGAACCGGTGATGGCGGTCGATACGCACATTTTCCGGGTCTGCAACCGCATGGGGCTGGCTCCGGGCAAGGATGTGCGCGCGGTAGAAGACGCTCTGATGCGGCGCATCCCGAAGCCATATCTGGTGGATGCCCACCACTGGCTGATCCTGCATGGGCGCTACGTGTGCACCGCGCGCAGCCCGAAATGCGGGCAATGCACGGTGCGCGACCTCTGCCAGAGCCCCGACAAGACAGATCGACCGGACTAAACATCATGTTCAATCCCAGCCGCGACCAGGTTCGCCAGTTCTTCATCGAAAGCTGGCGCAAGCACCGTGCAAAAGAAACCCTCAGCCAGATGGAGGACATCGCCGCCGAGCTCGTCTTCCAGCACCCGGAATACCACGCCCTGATCGAAAACCCGGACTCGGTCGACAAGGACTTCAGCCCCGAAGACGGGCAGGTCAATCCCTTCCTGCACCTCTCGCTGCATCTGGCCATTCACGAACAGCTCTCGATCGATCAGCCGCCGGGCATCCGAGGCGCCTATGACGCCTGCTTGCGCCGCCACGCTGACGATCGTCACGCCGCCCTGCACGAGGTGCTCGAAGCGCTCGGCGAGACCCTGTTCGAAGCCCAGCGCAGCGGCAAGCCGCTCGACGCGATGGCCTATGTGGAAAACGTGAAAAGACGGGCCGGCAAATGACACGTATCGACACCGTCGTTTTCGACCTCGGCAACGTGCTGATTCCTTGGGAGCCGCGCTGGCTGTTCCGCAAGCTGCTGCAGGATGAGGCCGAGATCGAGCGCTTCCTGCAGGACGTCGACTTCAACCGCTGGAACGCGATTCACGATGCAGGCCAGCCCTTCGCCGTCGGCATCGAATCCCACGGCGCACAGTTCCCACACTATCGCCATCTGTTGCAGGCCTATTTCGACCGCTGGGAAGAGTCGGTCGCTCCCGCCTTCGAGGAATCGGTGCGGCTCTTGCGCGAGCTGAAGACCGCCGGTCTGCGCGTGCTGGCCCTGACCAATTTCTCGGCCGAGACCTTCCCGCGCGCGCGCCGGCTCTATGATTTCCTCGATGAATTCGAGGGCATCGTGGTCTCGGGCGATGAAGGCCTGATCAAGCCGGATGCGGCGATATACAAACTACTGTTTGAACGCTATAGCGTGAAACCCGAGCAGGCCGTCTTCATCGACGACAGCGTGGCCAATGTTGCCACCGCCCGCCAGCTCGGCATGCAGGCCATCCACTTCACGGAGCCAGGGCTGCTGCGCCAGCATCTGCGTGAGCTGAGTCTTCCCGTTTAAGGCTTACTCCCAGTAGACGCAATCGACGAAGACAGGTGTGCGCCCAGCAAGCCCCTCACCCACACACTGGAACACCGCGTTCACGCCGGGTTTGAGCAGCGTTGCGACCGCCTCGGCACTGCGGCTGGCGATGCGCCCACCGTCGCTGGCAAGCGGGTGGTGGGAAAACAGCTTCAACTGCAGCTGCTCTTCACCCGCTTCACCCATGCCGACCATTACGCGCCCCTTCTGTACCTGCACCGCAGTCACGGCCCCACTCAAGACTACGGCCTTATCTTCCAGCACTTCCTCGGCGTAATCCTCACGCTCCCGATAGAGGCCCAGCACCCGGCTCGCCGCGAATACCGGCAGATCCTTTACCGCGGGATGCTTGTTGAGCAGCTTGCACAGCACCCGGTCATCGAACAGTGCGCAGTCGTAATAGTCTTCGGCTGAGGCGGGATACGCAGCGCACGCCAGTGTCAGCAGCAGTAAGCATGTTATGACTCTTGAAGACTGCATCGTCAGCTCACCTCAGGGATCAGTGTTGAGTCGCGCGCCGGGCCTCCTGCCAGGCACGCACAGCCTCGGCTGAGTGCTGATTCACCAGCTCACGCGGGCCTTCCGGAAGTTCGGCCTGCAAACCGGCAAAGAGTTCCTCGGTCAGTTCCTGCTCCATGCCGCTGGCCGCGAGGCCGTGCTGCAGGCAGCGAATCTGGATCGAAGCCAGAGCATCCGCGACCAGACGCCATCCAAGCGTCGGCATGGCGCGGGTCAAGGCCAGCAGCATGCCCCCCAGCAGGCTCACCAGAAGCTTGCCTTGCTCGCGGTTTTCCGCCGCGATCAAGGTATGCCACAGCGACAGGTGCAACTCGCGACGGAAGGCAATCTTGAACTCCAGCGCGGTTTCTTCCTTCTCGTAGAGGGTATCGAGAAAACGCTGGCAAGCGGCCTCTTCTTGCGGCGCCAGACTGTCCCGCAGATCGGCCAGCACAGCCGACACACCCGCCAGCGCAGGGGCGCCAAACGCCTTGCTGTAGGCCAGCCCCCATTGGTCGAGCCCCGCCAGCAGCATAGCCAGCCGCAGATGTGCAGCTTCCATCGGCGCCATGCGTGACCACTCGCGCAGATGGCTAGCGAGCTTCGCCAGCGCCTCTTCCAGCTGCTTGCTCTCACCACCTCCCGCAGACAAACGCAGTGCGGCTGCAAAGGCTTCGTGGACAAGGCGTGCGGCCTGCAGCTGCACATCGCGGGCAGCAAGTTCTTCAAAAGGATCGGCAGGCAGTTCGAAACTGGAATCAACGGACATGAGGCACCCGGAAGGATTGGGGGAAAGCCCGCCATTTTGCCCCAAAGCATCCCCACCCGCGAAACCTGGCGGCGAGCCGCCCGAAGAGTCTATTTGCGCCCGCGTGGAATCGGCCCATCATCCGCGCACCTTCAATCGCCCTTTGCGGAGATGTTTCGTGTTCAAACACTTGTTGCTCAGCCTTGCCAGTCTGTTACTCCTGGTTCCGGTATCCCAGGCTGCCCCGGCCGGCAATCTGCGCATCCTGCACATCATGAGTTTCAACTCGCCTTATCGCTGGACCGATGGCCAGCTCGAAGGATTCAAGGCAGGGCTGGGTTCCGATGTCAAAACCGAGTATCAGGTTTTTCAGCTCGACACGAAACGCCAGAGCAGCAAGGAAGAAATGGAGCGCAACGCCCAGCGCGCGATGAAGATCATTGCCGACTGGAAACCTGATCTGGTCTACACCTCGGATGACGACGCCGTCCAGCTAGTGACCGCGCACTACGTGAACAAGTCCCTGCCCTTCGTCTTCAGTGGCGTCAACAAAAACGCCGAAGATCACGGCATCAAAGGTGCCACCAACATCACCGGCGTGCTCGAACGTGAGCACATCCTCGAATCCATCCATCTGGTTCAGGCCATCAAACCAGGCATCCGGCGCATCCAGATCCTCTCGGACAGTGCAGCCTATTGGCCACAAGTCATCGGGCGTGTCCGCAGTATCGCCCGCGAACACCAGGAGTTCAGTCTCGTCGGCGTGGACCAGCCCGTGGCCTACGCCGACTTCCAGCGCCTGGTGCTGGAAAATCCGAACAAGGCCGACGCGTACATGATTCTCGGCAACTTCAATTTCAAGGATGCCAAAGGCATTGATGTACCCTATCAGCATTTGCAGCGCTGGCTGGCTGAACACAGCAAACTGCCGGATCTATCCTTCTGGGATGACCGCATGCTTCATGGCACGCTCGCCGGCGTCACCGTATCCGCCTTTGAACAGGGCATGGCTGCAGGCAAGCTGGCCCGTGCCATTCTGGTCGACAAACGCAAACCCGCCAGTCTGCCGATTGCCCCCACCACCAAGGGCGTACCGGTTATCAGCCTGGCTCGCGCAAAGCAACTGGGGCTCATCCCGCCCTCCACTCAGCTGCTATCATCGACCGTGGTGACTTCCTACATCTGGGACAAGTAATGAAACTGGGGCTGCGCAGCAAGATCATCACCATCGCTGCACTGGTGATCATCTTCGTCACTGCGTCCTTCGCGCTGAGCGGCACCCTAGTCTATCTTCATCATCATGCCGAAGTGCTGCAGTCCCGTTCGCAGGCCGTGGCGCGCGGCCTGGCTATCCAGCTTGAACGGGTCACTGCGCTGGGTCTGGACATCCACGATGTCACCGGATTCGAAGCGCAATGCGCTGAAGCCGTCAGTGCTTACCCCGGAGTTTCATACGCGCTGGTTGCTGCGCAGGATGGCACAGTGCTTTTTTCCAGCCGCCCGGAACTGAGCGGCAAGCCGCTGGCCGAACCGGAGCTGCTCAAAGCCTTACAGAAAGGCAGCCGCAGCACCGAGGTCGAAGCCGAACAGAGCCTGGCCGTTCTGGAATCTGTACGTGGCAGCAATGACCCACAGATTGCCAGCGTCATCGTGGCGTTCCCGCTCTCGGATATCGACCAGAAGCTGCGCTCGATGCTGCTGCTGGGGCTTGGCGCAGGCGGCAGTGTGGCCGTGATCGGACTGCTGGTGCTCTACCTGATGCTACGCCACTTCGTCACCCGCCCGATCTCCCGGCTGATGCAAGTCGTAGCCCACCTGCAGGCCAACCCCGGTGACTATTCGCCACGCGTGCCACCCCAGCAGGATGACGAAATCGGTCTGCTCGTGAATGGTTTCAACCAGTTGCTGGACAATATCGAGGAGCGCGAGCGCGAACTCATCGAAGCGCGCGACAACTCGGACAAGGCCAATCGCATGAAGTCCGACTTCCTCGCCGCCATGAGCCATGATCTGCGCACTCCGATGCACGCCATCTTGTCTATGAACGAGTTGCTGCGCAGCACTACGCTAACCGAGAAACAGCAGCGTTACTCACTCAATGTGCATAAGGCCGGGCAATGGCTGCTGGGCATCATCAATGACATCCTCGCCTTCGCCAAGATCGACTCTGGCAAGCTGGAACTGATGCATGCTGATTTCAATCTGCAGCAACTGATCGAAGACACCATTGCCTTGCAGGAGGACTTTGCCAGCAGCAAGAAGCTTGAGCTCAGCTTCGCGATCTCGCCGGAGCTGCCCCGGCATCTCAACGGTGATGCGCCGCGCCTGATGCAGATGCTCACCAACTTGATCAGCAACGCAATCAAGTACACCGATCAGGGCAGCGTGCATCTAGACATCACCCCGCTCCACAACCGGATTTCTTTTTCGGTCACCGACACGGGGGTCGGCATCGACAAGAGCAAGCTTCACCTGCTCTTCGAGCCCTTCGTGCAGGTCGCCAACGCCGATGGTCAGCGCCGCTCGGGCACCGGCCTTGGGCTCTCGATCGTCAAGCAGTTGGCCGAAGCCATGGGCGGCGAAGTGGGCGTGGATAGCTCGCTCAAAAACGGTGCCACCTTCTGGTTCACTGCCCGTCTGCAGCCAGCCATCCATCCGGCGCCTGACGCCCCCTCCGCCCCCTGATCACCCTTTTTTGCCGAGCAGGCCTAGCACTCCCACAGCAATCAGAATCAACGGCCACCACGTGTGTAGTACCTGAGCCACCTGGCTAAAGCGGAACAAGCCGAGATTGCTCAGCAGAAAGAGACAGCCCACCACGATCAGGGCGATCGAACCGAAACGCGACATATCCGGGACTCCGTGAAATAGTTCCGCTGCACTGTGCCAGCAGCAGCACCTCGCAGCAAGTCCGGCACGCGTATTGCTAAACCTAAGTATCGTTTAACTACCCTGAGTGAACACGCCATGGATCCCGTAGTAATTCAGCTCCTCGCCCGCATCAAGATCCGTCTGCGCCAGGAAAAGGGTGTCGCCGTGAACACCCAGCGTTTTTTCACTGATCAAGCCTACGCCTGCCAAGTACTGGATGCTGCTGAGGATTGCGAAGACATTGACCTTGTCACAGGCTCGCTCGAAATCCGCAACCGTCTGGGCTGGATCCAAGCTGATAGTCTGCAAAGCACCACCACTTCAGCACCCGCAAGCAAATCATCTCCTGCACCAGAAAAAGGCAGTAAAACCGATCGCTATATGTTTGGTGCCCGCTCCTAGGGCGTCAGCCAGCAACCCTCTCCTCACGCAGCACTTCGGGTTCCTCGCAAGGGGAACCCTTTTTGTTTACCCTGATCCCGTTCAGGCCCTGCTCGCCCTAAACTCCTGGCCAGATGCACACTCTCGGAACAGGACCATGAAACTGCTGCGTTCTTGCCTGCCTCTTTTCCTGGGTCTGCTGGCCGCCTGTGGCAGCACTTCGCCACGCTCTGACCCGTGGGCCTATCCGGATAGCCCGGCGGCCATCAAGCGCCCCGCCACACCGCCCGGCCCCCGTTACCCCGCGCCCTCTTCGGCGGACGCTTCGCGCTTCCTGCAGCAAGCCAGCTTCGGCCCTAGCCTGGCGGAGATCGACGCCCTCAGCAGCAGCGACTACCCACACTGGTTCAAGCAGCAGTTCGCACTGCCCCAAACGCTGTTCCTTCCCGAGGTGGAGCCTCATCACGCGCAGCTCGCCAAGGGCCAGAACCTGCGTCAGCAACTGTTTTTCGAGATCTTCTGGAAGCGTGCAGCCACCGCGCCGGACCAGTTGCGCCAGCGCGTGGCCTTCGCGCTCTCGGAAATATTCGTGATCTCGTTTGAAGGCATGCTGGATGTGAAGATCCGCGGTGTCGCCTCCTATTACGACATGCTCGGGCGCAATGCCTTCGGCGACTTTCGCAGCCTGCTCGAAGAAGTAGCCCGCCACCCGATGATGGGCATCTACCTCTCGCACCTGAAAAACCAGAAGGAAGACCCGGCCAAGGGCCGCGTGCCGGACGAGAACTTCGCCCGCGAAATCATGCAGCTGTTCACCATCGGCCTGCAGGAGCTGAACCCGGATGGCTCCTTGAAGCTGGAGAACAACCAGCCCATCGAAACCTATGACATGGACGACATCACCGGGCTGGCCAGGGTTTTCACCGGCCTCTCCTACGGCGGCCCCGGCACGACGGATCAGCACTTCTTCCAGCAGGGAAAGGAACCGCACTGGGACATCCTGCCGATGAAGGGCTATCCGAAATTCCACTCGACCAGTGAAAAGCATTTCCTGGGGGTCACGATCAAGCCGCAGACGCTCGCCGACCCGGAGGGTGACCTGAAAATCGCGCTGGACCGACTTTTCAATCACCCCAACGTCGGCCCCTTTTTCGGCCGCCAGCTGATCCAGCGCCTCGTGACCAGCAATCCCTCGCCGGCCTATGTCGAACGCGTCGCACGTGCCTTCAATGACAATGGCGCTGGCGTGCGCGGTGACATGCAGGCCGTGATCCGCGCCGTGCTGTTGGATCCAGAGGCCCGCAACCCCGCAGCAGGCTCCAGCGGCAAGCTGCGCGAGCCGATCCTGCGCCTGTCGCAGTGGATGCGAGCCTTCCATGCCACCTCGGCCTCGGGAGAATTCCGCATGCAGAACACCGACAACCCGGCCAACTCGCTCGGCCAGAGTCCGCTGCGCTCGCCCAGTGTGTTCAACTTCTACCGCCCCGGCTTCATGCCGCCGGGCAGCGAAATCGCCCGCAAGAACATGGTAGCGCCGGAGATGCAGATCGTCTCCGAAAGTGCTGTGGCCGGCTATGCCAATTTCATCCAGACCACGATCGACGCAGGCGCCGGTCGCGCCGAGGGCGGGCGCCGTGACATCCAGCCAGACTACAGCGCGCAGATGGCGCTGGCCTCGCAGCCCGCCCGCCTCGTCGAGCAGCTGGATCTGCTGCTCACCGGCCAGCGCCTCACCGAAGCCTCCCGCCAGCGCATCACCGCGGCCGTAGCCGCTCTGCCCCTGCCGGCCAGCCCGGTCACTGCGCTCGAAAACGCGCAGCGCAACCGCGTGAAGCTGGCCGTGCTGCTGGTGATGGTGTCGCCCGAATATCTGGTGCAGAGATGAGGATGCAAGCATGAGCCAAGCTTCCCGCCGCGAATTCCTGCGCCGCGCCGGCGCCCTCACGCTGCTGCGCACGGCCGGGCCGCTGGGCCTGCAACTGGCCGGCATCGGTGCCGCGGCTGCCGCCAACCGGCCCGATGATTACCGGGCCATCGTGTGTCTCTTCATGTACGGTGCCAACGACGGCCACAACACGGTCATACCGCTGGATGAGTCCGGCTATGCACGCTATGCGACGGCCCGGACAGTGTTGGCCCTGCCGCGCGAGCAATTGCTGCCGCTCGCCGCCAGCCAGCCGCTGGGCCTGCACCCGGAACTGGAACCCCTTCAGCGCCTCTATCAACGCGGCAAGACTGCGGTGCTCGCCAACGTCGGCCCGCTCATCGTGCCGATCAGGGATGCCGCCAGTTTCAAGGGCACGAACATTGCCCGGCCGCCCAAGCTCTTCTCTCATAACGACCAACAAGCCATCTGGCAGGCCTTCTCGCCCGAAGGCGCGAAGATCGGATGGGGCGGGCGAATTGCCGATCTGCTCGCCAGCCACAACGGCAAGCAACTCTTCACTGCCATCTCGGCAGCGGGCAACGCTGTTTTCCTCGCTAGCGACAAGACCATCCAGTATCAGATCACGCCGGGCGGTGCGATCGGCTTCAACCGCGTCACCAGTGGCAACCGCTATCCACCCCAGATCGCCGAGGCCTTGCGTGCCCAGATCGCGGCCAGTCAGGACGAGCTCTTCGGCAGCGAGTACGCAGCTGTCGTCAATCGCTCGATCGAAGCCCACGGCCTGCTCTCTGCGGCACTGGCCAGACTGCCCGAGAACGACCCGCGCATTGATCTGCCGCCTGAGCTCGCGCAGGACAAGCTCGCCCAGCAGCTGCGCATCGTAGCGCGCATGATCGGCGTGCGCGATGATGAAAGCATCCGACAGCGGCGCCAGATTTTCTTCGTCTCGCTGAACGGATTCGATACCCACGACAACCAGCTCGCCAAGCAAGGCGAGTTGCTGCGCAGCGTGGCGCAATCGGTCGCGTACTTCCAGGAGGCAATGGAAGAACTCGGCGTAGCGGACAAGGTCACCCTGTTCACGGCCTCGGACTTCGGCCGCGCATTGCTCTCCAACGGCGACGGCTCCGATCATGGCTGGGGCAGCCACCACTTCATCGTCGGCGGCGCCGTAAAGGGCGGGCAGCTCTATGGCCAGTTCCCGGAGGTCGCCCTGAACACGACAACGGACGTCGGCAATGGCCGCCTGCTACCCACTACGGCAGTAGACCAGTACGCCGCCACGCTGGCACGCTGGATGGGGGTGGCAGAAGCGGATTTGCCGGTCGTCCTGCCCAACATAGGCAACTTCGCCAGCAGCAACCTGGGCTTCATGCGCAACACTTGAGCGAATGAACGCAACACAGGAACCAGCCCCGGTTCCGCCGGTCTCATCACACCTTTTCTATAACGGATCCCGATCATGTTCGAATGGCTTGCCGACCCGAATGCCTGGATTGCCCTCGCCACCCTCACAGCGCTGGAAATCGTACTGGGTATCGACAACATTATCTTCATCTCCATCCTGGTCTCGCGCGTCGAAGCTTCGCGGCGCAACCTGGCGCGCCGGTTGGGCCTGTCGCTGGCCATGCTGAGTCGCATCGCCCTGCTGCTGTCGCTGGCCTGGATCATGAAGCTCACCGCCCCGCTATTCACCGTGCTGGCCCAGGAGATTTCCGGGCGCGACATCATCCTGATCGGCGGCGGCCTGTTCCTGCTGTGGAAGAGCGTGCATGAGATTCACAACTCGCTCACGGCGGAACAAGAAGCCCATCACACGGAAAGCGCGGCACGCGCAGCCTTTGGTGCCGTGCTAGTGCAGATTGCGATCATCGACATCGTGTTTTCGCTGGACTCGGTGATCACCGCCGTCGGCCTGGTCGACCAGATCGGCGTAATGGTCGCCGCAATCCTGATCTCGGTTGGCGTGATGATGTTCGCAGCCAAACCGATCGGCGAATTCGTTGATGCCAACCCCACCATCAAGATGCTGGCCTTGTCCTTCCTGGTGCTGGTCGGTGTCACCCTGATTGCAGAAGGCTTCGACACCCATGTGCCGAAGGGCTACATCTACTTCGCGATGGCCTTCTCTATCGTGGTAGAGCTGATCAACATCCGCCTACGCAAACGGGGCGAGCAAAAGCTCATGCTGCACAAGGAAATGCCCGGGCAGATCGACGCCTGAAGATTGACGCGACTCCCGAACCGATCAATCAGCCAGTGCTGATTGATCAAACACAGGACAGAAGCTTAAAAAAGCACAGCCCAAAGGATGAGCAGTTTTTCGTGTTCGGTGTATTTCACAGATGCTCCCAACAACGCTTGACCGAGGCCTTAAGCGGCCCCTGCTCGGTGGCCTGGCGACGCAGCGACTTCCAGAAGTTGATCAGGGAGGCATTCCGAGCAACGCATGCTCATGCGAAGAAAGGGGGCTTGGCGCGAACCGTAGGTACGCTTGCCTCAAGCGAGAGGTATGCATTCCATGCAGTACAAGCAAACCAGAAAAACAAAAGGCCCTGAATTTTCAGGGCCTTAACAGGTCTTCGTGGCGGAGAGGGCGGGATTCGAACCCGCGGTAGAGTATTACCCTACACACGCTTTCCAGGCGTGCGACTTAAACCACTCATCCACCTCTCCGCGAAGAGGCGAGATTATAGCCAGACTTGGCACCTTCGGGCAATGCCAGAGTAAAAACTTTCCACGCGCCAAGCGCTCGCCAAGGAATTTGTGCTTTTTCCCGTAAGCTTTTGCGCCCAAGGCGGTCTACTACGGATAGATCCCGACACCAGAGAGCCCGGCAGACCCACTGCCCTGAAAGGATGGACCCCATGCTGATCCGACGCCCCGACAACATCCCCCCCTCCGAAATCACCCCAGCCGAGCTCTACCAGGCCCGCCGCGAGTTCATGCGCAGCAGCAGTCGTGCAGTTCTGGCCGCTGCGACAGGGCTGGCGTTGCCCTGGGGGGCGGCCGAAGCTGCAGCACTTGCCAATGTGCAGCCCAATCGCCAGAAGATTGATGACAAACCGACGCGCCTGAAGGACATCACGAGCTACAACAACTTCTACGAGTTCGGACTGGACAAGGATGAACCTGCGGAAAATGCCGGCGTGATGAAGACACGGCCGTGGACCGTTGTAGTGGAAGGCCTGTGCAACAAGCCACGCAGCTTTGCCATCGAAGATCTGCTCAAGCTTGCACCACTTGAGGAACGCATCTATCGCATGCGCTGCGTCGAGGGCTGGTCAATGGTCATTCCCTGGGTAGGCTTCCCACTGGCGAGTTTGCTCAAGCTGGTCGAACCGCAGGGCAGTGCGAAATTCGTGGAGTTCGTGACTCACTACGACAAGCGGATCATGCTCGGCACCTGGCAACCAGTGCTGGACTGGCCTTATACCGAAGGTCTGCGTCTCGATGAGGCCATGCACCCGCTCACGCTGATGGCGGTCGGCCTCTACGGCGAGGAGTTGCTGCCTCAGAATGGCGCCCCGATCCGCCTGGTGGTGCCCTGGAAGTATGGTTTCAAGGGCGCAAAATCCATCGTAAAGATCAGGCTGGTCGAGAAGAT
The DNA here is from genome assembly GCF_030548425.1 of Uliginosibacterium sp. 31-12. NCBI lineage: Bacteria > Pseudomonadati > Pseudomonadota > Betaproteobacteria > Rhodocyclales > Zoogloeaceae > Uliginosibacterium > Uliginosibacterium sp. 31-12. Next base: position 462,989 of record NZ_JAUOOA010000001.1, on the reverse strand, counting down.
GCCGGGCACGGCCTGGAACAAGGCTGCCGCCAATGAATACGGTTTCTATTCGAACGTCAATCCAGCCGTGCATCATCCACGCTGGAAGCAGGATACCGAGCGCCGCATCGGTGAAATCACCAAGCGCAAGACCCTGCTTTTCAACGGCTATGCCGACGAGGTGGGCCAGCTTTACACCGGCATGGACCTGAAGAAGAACTACTGATGCGAGACTGGATCAAGAACCCTGGGCGCGGCGCGATCGCGGCCTTCAAATGCGTACTCTTCCTTGCCTGCCTGCTGCCTCTGGCACACATGAGCTGGGGCTTTTTCAATGATGAGCTGGGTGCCAACCCAGTGGAGGCGATTACACGTGGCACCGGCGAGTGGACCCTGCGTTTCCTGCTGGCTTCACTTGCCATCACGCCGCTGCGCAAGCTGAGCGGCATGAACTGGCTGCTGCGCACCCGCCGCATGCTGGGGCTGTATGCCTTTTTCTATGGCCTGCAACACTTCATCACCTACATCTGGCTGGACCAGTTTTTTGACTGGGAAGGCATCGCACGCGACATCGTGAAGCGCCCCTTCATCACGGTGGGCTTTGCCGCTTTCGTACTGCTGATTCCGCTCGCCGCGACCTCCTTCAACACCGCCATCCGCTTGCTAGGCGGGCGACGATGGCAGACACTGCATCGCTCGGTATACGCCATCGGCATCCTCGCTGTGCTGCACTACTGGTGGCTGGTGAAGCGGGATATTACCGAACCGCTGATCTACACCCTGATTCTGGCGACACTGCTAGGCTACCGTGCCTGGATGCGTGAGGAAGAGCGCCGGCGTCAGCTCGCCGCCGGGCGGCCACAGCAGAAAGTGAAAGCGCGCAAGATCATTCCGATCATTCCGCGCTGAGCTATCTGAGCAGCGGCTTGACCTTGCGCTTGAACTCGACCGCCAGATTGACACGCGCGGACTTGTTCAGCGCCGTGATGATCTTGTTCCCAAGGGCGATGTAATCGCCAATGCGCGCAGCCTTGTCCAGCTCCTTCAGATAAGGAGCGGACTTGGCAGCGAAACTGGCACTGATGGTCTCGGTATAGATGCGGTAGAGCGCCATCAGGCGGGAACTCTCGTCAGAGGGCAGCGGGCTCTGCATTTCCGACATCCATGAAGCTTCGCCTTGCGCGGGCAGCTCCACGACTTCCGGCAGATTGGAGGCGGGGCCGGTATGCGGTGTGGGTTCCACACTCTCGAACACCGGATGGATCAGGCCGGCTTCCTGCAGCAGTTCCAGATGCTCCTGCAGGATCACGGGATCAACGGCAAACTTGCCACGCAGTTCAGACACCGGCTGCTTGCCATCCACAAGAATCAGGAGCGAGCGCACGCGCGGATGCAGGCGCATCTGGCGCTGCTGGATTTCATCCAGCCCGGCACTCGTCTTGGCAAAAACCAGCCTGTCCATCTGTTCCCCGAAACCGCTTCCAGCGGCGAATATTAGCTGTAGGTTCTTCTCCTACAGGCGCGCGGGGAAATATTACTTTGTATCTATGACAGCTGTCAGCACGCGAAGCTGCAATTTTTTGTCAATCTACCAAGCTGGCAGGCGGCGGCAAGGCTTCGAGGAAAGCCACCACTTCCTCCTCGATGCGTGTGCGGCGCATCGCCGGCAGGCTTTGCCAGACCCGCTTGCCATAGGGCTTGCTGATCATGCGCGGGTCGCAAACCATCAGCACACCACGATCACGCTCGGAGCGTATCAGCCGCCCTGCCCCCTGTTTCATGCTGATCACCGCGCGCGGCAGCTGGTATTCCATGAACGGGTTCTTGCCCTGCTTCTCGATCCAGTCGACGCGGGCTTTCAGCACCGGGTCATCCGGCGGCGCAAAGGGCAGCTTGTCGATGATCACGACAGACAGCGCATCGCCCGGCACATCCACGCCTTCCCAGAAGCTCTGGCTGGCTACCAGCACTGCATTGCCGAGCTGACGGAAGCGCTCCAGCAACTCGCTGCGCGAGGCCTGGCCCTGGATCAACAGGGGGAAATCCAACGCCTGGCGATGAAAGCGCGACTCCAGCCCCTCGTGGATGTGCTTCATGGCCCGCAGCGACGTGCACAGCACAAAAGTGCGTCCCTGGGCTGCGCGGATCACCGGCACAGCGGCTTCGATGACTGCATCCAGATACAGCGGACTGTTCGGATCGGGCATATTCGCTGGTGCGTACAGCAAAGCCTGATCCTGATATTCGAAGGGGCTGCCCCACATGCCGGTATCGGGCGGCGGATCCAGCACATCGAGGCCCAGTTCGCCACAGTAGTGGCCGAAGCTCTGCCCGACAGCGAGCGTTGCGGAGGCAAAGATCCAGCTCTTGGCATTGCCCTCGATCTGCTTGCGGAAAATCTCGGCCACCCGCAGCGGGGTGGTATTCAGCGAGGCCGACTGGCTAAACACCTCGACCCAGCGGATCGTGTCCGGCTGATTCAGGCGGCGCCAGTTGGTGAGCCGGGCGTGCAGATCGGTGGCGCGCTGCCAGCATTTCTCTAGTCCCTCGGAGCGCTCGGCCTGCGATTCGGCCAAACCGACAAAGGCTTCCAGCTCATGCTCGACCGCGTCCAGCGCGGCCAGGAAGTCCGCCTTGTCGCCGACCTGCTCGAAGGAAAGCCGGGCGTTCTCGCCGGGAATCGCCAGACGCAGATCGCGAGCGGCTTTCTCCAGCGACCGGGTGGCATCCTGCAAGGGCAGGAAATCGCGTGCCCCCGCGACCGCCTCGACCCGGGTATCGCGCGCCAGATCGAGCATCTGGCCGGTGGAAGCCGAGTCGCCAAAGAACATCGAGGCAGTTTCCGGCAACTGATGCGCTTCGTCGAAAATCACCGTATTGCAGGCCGGCAACAGCTCGCCCATGCCTTCGTCGCGCAGCATCACGTCGGCGAAAAAAAGATGGTGATTCACCACCACCACGTCAGCCTCCTGCGCCGCACGGCGCGCCGCCATCACGAAGCATTCCTTGGCATTGGGGCATTCCTGGCCGAGGCAATTCTCGCGCGTCGAGGTTGCCGCCATCCATACCGTGGAATCCTCGGGCACACCGGTGCACTCCGCCTTGTCGCCGGTCTGGGTGTGCATCAGCCATTTGGCAATCGTGCGGATGTGGACCGCATCCTCACGATTGAGGAAACGGCCTTCGAGCTGGGCCCGCCCGATATGGTAGTGACAGGCATAGTTCTGTCGCCCCTTCAGCAAGGCGACACCCACCGGCACCTTCAAGGCCTTGCGCACGGCCGGCAGATCGCGGTGAAAGAGCTGGTCCTGCAGGGTCTTGGTACCAGTCGAGACGATCACCTTGCCGCCCGAAAGGAGCGCCGGCACGAGATAGGCGAAGGTCTTGCCGGTACCGGTACCCGCCTCGGCCACCAGCAGTCGGTTGCCATGGATTGCGCGCGCAATCGCCGCCGCCATCTCCAGTTGCTGGGGGCGCGGGCGAAAACCGGGAATCACGCGGGCAAGCGTGCCGTCGTCAGCAAAGTGGGGGGTGATGTCGATCATGAGCAGGCAGACCAAAGGCCGCGCGATGTTAGCACGCTCAATGCGGCGGGTCCGGCTGTCGTTAAAAGCTGCAAAGGGCTTGAAAAACTCCCAAACCAGGCCCCTGCCCGTACTCCCCCGGGAGTACATTCCAGTCTCGCGCGCCCAGCCTTCCCCGTGACATGAACAGCCCTAGCTCGAAACACGCCGCCAGTGAACACCGCCTCCAGCTCAAGGAGGTTCTGAAACTGATGCGCGAAGATCGCCTGATCAGCCATGAGGATGCCGAGGCGATCTTCGCCGAACGCTACAGCCACAAGGGCGGTGCGCATCCGCTGGTGGTCATTGCCGAACGCCAGCTGAAATCCGCTCAGCCGCCGCACAAGCTCCTGCATATCGATGCCCTCACCGAATGGCTGGCCGGCAAACTGGGGCTGGAGTACTTCCACATTGATCCGCTGAAGATCAATTTCTCGACCGTTACCGAAGTGATGACCGCCGCCTACGCCTCGCGTCTGCAGGTGCTGCCTGTGCAGGTCAGTGGTAACGAGGTGGTGATCGCCAGCGCCGAGCCCTTCGTGCGCGAGTGGGAGGCGGAACTCCTGCATGTGCTGCGCAAGCCGATTCGCCGCGTGTTCGCCAATCCAGTGGATATCGAGCGCTTCCAGATCGAGTTCTACAACCTCGCGCGCTCGGTCAAGAAGGCCTCCCAGGCCGAGCAACAGAAGGGCAGCGCGATCTCGAACTTCGAGCAACTGGTCGAACTCTCGAAAACCAATCGCCAGTTCGACGCCAACGAGCAGCACATCGTCTCCATCGTCGACTGGCTGTGGCAATACGCCTTTGACCAGCGTGCGTCGGACATCCACGTCGAGCCACGCCGCGAGATGGGCATCGTGCGCTTTCGCATCGATGGCGTGCTGCATCAGGTCTACCAGCTGCCGATGACGGTCATCAACGCGATGACCAGCCGCATCAAGATTCTCGGCCGCATGGACGTCGTCGAGAAACGGCGCCCGCAGGATGGCCGTATCAAGACCCGCACGCCACAAGGCACCGAGGTCGAGCTACGTCTATCCACACTGCCCACCGCCTTCGGCGAAAAGCTGGTAATGCGGATTTTCGATCCGGACGTGCTGGTGCGCAGCTTTGCCGAGCTCGGCTTCACTGACGAAGATCTGGTGCGCTGGCACCACATGACTCGCCAGCCCAACGGCATCATCCTGGTGACCGGCCCGACCGGCTCGGGCAAGACCACCACGCTCTACTCCACGCTCAAGCAGCTCGCCACACAGGAAGTGAATGTGTGCACGATCGAAGATCCGATCGAAATGGTGGAAGGCGCCTTCAACCAGATGCAGGTCCAGGCAGGTATTGACCTTGGCTTCGCGGACGGCGTGCGGGCACTGCTGCGGCAGGACCCGGACATCATCATGATCGGCGAAATCCGCGATCTGGAAACCGCCGAAATGGCGATTCAGGCTGCGCTGACCGGCCACCTGGTGCTTTCCACCCTGCACACCAACGATGCGCCCTCGGCCATCACCCGAATGCTGGATCTGGGGGTGCCCCCCTACTTGCTGAATGCCACCATGCTCGGCGTGATGGCCCAGCGCCTGGTGCGCACCCTGTGCCCGCACTGCAAGCAGCCCTCGCCGCCCACGCCGGAAGAAGCCCTGGTCTGGGAGCAGCTCGTCGCGCCGTTCAAAGCCGCCGTACCACGCCATTTTCATCGCCCGATCGGCTGTCTGGAATGCCGCAATACCGGTTACAGCGGGCGCATGGGCATTTACGAAACCCTCCTGATGTCACCGGGCATCGCCCGCCAGATCCAGCACAACACCGAACTCGCTGCCGTTCGCCAGCAGGCCATGCGGGAAGACATGAAGCCGCTACGCATCTCGGGCGCCCTGAAGATCGCCAGAGGCCTGACCAGCCTCGAAGAAGTTGTGCGCTGCGCGCCGCCGGCACAGGATGAGAGCCTCGCTACCAGCACCTGATGCACCGCTCAAAAGCGCCCGCCTAAAACTCACCTAAGGCCAAAACTTGTCATTCCCGCGAAGACGGGAATCCAGAGACGTAGAAAGACACTGGATCCCCACCTTCACGGAGACGACACGCTGCACATGCCCATCGCCTGACTGAGCGGTAGTGCCGCCTGAGGCGGACGCTCCCTGGCTTCAGACCCTGCCCTTACCCGCCACCGAGTAATTCACCTGGGTGTTGCGGGTCTTCATGAAGGCCTCGACGCTCTCGCCGCGCATTGCGGCGTAGATATGCAGATTGGGCACGCCCAGCGTGGCGCCGAGTTTTTCGAGCATGAAGAAGATCACGCCGTAATGGATCAGGCCGCGCCAGTCGCGGCGGCGGATCAGGTCGCGCTCGGTTTCGCTCAAGCCGGCTGCTTCGAAAGAGGCTTCAGGATCGACGAGGAAGGCCGCGCGGTGCTCGGGGCGGATCATCTCGTGCAGGTAGCGGTTGATGCGGTAAGCCCGCACGCTGCGCTCCAGATCGAAAGCATAGGTGCCCTGCAGTTTTTCGGCGCCCGCCAGCTGCTCGCCCATGCGGGCGCGGTGGCGGGCCTGCTGGGCGCCGGTCGCCGGGCGACCTTCGTCTTCGAGGATCAGAGTGGCGATGCCAGTCATCGAGGGCAGGTAGTAGGAGCTGTGCAGGCGCTTCACATTCGCCGAGAGCGCGCCGCGCATGATCAGCCACATGATGACTTCAGCGCCTTCCAGCCCGCCCAGTTCGGCGTATTCGGCGTGGGTCATACCGGCGAGCTGGGCCGGATCCTGCGTGATCAGGTCGAGGAACTGGTGATCCCACTCGGTGTTGTTGAAGCCGGCACGCTCGCCGTGCACCTGGTGCGAGAGGCCGCCGGTGGCGACTACCGCCACCTTGAGGTCTTCCGGATAGCTTTCCACGGCGCGGCGCAGGGCCTGGCCCAGCTTGTAGCAGCGTGCTGCACTCGGGATCGGGAATTGCAACACGCCGACCTGCAGCGGCACCACGGTAGTGGGCCACTGATTGTCCGGCCGGTCGAGCAGCACCGACATCGGCGAGAAGAAGCCGTGATCAAGCGGTTTATCCTGAAAGAAAGACATGTCGAACTCGTCGGTCACCAGGCTGGTGGCAATGTGCCGGGCCAGTGCCGGGTGGCCGGCCGCAGGCGGCAGATCGCGTGCGCCGCCACCTTCGTCCGCCACCGCGTATTGCTCGCCCACGCCCAGCGCGAAGGCCGAGTAGTGGTCGAAGAAGAAGGAGGTGACGTGATCGTTGAACACGTAGATCAGCACATCCGGCTTGTGTTCGCTGAACCACGCGCGCAAAGGTTCGAAGGCTGTGAAGATCGGCGCCCAGGCCGGATCGTTCTGCTTGCTGTGGTCGTAGGCGAAGCCGATGGTGGGGGTATGCGAAACCGCCACGCCGCCAATGATTCTTGCCATTCCTGTCTCCTTATTCATTCGGCTGCGGCATCGCGCTGGGAGGCGCGTGCTGCAGCATAGACAACACCATCGAAAAGTTTGCGGGCGCTCAGGACCAATCCTGCCGAGCGAAATGCGCCCGCGCCATCGGTTTCTACCTGCACCCGCGTAGCGCCCGAGGGATGCTCGATGCGCATGGCCTTGCTGGCCCCGGCCGGCACTTGCGCCAGGCCTTCGGCCACGCTGCCGGGCAGTGCTGCGGCGGTCGCCACACTGAGCGCGCCAAACACGCCGATGCCGGCATGGCAGCGGTGCGGGATGAAACTGCGGGTGTTGATCACCCCGCCGGCTTGCGGCGCGCTGATCAAGCTCATTTTCGGCACCGACTGCTCGCGCACATCGCCCAGCTTCATCAGTGGCCCGGCTTCCAGACGGATCGCTTCGAGCCGCGCCTTGAGCGCCTCATCAGCATCGAGTTCGGCACGCGTCTCGTCGCCCCGGCAGCCCAGATCGGCGGCGCGAATCAGCACCACAGGCATGCCATTGTCGATGCACGTGACGTCCATGCCCTGAATCCTGTCGCGGGCCCGCCCGGTCGGCAGCAGCGCGCCGCAGGAAGAGCCGGCCGTGTCGCTGAAGAACAGCGGGATCGGCGCCGCCGTGCCAGGCACCCCATCGAGCGCCGCGTCACCCGCGTATTCGACGCGTCCCTCAGGCGTCTGCACCCGGGCCTCGGCGATCTGGCCGGTGTTCTCCATGTAGATGCGTACCACGGTTTCCGGGCCTTGCGGAGCAACCAGCCCGCGCTCGATGGCGAAGGGGCCGACGCCGGCGAGCAGATTGCCGCAGTTCTGTGCGCTGCTCACCCGCGGCTGATCGACGAAGACCTGCAGGAACAGGTAATCGACATCCACACCGGGGCGCTGCGACTTGCGCACGACCGCGACCTTCGATGTGAGGGGATCGGCGCCACCCATGCCGTCAATCTGGCGTGCATCGGGCGAGCCCATCACTGCGAGCAGGAAGGCGTCGCGCGTGGCCGGGTCGGCGGGCAGATCCTCGGCGAGGAAGTAGCCGCCTTTCGACGTACCGCCGCGCATCCACATGCAGCGTGCATTATTCATAGCGCAGGCCGGCTTTCGCGAGGGTGTCGCGCATGTTGTACATGTCCAGCCCCAGTTCGCCGGCTGCGAAGCGGGCGCGCTTGGCGCCTTCGTTGTCTTCGCGGGCCTGGGCGGCGGCGGCGACCTCAGCGGCCAGCGCGGCCGGCACGATCACGACGCCATCGTCATCGGCAACCACCACGTCGCCCGGATTGACCAGCGCGCCGGCACACACCACCGGGATATTCACCGAGCCGAGCGTGGCGCGGGTGCAGCCCTTGGCGTGAATTGCCCGGCTGAAGACCGGGAAGCCCATCGCGGTGAGGTCTTTCACATCGCGCACGCCACCATCGATGACCAGGCCTTTCGCGCCGCGAGCGCGGTAGGAGGTGGCCAGCAGGTCGCCGAAGAAGCCGTCGGTGCTGTCGGCCGTGCAGGCTGCGATGACCACGTCGCCGGGGCGGATCTGCTCGGCCGCCACATGCAGCATCCAGTTGTCGCCGGGCTGCAGCAGCACGGTCACGGCCGTGCCGCACAGATGCGCACCGGCGTAGATCGGGCGGATCGTGGGTTTCAGCAGCCCCACGCGGCCCATGGCCTCGTGAATGGTCGCCACGCCGAAGCGCGAGAGATGTTCGACAGCGGCCGGGTCGGCGCGCTCGATCTGCGTGCGCACCACGCCTAGATTGTTCATGCTCATTGCTTTCTCCTCAAAATCCACGGACCTTCACCTCGCACGGTTGGATCGCCGACGCGGGTCCGATACTTAGGGTGGAGTGAAACTCCACCGCATACGATGGCGGGCAAATGCCACGCATGTGTCTGGAAAAATGGCGGAGTTGGCACTCCGCCCTACGACTTGACGCCCCTCGGTCGTGACTCATCGCCCGCGGGCTTTCAGTTGCGCATCGAGGCGCGGATAGACGCGGCGAGCATTGCCCTCGAAGATCTGCGCGCGCTCGGCGTCGGACAAGGCGGCGGCGTTGATGTAACGCCGGGTGTCGTCGAAGTGATGGCCCGTCTCCGGGTCGATGCCGCGCACCGCGCCGATCATTTCGGACGCGAACAGCACGTTCTCGACCGGGATCACGCGCGTCAGCAGGTCGATGCCCGGCTGGTGATAGACGCAGGTGTCGAAGAAGATGTTTTTCAGCAGGTGCTCGCTGAGCAAGGGTTTCTTGAGCTCCTGCGCGAGGCCACGGTAACGCCCCCAGTGATAGGGCGCGGCGCCGCCGCCGTGCGGGATCACGAAGCGCAAGCTCGGGAAGTCGCGGAACAGATCGCCCTGGATCAGCTGCATCACGGCCGTGGTGTCGGCATTGATGTAGTGCGCGCCGGTGGTGTGGAAGCAGGCATTGCAGCTGGTGCTGACGTGGATCATCGCCGGGATGTCCAGCTCCACCATTTTTTCGTAGAGCGGATACCAGTGGCGGTCGGTCAGCGGCGGGCTGGTCCAGTGCCCACCGGAGGGATCCGGGTTGAGGTTGAGGCCGACGAAGCCGTATTCCTTCACGCACTTTTCCAGCTCGGCAATGCAGCTCGCCGGATCCACTCCGGGTGATTGCGGCAGCATTGCCGCGCCCACGAAGCGCTCGGGAAAAAGCTGGGCGACGCGATGGCACAGCTCGTTGCACAGCGCGGCCCAGGTGGCGGAGATCTGAAAGTCGCCGATGTGGTGGGCCATGAAGCTCGCGCGCGGCGAGAACAGCGTGAGATCGATGCCGCGCTCGTTCATCTTGGCGAGCTGATTGAGCTCGATGCTCTCGCGCAGCTCGTCGTCGCTGATCCGCAGCTCGCTGGCCTTCGGCATCGCCGAGGGATCCTTGATGCCGGCGATCTGGCGCTGGCGCCAGGCTTCGAGGGCCGCCGGTGCGGTGGTGTAGTGACCATGGCAGTCGATGATCATGATGCTTGGATTCCTTGCTTCGGTTCAGATGTAGGGCAGTTTCTGCGGCGCATGGCGCATGTGCAGGGCCAGCCCGAGAGCCGCCATATGGCTGCCGTTGCGGCCGAGGATGAGCTGGCACAGCGGCAGGAACTCGCGCTCCTCGAAGTCCGCATGGGCGCGGTAGCGGCTCACCAGCTCACCCGCCAGCGCGCCATCAAGCGGCTCGACATGGCCATTGGCGAGGCGCTTGAGCTGCGGCGCCAGGCGATACCAGAGCACTTCGATGGCGCGGTGCTCTTCGGTCAGGCGCTGCACCATGGCCTGCACCCTGGCGGCTTCTTCGCCGGCCACCGCGCTGGCCAGCACGGCGGTGAAGAGCTCGCGCTCCTCCTCCTCGTGGTGGGCCAGCATGGCTTCGGCGAAGAAGCGCTGGGTTTGCCCGGCGAGCTCCCGGGCGCGGGTCGCGGCGGCTGCCAGCGCCGGCAGTTCGCCCAGCGCACCAAGATGCGTGAGGATGCCTTCATGGCAGTGCGAGAAGCTCTCCAGCGGGGAGTCTTCCTGCGCGCCGGGTTTGCCGGGCAATTCAGCACTCACGATGCCACCTCCATTTCTTGTGCATTCATCGGCATGGGCTTATTTGATGGCGGCCGAATGCTTGGCGATCAGGGCCTTGGCCCCATCGAGCAGTTGCTGGCCGTTGTAGCCCTTGCCGTTCATCTCGCTGACCCAGGAGGCCTTCAGCGGCTCGGCCACTTTCTTCCAGTTGTCCAGCTCGGCCTTCGGGATCACGTAGGTGGTGTTGTGGGTGGTGAGCTTCTTGCCCTCGGCATCGGCCTGCAGGAAGGCTTTGCCGATCTGGCCGGAAAGCTCCACGCCGCTGTTGTGGTCGATCACCTTCTTCAGGTCGGCCGGCAGCGAGTCGTACTTGGCCTTGTTCATCGCGAAGATGAAAGTCGAGGTGTAGAAGGCGGGCTCGGCCGGGTCGGTTTCGCTGTGGTACTTCACAAGCTCCTGAATCTTCACCGAGGGCACCACTTCATAGGGCACAACCGCGCCATCGATCACGCCCTTGGCCAGCGCGTCGCCCACCTGCGGCACCGGCATGCTCACCGGCGTGGCGCCGAGCATGGCGATGAACTTGTTGGTGAGGCGGGTTGGCGCGCGCAGCTTCATGCCTTTCAGATCGGCTGCGGTGCGCACCTGCTTGCTGGTGGTGTGGAAAACGCCATCGCCGTGCACATGGAAGGCCAGCGGCTTCACATCCTTGAACTCGGCCTTTGCGTACTGATCGACGTAGTCCCACAGCGCGCGGCTGGTGGCTTCCGGGCTCTGCATCATGAAGGGCAGCTCGAAGGCTTCCACCATTGGGAAGCGGCCGGCGGTGTAGCCCGGCAGGGCCCACACGACATCGGCCACGCCATCGCGCACTTGCTCGTAGAGCTGGGCCGGAGTGCCGCCGAGCTGCATTGAGGGATAGATCTGGCACTTCATGCGCTCGTTCGATTCCTTGGCGATTTTCTCGCACCAGGGCGTGATGAACAGGGTGTTGGCCAAGGAGCTGATCGGCAGGTGAAAGTGCAGCTTGAGCGTGACGACGGGGTCGGCGGCCAGCGCCGGGGTGGCGGCCAGCGCCAGCAATGCGAGGCTGCAGACTTTGCCGATCATCTTCTGTTGGGTCTTCATGGTCTTGTCTCCTTGTCGGGTCGGGTGAAGCAGTGGACTTGGGGTGGGGCGGGCGGCGGGATCAGGTCAGCAGATGCACCAGCCACAGCGAGATGCCGGGGAAGGTGATGAGCAGACCAAGGCGAATGGCATCGGTGATCAGGAAGGGGATCACGCCCTTGTAGGTCTCGCTCATCGGCACGTCCTTGGCTAGGCCGTTCATGATGTAAACGTTCAGGCCGACCGGCGGGAAGATCATGCCGATCTCGCACACGGTGAGGATCAGGATGCCGAACCAGAGCGATTTGTCCGCCATGCCGAGGCCGAAGAAGTCCAGGCCCATGATCACCGGGAAGAGCGTCGGCACCGTGAGGAGGATCATCGACATCTCGTCCATCACGCAGCCGAGGATCACGTAGAAGAGCATCAGCCCGGCCATCACCAGCAGCGGGCTCAGCTGAAGGTGGCCCACCATGTCGGCCAGCTGGGCTGGCAGCTGGGAGAGCGCCAGCGCAGCATTGATCATGTCGGCGCCCAGGAAGATCAGGAAGATCATGCCGCTGGTCTGGGCCGTGGTGCGCACCGCGCTGATCAGCTTGGCGCGGCTCATCTGGCGCGTGACGAGGGTAATCAGGAAGGTCAGCAGCGCGCCGATGGCCGCGCCTTCGGTGGCGGTGAAGAAGCCGCCGTAGATGCCGCCGAAGACCAGGCCAAAGATCAGCGCGATATGCCAGACCTGCTTGCCGCAGCTCACGACTTCACGCAGCGAGGCCGGCTTGGCGGCCGGTGCCTGCTCGGGGTGAATCCGCACGGTGACCATGATCGCCAGCATGTAGCCAATGGCGGCCAGCAGCGCCGGCACATAGGCGGCGAGGAACATCTTGGTGATGTTCTGCTCGGTGAGGATGGCATACACCATCAGGGTCACCGAAGGCGGCAGCAGCACACCCATGGTGCCGCCGGTGGCCAGTGCGGCGGTGGCCAGACGGCCGGAGTAGTCGATGCGGCGCATCTGCGGGTAGGCCACCTGGGCAATCGTCGCGGTGGTGGCCACGGTGGAGCCGGAGATCGAGCCGAAGGCGGCGCAGGCGAGCACCCCGGCCATCGCCATGCCGCCGCGGAAGCGCCCGAGCAGTGCATTGGCGAAGTCGAAGAGTGCGCGCGCCAGGCCGCCCTGTACGGCCAGCGCGCCCATCAGCATGAAGAGCGGAATCACCGACAGGTCATACACCGACACCCGGCCATACACCGCGCCCTTCAGATGTGAGAGCAGCGGCAGCCAGCCTGAGAGCGCGAGATAGCCCAGCGCGCCGGGCACGAACATCGACACCGCAATCGGCGCTCGCAGGGCCATCAGCACCAGCATGCCGCCGAACATCGAGAGGCCAATCGAAAACGTACTCATGCTGCCACTCCCGCTTCGCCGCGCAGCTGGCACAGCGTCTGATAAAGACCGATCAACACCGAGAGTGCGAGGCCCGGCAGCATCAGCAGATAGGCGATCCACAGCGGAAAGTTCATCAGCATCGAGGCTTCGCCGGTCGCGCGGATGTCGATGCAGCCCACCGCCACGCGCCAGCAGATCAGCGCCAGCATCAGGGTGTAGAGCAGGCTGCCGAGGCCATCGAGCCATTCCTGCTTGCGGGCGGACAGGCCAGTGGTGAAGAAGTCCACGATGATGTTGGCGCGGCGGTACTGGGTGTAGGGCAGGAAGGAGGCCACCACCACCGCCGAGCCCAGCTGCACCAGTTCCACATCGCCGAGGATGGGGTTGGCGAAAAAGGTCCGGCCGATCACGCTGGCCACCGTCATGCCGGCCATGCTCACCAGCACCGTGCCGCCGATGCTGGCGCTGATGTCGCAGAGGCGACCGAGCCAGCGCTCGACCGGGCGCATTTGTTCAATGTTCGACTGCATCTTGTCTCCGTTGGATCCACCTGCCCGGCGCCTTGCGTGCGCGCCAGAGAGGTCTGTGTTGCTCGCCACACCCGGCTTTCTTGCGAGGCCTTCCGGTGGGCTGATCGGGTGAATCCAGTGTAGGCAGACTGCGTTGTCGGCTCGTTGCCGGCTGCTTATACTGCGTTCTGAAAATGTTATGACTTCATAAGTAAATTTTCGTTATGGTCCATTAGATAAGGATTGTGCGATGCATCTAAGTGAAAACCCTTATCAGAATTCGGGCGTACTGGAGCCGCTTCAGCACCTGCGCAACTTTCTCGCCGTGGCCCGAAGCGGCAGCGTGGCGCGGGCGGCAGAGCTGGTCTTCAAGGCGGCTTCGGCGGTCACGCGTTCGGTCGGGGAGCTGGAAGAGGCGCTGGGCACGCCACTCTTCGAGCGCCGCCCGCGCGGCATGCTGCTCAATGCCTATGGCGAGGCGGTGCAGCAGCGTGCCGAACGCATCGAGAGCGAAGTCAGCCAGGTGCTGGATGAGCTGGGCTGCAGCCGCAGCCAGCGCAACAGTCTGGCCAGCCTGCTGTTCTCCGGCCACAAGCTGCAATTGCTGATCAGCATGGCCGAGCAAAGGAATGTGACGGCGGTGGCCGCGCGCCTGGGCATCTCTCAGGCCGGAGCCAGCATGGCGCTGAAACGCTTTGAAACCGCGCTGGGCGCACCGCTCTTTCAGCGCATGCAGCAGGGCTTGCTGCCTACCGATGCGGCCGCGCGCCTGCTGGTGCATGCCAAACTGATCGCGGCCGAGTTGCGGCACATGCAGTCTGATCTGGCCGCCATCGCCGGCAGCCTGGCCGGTCATGTCACGGTAGGGGCGCTACCGCTCGGGCGCACTCTGATCGTGCCGGCCGGTATCGCGGCGGCGGTGGGGCGCCATCCGCGTCTGCGCGTGAGTACGGTTGAGAGTCCGTACGAAGTGCTGCTCGCGGGCTTGCGCAGCGGTGACATCGACTTCATCTTCGGCGCCCTGCGCGCCGATCGCGATACGCAAGGCCTGCTGCTCGAGCCGCTGTTTGAAGACCGCCTGGGCATCCTCGCACGTGCCGGCCATCCGCTTGCCGTACGCGAGCGCATCCCGCTCGCCGATCTGCTGAATGAGCAATGGGTATTGCCGCGCCCCGATGCGCCGGGCCGGCGCCTCGTCGATGCCTCCTTCAGTGAGCTGGGGCTGGCGCCGCCGCTGGCTTCGGTCGAGACCGGCGATCTGGCCATCCTGCGTAGCCTGCTCTTCTCCAGCAACATGCTTACCGCCATCTCGCCGCATCAGCTCTGTTTCGAGCTGGAGGCCGGCAAGCTCGTTGAACTGCCGGTCGAGCTGGGGCAGACGGTGCGCCAGATCGGCATCACCACCCGCGCCCATGCCCAGCTCTCGCCGGCTGCCGAAGCGGTGCTGGCGGCGATCCGGCATCAGGCTGGGCTCCTCCCGCCGCGACCTGCTGCGGCGCCCCGGGGCGCTTTTGAAGCATAATCCCCGCCTTTGCCCCACCGGGCTGATCGGACCTTTTCCGTGGCACGTGATGTAACAAGTTTCTCTGGCCGTCTGCTGGCCTATCTGGACATGCTCTTCGTGGATCACGGCATCTTCCGCGTGATCTACAACAACCTGCATGCCCTGCCCGGCGGCCTCTACCGCAGCAGCCAGCCCAGTCCGGGTCAGATCCGTAAATATCAGCGCAAGCTGGGCATCCGCACCATCATCAATCTGCGTGGAGCGGACGACTCGCGGCGCTATGCACTCGAGGCCGAGGAATGCCACCGTCTGGGCATCCGCCTGATCGACTTCAAGGGCATCCTCTCGCGCAGCGCGCCTTACGCTCACGTCATCAAGGATGCGCATACCCTGTTTGGCGAAATCGAATACCCGGTGCTGATCCATTGCAAGAGCGGCGCAGACCGCGCCGGCTTCGCTGCAGCGCTCTACCGCATGTTCCGCCAGGGCGAGCCGATTGCCGACGCGATGCGCGAGCTATCGTGGAAATATGGCCATTTGAAGGGCTCGAAGACCGGCATCCTCGATTTCTTCTTTGAAGAATATCTGATCGCCAACGCCCGCGAGCCGATCGAATTCTTCACCTGGCTGGATACGGCTTACGACCGCGATCAACTCAAGGCGGCCTTTCATACACGAGGCTGGGCCGACTTCCTGGTCGACCGCGTGCTCCATCGCGAATAGGCAAGGCTGCGCTCGCCGAATACAGATTAACGATCATTGCCGGCCACAACCCGAGCCCCCACAATCCTGCCAGCCATTCAGGCCGAACCATCCAACCCAGCCCCGGGAAAGGACTCCCATGCACAAGAAAATCCTCCTCTGCGCAGCACTTGCAGCCTGCAGTACGGCCGCTTCTGCCGATCTCGGTGCCGGCCTGCAGGTAGGCAGTACCGGCTACGGCTTCGACGTGGCTTATCAGGTTATGCCGCTGGTGAGCGTACGTGCCGGCTACTCGCAGTACAGCTATTCGAAGTCTTTCACCGAAACCGATATCGACTACGACGCTGACGCCAAACTCTCCACACCGCGTCTGCTCGCCGATGTGAGCGTGGGCCTGGGCTTTCGCGTGACCGGCGGTTTTTATTACTCGAACAGCAAGGTGGATCTCACTGGCCGCCCCACCAACGGCACCTACAACTTCAATGGCACCCAATACCAGGCCAGCCAGATCGGTAGTGCCACCGGTCAAGTCAAATCCGGCAACAGCCTCGCACCCTATCTGGGCGTGGGCTACGGTAGCGTGTCCGGTGCCGGCATCGGTTTCTATGCCGACCTCGGTGCGTATTACATGGGCAGCCCCACCTCGACTCTCAATGTCAGCTGCGGCAGCGCCCTCAATGCAGCCCAGTGCAGCCAACTGCAAAGCGACGTAGCGGCCGAGAAGACCAAGTTCGACGACAAGATCAGCAAGTACAAGTGGTACCCGGTGCTGAGCCTAGGTGTCACCGTCGGCTTCTGAGCCAGAGTCTGTTGACATTGCCCCGGCCAGCTCATATTGGCCGGTTTGGCTATGGGGGCATCGCTGCGTTGATGCCCCTACAGCCCACAAACGTTGGCTGACAACGCAATAGCGAACGGGGCCGTAGCCGGGCAGCAGCCCGGCCACTGCTACAATCACGCCGGGCCTCACTCCGCAGGCCGCCTCTCCGGCATTCCGATGACTGATTCCTTCCGCCTCTATCGCCGCCTGCTGGCCTACATCAAGCCTTACTGGCGCGTTTCGGCCCTCTCCGTGCTGGCCATGGCTGCCGTTGCCGGGGCCACCCCGCTGCTCTCGGGGCAGTTCGAACCCCTGCTCGATGAAAGCCTGATCGCCCGCAATCCGGATGCCATGTGGCGGGTGCCGCTCACTATCCTGCTGATTGCCTGCGGCAAGAGCCTCGCCGAATACATCTCCAGCGTCTCCAGCCAGTGGGTGGCCAACAAAGCCATCGAAGATCTGCGCCGCCTCGTCTTCAACCATCAGATGGAACTTCCGGTCACGACCCACCAGGCGCAGACCACCGGACGCATGCTCTCGCGCATCACTTACGACATCCCGCAGGTCGGCGCTGCGCTGTCGACCGCCTGGATCGTGGTGATCCAGGACAGCCTGACCATCGTTGCCCTGCTCGCCTTCCTGTTCTACAAGGCCTGGCATCTGACCCTGATCATCTTTGCCATCGCCCCGGTAGTCGCCTGGATCATCCGCAAGGCCAGCACCGGCATGCGGGCCTCCAATCGTCTGCAGCAGGCCAGCATGGGTGAGATGACCTGTGCCGTAGAGGAGCAACTGGCCGGCCTGCGCGAAATCAAGATCTTCGGCACCCAGCAGCACGAAGCCAGCCGCTTCGCCCGCATCGCCACCCAGTTGCGCAAGGAAACCATGCGCGTCGTACGCATCTCCTCGGCCAATGTGCCGATGGTGCAGGTGCTGGCCTTCGCTGCCGTAGCCATCGTGATCTTCGCCGCCTCCAGCCTGGTCGAGAGTGGTCAGCTCACGCCGGGCCAGTTCGTGGCCTTCATCGCCACCATGGCCATGATCTTCGAACCCATCAGGCGCCTGACCAACATCAACTCCACGATCCAGCGCGGCCTGGCCGGCGCCCAGAGCATTTTCGAATTGCTGGATCTGCAAGCCGAAGAAGATCGCGGCCTGCAAAAGCTTGAGCGTGCGCGTGGCGAAATCCGGTTTGAAAACGTGAGCTTTGCCTACCCGGGTCAGGAAACACCCGCAGTAAGCGACTTCACGCTGAGCATCCAGCCCGGCGAAACCGTCGCCTTCGTCGGCGCCTCTGGCTCCGGCAAGACCACTCTGATGGCGCTCGTAGCACGCTTCTTTGAGGCCACTCAGGGGCGCATCCTGATTGACGGCCTGCCCCTGCAGGATCTGCCTCTCAACGACCTGCGCCAGCAACTCGCCCTGGTCGGCCAGCATGCGGCGCTCTTTGATGACAGCGTCGCCCACAACATCGGCTACGGCCGGCAACTGGCCAGTTTCGACGAAATCCAGGAAGCAGCCCGCCAGGCCCACGCACTGGAATTCATCAACAAGCTTCCGCAAGGCTTCGACTCACGCATCGGCAGCAACGGCAACCAGCTCTCCGGCGGCCAGCGCCAGCGCCTGGCCATCGCCCGCGCCTTCCTCAAGAACGCCCCGATCCTGCTGCTGGACGAAGCCACCTCGGCGCTGGACAACGAATCCGAGCGCGTTGTGCGTGAAGCACTGGTCGAGCTACGCCGTGATCGCACCGTGCTGGTTGTCGCCCACCGCCTGACCACCATCCGTGACGCCAATCGCATCGTGGTGATGGAGCGCGGCCGCATCGTCGAGATCGGCACCCACGAAAGCCTGATGACGGCAGGTGGCGCTTATGCCCGCCTGCTCGCCAGCGGAGAGGAGATCGTGGGTGACGAACCCACGCCGGCCGGCCTGAACGAGACCCTGGCCTTCAATGAGGCTGTTGCACGAGGCTAAGTCCCAGCCAGCAGACGGAACAGTGCATCAGCCTATCAAGTCCTGCTGCATCACCTGCGCCTGGCCGTAGGCTGGATGCAGCCCGGCCAGCACCCGTTCAGCAAACCCTTGGCGCTGCCAGAACGCACTGGCGCTACCGACAGCCACCAGACGGATTCTGTCCAGACCGGCGCGCAGGGCCTCACCCGCCACGCAGGCATACAGCTGGCGTCCTGCCGCCATTCCCCGGTGATTAGGGCAAACAGCCAGGTCATGCAGGAACAGATGCTCCGCCACACAAGCAGGCAAGGGCTCGTGCAGCGGTGGCGGCGCACCACTCCAGGGATGAGCAAAGACATAGCCCGCCAGTTGCCCACCTTGCTCGGCTACCCAGCAGAAAGCAGGCCCCGCCTCCAAGCGGCTCGCCAAGGCTTCCTGCGGCTCGTGATAGACGTCCGGATAAACTCGGCACTGCAAAGCAAAAGCGGCCGGCAAGTCTGCCGGCCGCATCGGGCGGATCTGCAACTCAGGCCTCACGCTTGAGCAAGCGCGCGGCCTCCAGCGCATAGTAGGTCAGGATGCCATCCGCACCGGCACGCTTGAAGGCCAGGAGAGACTCCATGAACACCGCCTGCTCGTCCAGCCAGCCGTTCGCTGCGGCAGCCTTGAGCATCGCGTACTCGCCGCTGACCTGATATACAAAGGTTGGCACCGCCAACTCGCTCTTCACGCGCCGCACGATGTCCAGATAAGGCATGCCGGGTTTGACCATGAACATGTCCGCGCCCTCGGCAATATCCTGTGCCACTTCACGGATCGCCTCATCCGAATTGGCTGGATCCATCTGGTAGCTGTATTTGTTGCCCTTGCCCAGATTGCCCGCAGAGCCCACCGCATCACGGAAGGGACCGTAAAAACTCGATGCATATTTGGCTGAATAGGCAAGGATACGGGTATGGATATGCCCCGCCCCCTCCAGCGCACTGCGAATGCGCGCCACTCGCCCGTCCATCATGTCTGACGGGGCCACCACATCAGCACCGGCGGCTGCGTGACACAGCGCCTGCTTCTCTAGCGCAGCCAGGGTCTCGTCATTCAGTACATAGCCGTTCGCATCAATCAACCCGTCCTGACCATGACTCGTATAGGGATCCAGCGCCACATCCGTGATCACCCCAAGCGCTGGAAACGTTTCCTTCAACGCTCGCACCACGCGCGGCACCAGCCCGTCGGGATTCCAGGCATCTTCCGCAGCATCACTCTTGCCGGCTTCGATCACCGGGAATAGCGCCAGTGCCGGAACCCCCAAATCCACAGCCTCTGCTGCGATATCCAGCAATCTGTCGAGCGATACGCGGCTGACCCCGGGCATTGAAACCACCGGCTCAACACGCCCCTGCCCCTCGAGAACAAATACCGGATAGATCAGATCATCGCTGCTCAAACGCGACTCGCGCATCAGGCGACGGGAAAACTCATCACGCCGCATGCGACGTGGGCGATTGGCGGGAAAGCGGGCAAAGGCTGTCATGGCTGACTCACAGAGCTAACAACACGGCTATCGCCGCGATGAATTTACGATTTTTTACAATCAAGGCCTAAAACTTTTCGACCTCGCGCCGTTCATAGCTATAGGTAGCGCGAGCTACCTCCCGCTTCACCTCCCTGAGCGGGAACCTGAATGAACTCCCCCGGGTCATTCAGGTCATTCCAGCCCCGGCGTGCCCCCTCGCGCCGGGGTTTATTTTTATTCAGCACGGGCAGCATCTTCCGGCAGACCCAGCTCTTCCGGTGAATGTGTGCCCAGCCATCCCCCTACGACTTTTTCAACTTCCTCGACACCGCTTTTCTTGAGGCTTGAGAAAAGCTGCACGCTGATGTTCGGACCCCAAGCGGCCAGATCCTTGCGCACCTTGGCAAGCGTCTGCATGGCCGGACCACGCGTCAGCTTGTCGGATTTGGTCAGCAAAACGTGGATCGGCCGCCCGGTCGGCGCGAACCAACCCAGCATCTGCTGATCGAGCGGGGTAAGCGGGTGACGCGAATCCATGATCAGGATCAGGCCGATCAGGCTGTCACGACGTGTCAGATACTCCTCCAGCAGCTTCACCCACTGCTTGCGGATCGCCTCCGGTACCTTGGCGTAGCCATAACCAGGCAAATCCACCAATGCCGCACCATTGTTCATGCGGAAAATATTGATCAGCTGGGTACGCCCCGGCGTCTTGCTGACGAAGGCCAGGCGCGTATGACCAACGAGTGTATTGATCGCGCTGGATTTACCGGCGTTCGAACGCCCTGCAAAGGCTATCTCCGCACCCATCGAAGGGGGCAGATCCTGAGGGCGGGCGATGGAGATTTCAAAACGGGCAGCACGAAAAAGGGACATGGAAAACAACCAGAAGGATTTGCTGGCGCACACGCGGAATTCCGCGTCGGGCGCAGGGCGGTATAGAATATCAGGATTCAAGAACGCCACACCTCAGAGGTGACAATGATCGCGCGCATTTCAATCCTGACGATTGCCCTGACTATCCAGACGGCCTTTGCCCAGTCCGCCCCCGCAAACAAACCAGACTTGGCACGTGCCAAGCAGACGGCAGAGACCGTCTGTGTGGCCTGCCATGGTGCAGACGGCAACAGTGCAGCAGCCACTTTCCCGAAGATTGCCGGGCAGCACGAGCAGTACCTGCTTAAACAACTACGCAACTTCAAGCAAGTCGGCGACAAGCCTGCTGAACGCGTAAACGCATCCATGGCGCCCATGGTTGCAGCATTGTCGGATACCGACATGCAAGGGCTCGCGCGTTACTACTCACAGCAAAAACTGAAGCCCGAAGCAGCCAAGAGCCTCAAGACCGTCGAGCTCGGCCAGAAGCTCTGGCGCTCAGGCAATGCAGCGACCGGTGTGCCGGCCTGTGCAGGCTGTCATGGCCCGGCAGGCCAAGGCATTCCGAACCAGTACCCACGCCTGGCAGGACAGTTCGCCGATTACACTGAAACTCAACTCAAGAGCTTCCGTCTTGCAGAACGCGCCAACGATCCCAACAGCATGATGCGCGGCTTTGCTTCGCGCCTGACCGACGCGGAAATCAAGGCGGTATCGGACTACATCGCCGGCCTGCGCTAAAGCGACGCCACACGTTCCGGATCTGCAATAGCAGTCCGAAAACCCCAGAAAACAAAAAGGACGCCGAGGCGTCCTTTTTGTTTGGGTAGCGCCTGCTTATTCAGCAGCCGGAACCTCTTCGGTCAGCAGAGCCTTCATCGACAGCTTGACCTTACCCTTCTCGTCGGTCTCAAGAACCTTCACGCGCACGACCTGACCTTCCTTGAGGTAGTCAGAGACGTTATTGACGCGCTCTTTGGCGATTTGCGACACATGCAGCAGACCATCACGGCCCGGCATGATGTTCACGATCGCGCCGAAGTCCAGAATGCGCAGCACCGGACCTTCGTAGATTTTGCCAACTTCAACTTCAGCAGTAATCTGGTCGATACGGCGCTTGCATTCGTCGGACTTGGATTGGTCCGCAGAAGAGATGGTCACGGTACCGTCATCTTGAATATCGATGACACAACCGGTTTCTTCGGTCAGACCGCGAATCACAGCGCCGCCCTTACCGATCACATCACGGATTTTCTCGGGATTGATCTTGAAGCTCATCATGCGCGGCGCAAAAGCGGACAGCTCCTTGCTGCCATTCAGGGCCTCATCCATCAGCCCGAGGATGTGCAAACGACCTTCCTTGGCTTGTTCCAGGGCCTTGTTCATGATGGCCGGCGAGATCGAGTCGATCTTCAGATCCATCTGTAGCGCGGTCACGCCAGTAGTCGTGCCTGCCACCTTGAAATCCATGTCACCGAGGTGATCTTCATCACCCAGGATGTCGGTCAGCACGGCAAAACGGCCACCGTCCTTGATCAAGCCCATGGCAATGCCCGCCACCGGCGCCTTCAGCGGCACACCAGCATCCATCATCGACAGCGAACCGCCACAAACGGAAGCCATCGAGGAGGAACCGTTGGACTCCATGATTTCGGACACGACACGGATCGTATAACCAAACTCCTTGGCATCCGGCAGCACGGCAGCCAGGGCGCGCTTGGCCAGACGGCCATGGCCGATTTCGCGGCGCTTGGGCGAACCCACACGGCCGGTTTCACCGGTGGAGTACGGCGGGAAGTTGTAATGGAGCATGTAACGCTCCTTGTACTCGCCAGCGATGGCGTCGATGATCTGTTCATCGCGGCCAGTACCCAGTGTGGTCACGACCAGCGCTTGGGTTTCACCACGGGTGAACAAAGCCGAACCGTGAGTACGCGGCAAAACACCCGCACGGATGCTGATCGGGCGCACGGTGCGGGTATCGCGACCGTCGATACGCGGTTCGCCAGCCAGGATGCGGCCACGAACAATGGCAGACTCGAGTTCGAACAGAATGTCCTTGACGTCCTTGTCCTTCGGCGCACCTTCTTCACCAGTCACCAGAGCGGCGATCGCCTTCTTGGTCACATCCTTCAGCAGACCGCTGCGCACAGACTTGCTGGTGGTACCGAAAGCGGCCTCCAGATCAGCCTGGGCAACCTCCTTAACCTTGGCGATCAAGGCTTCGTTCTTCGCCGGAGCAATGAACTCGACTTCCGGCTTACCGGCTACTTCCACCAGTTCGTGGATAGCTTGGATGGCAGCCTGCATTTGCTGGTGACCGAAAACCACGGCACCGAGCATGATTTCTTCGGACAGCTGATCCGCTTCGGACTCCACCATCAGCACACCAGCTTCGGTACCCGCCACCACCAGATTCATCTGGCTGCTGGCGAGCTGGGTCGTGGTCGGGTTGAGAATGTACTGACCGTCGATGTAACCCACGCGCGCAGCACCGATCGGGCCATTGAACGGCACACCGGAGATAGCCAAGGCAGCAGAAGTCGCGATCATTGCCGGAATATCGCCATCGATTTCCGGATTCTGGGACAGCACGGTCGCCACAACCTGCACTTCGTTGTAGTAGGCGTCAGGGAAAAGCGGACGGATCGGACGATCGATCAGACGCGAAGTCAGCGTTTCTTTCTCGGTCGGACGACCTTCACGCTTGAAGAAACCGCCGGGGATACGACCCGCAGCGTAAAACTTCTCCATGTAATCGACGGTAAGGGGGAAGAAGTCCTGGCCCGGCTTCGGATCCTTGGCAGCAACAACGGTCGCCAGCACCACGGTATCGTCGATGGTACAGATGACAGCGCCATGAGCCTGACGAGCAATCTCGCCGGTTTCAAGGGTCACGGTATGCTGCCCGTACTGGAAGCTTTTCTTGGTTGCGATAGGCACGGATTTATCCTTTCTGGATGCGCTTCACATGAAGCGGTTCGCCCGGCTGCCAGATGCAGCGGGCATGACAGACACTACTGATGAAACAGGATAACGGGCCACATGAAACAAAGCCGGCCAAGCCCCTTCGGCCTGCCGGCTTTGCTGATTTCAACGCGGACTGAGTCCGCGTGACAAGCGACCCTGCAATGGCATTACTTGCGCAGGCCGAGACGCTCGATCAGAGCGCGATAGCCCTGGAAGTTCTTGCTCTTGTAGTAGTCCAGCAGCTTGCGACGCTGGCTAACCATCTTGAGCAGGCCACGGCGGGAATGGTGATCCTTGACGTTGGCCTTGAAGTGGTCGGTCAGGCCATTGATACGTGCGGTCAGCAGAGCGACCTGAACTTCGGGCGAGCCGGTATCACCCGGGGCACGCTGGTAGTCAGCAACGATCTGAGCCTTTTGTTCGATAGAAATCATTCTTGAGTCTCTTAAGGTTGTCCTTTAGCAAGCCCGTGATTATACGGGAGCAAGCGCTCCCAGCACAAGTCTGCCAAGGTGTTTCATTGCGCGGCAAAAGCAATCAGCCGCACCGGCTTTACCTGCTGATTACTCTCCGCCATACCAAGGCCGAGGAAATCCGGGCCGTATACCCGCACTTCCCCCTCCCCAGCCGCGATTCTCACTGCTTGTCCATGCAGAAAACTGCTCCGCCCAAGCGAGTCCAGCTGCACTTCCGGCAAATGCGCCAGCAATGCGTCAGGGGGAGCCAGCAACGGACGCCGGGCGCTCTCCTCCACAGCAGTAATCTGCTCCAGCGTCAACGCCGCATCGATCTCCAGCGGCCCGATTCCAGTGCGTCGCAGAGCAGTCAGATGCGCACCGCAACCGAGCAAGGTACCGATATCCTCACCCAGAGTGCGGACATAGGTTCCCTTACTGCAACGAACCACGATATCCACCTCTGGCAAAGCAATGCGCTTCACCTCAAGCGAATGAATCGTCACACGACGCGCTTCGCGCGCGATCTCGATTCCTTGCCGTGCGTATTCGTAAAGCGCCTTACCCTGGTGCTTCAGTGCCGAATACATCGGAGGCACCTGCTCGATTTCGCCAATAAAGTGGGTGCAGGCCGCGTGCACCGCCGCTTCGTCCGCGACGACGGGGCGCTCAACCAGCACTTCGCCTTCAGCATCCCCAGTCGTCGTGGTCACGCCCAAATGCAGCGTCGCCACATAAGTTTTGTCGGCTTCCAGCAGACGATTGGAAAACTTGGTCGCCTCGCCAAAGCACAGCGGCAACAAGCCTGTCGCCATAGGATCCAGGGTGCCGGTATGACCCGCCTTGGCGGCCGAAAACAGGCGGCGCGCCTTTTGCAGGGCATCGTTGGAACTCAACCCGCCCGGTTTGTCGAGCAGCAGCACTCCATCAACGATCTGCCAGCGCTTGCGCGGAGGCTGATTCATGCCTTCGACTCTTCTTCACCCGGCGCTTCATCACCGCGCTGTGCACGATCTGCCGTTACCACCTGGTCGATCAGCACTGACATGTAACTGCCGTGCTCAACCGAGCGGTCATACACGAAATGCAACTCCGGCGTAGTGTGGATCCGAACCCGACGCCCCAACTCACGACGCAGAAAACCACTAGCACGACGCAAACCGATAAGGATCTCATCGAGCCCCTCCTCACCTTTCATGGAGGTGAAAAACACCTTGGCATGAGCGTAGTCAGGCGTGAGTTCAACATCCGTCAGCGAAATGAAGCCCACACGCGGATCCTTCACTTCCAGACGGATCAGCTCAGCCAGCTCGCGCTTGATCTGCTCGGCCACACGGGCCCCACGGGAAAATTCTTTAGCCATCATTTTCTCCAACACAAACGGGCCCCGCAGGGCCCGCTTGCGTTACAACCAGTCTTTCATCCGCTTAGAGGGTACGAGCGATTTCCTGGATTTCATACACTTCCAGCTGGTCGCCTTCCTTGATGTCATTGAAGTTCTTCAAGGAGAGACCGCACTCGTAGTTCGACTTAACTTCCTTGACGTCGTCCTTGAAGCGCTTGAGCGACTCGAGTTCGCCATCGAAGTGCACCACGTTGTTGCGCAGCAGGCGGACACGCGAATTGCGCTTGACCACACCATCCAGTACGTAACAACCCGCAATCGTACCAACCTTGGAAATAACAATAACCTGACGGATCTCGACCGTGCCGATGACTTGTTCGCGCTTTTCAGGCGCCAGCATGCCGGACAACGCTGCCTTCACCTCATCCACTGCATCGTAAATGATGTTGTAGTAGCGCAGATCGACGCCGAAAGTCTCGGCCAGCTTGCGCGAGTTGGCATCCGCACGGGTGTTGAAGCCGATGATGACCGCTTGCGAAGCTTGCGCCAGATTGACGTCGGACTCGGAAATGCCGCCCACAGCTGCGTGAATGACGTTAACGCGCACTTCGTCGGTGGAGAGCTTCTGCAGCGACTGCACCAGCGCTTCCTGCGAACCCTGCACGTCAGCCTTCACGATCAGGTGCAGCGACTTGACTTCACCTTCCTTCATTTGATCCATCAGGGTTTCGAGCTTAGCGGCCTGCTGCTTGGCCAGCTTTACGTCACGATACTTGCCCTGACGGAACAAGGCGATTTCACGCGCCTTGCGCTCGTCAGACATGCCCATGACTTCGTCACCGGCCGACGGAACTTCGGACAGACCGAGAATCTCGACAGGAATAGACGGCCCGGCCGAATTGATCGGCTTACCGTTCTCATCCAGCATGGCACGCACCTTACCGAATGCAGCACCGGCCAGCACCACGTCACCACGACGCAGCGTGCCGCTTTGCACCAGCATGGTGGCCACCGGGCCACGCCCCTTATCCAGACGCGCTTCGATGATCAGGCCCTTGGCAGGCGCTTCGATCGGAGCGGTCAGCTCCAGCACTTCGGCTTGCAACAGGATGTTTTCCAGCAGCTCATCGATACCGACACCAGTTTTGGCCGATACCGGGCAGAACGGCGAATCGCCGCCGTACTCTTCCGGCACCACGCCTTCGGTGACCAGTTCCTGCTTGACGCGCTCAGGATTGGCTTCCGGCTTGTCGATCTTGTTCACCGCCACCACGATCGGCACACCGGCCGCTTTGGCGTGGTGAATGGCTTCCTTGGTTTGCGGCATCACGCCGTCATCCGCCGCCACCACCAGAATCACGATATCGGTTGCCTTGGCACCGCGGGCACGCATTGCAGTAAAAGCCTCGTGACCCGGAGTATCCAGGAAGCAAATCATGCCGCGCGGCGTTTCCACGTGGTAAGCGCCGATGTGCTGGGTAATACCGCCGGCTTCGCCTGCGGCCACCTTGGTACGACGGATGTAGTCAAGCAGCGAGGTCTTGCCGTGGTCGACGTGGCCCATGATGGTCACAACTGGAGCACGATGCTCGAGCTTCACATCCTTGGCTTCGTCACCTTCGATCAGGAAGGCTTCTGGATCATCGAGCTTGGCAGCCAGTGCCTGATGGCCCATTTCTTCCACGATGATCATCGCGGTTTCCTGGTCCAGCACTTGGTTAATGGTCACCATCTGACCCAGCATCATCATTTTCTTGATGACTTCCGTGGCCTTCACCGACATCTTGTGAGCCAGATCAGCCACCGAGATGGTTTCAGGCACGTGCACCTCACGCACCACCGGCTCGGTCGGCGCCTGGAAGCTGGTCGACTGATCCTGATGACGACCGCCACCATGACGGCTACCGCCCTTCGGTCCGCCACGCCAACCGGCAGCGCCACCCGCTGTATCGCCACGGGTCTTCAGACCACCGCGCTTGTTACGCGAATCATCATCACGCGAGGGCGCAGCCTTGGCCGGTTGTGCCGGTTTTTTACTGGCATCAGCACCTGCGGGCTTGTTCGGCTTATGCAGGGTGTGCCCCGTTTCCTTGCGGGCAGTTTCTTTGGCTTTTGCAGCTGCTGCCGCAGCAACTGCTGCGGCAGCAGCGTCCGCTTCGGCTTTGACACGCGCTTCAGCAGCAGCCTTGCGGGCAATCGTTTCGGCTTCACGAGCACGCTTGTCAGCCGCCTGTCGCTCCAGCAGTTCGCGCTGGCGACGATCTTCACGCTGACGCGAGGTCTCCACAGCAGGCGCAGCAGGGTTCGCAACGGAGACTTGCGCGACAGGCTCGAGCGGAGACTCAGGCTCAGGAGTCTGCTCAGGCTCAGGAACCGGCTCGGGCTCCGGAGCAGCTTCGGGTTCAGGCTCAGGTTCCGGAGCTGGCTCAGGTTCCGGGGCGGGTTCAGGCTCGGGAACGGGCTCCGGGGCGGGAACAACGACCTCCGGAATCAGCTCGGCAACCGGAGCTTCAATGGCATCAGCCACAGACGTCAGCTCTTCAACTTCAGTCTCCAGCGATTCAGCCGCAGCCTCACCAGCGAGGTCAATGTCGTCACGCTTGACGAATGTGCGCTTCTTACGCACCTCAACCTGAATGGTGCGGGATTTGCCCGACGAGTCGGCCGCCTTGATTTCAGTGGTCTGCTTACGGGTCAGGGTAATCTTGGACTTTGGAGCCGTCTCGCCATGTGAACGGCGCAGATAATCCAGAAGTCGTGCCTTGTCCTGCTCGCTGACCGTATCGGTCGGGCCAGACTTTGCGACCCCCGCCTTCTCGAATTGCTCGAGAAGGGCCGGAGCCGGCATTTTCAGTTCGGTGGCAAACTCCGCCACACTCATTTGCGCCATCGTGTGCTTCTCCCCCGCTTACTCGAACCAGTGCGCACGCGCCTTGGTAATCAGATCCTTGGCACTGGCTTCATCGATACCGCCCAGCTCCACCAGTTCATCCACCGCCAGATCTGCGAGATCGTCGCGGCTCTTCACACCACCCTGGGCCAGCTTCGCAGCCAGAGACTTTTCCATGCCTTCGAGCGCCAGCAGATCCTCTGCCACACCCTCCAGCTGTTCTTCGCTCACGATTGCCTCGGTCAGCAGCACATTCCGTGCGCGCTGACGCAGCTCATTGACCGTTTCTTCGTCAAAGGCTTCGATTTCCAGCATTTCTGCGAGCGGCACATAAGCCACTTCTTCCAGAGAAGAGAAACCCTCCTCGATCAGAATGTCAGCAACCTCTTCATCCACATCCAGCTTTTCGCAGAACAGGCTGCGCAACTGACCTTGTTCAGCTTCGGACTTCTCTGCTGCCGCCTGCTGGGTCATCAGATTGATGTTCCAGCCAGTCAGTTCGGAAGCCAGCTTCACGTTCTGACCACCACGGCCAATCGCCATCGCCAGGTTGCTTTCATCCACCACCACTTCCATGGTGTGAGTTTCTTCATCCACCACGATGGAGCTGACTTCGGCAGGCGCCAATGCATTGATCACGAACTGGGCCGGTTCAGGCGACCACAGCACAATATCCACGTTTTCGCCACCCAGTTCGTTCCGAACAGCCGTCACGCGGGAGCCACGCAAGCCCACACAGGTACCAATCGGGTCGATGCGCTGATCGTTGGACTTCACGGCAATCTTGGCTCGCAAGCCTGCATCGCGGGCCGCCGCCTTGATTTCAAGGAGACCATCTTCCATTTCCGGCACTTCGAGTTCGAAGAGCTTGGTAATGAAATCAGGCGCACTGCGCGACAGAATCAATTGCGGACCACGGGCGCCACGATCGATACGCAGCAGATAGGCACGCACTCGGTCACCGACACGCAGGTTCTCTTTCGGGATCTGCTGGTCACGCGGCAGCACGGCTTCAAGACGACCCACTTCAACGATCGCATTGCCGCGCTCCATGCGCTTGATACTACCGGTACACAGATGTTCGCCACGATCCAGAAAGTCATTCAGGATCTGCTCACGCTCAGCATCACGGATTTTCTGCAGAATGACCTGCTTTGCGGCCTGAGCACCGATACGGCCAAAATCGATCGGCTCCAGCGGCTCTTCAACGAACTCCCCGACTTCGATATCCGGAAATTGCTCACGGGCATCGATGATGCCCATCTGGGCTTCATCGTTCTCCACTTCCGCGTCAGGCAACACCACCCAGCGACGAAAAGATTCGTAATCACCGGATTCGCGGTCGATCGACACGCGCACGTCGGCTTCATCATGAATCCGCTTCTTGGTGGCAGAAGCCAGCGCCATTTCCAGCGCAGTAAAGACGATATCCTTGGCAACGTTCTTTTCACGCGCCAGTGCATCGACAAGCAGCAAAACCTCGCGGCTCATTGTTTCAATCCCCTGAAAGCGAATTCATCAAAATTTCGGAACCAGGCGCGCTTTTTCCACTTGGTCCAGCGGAAGAGCGAGCTCCCCTTTTTCGGTCTGCAGCAGCACGGCGCCATCGCGCATACCCGCCAGCACACCTGCAAAATTGCGTTGATTACCAATCGGAATACGAATCCGGATCTGCGCCTGCTGCCCTGCAAATCGTTCGAAATCAGCACTCTTCTTGATCGGGCGATCCAGCCCCGGCGAAGAAACTTCCAGCCGGTCGTAATTGACGTTCTCTACTTCGAACACGTGCTGCAACTGATGACTGACCGTTGCACAGTCATCCACCATGATGCCGCGTTCGATGTCGATAAAAATGCGCAGCAAACGCCCACCGGGCGACAGCTCGATATCGACAAGCTCGTAACCCATGCCAGCGAGCGTCTGTTCTACAAGGCTAAAAAGATCCATTCCGGCGCCACAAATAAAAAATGGGCGCAATGCCCATCACGATTACCCGGCCGAACGAGAAGCCCGACCCGAATCAACAAAACGCGTGGAGTTTAGCACGCGGACCGGCATCCGTAAATGCCGGTCTCGTAATAAGCCCTTACAGATCAAGCCTCGGGCGGAGCCGCCGGACGCGCACGCCGTGGCCCGCGCGAACGACGCGGCTTGCGGGCCGCGGGTGCAGCCCCATCTACCACGACGGCCGCCTGTTGAGGTGCCGCAGCCCCTTCGGGGCGAACCTGCCCTTGCCCCTCCGGACGTGGCTTGTTACGGCGCGGACGGCGTCTGGCAGATCCGGAGCGCTCTCCACCTTCCGCCAACTCAGGGCGCGGAGCGGCTTCCTTCACATGCGGACGGGTGCTGCGCGGGCCTTTGGATTTCTCTGCACGACGTTTTTCGTCCGGACGCTGCTGACGCTTCTCAACCGGCTGCCCGGTGAGTACAGCAACCTGTTCTGGCTGCATCTCTTCGTACATGCCACGCTTGAGACGACTCGGCAGCTCCACCTTGCCATAACGCACACGCATCAGACGGCTCACAGTGAGGCCGATGGCTTCAAACATGCGGCGCACTTCGCGGTTACGGCCTTCAGACAGCGTTACGCGATACCAGTGATTCGAACCTTCGCCCCCTTCATCACGCAGGGTAGCGAACTTGGCAGGACCATCTTCAAGCACGATGCCGTCGGTAAGTTGCTTGATCTGCTCTTCAGTCAGCTCTCCCAGGAGGCGCACAGCGTATTCGCGTTCGATCTCGTAGCGAGGGTGCATCATGCGATTGGCCAACTCGCCGCTATCGGTAAAGAGCAGCAGACCAGAGGTATTGAAGTCCAGGCGGCCAATGGCAATCCAGCGTCCCTTGTTGATCGTCGGCAAGCGATCAAATACGCTCGGGCGGCCTTCCGGATCATCTTTGGAAACAATCTCGCCTTCCGGCTTGTGGTAGACCAACACACGCGGGCCACGCTTTTTCTGCTCAGCCGCAAAGCGCAGACTGACCAGCTTGCCATTAACCTTCACGCGATCAGTTGGGCCTATTTTCTGCCCCAGAAACGAAGGCTCGCCATTCACGCTGACTCGGCCAGCCACGACCCATTCTTCAATTTCGCGACGGGAACCGTAGCCCGCTTCGGCCAGCACTTTCTGGATGCGCTCGCCGGGCAGCATGACAACTTTACTAGCCCCCCCTGAGCCGCCACGCCCCCAGCGACCGCCACCGGGCACGCCCAGGTCGAGATCACGGGTTTGCTCGAGGCGCCCCATGAAAGCGAGCTGACCATCGTGCTCGCCCTCGATGAAGTCAGGCGAATCGAAGTCAATCTCCGGCGCTGCTTGCATTGGCTGGGCCGGACGGCGCAGCGGGCTGTTCTTCTTCTGATTGGGCGAGCGCGGACGACGCGGCTTCTGCGGTATCGACAAGATCGAGTACTCCTTCAAGCTCGGCCAGAGGAGGCAGCTCCGTCAGGCTGCGCAAGCCGAGATCATCCAAAAAATGTTTGGTGGTCGCATACAGGGCCGGGCGGCCCGGTGTGTCGCGATGGCCGATCGTATCGATCCAGCCACGGGTTTCCAGCGATTTTATGATCTGGCTGGAAACGGCCACGCCGCGAATATCTTCAATGTCGCCGCGCGTGACGGGCTGACGATACACGATGATCGCCAAGGTTTCCAGCACCGCGCGCGAATAGCGCGGCGCACGGGTCTCTTTCATCCTCTCCAGCCAGGGCTGAAATTCGGCCCGGGTCTGGAACCGCCAACCGCTGGCCAGACGTACCAACTCCACCGATTTTCCATGCCAATCGGCCTGCAGATCGGCCAGCAGGCGCTGCAAAACCGGTGTTCCCAGATCCGGCTCAAACACCCGCCGCAGCACGGCAAGCGGCAAGGGATCCTGCGCAGACAACAAGGCCGCCTCGAGCACCTGCTTGGCAAAACGGACGTCAATCCCCGTCGCCAGCAGCTCGGCGACTGAGGCCGTCGCAACAACCTCTGCGTCGGCCATCTCCTGCTCAGGCGGCGTCAGCAGCGCCGGATTCATTGAGTCGGACATAAATCGCCTCCATCGGCGCATTCTGAGTGACGTGCACCAAGCGTTCCTTCACCAGCTCAAGCACTGCCAGAAAGCCTACAACCACACTCGCCACGCCATGTGTGCATTCAAAAAGCGCTTCGAAAGGCACGTCCCCAGCCTCCCGAAGACGACGCAAAATAGATGTCATGTATTCGCGCACCGAGAGTTCGTCGCGAGAAATCTGGTGGTGACGACTCAGGCGTGCGCGCTGAAGCAGAGCCAGCCAAGCCGTCTGCAGATCCGCCAGGCTGACGTCAGGTAGGCGTTCGACCGTCTTCTCTGCCACATGCACCGCAACCCATTCGAAGTCACGCTCGGCGCG
Source organism: Uliginosibacterium sp. 31-12 (assembly GCF_030548425.1). Taxonomy (NCBI): domain Bacteria; kingdom Pseudomonadati; phylum Pseudomonadota; class Betaproteobacteria; order Rhodocyclales; family Zoogloeaceae; genus Uliginosibacterium; species Uliginosibacterium sp. 31-12. Next base: position 430,103 of record NZ_JAUOOA010000001.1, on the reverse strand, counting down.
TGGCTGCCTGTTGATCAACTGGGCACCAAGCTTGATCCGCTCGTACTCCATCAGGCGTCGCACCAGCTCTGCACGCGGATCCTCCTCGCTATCGTCGGCTTTTTCGCGCGGAGGTTTGGGCAAGAGCATGCGCGACTTGATATCGAGCAGGGTTGCGGCCATCAGCAGATAGTCTGCCGCCAGCTCGAGATTCGTGGAACGCATGGCATCCACGTAGGCCAGATATTGCTCGGTCAGCGGCGCCATCGGGATATCGAGCACATTTACGTTGGCACGGCGAATCAGGTAGAGCAAAAGATCCAACGGGCCTTCGAAAGTTTCCAGAAAGACTTCCAGCGCATCCGGTGGGATGTAGAGATCCTTCGGCATCTCGCGTAGCGGCTCGCCATGAATGCGGGCGAGCACCAGCTCCCCTTGCACCGGCTCCTGTTGCGCCAGTTCGCTCATCACGCGCCACCGAGGCTCAGCCGGCCAGCCATACAGCAGGACTCCCGCCCGCGCCCATCCATCGCAAACACGCCTTCTGCTCGACTCAAGCACTCCGGCAGCAACGCCTTCACAAGCCCATGCAAGCCCATGGCTTTAACAGTTACCACGCTTACAGCCCGGTAAAGAACATCAGGAAGGACAGAATCGGCTGCGCAACGTAGCGCAGCACGTAATCGAGGATGCCGAAATACAGCAGGCCGATCAGGATGAAAAAACCATAGGGCTCCAATCGTGACCAAGCCAATGCCTGGCGCAGCGGCAGCAAGCTCACCACAATGCGCCCACCATCGAGCGGTGGCACGGGCACCAGATTGATCAGCATGAGCCCCACATTGACCAACATGCCACGCTGAGCCAGATCAAACCAGAAAGAGTCCGGCGAGCCCTGCATGCGGACCAGAAAACCCACCAGCAAGGCCCAGACGATGGCCTGTACGAAATTGGAAGCCGGCCCCGCCGCTGCCACCCACAGCATATCCGCCTTGGGTTTGCGCAAACGCCCGAAATCAACCGGCACCGGCTTGGCCCAGCCAAATGGCGGAAAGCTCGCACCCGTGATGGCGTTCATCAGTACGATGCCACCCGGCACAAGCAAGGTTCCTACTGGATCAATATGCTTGAGGGGGTTCAGCGTGATCCGCCCCATCATGTGCGCAGTCGGATCACCGAACATCCGGGCAACATAGCCGTGCGCAGCTTCGTGCAGGGTAATGGCGAGTACCACAGGGATCGCCCAGACAGCGACGTTATAAATGAAGTCGTTCATGGCAAGCCTATTTTATAGACCCAACGGCGCCAGCGCCCCTTTGCCTGCACGAAGCAACTCGGGCTCCTCGCCACTCAGGTCGACCACGGTGGTGGTTTCCAGTCCGCAGGGGCCCGACTCGATCACCAGATCCAGCTGACGCTCCAGGCGCGAACGGATCTCGTCGGCATCCGTCGGCGGCAACTCCTCATCAGGCAGTAGCAGCGTGGAGGAAAGCAGCGGCTCGCCAAGTTCAGCGAGCAAGGCGCTGAGCACAAGGTGATCAGGCACACGCAGACCGATGGTCTTGCGCTTGGGATGCAGTACCCGCCGTGGCAGCTCCTTGGTGCCTTCGAGAATGAAGGTGTAGGCTCCCGGCGTGGTGGCCTTGAGCAGTCGGTACTGGGCGTTATCAACACGTGCAAAAGTCGCGATTTCAGACAGATCACGGCACATCAAGGTGAAGTGGTGGCGCTCATCCACTCCCCTGATGCGCCGGATACGATCCAGCACCGCCGCATCGCCAACGTGCCCCACCAGCGAATAAGCGCAATCGGTCGGCACCGCAATCAAACCGCCCTTGCGCAGGATTTCAGCCGCCTGACGGATCAGGCGCGGCTGGGGATGTTCGGGGTGAATTTCAAAAAACTGGGCCATGGCTGAGCGATCGGCGCGGCGTAAAGGAAGGCGGCACCTTACACCAAACGCTCCCATACCGGCGTCAGATCCGGTGGCAGCGGTTCAGCACGGCCGATGTCGATTGCACTCTCACCGGGGCCATGAAAATCCGAGGCCCGCGAGGCGAGAAAGCCGAAACGCCGCGCCACGCGGGCGGCCGCCAGCGCTTCCGGGCCACACTGTACGCCGGACACAACCTCGATGGCCTCGCCTCCCAGGTCCTTGAAACGACTGTAGAGCTGCTCCATACCCGCCTTGCTGACCCGTGTACGCCCAGGATGAGCGATCACCGCAATGCCGCCGGCCGCATGAATCCAGCCCAGTGCAGCCTCGAGACTCGCCCACTCATGCTCAACAAAGCCAGGCTTGCCACGCACCAGATAGTGATCGAATACCTTCGCCACATCGCGGGCAATGCCGATCTCGACCAGATAGCGTGCAAAGTGGGCACGCGAGATCAGCGCCGGGTTGCCCACATACTTCAGGGCTCCGTCATAGACGCCACGGATACCGATTTTCGCCAGCCCATCGCTCATCTGGCGAGCTCGCAAATCTCGCCCGCTGCGCGCCTGAGCCAGGCCCTCGACGAGCTCAGCAGAGGCCACATCCACACCCAAGCCGACGATATGCACCGACTGATCCAGCCAGGACACCGAAATCTCCACCCCGTTCACGAACCCCAGACCCAGCGCTGCAGCTTCATCACGCGCCTCGGCGAGCCCACCCAGTTCATCGTGATCGGTGAGCGCCAGCAGGGTGACACCATTGGCATGAGCACGGCGCACCACCTCACGGGGTGCAAGCAAACCGTCGGAAACGGTGGAGTGGCAGTGCAGATCGGCATTGATGATGGTATTCATACGCCGAGTGTAGCAGCCGGAACTTGACCTGTTGGCACGCGGCCGGCACCCTGCCCCGCATGCTGACGCCTCCCTTTCCCTCGCTGGCTGCCTTTGGCCTGCTCTTCGCAGCCTTGCTGCTGGCGTTGCACCCAAGCAGCGGGCGGGCCAGTCAGTTTGCCGGGGCCTTCTCGCTACTCTGCGCCCTGATCGGAGACATTCTTTCAGCTCAGGCCCTGCCTGCCCTGCTCCCCGTCCTGCTGCTGATCTTGGCGCGCTCTCAGCTCCCTTCCCGCCTTCAACCCTGGTTACCTAGCCTGATCGCGATGTGGGCGCTTGCCACCAGCCTGCATCTGCTGCCAGGCTTTTCGTCTTTGATCTGGCAGGAGGACTTTGGCCGAAGTGGCAATGGCTTGCTGCGCTGGCATTACGACAAGGGACTGGCCGCCCTGATCCTGTTGTGGGCACTTCAGCCTGTCCCGCCAGTACGCATCCAGCTTCGGCACTGGGCACTACTCGCCGGCTGTCTCGCTTTCCCGGCTCTAGCCTGGCTGCTTGGTCTGGCGCGACCAGATCCTCGCTGGCTGCCTGGCGCCAGCCTGTGGCTACTGGGCAATCTGTTCCTCACCGTCTATGCCGAAGAAGCTTTCTTCCGCGGCTGGCTGCAAGGCAGCCTGCAAACCTTGCTTGCGCCCCAGCGCTACACCTTTGCACTGGCGCTGGCTTGTAGCAGCCTGGTGTTCGGGCTGGTCCATCTGCCCTGGGGGCTGCCCTTTGCGACACTCAGCGCGCTGGCGGGCCTTTTTTATGGCTGGATGGCCGGCCCACAACGCAATCTGGCCTTGAGTAGCGCTGCCCACTTTCTGACCAATGCCGGCATCCTGCTGCTGATGAAGAGCCCCTTGGGATAGGCGCTCCATACTGCTGCGCACAGCTTGAGTTGCCCCGGGCGAACAGGTACAGTCGCGACTCGTTCGGGAGAGAGTCCGCTTGGACCGCCGAAGGCGCAACCCCCCGGGAACGCTCAGGCAAAAGGACCGAACGAAGATCAAAAATCTGGAGAGCGATGCCTCACAGGCATCCACCGAAGGGGCACGCGTCGTATCGATCGGGTGCTTCAGAAGGTGAGCAAGCAAGTCGGCAACAGGGCGGTCCGCGCAGGCAGTACGCAAGTACGGCGAGTGGGCGAGCGCAGTAGCCGGTTCGTTCAGCCGCCTGATGAAGCTCTCAGGCGCAATCTCTCAGGTACCAAGGACAGATGGGGGCTGAAGCACGTCGTGCACTCAGCCCTTTTCATTTGCCCGCAGTTCGGTACCGAGAAAAACATGGCCAAACAGACCCCGCTCTACCCCGTGCATGCAGCCGCCAGCGCCAAGATCGTCGATTTCGCCGGCTGGGACATGCCGATCCACTACGGCTCCCAACTCGAAGAACACAAGACCGTGCGCGCAGATGCCGGCATGTTCGACGTCTCCCACATGCTACCGATCGATGTCTGCGGCGCGGGTGCGCAAGCCTTCCTCTCGATCCTGCTCGCCAACAATGTGGCCAAGCTCACCGAAGAGGGGCGCGCGCTCTACTCCTGCATGCTGCAGGAGGATGGAGGCGTCATCGACGATCTGATCGTCTATTTCTTTGCTCAGGACGATTACCGCATCGTCGTGAATGCCGGCACCGCCGACAAGGACGTCGCCTGGATGCGCAAAGTCGCCAGCAAACTGCCCGGCGGTGGCAACGTCACAATCAGCCCGCGCCGTGATCTGGCCATCATCGCGGTACAAGGCCCGAACGCCCAGGCCAAGGTGTGGGCCGCCCTGCCCGACACCGAAGCCACAGCGTCCTCGCTCAAGTACTTCCAGGCCGCCCGCATGGATGAGCTGATGATCTGCTTCACTGGCTACACAGGCGAAGCGGGTTACGAACTGATCTTCCCGGCCGGACGCGCCATCGAAATCTGGAATGCCCTCGCCGCCCAGGGCGTGGCCCCGATTGGTCTGGGCGCACGCGACACACTGCGGCTTGAAGCCGGCATGAATCTGTATGGTCAGGACATGGACGAGTCCGTCGGCCCACTCGAGTCGGGCCTGGCCTGGACAGTCGACTTTTCAGGCGAGCGCGCCTTCATCGGTCGCGCCGCACTCGAAGCCAAAGCGCCGGCCCGCCAACTCGTCGGCCTGTTGCTTGAAGATCGCGGTGTATTGCGTGGCCACATGCCAGTCTTCACGGCGCACGGCGAGGGCGAGACTACCAGCGGCAGCTTTGCCCCAAGCATGAATGCGTCAATCGCCTTCGCCCGCGTACCGGCAGGTGTGGAGGTGGGCGACAAGGTCGAAGTCGACATCCGCGGCAAGCGCCTTGCCGCCCGCGTAGTGAAGCTGCCCTTCGTGCGCCGCGGTAAGGTACTGGTCTGAAGCCTATTTCGAACACCCCTCATTTCAATTTCATCAAGGAGCAAGACATGAGCATCCCCGCCAACCTGCGCTACGCCGAATCCCATGAATGGATCCGCAAGGAACCGGACAATACCCTGACCATCGGCATCACCGATCACGCTCAGGGCGCGCTCGGCGACATCGTGTTTCTCGAACTGCCGGAAGCCGGCCGCGTGGTGAAGGCCGGCGAGGAAGTCGCCGTGGTCGAGTCCGTCAAGGCCGCCTCCGACATCTACGCGCCGGTCGCCGGGGAAATCATCGAGGCCAACACCGCCGCTGTCGACGCCCCCGAGTCGATCAACACCGATCCCTACGGCGCCTGGCTGTTCAAGATCAAACCGGCCAATCTGGACGACATCGATGCTCTGCTCGATGCCGCCGGCTACGCCAAAATCGTCGACGCCGCCTGATCTTTCCCCCCAACCAGCAGGCCGTTCCTGGCGAGTCCCCTCACCCTGAACGGTCTGACTTGCATACATGCAAAAGCCGCCCCGCGATCCGATCAAGGAAGTACTCATGTACGCCATCGTGGCGGCAGGCATGTGCCTCGCCATGCTCGTGCTCACGCGCGGGAAGTGGCTTACCGCGCTGCTGATAGCCGTCTGGATCGGCTTCGTGCTGCTGCGCTTCAAGCGCAGCGCCAGTAACAAAAAGAACTGACCTCCCCGCCCCACCGGAAAGAAGCTCATGTCCCACCCCACATCCTCCCTCTCCGCCCTCGAAGCCCGCGATGCCTTCATCAGCCGCCACCTAGGCCCCAACCCCGCCGAGCAGGCCGAGATGCTGGCCGCCCTTGGTGCTGCCTCGCTGGATGAGGTGATCGCTCAGACCGTACCCGCCGGGATCCGCCTCGCGGAGCCCCTGCCGATCGCTGGCCCGGCGCCGGAGCAGGAGGCCCTGGCTGATCTGAAAACCATTGCGGGTAAAAACGTGTTGAAAAAGTCACTGATCGGCATGGGCTATTACGGCACCCATACCCCGACCGTGATCCTGCGCAACGTGATGGAGAACCCGGGCTGGTACACCGCCTACACGCCTTACCAGGCCGAGATTGCCCAGGGGCGTCTGGAAGCGCTGCTGAACTGGCAACAGATGGTGTGCGATCTCACCGGCATGGAGCTGGCCAACGCTTCGCTTCTCGACGAAGCCACTGCCGCCGCCGAAGCCATGACCATGGCGCGGCGCATGTCGAAATCGAAATCGAATGTCTTCTTCGTCGACGCGGCCTGCTTCCCGCAGACCATCGATGTGGTGAATACCCGCGCCGGATATTTCGGTTATGAACTCGTGATCGCGCCGGCTGCACAGGCGGCCGATCAGGATGCCTTCGGCGCCTTGCTGCAGTACCCGAACGTGAGCGGCGAGATCGCCGACTACAGCGCGCTGATTGCCGCCGCCAAGGCGCGCGGTGCGGCCGTGGCCGTGGCCACCGACCTGATGGCGCTGGTGCTGTTGAAAAGCCCGGGCGAGATGGGCGCCGACATCGCCTTCGGCTCCGGCCAGCGCTTCGGCGTGCCGATGGGCTTTGGTGGCCCGCACGCCGCCTTCTTCGCCACCCATGAATCGAATGCCCGCAGCATGGCCGGGCGCATCATCGGCGTGTCGAAAGACGCCCGCGGCAAGACCGCACTGCGCATGGCGCTGCAGACCCGCGAACAGCACATCCGCCGCGAGAAGGCCAACTCCAACATCTGTACCTCGCAGGTGCTGCTCGCCAACATGGCCGGCATGTACGCGGTGTATCACGGCCCCGAAGGCCTGCGCACCATCGCCCGGCGCATCCACCGCCTGGCCAAGATTTTCGCCGCGGGCCTGTCGGAAACGGGCTTCACGCTGCGCGCCGACAACTTCTTCGACAGCTTCGACATCGACACCGGCGAATCGACCGCCACCATCCTGCAAGCCGCGCTGGACGCGGGTTACAACCTGCGCCGCGTTTCCGCCACGGTACTCGGCGTGAGCTTCGATGAAACCCACACCCGCGCCGATCTGGCTGCGCTGTTCGGCACCTTCGGTGTACAGGCCGATATCGAGGCACTGGATCAGGCCGTGGCCGGCGCCCGTCTGCCTGCCGAACTCTTGCGCAGCGACGCGATCCTCACCCATCCGGTGTTCAACACGCATCACACCGAAAGCGAGATGCTGCGCTATCTGAAAAAGCTGCAGAACAAGGATCTGGCGCTCGACCACTCGATGATCTCGCTGGGCTCCTGCACCATGAAGCTCAACGCCACCAGCGAAATGATTCCGGTGACCTGGCCCGAGTTCGGTGCCATGCACCCCTTCGTGCCGCAGGATCAGGCCACGGGCTATCTCGAAATGATCGAGGGTCTGGCTGACTATCTGCGCGCCGTCACCGGTTTCCCGGCGATCTGCATGCAGCCCAACTCCGGCGCGCAGGGCGAATACGCCGGTCTGGTGGCGATCCGCCGCTACCACGCCGCACGCGGTGACGCGCAGCGCAACATCTGCCTGATTCCGAAATCCGCCCACGGCACCAACCCGGCCACCGCGCAGATGTGCGGACTGGAAGTCGTCGTGGTCGCCTGTGATGACAACGGCAACGTCGATGTGGCCGACCTGAAGGCCAAGCTCGCTGCACATGGCGACAAGCTCGCCGCCCTGATGATCACCTATCCCTCGACTCACGGCGTGTTCGAAGAAGCGGTGCGCGAAATCTGCGCATTGGTGCATGCGGCCGGCGGTCAGGTCTACATGGACGGCGCCAACATGAACGCCCAGGTCGGCCTCACCTCGCCCGGCTACATCGGCGCGGATGTCTGCCACCTCAACCTGCACAAGACCTTCTGCATCCCGCACGGCGGCGGCGGACCCGGCATGGGCCCGATCGGTCTGGCCGCGCATCTCGCACCCTTCATGGCGGACCACGCCGTTGCTGCTACCGGCAATGAGGGCCGCGCGCACGCCGGTCAGGGCGCCGTGTCGGCCGCGCCCTTCGGCTCGGCCAGCATCCTGCCGATCTCGTGGATGTACATCCGCATGATGGGCGGCAGCGGCCTCAAGCAGGCCACCGAAGTCGCGATCCTGAATGCCAACTACGTGGCCAATCAGCTCAAGAACGACTACCCGGTGCTCTACATGGGCAGCCAGGGCCGCGTCGCCCACGAATGCATTCTGGATATCCGCCCGATCAAGGCGGCGACCGGCATCACGGAAGTGGACATCGCCAAGCGCCTGATGGACTACGGCTTCCACGCCCCGACCATGAGCTTCCCGGTGGCCGGCACGATCATGGTGGAGCCGACCGAATCGGAAGACCTCGGCGAGCTGGAGCGCTTCATCGCCGCGATGCGCGCCATCCGCAATGAAATACGCCGCATCGAGGCGGGCGAGCTGCCGGCAGACGACAATCCGCTGAAGAACGCACCGCACACCCAGCTGGATGTAATCAGCAATGAGTGGACGCACCCCTACTCGCGCGACGAAGCAGTCTTCCCGCTGCCGTATGTGCGGGAGAACAAGTTCTGGCCGAGCGTGAATCGCATCGACGATGTGTATGGCGACCGCAACCTGTTCTGCGCCTGCGTGCCGATGGACGCTTACGCAAGCTGAGCCACTCATAGCTGTTAGACAAAACGGCCACGCACTGCGTGGCCGTTTTATTGTCGGGGCCGACGCCGTAGCACGCTCAATCGGCGTCGCGCCCCATCCGCACGATACGCCCTGCGGGACGCCCCTCAGAAGCGACGGGAATCGGCTCGCCAACATAATGCGCGCGCGGCCGAATCAGCTTGTGCTGCGCCCGCTGTTCCAGCGCGTGCGCCAGCCAGCCCACCGTGCGCCCCAGCGCGAACAGGATGCTGGCGCTATGGCGCGGCAAACCCAGGCTGCGCCGCAAGACGACCAGCGCAAAATCGAGATTGGGGTACTCGCCGAACTGCTTTTCGACCTGCTCGCAGAGCCGCATCAGCATTGGTTCTACAGGCAGTGCCGCGAGGATGCAACGCGCACGCGGATCGCCGAACGGATACAGACGATGACCAAAACCCGGTACGGATTTTTGCTCTGCCAGCGCTTGCCGCAACTCGGCAATAGTCGTCGCTGAACTCAATGTATCCAGCCAGCCCTCCACGCGCTCGCTGGCCATGCCGTGGCGAGGACCGGACAAGGCAGCCAGCCCACCAAGCAAGGCAGCATGCATTTGCGCACCGGTCGAAGCCACACAGCGTGCCGTAAAGCTCGACGCATTCAGTTCGTGGTCGGCGCAGAGCACCAGAGCCTGGCGGACAAGCTGTGCGCCGTCGGCGTCCAGCCCCCAAACCTGCGCGCACTGCTGGTGGATCGGCCCGGCCGACAAGGCGCAGCCAAGCAAGGCTGCGGCCATCGCCCACAGCAGGAACACGCAACGCGCGTATTGCGCCGCAGAATCGGCATTCACAGGCAAGCTTGACACTTGCAGGGCGAGAGCCGGGAAAACCGCCAGCGCACGTTCCAATGGCGCCAGCGATGCCGGGACCACGGGATTTGCGGCGGCGGGCACTGCCATCGGCCCAACGAAGACGCTGGCCTCGCATTGCCACAGCAGCGCGGCCACCTCTTCTAGCGAAGCCGTCGCTGCAAGCTGGATGGCATTCTGGCCGCGATACCAAAGCTGCCCCTCGGCAATCAGGGTGAGCGCGGAGGCCAGCACCGGCAACCCAAAATCCAGCGTTGCACCGGCCGCCGCGCGCGGCTTGCGGGTCTGCACGGCATGGCGCAGCAGGCGCTCGACTTCGTCGCGGCGATAACGCTTGCCGCGCCCGTCGGAGGCTACCTGAGCCCGCAACAGCCCCCGGCTGACGTAGCTGTAGAGCGTCTGGCGCGACACGCCAAGCAAGGCAGCGGCAGTCGTGGAATCGATGAGCTGGGTCATGCCGCATCATGGCATGCAGCCCGCATGCCGAACAGCTTGATTGAGCCAGTCAAGATTGACGCAGCTTTCCCGCGCGCCTTGAAATGCCTGCTCCCTCATCTCGCAGGAGCAAGACATGAACAGCGTGAATTTCGGGCTGACCGCCCAGGACTATCGCCGCCACCGGGCAGGCTTTCCCGATTCGCTCTTCACCCGCCTCACCGTCTACGGCGTCGGCATCAACGGGCAGCGCGTGCTGGATATCGGAACCGGCACCGGCAGCCTCGGGCGCGGTTTTGCCCGGCGTGGCTGCTTGGTGACAGGTCTCGATCCATCGGCCGAACTCATCGCCCAGGCACGCGAGCTGGATGCGGAGGCTGGTGTCAGTACGGATTACGTACTTGCGCGCATCGAAGACAGCACCCTGCCCGCCGCCAGCTTCGACCTCATCAGCGCCGGGCAATGCTGGCACTGGTTCGACCGCCCGCGTGCTGCCGCGATGTGCGCGCACCTACTGCGTCCCGGCGGCCTAATGCTGTGCACGCATTTCGACTGGCTGCCCTGGCCCGGCACGGTGGTTGAGGCCACTGAAAAGCTGATCCTTGAACACAACCCGGACTGGCGCGGCCACAGCGGCCACGGCGTTCATTACAAGGAATTAGCCGACCTCACGGGCGCCGGCTTTCACGCCCTGCAATCCTTTACCTACGACGAGGACGTCCTCTACTCGCATGCAGGCTGGCGCGGGCGCATCCGGGCCAGCGCGGGCGTGGCAGCCAGCCTGTCACCCGAGGCAGTGCATCGCTTCGATACCGTGCACGCAGCCATGCTGACGACACGCTCTCCGGCAGAGCCGCTGCGCATCCCGCATCGGGTATTTGCCCTGATCGGCAGGATGCCCCTGTCGAGCTGACTTCGGAGCGAATGTCCGCTACAGGTGATTGAGGTACAAAGTTCTCGCCAGCCCGAAACAATCAGATCGGCACGATCTTCACGATGGCCAGCGAGATGTTGTCCCCCACGCCCTCACCGCGACTGCGTGCGGCATTGATCAGCACACGTGCTGCCGAACGGGCGTCCAGCTCGTTGAGCGTCTTGCCCAGTTCGTCATCACCGATCAGCCCCCACAAGCCATCGGAACACAGCACAAAGCAGTCGCCAGGTTCCAGAACAGGTGCGCCGCCATAGTCAATGCGCGGCTCTTTCTCCGCGCCCAGGCAAGAAAGCAGCAGGTTGCGCTGCGGATGATGCAGCGCCATCTCTTCCGTGATGCGATTGGTCCGAATCAACTCACCCACCAGCGAGTGATCAGGCGTATGCACCACCAGCTTGCCACGCCGGAAGTGATACAGACGCGAATCACCACAGTGCGCCCAGTCTGCATGACCAGGGCGCAACACCATCACCACCGCCGTACTGTGCGGATCCGCCTCACTGGTGAAACGCGTGAGCTTGATCACCACATGCGCTTCTTCAATCACGCTGCGCAGGAATTCGGCAGTGCTTTCACTGCCTGGCTGATAGCTGGAGAAGTTCTGCTTGGCCTTGAGGATCACCTGCTGAGCAGCGATCGCGCCCCCTGTATGCCCCCCCATGCCATCCGCCAGCACAGCCAGCAGGCAATCCGAACGCGTTGGGTGCGGCAGGATTGCCACGCGGTCCTGCTGGTCGGTTCGGTCGCCAATATGCATGGCGGCGCAGGTATCTATGGCAAAAGGCATGCGTTCAGTCAGTCTGTTAGATTTTGTAGCGTGCCTGATTCTAATGAAAGCCCTGCAACAATGCGCCGCCTGCTTGGCATTGCGCAGGAAATAATTCACTCCAGACCGTGATAGAGGTCCAGAACTTCATCACAAAACAACTGCAGATCATCGGAATGCAGGCCTAGATCTTCAAGCACCAGACTGTGGCATTCCACCCACTCGGGATTGCTCAATCCTTGCTCTGCCAGATAAAGCTGAATAGCCAATTGCAACACGGCGGCCATTGAGCGTGAGGCACTGGCATTCAAACGCTGCAAATCGTGATGATTGCGAATAGCCTGGGCAACAAAATCAGGCAGGCGCCAGTGGCGAGCCAGGAGATAACCGATCGAGCAGTGATCAACTTGGAAGTGGCGGTCCTCTTCGCGCACATCGGCCCATTTCTGCGCCCGGCCGTCCACACCCGTAGCATTGCAATAGCCAGGAAAGCGCTGCATCAAGACCGGCACGCCACAATCATGAAAGATGCCGGCCATATAGGCCTGCTCCGGGAAAATATTGCACACCGCGACCCGTTCATGGGCAATTACGGAGGCAAGCTGGGCGATCTCACCAGAGCGCACCCAGAACTGATTCATGACGTTAACATTGCCCGGCAATGCGGTAGTCAGGCCGTAACACTGCACTAACTGGGCTGCCTGGCGGATCCCCACCAGCGCCAGAATCTGCTCGACCGATTGAGGTGCCCGCCGCCGCGCAAATGCCGCCGAGCGAGTGATCTTGTAGAGCATGGCGGTCAGGCCGGCATCGGCTGAGATCGTCTCGGCCATTTCGCGCAAATCAAGCTGGTTGGCCTGCAGCATTGCAAGCACTTCTTGCACGATTTTCGGCTGGGGTGGAATGCGGATGCCGGACGAGACCAGCCTCGCCACTTCTTCATCGACTTCGGCCAGCGTCTGGAGGTTTTCCGGGCTCATCCCGGGATTAACGGCAGCGAGAAGCGAAGCTGAAGGCGGCTGCCTTCAGATCGCGGCCATCATCAAACGCATGCAGATGAATAGGCCGGCCATCCAGCACAGTGAGCGCGCCGCAGCCAGATCCAGCAGATAGCACACCGAATAGGCACAGCGGGCAAACACAAAAGCGCTGGCCCATAGACCCACCATGCGTACATCCAGCCCCGCCTGCAAGGCCATCAGAACTGCGGCAGCAAACACAGGAAAAGCTTCCCAACTGTTCTGCTGCGCCCAGTTGGCGCGCTGCGGCCACCCAGACAGCTGCGAAAGCGAAGCACGTGGCGCAGCATTATCGTAGGACACGCCAAGCTTCCGGCCGCCCGCCTTGGCTGCGCCGGCCAGCAGGATAGGCAGCAAGGCCGCAATCAGGATGCACAGATAGGCCACATTCATCACGCTTCCTCACTCTTTTCTGAAAGACACGCCGACTCGGGCAGAGACTGAGCCTCGCCGGCGCCCGGCCAGAGCTGTTCAAGCACTGGCGAAACTTGCCCGGCCACACCACTGCACCAGAAACGCGCGTGCCCTGCAATTTGCCTATCAACCAGCAAACTCTCTGCAGCGAGTTTGCGCTGTAGCTGACGGGCCACCGCCGCGCCGGTGTCGATCACCCGTACATCCCCCCCCACCTGGGCTTCAACTTGCTCACGCAGGAACACATAATGAGTACAACCCAGCACGATCACGTCTGCCCCCCCTGCCAGTAAAGGTTCCAGATGCGATGCCAGCAGCCGGAGCAAAGCGGGAGAGCTCTGTTCACCACGCTCCACCGCTTCGACCAGGCCCGTACCAGAACGCGTCAATACACGCACGTCCTTCCCGAACTGATCAAGCAGCGCCGCAAAACGCGCACTCTCCAGCGTTCCGGTGGTCGCAAGCACGCCGACCACGCCATTTTTGGTCGCAGCGGTAGCAGGCTTCACGGCCGGCTCCATGCCGATCACCGGCACATCCGGCCAGCGCTCGCGGATCGCCTGCGCGGCCGCGGCGGTAGCGGTGTTGCAGGCAATCACCAGCGCCTTGGCGCCCTGCTCCAAAAGAAAGCCGCACAACTCCAGGGAGCGTGCGCCAATCAGGTGTTGCGGCTTTTCACCATACGGTGCGTAGCCGGAATCAGCGCAATAGAGCAGATCCTCGTTCGGCAGCAGCGCACGGATTTCGCGCAGGACGGACAAACCGCCCAGGCCGGAATCAAATACACCGATGGGACGAGGATCGCTCATCGCACCCGCTTAGATACTCTTTGCCAGTTTCGCTGCATCACCGATGTAGCTGGCCGGCGTCATAGCCAGCAGGCGGGCCTTATCAGCAGCCGGGATGTCCAGCGTGGCGACGAATTCCTGCAGGGCTTCCTTGCTGATGCCGGCGCCGCGGGTCATCTTCTTGAGCTGGTCGTACGGGTTATCGAAGCCATAGCGACGCATCACGGTCTGGATCGGCTCGGCCAGCACTTCCCAGGCGTTGTCGATGTCGGCAGAGAGCGCAGCCGGGTTGGCTTCCAGCTTGTTCAGGCCACGCAGACAGGAATCCAGACCGAGCAGGCTGTGACCAATCGCCACGCCCATGTTGCGCAGTACGGTGGAGTCGGTCAGGTCGCGCTGCATGCGCGAGATTGGCAGCTTTTCGGAAAAATGCTTCAGCACGGCGTTCGATACACCGAAATTGCCCTCGGCGTTCTCGAAATCGATCGGGTTGACCTTGTGCGGCATGGTCGAGGAACCGACTTCGCCGTCCTTCAGCTTCTGCTTGAAGAAGCCCAGTGAGATGTACATCCAGATATCGCGACAAGCATCGATCAGCATGGTGTTGGCACGGGCGATGGCATCGAACAGCTCAGCCATCGAGTCATGCGGCTCGATCTGGATCGTGTAGGGGTTGAACACCAGACCCAGCGATTCGATGAAGGCCTGGTTGTGCGCGGCCCAATCGATTTCCGGATAGGCGGACAGGTGGGCGTTGTAGTTACCGACCGCGCCGTTGAACTTGGCGGTCATCTCCACCGCTGCGATGGCCTTGCGAGCGCGACGCAGGCGATAGGCGATGTTGGCCATTTCCTTGCCCAGCGTGGTCGGGCTGGCCGGCTGACCGTGGGTGCGCGAAAGCATCGGCAGATCAGCAAGCAGATGGGCCAGCTCAACGAAGCGCGCGACCACCTTGTCGAATTGCGGCAGGAAGGCCGCATCGCGCGCTTCTTGCAGCATCAGCGCGTGCGAGGTGTTGTTGATGTCTTCCGAGGTACAGGCGAAGTGGATGAACTCAGCAGCCTTGCTGACCTCGGCGTTGTTCGCAAAGCGCTCGCGCAGCCAGTACTCCATGGCCTTCACGTCGTGATTGGTGCGCGCCTCAATCGTCTTGATCGCGTCGCCATCGGCTTCCGAGAAGCCGGCGGCCACGGCATCCAACTCAGCCAGCGTGGCGGCAGAGAAGGCCGGCACTTCCGGCACGCGGGCGTCCGCAGCCAAAGCCTTGAGCCATTCGATCTCGACGCGAACCCGGTTGCGGATCAGGCCGTACTCCGAAAAATGCGGACGTAGCGGATCGAGCTTGGCGGCATAGCGGCCATCGAGCGGAGACAGGGCAAGCAGAGTATTAAGCTGGGAAGACATGGCAAATCCGATTTCATAAGAATGGGGCGTGAGGCGCGGATTATAGCTGCGCGGAACCGGATCCCTGCATTTCCCCGCGCCGCACAAGCAGCCCGAGCGCACAAGATTCAGGACAGCCGGAGCGTAGACCCGGTACAATCGCGCGGTTTTGAACCCCGGCGGGCTTTTCCTGTCGACAGCAAGACCCTACAGAGAAAAGCGCTCCTGCAAGCGCGCCCGCAGTACTGCGGTTCCACCAGGAAACAGCAATGAAGAAACTTGACGACTTTCGCCTCACTTTCGGCAATCGCGAACTGGTGCCGATCATGATCGGTGGTATGGGCGTGGATATTTCGACCTCCGCCTTGGCGCTAGAGGCGGCTCGTCTGGGCGGCATTGGCCATATCTCGGACGCCATGATCAAAGTCGTGTCCGACAGCAAATTCAACACCACCTTCGTTAAGGAAAAGCTTCAGCGCTACAAATTCAACGTCGCGAACATGGACAAGTCTGTCGTCCAGTTCCGCCTTGGTGAGCTGGCTGAAGCCACCAAGCTACATGTGGGCAAGACCATGGAAGCGGTGCGTGGCGCCGGCATGGTCTTCATCAACTGCATGGAAAAACTGACCATGAACGCGCCAAAGGAAACGCTGGCTGTGCGTCTGCGTTCGGCGCTGGATGCCGGTATCGATGGCATCACGCTCGCCGCGGGCCTGCATCTGAACAGCTTCTCGCTGATCGAAGATCATCCGCGCTTCCGCGACGCCAAGCTTGGCATCATCGTGTCCTCGGCCCGCGCGCTGCAGCTCTTCATCCGCAAAAACATGCGTACCAACCGACTGCCGGACTACGTGGTCGTCGAAGGCCCGCTAGCCGGCGGTCACCTCGGCTTCGGGATGGACTGGGCCAAGTACGAACTTTCCAGCATCGTGGAGGAAGTCATGGCCTGGCTGAAGAACGAAAAACTGGACATCCCGGTCATCCCGGCCGGTGGCATCTTCACCGGCTCGGATGCCGTGCGCTACATGGAAATGGGCGCGGCCGGGGTGCAGGTTGCCACCCGCTTCACCGTGACTCAGGAATGCGGCTTGCCGGCCAAGGTTCAGCAGGAATACTTCAAGGCCAGCGAAGAAGACATCGAGGTCAATGAGCAATCGCCGACGGGCTACCCGATGCGCATGCTAAAGAGCAGCCCCGCCATCGGCGCAGGCATTCGTCCGAACTGCGAAGCCTACGGCTACCTGCTCGACGCCAAGGGAGGCTGCGCCTATATCGAGGCCTACAACAAGACCGTCGAGGCCAATCCGGGCATGAAGAAGCTGTCAGTCAAAGAGAAGACCTGCCTATGCACCCACATGCGCAACTTCGACTGCTGGACCTGCGGCCACTACACCTATCGCCTCAAGGACACCACGACAAAGAATGAGGACGGCAGCTATCGCCAACTCACTGCCGAGCATGTGTTCAAGGACTACCAGTTCAGCACCAACAACCAAATCGCCTTGCCCGCCTGAGCGGCCAGCGCATTGCACATAAGCCGCCCGGCACAAGCCCGGCGGCTTTTTTATCGCGCGCTCACAGGCTATCCTTGCGACCTCTCTTTTCGTAGCAGGTACACGACATGTTCCAGGATCTTGCAGGCAAGCGCGTCCTCATCACCGGCTCCAGCATGGGTATCGGCCTCGGTGCTGCCCGGGCCTTCGCCCGCTGTGGCGCAAAAGTAGGCATCAACGCCCGCCACACACCTGCAGGGCTGGATTCACTGCTCGAAGAAATGCGCGGCCAAGGCGGTGAAGCTGAGTTCTTCTGCGCAGACCTTTCCGACAGCAGCGCCTGCAAGAAGCTCGTGAACGACTTCATCAGCCGCTTCGGCGGCATCGATGTGCTGATCAACAATGCCGGTGGTCTGGTGGGACGCAAGTCTCTCCCGGACATCGATGACGATTTCTACAAGGCCGTCGGGGATCTCAACATGCGCTCGGCACTCGTTTGCACCCAGGCCGCCCTGCCTCACCTGAAAGCCTCAGCAGCAGCGCGAGGCGAGACGACGGCAGTCATCAGCGTCGGCTCGATCGCAGGCCACACCGGCGGCGGCCCCGGCGCCTCGCTCTACGGCGCGGCCAAGGCCTGGCTGCACAACATCCACAAGAACTGGGTCGATTACCACACAGCAGACGGCATCCGCTTCAACATCATTTCGCCGGGCGTATTCGATACGGCTTTCCACGCCGACAAGAGCGAAGAGGTGCGCCAGCGCATCAGCGCCGGCATCCCGATGGGGCGCTTCGGTCAGCCGGAAGACATTGCCCCGGCCTTCCTGTTCTTCGCCTCTCATGCCTGTTCGGGCTACATCACCGGGCAGATCCTCGACGTGAATGGCGGGCAATTCATGCCCTGAGCCTTGGCCAACCCGACAACCCCGCAGAACGCAAACGCCCCTCCTGCGGTAAACAAGCCTGCTACACCGCAAGCAGATGGCTGGGTGCCACACACCCCTCTGGGCGCAATTTCAGGGCAAACAGAACTGATACAGTTCCAGAACTATCTGCATAGAGGAATGCCCAATGCCCTCTCGCCTGCATCGCTTCGTTTCCATGCTGGTCTCAGCCAGCCTGGTGCTCACAGGCAGCCTGCCTGTTACCTCAGCGCTTGGGCAAGACACACCAAGCGCAGCGAGCAGCAACCAGGCATCCTCCGGCAAGACCTACTCTCAGCAGGAACTGGATGAACTGCTGGCCCCCATCGCCCTGCATCCGGACGCTCTGCTCGCCCAGATTCTAATGGCGTCCACCTACCCGCTTGACGTGGTTGAAGCGGCACGCTGGAAACAAGCCAACCCTAAAGTCGAAGGCAAAAAGTTGGAGACTGCCATGGAGCAGCAGCGATGGGACCCTAGCGTGAAATCGCTGAGCGCCTTCCCTAACGTACTTGAAATGATGAATGACAAGCTCGACTGGACCCAGAAGCTGGGCGACGCCTTCCTTGGTCAGCAAGCGCAAGTAATGGACACGGTACAAAGCTTGCGCACAAAGGCCAAGCAGGCTGGCTCGCTGGAAACCACCAAAGAACAGATCGTCACAACGGCAACCGAAGGCAGCCAGACTGTCATCAAAGTGGAGCCGGCTGACCCACAAGTGGTCTATGTGCCGACCTACAACCCGACAACGGTTTATGGCCCCTGGTGGTATTCCGCACCTCCCCCCTACTACTGGTACCCGCCCGGTTACGTCCCCGGCGCCGCATTCTTCACCTTCACTGCCGGCGTCATCGTCGGAAGCTGGCTATGGGGCGGCTGTAACTGGGGACACGGCGGCGGCTCGGTCAATATCAACATTAATCGCTACAACCAGGTCAATCATTACAACAAGATCAACAACGGCAACTGGCAACACAACGTGGAGAACCGCCGCGGCGTGCCCTATGCCAGCGAAGGATCGCGCCAGAAATACGGCGACAAGAGCGCCCAGACGCGCGACACCCGCGCCCGTGAAGAATTCCGCGGACGCGCAGAATCAGGACGTCAGGAACTCGGTCAGGATTTTGGCCGCGCCCCTTCGACCAATGACCGCAGCGCCGGTGGAACCGGCCATGGCGCTGGCGTACAGGATCGCAGTCAGGGCATGGATCGCGGCGATCGCGGAGAGCGCAGCCCGAGCGCAGGCACTGCAGAGCGCAGCGGCGCCTTCTCCGGAGTCGAGCACGGCAGCCAGGCACGAGACTTCAGCGCCCGCGGCAGCAACAGCCGCTCCCTCAGCGGAGGAAGCGGGGCTGGGCGCCGTGGTGGCGGACGCCGCTGACCCTCCTCATGTGCAGCCAGCCTAATAGGTGACCTCATGAAATGCTTCGCATCGCTGTGGCATACAGCACCATTCAGTCCCGCAAAACTGATCCTCGCACTCAGCCTGGCCCTACCGCTCGCCACCACGGCCCAGTCATCCCGTAGCTACCCCTCACCGGAGGCCGCAGCGGCAGCACTCTCCTCCGCCCTGAAAGCCAAGGATGCGGGCCAGATTCTGGAAGTACTTGGCCCAGGAAGCCATGAATTCGTCCTGAGTGACAACATTGATGAAGACATAAACACCTGGGAGCGCTTCAATAAAGCCTACGACACGTACCACAAACTAGAGCGTAGCCGGAGCGGCCTGCAGATCCTGATCGTCGGCAAGGCCCACTACCCCTTCCCTGTTCCGCTGCGAAAAACCGCAACGGGCTGGCAGTTCGACACCAAGGCTGGCAAAGACGAACTCATCAGCCGCCGCATTGGCCTGAATGAACTCACCACCATTGAAGTGCTCAAACAGATCGCTCTGGCGCAGGACGAATATTTCTTGATGGCCGCACGCGAGCCGGGTCGTGCCGGCGAATACGCCGGACGCATCGAAAGCAGCCCCGGCAAACAGGACGGCCTCTACTGGCCCGATGCCCCCGGCAAGCCCGCCAGCCCCCTCGGGCCACTGGTTGCGCGCGCCTCAGAACTGAGCGCTACCGGCCATAGCGGAGAGCCGGGCGCCTACTTTGGCTATCGCTACCGCATGCTGCCAGGCCAGGGAAAATCAGCCCAAGGCGGAGCCCGCCAATACCAGACCGGCAAATACCAGATCGGCGGTTTTGCCGTACTGGCATGGCCGGAGCGCTATGGCATCAGTGGCATAAAGAGCTTCATGATCAATCAGGACGGCATGGTCTATGAACGCGACCTCGGTAGCGAAACCGCGGCCAAGGCTGCCGCCTTGCGACTCTTCGAACCGGCTCCAGACTGGAAACCCGTCACGGGGAAATAGGCTGGCGCAAAATCAAGAAAAGAGCCGTCCGGCTTTGACCCGACGGCTCTTTTCTTGATATCAACCCATTACATCAGCGAAGCAGGCTGACGCCCTCGAACTCCCTCAAAACGCACTGGTTCCGGACGGGCAGGAGGTCGTTGTTGCACCAAACGACGATGAAGACGGTGCCTCGCATGATCCACCCGAACAGCCGCAACGCGTTCCCTTAGAGTTGATACCCACCCACACCTTCCAGGACGTCATGGCACCGCCAAGAGAGTAATCGCGGTTAGTGTCAGAGCGACCGTAGCTGAAGGTCACATCCGCATACTCGTTACCAAGCGCTGGCTGTGCTGAAGGATAGGAACTCGCCTGCGCGACTAGACGTTCCAGTTGAGCACCAATCTGCATCACACCATCCTTGGCATGGGCAAATTTTGTTTTTCGCACATAGTCAATGAAGCTCGGATAGGCTATCGCGGCAAGAATACCAATCACCGCAACAGTGATCATCAATTCGATCAAAGTAAAACCATTTTTTTTCCTCATGACGCCTGCTCTCATCAGAAGAAATTAGTCAGTTCACGCCAATTCAGGCGCTCACGGAATGCGTTTTCAGCTGGAGTAATTGCCGCCGTATCGCCCGAATTTCCCGGATCCCCCCCGGTACCCGCCAGAATCGCACGCTTGCCCTTAAAGCGCGTAAACGCTCCGCCAGTAGCATCACCAAGACCCACATAGTTATCGAGGCTGGTCATGTCCGTCATCCGGAATTGAGAATTCCCGCGCGCATCCGTTCCATCAAGCAGCTTCAGCGGACCGAAGGTATAGCCCTTGATGTCACACTCACTTGGCTTCTTCGTGTAATACAACACCACCACACCATTGATGATGTCGGCCGGAGCAGAGAGATAAGCATTGTCACTCGCCAGAACGCTGATGCTCGGATTAGTCGCTGGGTCGGATTCACCCAGCTTCGTCGAAGCATTGATGCCGGTCTGCCAGGCAAAAGTCCATTTGTCCGAGAAGTACTTCAAGGCCGTCACGTGAGTTTTGGTCTGCGCCAGCAGGATCAGACCATTACCACTGGCCGAGGCGATCTTGCTGCCATTCACGTACCACACCGCACTAGCCGAGCCGCCAGTGCGATAAGTCCGCAGCTTGTCGACGCTGTACTCACCTGTTTCGATCACCCCTGTACTCTTGGTCTTATAAACCTTACCGTCTTCCGCACCGAAGTAGATCGCGTTGTCATCCACATACAACAGGTTGCTGCTGGGTGTAACACTGGCGGCAGAATTCGTCACGGACGAGGCTGCCGAACTGGTTGCACTGGAAGAAGCGGAGCTTGCCGCCGAGGAGGAGGCAGACGCCATCTCACCACCGGTAGTGAAATTGCGTTCCACAGCAGCAACATCGGTATTCACCTCACGTGTCACCAGCTTGCCGCCCACCACATAGGCAACCTTGTTGCCGCCCATCACCGCCCCTACTGGTGCAGCACCACCATACGGACGACCATACACGCCACTGCTCCAACCTGCCTCGCCATCATTGGTGTTGCCTGCAGAGCCCGGTGAATACTCGCTCGTGCGTGAATCCAGCCACACGACCTTGTCGAGCGACTTACCGTCGTTACTAACTCGGATCGAGAAATGCAGCTTGCCACCCAAAGCCGTTCCAGTCACGTAAGTACGCGTGACCTTTGCGCCTGCTGTAGATGACACGTCATCCTCCAAGAGTTGCACTGACGCAATCTGCCCCCAGGGATGTGCTTCCATCAGCTTCATGGGCGTGGAACTCAACGCAGCCTGGCTCTCGGCCAGTACATCACGCGGGATCCAGCCCCAATTCAGGTTGCCATTGGTCTTGTCGACCGAATACAGGATTCCGTCGTCAGTAGCGAACAACACCGAATCGCCGAGCAACAGTGGTGCTACGCGCCAAGGCACCCCCACCATGGAAGTCGCCAGACGCTTGTCACCCGTAATCCGGCACGCCGTCTGAGTGGGATTTACCGCGCAGGCCTGAGCCAGTGTGGCGCCCGAAGCTGTATTGCTCAAGGCTTCAAAATCCGTGCTCGCACTCGCCCAGTTCGTGGTTTCCGTGCGCAGCTTGGCCAGACGATTATCTGCGCTCATCTTGCTCGCCGACACATCCGTCGCATCCCACTCCGGCGTAGTGTTCTGCGAACTGTCGTCCTTGAGCTTGAAAGCCTGCAGATGACCGGAGGTACCCGGCTGATCTTTCTGCAGGGCGCGATAGACCAGAGAATCTTTGTTCGTGATCAGCTCTGTAACCGGAGGGGTCAAAGAATAGGCGCCCACACGAGGAGCCGCCTGAGAGGTAGATTTCGAGAAAAACTGCGAATCATTGTTCTGAGAACCAATCACGTTTTTAGCGAGCACCTCCCCTACAATTGAGGAACCCGTAGCCCCAGTCATCTTTAAATCGCCGTTCGGCACGTAAATACCGGCCGAAATACTAAAGCGATCTTTGACCTCAAGGTTCCCGTTATAAAGATTGATTTGCAATCGCTCGGGATGCTGAGCATCCATCTGCGCCCATGTTTTCGTGGCCTGACTACAAGTTCCAATCCAATTGATACACGGATTAGCTTGTTGCAAATCCAATCCAACGACAGTGCCGGCAGCGCTCTTCCCCAAAACATTCAGAGTCGTTCGACCAGGGCCTGTCACATTCAAACGACAGCCATCTTTCCAATCAAGCTGTCTGATATAACTTTGCTCAGCAACACTCGCTCCATCTTGAGCAAACGTAATACCAGAATCCCCGTTGCAATTGTTACCAAAGTAGATGTTATTGATTCTAAGTGGCTGCTCAAAAACCACTCCGTCACCATTATTCAAGGCACGCACATAAAGCGAATCGAACTCAGTCCCTGAGAACAAGAATTGATTCCCAACTTTCCTTACACCCGCCGCAACCCCTCCTATAGAC
Source organism: Uliginosibacterium sp. 31-12 (assembly GCF_030548425.1). Taxonomy (NCBI): domain Bacteria; kingdom Pseudomonadati; phylum Pseudomonadota; class Betaproteobacteria; order Rhodocyclales; family Zoogloeaceae; genus Uliginosibacterium; species Uliginosibacterium sp. 31-12. The sequence continues at coordinate 407,040 of NZ_JAUOOA010000001.1, read as the reverse complement.
CCCAAACCGCTAGCATCAAAACTAACAATGACGTCGTTGATTTTCACCCCACCATTATCTTTATCGATTTCTAGGCGCTTCGATGACGTACTGAAAAGAAAGGTAGCCAGATCCGGACCTGCTTTCTCACTATCTGATTTTGTGATCGATTTGGACGCCGAATTTGTGTCAACCTCACTCGAAGCCATATAGGCTTTGCACGGAATTCCATTCGATCCTGAGCCGGCCGTATTAAGCGTTTTTGTATTGACTGAACTGGCACCATAAAAAGTAATGGCGCAGCGATCTCCAGAGCCGCCGGCAAACTCAATTTTTCCATCCTTTAAAACAGAAAAAACAGCTCCTAAACCCTCTGCATTCGAGCAAACCTGCGCCCAGGCAGGGAAACTGAACAGATGCAGTGCCACCAAGGAAGCAGCTCCGATACGCTTGATCGCTTTGTGTTCCATGATTAACCCCAGTTTCAGAATTCTTTGGAAGTTGAGAGCACCACATAAGTACCCTCTTTGATACCACCCGCTTTGGCGTAAAGCGTGAAGCGCGGCTTGGCCGCCGTCTGATTCACGCGTCCGCCACTGAGCATGCCGTCATTACTACCGACAGCCTTGCCTTCATACACGACGATGTAATAAGCATTATCCGCACCAGAATTTGGCTGAGTGGCGGAAATCGAACTGGAAACCGGCCAGGGATCGAAATCTGGCACATTGCCGTTCTTGCGCAGAAAATAGCCTGAACGCCCGCTGAGCGCCGTCTCGATATCCTGTGAACTTGCCACCAGGCTTGCTACGGCAACCTCAGCTTCTTTCAAAGCCCCTTCGGCCGTAAACATCGACCGCTGTCGGTCACTCCAGCCCGCAGCCCCGCGCGCCTCGCCTGTAGAGAGCATGAAGCCGGCAGCTGCCAACAAAGAAACCAGTATCAGCATGATCAACGAGACCAGCAACGCAGCCCCTCTTTGTCGATCAAATGAGCTGGAATGACGCATGCTCACTCTCCTTATTGATTGCGCAGGGCGATCGTCATCTGCAAAGGCAGATAGACATGACTATCGCTTGAAACGCTCTGTCCATTGAATGATGTCGCTGTCTGCTGACCTGCATTCCCGACCTTCTCGGAACGCATCAGCATGCTGATTGTGGCTGAGCGCACGCTGGTCCATTTATTGGCACTTGCCTCAACCTGAGCGGCCGTCTTACCTGCGTCGGTAACGCTACCATTTGCACTATTGCTGAGGTCATAGTTCACACTGATCGCAGCCACCCGACTCGAAACCAGCACGGGAACGTTGTCACGCGCACTCAGGCGAAAAAGCCCTGACTGCCCGTTGACCTTCCCCATGAACCACCAAACAGAGTCCAAGCGACCAACGGAAGCCCCAACACCAAATAACTCGCCAATATTTCCGTCAAGATTTCCCTTGCCGAAACTGGATGTCTCTCCCGCCTCATGCTTGAGCGTCTGCGTCGTACCACTGGCATCTGGCACCGTGACCGAAGTTACTTCAAATTTCGCCCAATTAATGCAATCCGTAACAACCGCCAGATCATTGGATTTGAATAGCTCAAGTGGTTTTTTGATAACAAGATCTGCAGCTTGCGAGCCCATTGCAGTACTGAGCACCGAAAGGGAGCCAGAAATACCCACAAATGCAACAACGCTGGAGTTCTTTGCAAGATCGGTCAGGTCGTTGGGCATTGAATCCTTAACCTTGGCCAATCCGTAATGGCCAGAGGCATCGGCGGGCACATCCGCCAGCTTGTCAAACCCCAAAATGCCGCCTTGATCGGCATCCAGCGCAGTCTTGTTATTCAGTCGTTCATCAATTGGGTTGGTTACTGGCCAGCAACCAAAATCCCCAGCAGCACGCAGATCGCGAGCCATTGCATCCAGTGCAATGCGCCCCTCGGATTGCACATCAGCCATTTGTGCAGAAAGAGTACTACTGACGCGCTGACTTAGAAAAACAGCCAACGAGCCGCCTACTACGATCAGCCCAAGAACTAAAGCAATCATTAACTCGACCAGCGTCAAACCACGCTGTCGCCTATTTAGAGTGTTGTGCTTTGGCTGAATAGCTATCATCGCTGGTACCGGCATCATGAACTAGAAGCAGCAGAGCTGGCTGCCGCAGAGGAAGCTGCTCCGGCATATACGGAATACGTAGCGGAGACCGTATCGCGGCCAGAAGGAGTCCAGCGCAACTCTACGTTGCAAGTTTTGGGTTCTCCCGAACTCGTACAACTGACTTTGGCCTTGCCATCAGGTAGATCACAAGCGACCTTTTGAGCCCATTCGCTCGCCCGCCCTGTAGCTCCAGTTGCTGTTGAACTCGCCGCACTTGATGTACCCGTATTGCAGCTCAAAGGTGTGGTAATGGTATCGATCGCAGTCCAACTGGCACGATCGTTGAAGCGATCCAAAGTCAGTGCATCCAATGCATCATGCGCAAACGCAGCAGCAAGAACTGTGTATTTCGAATCAGCATTCAGACGCACCCCTTCGGTCTGAAGCTTCAAAGCACCAAGAAGGCCAATTGACAATACAAGAACGGCTATCAACACCTCAATCAAGGTGGCGCCAAGCTGTAAGGACTTTCCAGAATCAGAGCACATTAACAGCACCACCAGCGTTGATCGTCAGGGACTTGCTGGAGCTTCCTGCCGTAAATGTGTAAGTCAGCGCGCTTGTGTTAGTCGCAATACCTGTCGGCAAGAAAACCACTGACTGAGAGTCAGATCCAGCCAAAGAAGTACCTTCATAGCGCTTGGAAAAGTCGACTTGGGTAAGACACCCAACCACCGTAACTGCATCAGGATTGCTAGCGGTTGCGGCTTTTTGCGTGATAGCCCAAGCGGCAGGGTCACACCCAGTTACGCCCCCCTTGAGGGTTAGTGTCGTTCGCTTACCGGTCTGGGATGCGATCGCTCGAGCATTCGCGACAGCCCTCTTAAGACCATCGGCCGCCATCTGCGCCCGGCCAGACTGTATTTGGGCGGTAAAGCTAGGTACAGCGATAGCAAGCAGGACAGCCAACACGGCAACGGTGACCATCAATTCGATCAATGTAAAACCCTGCTGCATCAGTGACTCTGAGCGTTTTCGCGACATCGTGCGACTCCTTGCTTAACAAGCTGCCAGCCCAAAAAATACCATGACAGGGAAATCCCTTAAGCATTTTTCTGACATTCGGACGGTCGGCTAGTGAAAACCCCCACTCAGGGATTAAGCAAAACCCTTAAACCACGGAAATGGCACCGGTAACCAAAAAAAGCAAAGAAGTCGGTCAGCGTCCATCGCTCAGTACGTTTTGTTCAATGCTCAACCCAAGACCAACAGGATAGATTGCGCTCCGAACGGCTTTGTTGCACAAATCGAAGCAAGGCCGTAATTCCCCTGCCCCCAGACGGACTCATGCCACGCGCACGGTTTGAGGCGTTCCGAGCTGGGTGAAACGATTGAGCAGCGCAGCGCGAATTTGTAGCTCCGCGACCTGCCGATCAAAGTCGCGGGCCACCACACGCTCGCCGAGCAACTTGAAGCTGCGCATCTTGGCTTCGACCAAGCTGCGCCAGTGGTACCCACTCAATGTCCTTGTCGATCCATAACAGCAACGCGCCACGTTGGCACAAGGAATCGTTCTAGGAAGACCAGTTGGTCATGCAGTACTTCGGCGTCAAAGACTTGCTCATCCCGCAAGTCTATCGGCCACACGCTGTCGGGCAGGCGCTTTGTGCAACAAAGCCCATCAACAGACTCATCCACCCCGCATCATGCCCTTCATACCTTTAAGCCCCCCAAGTCCGCGCATCAACTTCCCCATCCCGCCCTTGGAAAACTGCTTCATCATTTTCTGCATCTGCTCGAACTGATTGAGCAAGCGATTGACCTCCTGCACTTGAACCCCCGCTCCGGCAGCGATCCGACGCTTGCGTGCGGCCTTGATGAGATCAGGATTAGATCGCTCAGCCGGCGTCATCGAGTTGATGATACCCTCGACGCGAGCCATAGCCTTTTCCGGCGCACCGGGCTGCATCTGGGCAGCGGCCTGAGCAAACTGGGCCGGCATTTTGTCCATCAACCCGGATAAGCCTCCCATTTTGCGCATCTGCCCCATCTGCTCCTTGAAGTCATTCAGATCGAAGCCTTTGCCCTTGCGCAGTTTTTCCGCAAGATCAAGCGCAGCCTTTTCATCAACGGCAGCACGTGCTTCTTCGACCAGAGAAAGAATGTCTCCCATCCCAAGGATGCGACTAGCCATCCGATCCGGGTGAAACTCATCCAACCCGTTGAGCTTCTCTCCCACGCCGGTAAATTTGATCGGCGCCCCGGTAACGTGCCGCACCGATAGCGCAGCCCCACCACGGGCGTCACCATCAAGCTTAGTCAGCACGACGCCAGTCAGAGGCAAAGCCTCGTTGAAGGCACGCGCGGTATTGACAGCATCCTGCCCCAGCATGGCATCGACAACGAAGAGCGTTTCGATCGGCTTAATTGCTGCGTGCAATTGACGAATCTCGTCCATCATCTGCTCGTCTATGGTGATACGCCCAGCGGTATCGACCAGCAGAACATCCAGATAATGCCGCTTGGCGTAATCGATCGCGGCAAGCGCGATATCGACTGGCTTCTGATCAACTGACGACGGAAAGAACTCGGCCCCCGCCTGCGCGCTAACCGTCTGCAACTGAGCAATAGCCGCGGGGCGATAAACGTCACAGGAGACCGTCAGAACCTTCTTGCGCTGCTTCTCTTTCAGATACTTAGCTAGCTTGCCAACCGTCGTGGTCTTGCCTGCCCCCTGCAGGCCCGCCATCAAGATGATTGCAGGCGGCTGAGTTGCGAAATTAAGACTTGCCTGGCTCCCTCCCATGATCAAAGCGAGCTCTTGCTGCACCACACCGACCAGCGCCTGCCCTGGCGTAAGGGAACCCACAACCTCCTGACCAAGCGCCTTCTCTTTGATCCGGGCCATCAAATCTTTGACGACAGGCAAGGCCACATCAGCCTCAAGCAAAGCCATGCGAACTTCACGCAACATGTCGGCAATATTGTCTTCAGTCAGGCGAGCCTGACCGCGCAGAGTCTTCACTACCTGAGCGAGGCGATTTGTAAGGTTATCTAGCATTGATGAAAACCGTCAGAAAAGGGCCGCCAGGAGGTTCCGCAGGCAAGCCGATGGGCGTTAAACTGGCTGAATGGCAAACATTCTACTGCATCTGCTTCCAGCCTCGTTTTATCTGGGGATTACGGCCCTCTGCCGCTCAAACATGCTTCAGTTGCCGAGCATGTGGGTTGCAAATCGCGGCCTACAAGCCATGGCGCTCTTGAGCCACGCCTTCGTGCTGTCAGAAGCCATGTTTGGAACAGGCGGGTTCCAGTTCGGTCTTTTCATAGCACTCTCACTCAGCCTCTGGCTGGCGATGCTGATCTATTCACTGGAGAGCCTGATCACTCCGCTCAACCAACTGCTGGGCTATGCGGCCCCCATTGCGGCCATCTGCGCTTTTCTGCCCGCGCTGGGTGGAGGCCACCCGCAGTCGATCGATGCTGAAAACTGGGCTTTCCGCACCCACATAGTCGTTGCAATGCTCGCCTACAGTCTATTCACACTAGCCGTCTTTCATGCCGTCGTACTGGCGGCGACCGAACGCAACATCCATCACGCAGCCACCTTGGAAAGCGAAGAATTACCACCGCTACTAAGCCTTGAACGGATTCTTTTCCGCATCATTCACGCTGCCTTCGTATTCCTGACACTAACAGTGGGCTCAGGACTGCTTTTCTCTGAGCAAATCTTTGGCAAGCCCTTCGTTTTTTCACACAAGGCGGTGTTTGGCATCGCGTCATGGGTACTGTTTGCTATTCTGATCCTGGGGCGCTTTCTAAAGGGGTGGCGTGGCAAGCTGGCCATCCGCTGGTTGTTAGCAGGCTTTGCATGCCTGCTGCTAGCCTATGCCGGCACTCGTTTCGTTCTTGAAATACTGCTTGAACGCAGCACCTGAGTGCTTAAGAGCCTCCAGACAGTCGGTTGTGCGAGCCATTCGAGGCCGACCACCGGCGCAACGCCTCTAGCCGGATGGGTTTACAATCGCAGGAATTACCGTGCAACATCAAGTAAGCCCGCTAACTCGTTGATAGACAGGCACATCAAATAACGATGGCATCCACCCCACAATCCGCTTTAAATGGCTTGGCGCGTGCGCTTGTCCAGCAGGAACGCCTCAAAGAGGCGGATGCGTCAGCGTGTTCGGCACCAAGCAGCAATCCGGGCGGCTTTGTTGCCGAGGTTGTGCAGCGCGGCCTGATGAAGGCCAGTGACATCGCAGCCTTTTGTGCAAACAGCTTTGGTTGTCCGTGGATGGATCTTTCGGCTTACGACGAAAGCTATGTAGCCAAGGATGCAATCGACACCAAGCTGATGTCCAAGCATCAGGTCATAGGCTTGGCCAAGCGCGGCAACCGCATATCGGTGGCACTAGCCGACCCCAGCAATTTGCGCGCGCTGGACGAGATCCGTTTTCAGACAGGGCTAGCCGTCGACCCAGTAGTTGTCGAAGTCGACAAGCTCGCAGTCCTGCTAGGCAAACTGACCGAGTCAGTCTCATCAGCCCTTACGAACCTTTCAACCACCGATGATTTCGATCTCGATGCGCTGAATGATTCCAATCAGGAGGATGCTCAAGCTGCCGAGGCCGGTGCGGCAGAGGTTGATGACGCCCCCGTCGTACGTTTCATCCAGAAAATGCTTGTGGACGCTATCAATGAAGGAGCGTCCGACATCCACTTTGAGCCCTACGAGAAGTACTACCGGATCCGTTTCCGCACGGACGGCATCCTGCGTGAGATTTCCCAGCCACCATTGGCTCTGAAAGAAAAAATCGCTGCGCGGATTAAGGTCATTTCGCGCCTCGATATCTCGGAAAAACGCGTACCACAAGATGGTCGCATGAAGCTGGTACTGTCGAAGAGTAAGGCCATCGACTTTCGCGTTTCTACGCTACCTACCATGCATGGCGAGAAGATCGTGATGCGTATTCTTGATCCATCCAGCGCCATGCTGGGGATCGATGCATTGGGCTATGAACCCGATCAAAAAGCGGCCCTGATGGACGCTATCGAACGGCCCTACGGTATGGTTTTAGTAACAGGCCCGACGGGTTCGGGCAAAACAGTGTCGCTTTACACCTGCCTCAACATTCTAAATAAAGCGGGCGTCAATATTTCGACCGCTGAAGATCCTGCTGAAATCAACCTGCCGGGCATCAATCAGGTTTCGATGAACGACAAGGCTGGCTTGACCTTTGCGGTATCCCTGAAAGCATTTCTGCGCCAGGATCCGGACATCATCATGGTCGGTGAAATTCGAGACCTTGAGACTGCAGAAATTTCGATCAAGGCAGCGCAAACCGGGCACATGGTGCTATCCACCCTGCACACCAACGATGCCCCCACCACGCTGGAACGACTTCGTAACATGGGGGTTGCCCCCTTCAATATCGCTTCTTCAGTCATTCTAATCACAGCCCAGCGCCTCGCGCGCCGCCTCTGCTCCTGCAAGAAACCGATCGACATTCCCATCGAAGCGCTTGTCCAGGCTGGCTTTGGCGAAGCCGATCTGGATGGCAGCTGGCAGCCTTACGGTCCTGTTGGCTGTGATCGCTGCAAAGGCTCTGGCTACAAGGGTCGCGTCGGCATCTATCAGGTTATGCCCATCACTGAAGAAATCCAGCACATCATCATGACCGGCGGCAATTCTATGGATGTAGCCGCCCAGGCACAGGTTGAGGGCGTAAGCGATCTGCGCCAATCAGGCTTGCGCAAGGTCAAGCAAGGCCTCACCTCACTCACTGAAGTGCTCGCCACAACCAACGAGTAATCCACGGAAAACACCATGGCCACTGCAACCCGCACCGTACGCCGCCCAGCAAGCGCTTCCCAGCAAGAGAACCTGTTCACTTGGGAAGGCAAGGACAAAGCAGGAAAAATTGTGCGCGGAGAGCTTCGCGCCCAAACTGCAAACGTGGTCCAAGCAACCCTTCGACGTCAAGGCATCTCGGTTACCAAGGTCAAGAAACGCTCCTTTGGCCGTGGCGCCAAGGTCAAGGATAAGGACATCGCAATCTTCACTCGCCAGCTCGCAACAATGATGCGCGCCGGCGTGCCTCTTCTTCAGTCCTTCGACATCGCGATCAAGGGCACCAGCAATGCCGCGCTGGGTCGCCTACTCAATGACATCCGCAGTGAAGTCGAGACGGGCACGAGTCTGGCCAATTCTCTGCGCAAACATCCTCAGCACTTCGATGCGCTGTATTGCAATCTGGTGGCGGCGGGCGAGCAGTCAGGTGCATTGGAAAACCTTCTAGACCGCATAGCGATCTACCAGGAAAAAATGCTGGCCATCAAGAGCAAAATCAAGGCAGCACTTTTTTACCCGATTTCGGTAATGGTCGTTGCCGGTGCAGTAACTGCTGTCATGATGATCTTCGTGATTCCAGAGTTCAAAAAAGTGTTTACAAGCTTCGGAGCAGACTTACCTGCTCCTACGTTGTTTGTCATGGCTCTTTCAGATTTCTTTGTAGCCAACGGCTTTCTGATTTTATTGGCATTGATCGCAGCAGTAATCGGCATAGCTTCTACATACAAGCGATCCCTTGCAATGCAAGCTTGGGTGGACAGGATGAGCCTTCAGATTCCAGTCATTGGTGACATCCTGCGCAAGGCCACCATCGCACGCTGGACGCGTACGCTTTCCACAATGTTTGCTGCTGGCGTTCCGCTGGTTGAAGCGCTGGACTCTGTCGCCGGCGCTGCGGGTAATCATATTTACAAGGTCGCAACAAAAAACATCCAGAACGAGGTTTCCACCGGCACCAGCCTCACTGTTGCCATGCAGGGGGCGCAAGTCTTCCCGGCCATGGTTGTTCAGATGGTTTCAATTGGCGAAGAATCCGGCCAGCTTGACAGCATGTGTGCCAAGGTCGCTGACTTCTTCGAGCGTGAAGTGGATGACATGGTCGCCGGCCTATCGCAATTGCTGGAACCAATCATCATCGTATTCCTCGGTACCGTCATCGGGGGGATGGTGGTTGCCATGTACCTGCCAATCTTCAAGCTCGGCCAAGTGGTCTGACCTTCATAATCAACAGGGCGGTCTAGTGCCGCCCTTCCCCATACACTTATGCCTCTTAATGAATACTTGACTATTCCGGCCATATTGGTCCTCTGCTGCACCTTGATCGGCTTGTGTGTTGGCAGCTTCCTCAATGTTGTCATTCATCGCTTGCCCAAAATTCTGGAAGCAGGTTGGCTAGCTGATGCGGCAGAAATGCGCGGCGAAACCGCTCCGAAAAGCGAGCAACTGGGCTTGGCCACGCCACGTTCTCGCTGCCCGCATTGTGGGCACCTTATCGGCGCCCTCGAAAACATTCCACTCATCAGTTACATCCTGTTGCGTGGCAGATGTCGCCATTGCCGCGCAGCGATCAGTCTGCGCTACCCATTGATTGAAGCGCTTACTGCAGCACTCTCAGCTACGGTCGCATGGAAATTTGGTTATGGCTGGCAAACCGCTGGTGGGCTGCTGTTGGTATGGGCTTTGATCGCCCTGACTTTCATCGACCTCGACACTTTCCTATTGCCCGATGACATCACTCTTCCACTTTTGTGGGGAGGGCTTCTATTCAACCTAAACCAGACATTCGTCACGCTGGATGCAGCCGTAATCGGCGCAATGACGGGCTACCTCGCCCTCTGGTCTGTGTACTGGCTGTTCAAGCTGGTGACAGGCAAAGAAGGAATGGGCTATGGCGACTTCAAACTACTCGCCGCCATAGGTGCCTTTCTGGGATGGAAGGCCTTGCCTGCGGTCATACTGCTTTCCTCGGTCGTCGGAGCCTGCGTCGGAATCTGTCTGATGGTGTTTGCCCGACACGGGCGTGAAACACCCATTCCATTTGGCCCCTATCTCGCCGGCGCGGGGATTCTTGCCATTTTCTTTGGTGACGCCTTGAGCGCGCTTTTCGTGCCGCTCTGATTGATCTGAAAGCCCGATCTTCAGCCCTTACAGCAAAAAAACCGCCCGCTAGCGTGCTCACCACGATCAGCCGGCGGTTTTTCCCGTTGTGCCAATGCGTTAGAATGCACGGCTGAGGAGAATCAAATGCCCATCTACGAATACCGTTGTGGCGACTGCGGCCACCAAAAAGACCACCTGCAGAAGCATAGCGATGCGCCGATCGCAGCCTGCCCGGCCTGCGGCAGCGCCAGCTACACAAAGCAGCTGACTGCAGCAGGTTTTCAGCTCAAAGGAAGCGGCTGGTACGCCACAGACTTCAAAGGCAGCGCCAGCAGCTCAGCCAAATCCGAAGCTGCATGCCCAGCGGCACCTGATGCACCTCCCCCGCCCTGTGCGGGTAGCTGTGCCTGCCACTAAGGCTGCGCCGTCTGAATGAAAAAATACCTGATTACAGGCCTACTGGTCTGGATACCGTTGGTCATTACAGTCTGGGTGTTGCGTGCGATTGTCAGCACATTGGACCAGTCTCTTCTGCTGTTGCCACAAGCTTGGCAGCCGAACAACCTGATTGGCTTCAAGCTGTGGGGCTTGGGAACCTTGATCACCCTGTTGGTGGTGATCGCTACTGGGGTAGTGGCTTCTAATTTCTTCGGTCAGCGCCTGGTAAGAACCTGGGAGAGCGTTCTCAACCGCATCCCGGTGGTCAAGCAGATCTACTCCAGCGTCAAACAGGTCTCGGACACGCTGCTAGGCCCTGGCGGCCAGGCTTTTCGCAAGGCGCTGCTGGTTCAGTATCCACGCGAGGGCTGCTGGACAATCGGTTTTCAGACAGGCACCCCCGGCGGCGAGCTAGAGCAGCATCTTCCAGCCGAAGTGGTCAGCGTTTATGTACCGACCACACCAAATCCGACCTCTGGTTTCTTCCTGATGATGGCCAGAAAAGATGTCGTAGAGCTTGAGATGTCGGTCGATGAAGCACTGAAATTCATCATCTCGATGGGCTCGGTTGCCCCGGATGCAGCCAGAAACTGAACATCCGCCGTCAGCGATAGCTGATGGCCCTTCCGAATCAAGACAACACACAAATACCGGATCACGGAGATCTTCAATGCGTACCACTTACAGCGGCCTCGTTTCCGCCGCCCTGCTTGACCAGACCGTCACCCTCTTCGGCTGGGCCCATCGTCGTCGCGACCACGGCGGCGTGATCTTCATCGACCTGCGCGACCGCGAGGGTCTGGTGCAGGTGGTGTGCGACCCGGATCGTGCAGAGACCTTCAAGATCGCTGAAGACGTGCGCAACGAGTTCTGCCTGCGCGTGACCGGCAAGGTGCGCCGTCGCCCGGAAGGCACGACCAACGCCAACCTGATCTCCGGCGAAGTCGAAGTGCTGGCGCACGAGCTCGAAGTGCTGAACACATCGGTCACCCCGCCCTTCCCGCTGGATGACGAAAACCTGTCCGAAAACGTGCGCCTGACGCACCGTGTGATCGACCTGCGCCGCCCAGCTATGCAGCGCAACATGATGCTGCGCTACAAGACTGCGCGCGCGTTCCGTCGCTATCTGGACGATGCCGGTTTCGTGGACATCGAAACCCCGATGCTCACCAAGAGCACGCCGGAAGGCGCACGCGATTACCTCGTGCCCAGCCGCGTGCATGACGGTCAATTCTTCGCTCTGCCGCAATCGCCCCAGCTCTTCAAGCAGTTGCTGATGGTGGCCGGCTACGACCGCTACTACCAGATCACCAAGTGCTTCCGCGACGAAGACTTGCGCGCCGACCGCCAGCCGGAATTCACCCAGGTCGATATGGAAACCTCCTTCCTCACGGAAGACGAGATCACCGCGATCATGGAAGACCTGATCCGTTACGTGTTCAAGGATGCCATCGACGTTGAGCTGCCGAATCCCTTCCCGCGCATCAGCTACGCTGACGCCATGGCCCGCTATGGTTCCGACAAGCCGGATCTGCGCGTGACCCTGGAACTCGTCGATGTCGCCGACGTGATGAAAGACGTGGCTTTCAAGGTCTTTGCTGGCGCAGCCAACGACCCGGCCTGCCGCGTCACCGCCCTGCGCATCCCCGGCGGTGCGGCACTGACGCGTGGTGAGATCGACGGCTACACCGAGTTCGTGAAGATCTACGGCGCCAAGGGTCTGGCCTACATCAAGGTCAATGACGTCACCCAGATCAACGAAACCGGCTTGCAGTCGCCGATCGTCAAGAACCTGTCCGAAGCCTCGCTGAAGGCCGTGATCGAGCGCACCGGCGCCATCAGTGGCGACCTGATCTTCTTCGGCGCCGACAAGACCAAGATCGTCACCGACGCACTGGGCGCACTGCGCAGCAAGATCGGCCATGAAAAGGGCCACGTCGATGGTCGCAAGTGGGCCCCGGCCTGGGTGGTCGACTTCCCGATGTTCGACTACGACGAAGAAAACAAGCGCTGGGTCGCCTGCCACCACCCCTTTACCTCGCCGAAGGATGAGCATCTGGACCTGCTCACCACCGATCCGGGCAAGTGTCTGGCCAAGGCCTATGACCTCGCGCTGAACGGCTGGGAACTCGGCGGCGGCTCGGTGCGTATCCACCGCGCCGACGTACAGGAGAAGGTCTTCGCTGCCCTCGGTATCGGCGAAGAAGAAGCCCAGCTCAAGTTCGGCTTCCTGCTCGACGCGCTGAAGTACGGAGCTCCGCCCCACGGCGGCCTCGCCTTCGGTCTGGACCGCATCGTCACCATGATGACCGGCGCCGAATCGATCCGCGACGTGATCGCCTTCCCCAAGACCCAGCGCGCCCAGTGCCTGCTGACACAGGCGCCGAGCCCGGTCGACGAGAAGCAATTGCGCGAACTGCACATCCGTTTGCGCAATGTGCAGAAGGCCGATGGCGCTGCTTAAGCAGCCGCGAGACTAGCAGGCAAGGGCCGCCAGGATTTTCCTTGGCGGCCCTTGTATTTTTACCCCCTCACTTTCTGATACCCGGCTCCGCCTTGAGCAAACTCGATCTCTCGCCAACTCCGCCCAATGCCGCCAAGCGCGCTAAAAAGCTCCTTGCCCACGGCCACGTACGCCTTGACCCGTTTCACTGGCTACGCAAGGTGAAAAGCCAAGAAGTACTGGACTACCTGCGCGCAGAGAATGCTTATGCCGAGGCTGTGCTGGCACCAACGCAAGCCGCACAGGAAGCGCTGTATACCGAGTTGCTGAGCCGGATCCAGGAGGCAGATCTTTCGGTACCGGTGAAGTTCGGGTCCTGGATGTACTACAGCCGAACCGTTCAGGGCGCGCAGTACCCGGTTCATGCACGTAAACGCATCACAAGCACAGGCTGGGAAGACGCCCCCGAGGAGATCCTGCTCGACGAGAACCTCGAAGCGGCAGGCAAGAGTTTCTACGAAGTTGGGGACTATGAGCTCTCACCATCCGGGCGCTATCTCGCATGGACTGAAGATACGCGTGGCCAGCGCTCCTACCGGCTGCGCGTGCGTGACCTGGTCAGCGGTCGCAACCTGCGCCTCAGCCACAAGGGAGTAGTGAGCCTTGCTTGGGCTGAAGACGAAAACGCTGACGGTGCCACCTTGTTTTTCGTAACTGAGGATGCAAAAACCAAGCGCGCCTGCTCCCTGTGGCGTCAGCATCTGCAAGACAAAGCCCCTACCCCACTCCATGAGGAGCGCGACGAACGCTTCAACCTGCTGGTCTTCAAGACCCGCTCACGCGGCCTCATCGTTGCCAGCAGCACCAGCCATACCACCAGCGAGGCACGCATCCTGCCGGCCAGCCAGCCCAGAGGCCGCTGGCGCTTGGTGCAGCGCCGCCGCGCCGGCGTGGAATACGAAGTAGATCACCACAGCGATCATCTCTATCTGCGCAGCAATGATGCGGGACAGAATTTCCGCCTGCTCCGCGCCCCTCTCGCCCGCTGGCATGGACACTGGGAAGAAGTCTTGGCTTTGCGCGAAGAGGTGATCCTTGAAGGCGTCGATCTTTATCAGGACTGGCTCATCGCCTCCGAGCGCTGCGCCGGCCTGCCCCAGCTATCGCTGACTCACCTCCCCAGTGCCAAAACCCACCAGATCGCCTTCTCGGACCCAGCCTATGTCGTTGATCTGGAAGACTTACCCGAGTGGGACGCCCCTATCCTGCGCTACACCTACGAATCACTGACGACGCCGGATTCTCTCTTCGCCTACGATCCGTCAAGCCGCACATCAACCCTTCTCAAGCGCCAGCCAGTACTAGGCGGATTTGATCCGGCCAACTATGCATCGGCTCGGATTCATGCGATGGCCACCGATGGCGCGCAAATCCCCATCTCGCTGGTATGGCACAAAGCGACGCAACTGGATGGCAGTGCCCCACTGTGGCTCGATGGCTATGGCGCTTACGGCATCAGCAACGACCCGTGGTTTTCGGCAACACGCCTGTCCCTACTCGACCGTGGCTGGATCTTTGCGATCGCCCATGTCCGCGGCGGCGGCGACCTCGGCCAACGCTGGCATGAAGCCGGCAAGCTGGAAGAGAAGAAGAACAGCTTCAGTGATTATCTTGCTTGCGCCGAAACCCTGATCGCCCAAGGCTTCACCAGCAAGGGGAAGATCCTCGCCAACGGCGGCAGTGCTGGCGGCCTGCTGGTGGGTGCTGCACTCAACATGGCCCCCGGGCTCTTCGGTGCAGCTATCCTCGAAGTGCCTTTCCTGGATGTCGTCACCACCATGCTGGACCCTAGCCTGCCGCTCACCGTAGGCGAATACGAAGAATGGGGAAACCCGGAACGGCGGGCGGACTACCGACGCATGCTGGCCTATTCTCCTTACGACAATCTGCAAGCCCGCGCCTATCCGCCGATACTGATCGAAGCTGGCCTGCACGACTCACAGGTGATGATCTGGGAGCCGGCCAAGTACGTTGCCAAGTTGCGTACGCTGAAGACTGACCACAATCCCCTGCTCTTTCTCACCAGCATGGAAGCTGGCCATGGCGGAGCCTCCGGTCGTTACGATGCCTTGCACGAACGCGCCCGCCAGCTCGCCTTTGCGCTCGCAACCCTTGCTCCTGCAAGTCTGCCGGAAAGTACGCTGCCCTAAAGAAAAGCGGCTCCCTGCCGTAGGCACAAGCAGATCGGGCGACTTTCTCGCCCGCATGGCGAGCCCACATGCCCCAGAAAATCGAAGAGATTTCGGTCCTGATCGTTGAAGCCAACGCCGGCATGCGTACCCAGCTGCGCAACATGCTTTCACTGTGTGGCATCACCCAGGTGGCTCTGGCTGTTTCAGCCGGCGTAGCGGTGCGCAAGCTGCGCGACCAGAACTTCGACATCATCCTGTGCGAATATCATCTCGGCGAAGGTCAGGATGGTCAGCACCTGCTCGAAGACCTGCGCCATCACCATCTGATCCCGCTGGCCACCTTGTTCCTCATGATCACCGGCGAGAGCCAGCATGAGCGCGTGATCAGCGCCGCCGAGCTGGCGCCCAACGACTACATCCTAAAACCCTTCTCCTCAGAGAAGCTGCTCAGTCGCATCGCCAAGGCGCTGGAAAAACGTGACATTTTCATCCCCACCTACAAACTCATCGAAGCCGGCAACATTCCCGAGGCCATTGCCTCCTGCCGGCGCGGCGAAGAGGCCCACCCCGGTCATCTTGTCGACTTCCTGCGCCTGCGTGCGGAGCTGCATGTCTCCGCAGGCCAGGCCAGCGAAGCGCAGGACTGCTACACCAAGGTTCTAGAGACCAAAGCAGTCCCGTGGGCCAAACTGGGTCTGGCCAAGACCCTGTTCATGCAGAAGCATTACAACGAAGCCGAGGAACAACTCGAGGAGTTGCTGGCCGAGAACGAGATGTATCTGGATGCTTACGACTGGCTAGCCAAGACGCGCGAAGCCACCGGCAAGCTGCACGAAGCCAAGGCCGTACTGGAAGACGCGGTAAAAGTCTCTCCGCACACCGTACGCCGCCTGCGCAAGCTCGGCGAAGTGGCAACTGAGGTGGGCGATATGGCCACCGCCACCAAGATGCTCAATACGGTCGTGGAGAAAGGCAAGTACTCGGACTTTCGCGATCCGGAAGACCATGTCCTGCTCGTCAAGGCTCAGCTCGGCTCTGGAGACTCAGTGGGGGCTGCCAACACCGTCCGTGACATGGAACGCAGCATGAGCGGCCAACCCAAGACGGCGCTGTGCAAGGCACTTTCCAATGCCATGGTCGCCACCCATACCGGCGACACCGCCAAGGCCAACGCGGCACTGGAGGAAGCTATCCGTTTCAACGATCCGCGCCTGGGCGCCTCGGTCAGCATAAAAAAGGATCTGGCGCGCATCTGCATAGAGAACAAGCAAGACGAGATGGCGGCTGAAGTCATCATGGACGTCATGCGTCATGCGGCAGACGACGCCGCTGTCGAAGCCATCAAGAACATGCTGGTCGATCTCGGCCGCCCGGAGCTCGGTGCCCAGCTCGCCGAGCGTATCCGCACGGAGGTCCGCGACATCATGACCGAGGGCGCCCAGCTTGCCCAGAGCGGCGACTACGACGGCGCCGTACGCCAGATGCTGGAGGCAGCCGAAAAGCTGCCTGGCAACACCAACGTAGCCTTCAACGCTTCTCTGGCCCTGCTCAAGCACATCGAAAACATCGGTTGGAACGATCACTTCGCCAGCAATGCCAAACTCTTCATCGAACGGGTACGCCGCCAGGATCCAGGCAACAAGCGTCTTGCGGCACTAGTGGATTACTACCACGCCCTGCTACGCAAGAATGGCATCAAGCCCGAGCAGGTACGCTGAACAAGGCCGCACGCCCCAGCCTGCCTGCTAAACTCGGGCCATGAAGTTCATCAAACACCTCATCCTCGCGCTGCTGGCGCTCCTGCTCTCAGGGCTTCAGCCGCTCGCCGCACGCGAAAAACTGGCCGACGGCAGCATTGCCCGCATCCACCAGTCAGAACTCCCGCCCGAAGCGCGCGACACCCTGCGCCTGATCGAACGCGGCGGCCCCTTCCCCTACCGCAAGGATGGCGTCGTGTTCCAGAACCGCGAACGCCGCTTGCCCGCCCAGGCACGCGCTTACTACCGCGAATACACCGTACCCACGCCAGGCTCGCGTGATCGGGGAGCACGCCGCATCGTGACCGGCGAAGCGCGCGAGTACTACTACAGCGCTGACCATTACCGCAGCTTCAAGCGCATCATCCAGCCATGAAAACCACCTCCTCACTTCCGACGGCTTCCGAGCTGCTCTTCAAGGCTGACGCCAGCCTTAGCGCCTGTTCGGCAGACTCCGCGCGCACCATGCTCCAGGCCGCACATACCGCAGGTGGCAAAACCTATCGCATTGACCTGGGGACCGCTACGGACACCACTAAGCTCCATCATGTGCTGGCCCGTGCCCTGCATTTCCCGGACTGGTACGGCCACAACTGGGATGCGCTGGCCGATTGCCTCAGCGACATGTCCTGGGACGAGGCAAACACATACGTTCTCGCTCTGCAGCGTGCAGAACCGCTACAGACCGCGGACCCGGAGAGCTTCAACACCCTGGTCGAAATTCTTGAAGACGCAGTGCAGGTCTGGCATGAGCAGAAAATCAGATTCTGGGTGCTCCTCATCGGCGACTTTCCTGAGCTTCCCCGTCTGGAAGTAAACGCTTGAGCCAAGGCTACAAACAGCCCGAATCGGTCCTGGTTGTCATCCACACACCGGATCTGCAGGTATTGCTCATCGAGCGAGCCCTGCATCCGGGCTATTGGCAATCCGTCACCGGCAGCCGCGAAGGCACGGAAAACCTGCGTGAAACAGCACGCCGCGAACTCGCCGAAGAGACGGGCTTGCTAGTTGAAGCAGCAGCCCTGCAGGACTGGCATCTGGCCAATCGTTTCGAAATTCTGGCGCAATGGCGCCACCGCTACGCCCCCGGCGTGAACCACAATCTCGAACACGTTTTCAGCGTCTGTGTACCGCAACCCTCCGAGGTCCGCTTGGCGCCAGCGGAACATCGCGCCCAGCGCTGGCTACCCTGGCAAGAAGCCGCCAGCGCCTGTTTCTCCTGGACCAACCAGGATGCCATCCTGATGCTTCCCCATCGTCAGACCTCTGGCCTGGAAACCTGAGCGCTACCTCCCGCCACAAAGATCTCCGCACCCTTGATGATCGACGTTGGCACTCCCATTTTGGTAGTGGAGGGGGAAGGAAATTCCCCACTTTGTGACCAGTCAGGAAAGGAGAGCATCATGGCAAACATCATGCGTTCTGATCCTTTCGAGGATCTATTCCGCGGTTTCTTCGTCCGCCCGGTTGAATACGGCACGGCCATGGATGGGCCGTCAATGAAGATCGACGTTCGTGAAAAGGACGATGCCTACACCGTGCACGCCGAACTCCCTGGCGTAAAGAAGGAAGACATCCATGTGCAAATCGAAGGCAGCACGGTGTCGATCAGCGCTGAACGCAAGCACGAACGCGAAGTAAAGGATGGCGAGCGCGTATTGCGCACCGAGCGCAGTTTCGGCAAGGTTTCCCGCAGCTTCGATCTGGGGGTAACGCTGGATGAAAGCAAAGCCTGCGCGAAATTCAACGATGGCGTACTGGAGCTCACGCTGCCGCACAAGACCATCACCCAGGCCAAAAAGCTGATGATCAGCTGAACGGGGCGTTGCCGGAACAGGCCGACACGGGTCGCTGCCGGATCGTGTGGCCGCAGGGTGGCAGATCTGTTCCTGTGGCGGAGATGGACGAGTGGCAGAAAAACAAGGCAGGGCCGCCGGGCTCTGCCTTTTTCATGCGCTAAAATCCTGCCTTTCGCTCCACCTTCCAAGGTATCGCCATGTCCGCAGACACCAAGCAGCTCGCCCCCGCCCTGAAGGCCGAAATCCTCGCGGAAGCGCTGCCCTACATCAAACGCTTCTTCGACAAGACCATCGTCATCAAGTACGGCGGCAATGCGATGACCGACCCCAAACTGCAGGACTGCTTCGCGCGTGATGTGGTGCTGCTGAAACTGGTCGGTATGAACCCGGTGGTGGTGCATGGTGGCGGCCCACAGATTGACGACCTGCTCAAACGCGTAGGTAAGCAAGGCCAGTTCATCCAGGGCATGCGGGTGACCGATGCGGAGACCATGGACATCGTCGAGATGGTGCTCGGCGGCCAGGTCAACAAGGACATCGTCAATCTCATCAACAAACATGGCGGCAAGGCCGTGGGCCTCACCGGAGCGGATGGCGCGTTCATCCGGGCCAAGAAACTGATGATGCCCAACAAGGACAACCCCGAGGAGATGCTGGATATCGGCCAGGTCGGCGAGATTTCCTCGATCGACCCTTCGATCATCACCTTCCTCGATTCAGGCGATTTCATCCCGGTGATCGCCCCGATCGGTGTGGGCTCGGCGGGTGAAACCTACAACATCAATGCCGATCTGGTCGCCGGCAAGCTCGCCGAAGTACTCAAGGCCGAGAAACTTGTGCTGCTGACCAACACCCCGGGCGTACTGGACAAGGAAGGCAATCTGCTTACGGGGCTGACCCCACGCCAGATTGACGACCTGGTCGCCGACGGCACGCTCTCCGGCGGCATGCTGCCGAAGATCAGCTCCGCGCTGGACGCAGCGCGCAGCGGCGTGCACTCGGTGCACATCATTGACGGTCGCGTGGAACACTGCCTGCTGCTTGAGATCCTCACCGACCATGGTGTCGGCACGATGATCAAGAGTAAGTAAGGCTTGGGCGCCGCCCCGGCGAAAGCCGGGTGAGCTGCGGCAGCGGCCAAGAGCCCTGCCGCAGGGAACGATCAGCGGCCGAGCTTGTTCGCCACAAAAGTGCTTAGCGTGCCCACCGTTTCGAAGGTCGAGCCGTCGATGTCATCGTCGGCAAGATGAAAACAGAAGTGCTCTTCAAGTGCGGCAATCACGCCTACCACTGCCATCGAATCCAGTTCGGGGACAGCGCCCAACAGCGGCGTAGCATCGTCGAAGGATGCAGCGCGGCCCCCCAGGCCCAGAACCTCTTCCAGCACCTGCAACACCTCCCGGCGCGTAGTATCGAGCGAAGACAAGATCGTATCCTTGGTTTTGCAGCACGAAAGCGCGGCATTATAAGCCCTGAACCTGTCCCGGCCAGTCCAGAAACCTCAAACCATGCGTGACGCCTGGCTCCTCCACCATCTGATCGAAAACAGCGCTGCGCGTAGTCCGGCCGCACCAGCGCTCACCGTCGGCAGCCATACGCTGGATTACGCAAGCCTGTGGCAAGCCACCTCCGCCGTCGCCAGCGGATTGACAGCTCTGGGGCTTGGCCGCAACGAGCGTGTCGGCATCTGGCTCGACAAGCGCATCGAAACGGTCGTCGCAAGTTTCGGCACCACTGCGGCGGGCGGCGTTTTCGTACCGATCAATCCACTGCTGAAAGCCGAGCAGGTCGCCTACATCCTGCGCGACTGCAATGTGCGCGTGCTCCTCACTTCGCCCGAACGCCTTGCCGGCTGGCAGCACGTACTCCCCCAGTGCTCCGACCTCCGTCACATCATCCTCACCGGGCCTGGCAAAAGCGAAACGCACTGCTCGATTCATGTCTGGAGCGATGTTCTTCAAGCAGGCCGAAGCTTCAACCCGCCCGTCACTGAGCTGGACATGGCGGCCATCCTCTACACCTCAGGCAGCACCGGCCGCCCCAAAGGCGTGGTGCTCTCCCACCGCAATCTGGTGGCCGGTGCCAAGAGCGTGGCGGAATACCTCGGCAACAGCCCGGACGACAGCCTGCTCGCCGCCCTGCCCCTGTCGTTTGATGCCGGTTTCTCACAGCTCACCACAGCCTTCCATGCCGGCGCACGTGTCGTGCTGCTCAATTACCTGATGCCGCGTGACGTGATCAAGGCACTCGAGCGCGAACGCATCACCGGCTTCACCGCCGTACCGCCTCTGTGGATCCAGCTCACCCTATCGGCCTGGCCGGAATCGATTGCAAGCCACCTGCGCTACATCGCCAACACTGGTGGCCATATGCCTGAAGCCACGCTCCGGTCCTTACTGGAACGCCTGCCACAGACCCAGCCCTACCTCATGTATGGCCTCACCGAAGCCTTCCGCGCGACTTACCTTGATCCGGCAGAAGTCGCCCGCCGGCCGGACTCCATCGGCAAGGCGATTCCGGACAACGAAGTGCTGGTGCTGAGGCCTGATGGCACGGAATGCGCAGCCAACGAGCCGGGCGAGCTGGTGCAACGTGGCCCGCTGGTCGCGATGGGCTACTGGAACGACATGGAGAAAACTGCTGAGCGCTTCCGCCCGCTGCCCGCCCACCTGCGCCCGCATGGCCTGATGCTGCCCGAGATGGCCGTGTATTCGGGCGACACGGTGCGCCGTGACGAAGAAGGCTTCCTCTACTTCATCGGCCGCACGGACGAGATGATCAAGACCTCCGGCTACCGCGTGAGCCCCGGCGAAGTAGAGGAAGAGGTCTATGCCACCGGACTGGTCGGCGAATGCGCGGCCGTCGGCGTGCCGCATCCCCAGCTGGGAGCGGCCATCGTGCTGATCGCCACCCCGGCCCGCGCCGATGCAGAGGCCGCCGCGCTGCTCGCAGCGCTGAAGCTGCGTCTGCCCGCCTACCAACTGCCGGCCCACATTGCGCTCCGCCATGAGCCGCTGCCGCGCAATGCCAACGGCAAGATCGACCGCAAGGCGCTGGCAACGACCTTCCTCGATCTGTTTCCGAATTCACCGCTGGACGACCCGGCATGAACACGACTTTTGTGATCCGCGAAGCCCATACCGGGGATGCGCCCGAGGTTGCAACCATGCTCGGCGAATTGCTGGCCGAAATCACGCGGATCACGGGCCAGCAAGCATTCAATTTTGATTTCACGAAAAGCCTGTCGCAGTTCGAAGATTTTCTCGACAAGGGCCGCTACTTCGTATTTGTCGCGCGCACCACTGCGGACCAGCCAGCCGGCTTCATCGCTCTCTGTGAGAGCTATGCGCTCTACACCGAAGGTGTTTTCGGCAGCATCCCCGAGTTCTATATCCGTCCCGGCTTCCGGGAGCAAGGGCTCGGGCTGCGTCTGCTGTCACAGGCAAAAGCGTTTGCGGCCGCGCGGGGCTGGAAACGTCTGGAAGTTACAACGCCACCACTCCCTCAGTTCGACAGAACCCTAGCTTTCTATGAACGCGAGGGATTTTCCATCAGCGGCGGACGCAAGCTGAAGATGTCCCTGTAATTGTTGCCACACCCATACCCATGTCAGTCAAACCCCGCCACGCTCCGATGACCCAGTACCCCATCGTCAATGGCGAACTGGTGATCGGCGGCCAGTCAGTCTCGCAGCTCGCCACCGAGCTCGGCACGCCTTTCTACGCTTACGACCGCGCCGTGATCGACGCCCGTATCACCCACCTGCGTGCCGCGCTGCCCGCTGCGGTCAAGCTGCACTACGCAATCAAGGCCAACCCCATGCCGTCCCTGGTGGCGCACATGGCCGGACGGGTTGACGGGCTGGACGTGGCTTCCGGCGGCGAGCTCGCCGTGGCACTCGCCAGCGGCATGGACGCTCGCGAAATCAGCTTTGCCGGCCCGGCTAAGCGCGAGCCGGAGCTGGAAGCGGCGGTACGTGCCGGCGTACTGCTGAACGTCGAATCCTTCCGCGAAGTCGAACTACTCGCCACGCTCTCGCAGCGCCTCGGCCTGCCCGCCCGCGTCGCCGTGCGCGTGAATCCGGATTTCGAACTCAAATCCTCGGGCATGAAGATGGGCGGCGGGCCGAAGCCCTTCGGCGTGGATGCCGAAAACGTGCCGGAGCTGCTGCAGCGAATCGGCGATCTGGGACTGGCTTTCGAGGGCTTTCACCTGTTTGCCGGCTCGCAGAACCTGCGCAGCGAAGCCATCGTCGAAGCCCAGCAGCTGAGCTTCGAGCTGGCCGTGCGCCTGGCTGCCCACGCACCGGCGCCGGTACGCACGCTGAACCTCGGCGGCGGCTTCGGCATTCCCTATTTCCCCGGCGACGCACCGCTGGATCTGGCCCCCATCGGCGCGAATCTGGCCGCACTGGCCGAGCTCGCCAAGACCCAACTGCCCCACGCAGAACTCGTCATTGAGCTCGGCCGTTATCTGGTCGGCGAGGCCGGTGTCTATGTGTGCCGTGTGGTCGACCGCAAGGTTTCGCGCGGCCAGACTTTCCTCGTCTGCGACGGCGGCCTGCATCACCACCTCGCCGCCTCCGGCAACTTCGGCCAGCTGATCCGCAAGAACTACCCGGTCATCATCGGCAACAAGGCCGCACCCGAACGCACGGAGACGGTGTCGGTAGTCGGCCCGCTATGCACGCCGCTGGACATTCTCGCCGAGCGCATGGAACTAGCGCTGGCGCTGCCCGGCGATCTAGTGGTGGTCTACCAGAGCGGTGCCTACGGCTTCACCGCCAGCCCGCGTGACTTTCTTGGCCATCCTCAGGCAAAAGAAATCCTGCTCTGAAACGCCTCGCTTAAAATCAGCAGCATTCACCTTTCACGGAGTTCCCGATGGCCCACCCTCTCGCCGGCAAGCTCGCCCCGAATGACGCCCTGACCGACATTCCCGCCCTGCTCGCCGCCTATGGTGAGCTGCCGGACGTGAGCATCGCAGAGCAGCGCGTAGCCTTCGGCACCAGCGGCCATCGTGGCACCGCCTTCAAGCACAGCTTCAACGAGGCTCACATTCTCGCGATCACCCAGGCCACCTGCGAGTACCGCGCGGCGCAGGGCATCACCGGCCCGCTCTACATCGGCAAGGACACTCATGCCCTCTCCGCCCCGGCCCAGTGCTCGGCCATCGAAGTGCTGGCAGCCAACGGCGTGCAGGTGCGCATGCAGGCGGACGACGGCTTTGCGCCCACCCCGGTGATCTCGCACGCGATCCTGACTTACAACAAGGGGCGCGACAGCGGTCTGGCCGACGGCCTGATCATCACCCCCTCGCACAACCCGCCGCAGGACGGTGGCATCAAGTACAACCCGCCCAATGGCGGCCCGGCCGACACCGATGTGACCGGCTGGATCGAACAGCGCGCCAATGCGCTTATGGCCGCTGGCAATATCGAAGTGAAGCGCCTGCCCTACGCCGAGGCGATCAAGGCCGCCTGCATCACCCAGATGGACTTTGCAACGGCCTACATCGCCGATCTCGGCAATGTCATCGACATGGAGGCAATCCGCAAGGCGAATCTCAAGATCGGTGTTGATCCGCTGGGCGGGGCAGCCGTGGCTTACTGGTCGCGCATCGCCGAGCAATACGGCCTCAACATCGAGGTGGTAAATCCGAAGGTTGATCCGGCCTTCGCCTTCATGACGCTGGATCACGACGGCAAGATCCGCATGGACTGCTCCAGCCCCTACGCGATGGCCAGCCTCGTCGGCCTCAAGGATCGCTTTGACATTGCCTGGGGCAATGACGCCGACGTAGACCGCCACGGCATTGTCACGCCCAGCGGGCTGATGAACCCCAACCACTACCTGGCTGTCGCCATCCGCTATCTGCTGACGCACCGCCCGCAGTGGGCCAGCTGCGCGGTGGGCAAGACCTTGGTGTCCTCCAGCATGATCGACCGCGTGGTCGGCGGCCTCGGCCGTCAGATGCTGGAAGTGCCGGTCGGCTTCAAGTGGTTTGCGCCTGGCCTGCAGGACGGCAGCCTGTGCTTTGGTGGCGAGGAAAGCGCCGGCGCCTCCTTCCTGCGCCGCGACGGCACGGTATGGAGCACCGACAAGGACGGCATCATCCTCGGCCTGCTCGCCGCCGAGATCACGGCAGTCACCGGCAAGAACCCGGCCGAGCACTACGCCGAGCTCACTGCTCAGTACGGCGCACCGCATTACATCCGCATTGATGCGGCCGCTACGCCAACCCAGAAGAAGGCCTTCAAGCAACTCACCGGCGACAAGGTCGCAGCCCAATCGCTGGCCGGCGAAGTGATCACCGCACGCCTGACCACCGCGCCGGGCAATGGTGCCAGCATCGGCGGGCTGAAAGTCACGACTGCCAACGGCTGGTTCGCCGCACGCCCCTCCGGCACGGAAGACATCTACAAGATTTACGCCGAGAGCTTCATCTCCGCCGAACATCTGCAGACAATCGTGCGCGAGGCACAGGAAATCGTCAGCGCCGCACTGGCCAACTGAGCATGACGGGGGCAAGCCCCCGCAGCTCACACCTTGTAGGCATCAAGGGTGCGGGCAATGTCACGACTCATGGCGGTAATCTGGTCCACGGCACTTGCCGCTTCGTTGGCAGCGTTGGAGTTACGCTCGGTCATCTGGGCAATCTGCTCGATCTGCTGCGCGATCACGGTGCTTGCCGAGCTTTGCTCACGTACCGCTTCGGTGATTTCCTCGACTACGCCAACGACCGCTCCTGAGCCCTCTCGAATGGTCTGGATGGATTCACCGGCCATGCGGGCCTTCTCCACCCCAGCAGCCACTTCCTGCACCGCCTGCCCCATGCTGTCGACAGCCAGCAAGGCACTGTCCTTCATCTTGCTCAGCAAAATGCTGATTTCCTGAGTGGAATTGGCCGTGCGCTCAGCAAGCTTGCGCACCTCATCAGCGACCACCGCAAAACCGCGCCCTTGCTCACCGGCGCGGGCAGCTTCGATGGCCGCATTGAGGGCCAGCAGATTGGTCTGGTCGGCAATTTCCTTGATGATGTTGGCCGCCGAGGAGATGCTGTCGCTGTCGTTACGCAGGGCTCCAATGCGTTCGGACGCCAGCTGCACGCTGCTGGCAATCTTCTGAATGCCACCCACCGTTGCCAGGATCACTTCGCCCCCCTGATCGGCGCTCGCACGTGAGGCGTGGGTATGCTGGCTGGCCTCCTGAGCCTGCCCGGCCACCATCGAGATGCTCACCGTAAGCTCCTCGATAGCAGAAGCCATGCTGGAGGAGGCATCACTCTGGACGCGGGAATTGCGGGCAATGTCCTGCGCCGTGCTGTCGGCCTGCTCCGCCACCTGCTGCATGCGCCGGGTAGCCTGCTGCACGTCGGCGAAGCTCGAGCGCAAGCGGGCCAGAAGCGCGTTATAGGCGGTCAGCGTGCGGCCGATCTCGTCCTGTGAGCGCACCGGGATGCTATCCCGAAAGTCCAGCGCCTCAGCCGTCCGCACGATGGCGGCCTGCATGGCCGCAAGCGGCTGCACGATTGAGCGGCCAAGGAAGAAGCCCATCACGCCAATCACCAGCAAACCCACCAATGCCGCCGGGATGACCGCAGCCAAAGTGCTGGAAAAAGCATCGCTGGCCGACTGAGAAACCGCGTCTGCCTCCTCTTTCTTGGCCTTGAGCAAGGCCTCAAAAGCCTCAGCCAGCTGCTTGTGAATAGGCCCGACCTGAGTTTGCATGATGCCCAATGCCATCTGCTGCTCCCCCATCTTGGCCAGATTCTGCACCTGGTTCATACGTGCCATATAGGCTGCAATACCTGTCTTGGCGTCAAGGAGGAGCTTCTTCTCGCTCTCCTCATGGGCCTTTTCGGTATAGAAATTGATCTGTTTGACGATACCCTCGGCCAGCTCAGCCATGCGGGCATCCGCCGTCTTGGCCGCATCGGCATCACTGATCAAGGCCCGGTCGTAGGCCGCAGCGTGCAGGCTCAGATACATGGCCCGCACGTCGCCGGCAGCCATCACGGCCGGCAGGGTCGTCGCGGTGATGTCATCCACGCCCGTCTTGACGCGACTCAGCCCGCTGACAGCCACTGCGATGACTGCCGCACAGGTCAGCAAGGCAATCACAACCAGCAAGGTGATCTTGCGTGCAATGCTCATTATTCACTCCCCCAATGTCCGGCGCGTCAGAGTCCGCGCGGCTAAAGGGGCTAACGGCACCCTTAGGGGAAGCTTTAGATACAAAAAAGCCCGGGGCTCGCGCCACCGGGCTGGTTTCTGCGAAAGAAGCCGGCTTACAAGGCCTTGGCGTTTTCAGCCAGGTACTTGGCTACGCCTTCCGGCGAAGCGTTCATACCCTTTGAACCCTTCTTCCAGCCTGCCGGGCAGACTTCACCATGTTCTTCGGTGAATTGCAGGGCATCGATCACGCGCAGCAGCTCATCGATATCACGGCCCAGCGGAAGGTTGTTCACGACCTGATGCTGCACCACCCCGCTCTTATCGATCAGGAAAGTGCCACGGAACGCCACGCCGCCTTCGGATTCAACATCGTAGGCCTTGGCGATTTCGTGCTTCACGTCAGCAACCAGAGTGTAACCAACCTGGCCGATGCCGCCCTTGTCGACCGGAGTGTTCTTCCAGGCCAGATGGCTGAACTGGGAGTCGATCGAGACACCGATAACTTCCACATTACGCTTCTTGAATTCCTCCAGACGATGATCGAAGGCGATCAGCTCGGAAGGGCACACAAAGGTGAAGTCCAGCGGGTAGAAGAACAAGGCGACATACTTGCCCTTGTTCACTGCGGACAAGGTGATGTCCTTGATTTCGTTGTTGCCCAGAACGGCAGTCGCAGTGAAATCGGGGGCTTGCTTGGCAACCAGAACGGCCATGATGAGTCCTCTCTCGAAAATGGCTCCGGCATACCTGAGTAAACCGGAGGGGTTTGGGTGTGCGGATTATGGTTGGCACTGCCTTGAAGGTAAACCCCGGATTCGATTGCCCCCGCCTATCGCTCAGATAGTTGGCCTCTGATCGAAGCCCGCAGTGCGCTCTGCCGAGTCTTCCACTTCCAGCGCGTCCACACGGGCATGCGGCGGCCCCAGACTCACATGATGGATCAGCGCCACAACCTGAGGCTGCGCGCCCCAAACCAGCACCTCAACCTGACCACTGCGCAGATTGCGCACCCAGCCTTGCAAACCCAGCTCACGCGCCACACTGCACACGAACCATCGAAAGCCCACCCCCTGCACAGTTCCACTGACCCGCAGGCGGCGCCCCACCACGATCTGATCCGCTCTCAAGGCTGCCTCACTCCCGCTCATTCTGGATCTCGCGTGCCCGCAGCAAGGCCGCTTCGATATCGACACACAGGTTATGCAAGCCCAACTGAGCCGCAAGACCTGAGCGCTGCAGGATGGAGCGGGGCTGCTTGCCCAGACCACACAGCACCAGTGTCGCCCCCTTTTTCTCCAGCGCTTCCTGCAGCCCTTCCAGCCAGTCGACCCCGGAGGTATCAATATTGAGGATTTCACGCAGATTCAGAATCAGCACTTCAACATCAAGGCGCGCGGGATCGAGCTGGGCGTCCAGTTTGGCCACTGCTCCGAAAAACAGCGAACCACGCAAATCAAAAGCCAGCAGGCCAGGACGCAATTGCACGCCAAGTGGCTCAGCTACGGTCAGATCCTGCATTCGATAGATGAAGAACAGGCTCGCCAGCAGCATGCCGATTTCCACCGCAACAGTCAGATCAAAAAGCACCGTCAGCAGAAAAGTGGCCAACAGGGTAATTCGGTAGTTCCACGAAAAATGGCGCAAGCGCGCGAACTCATGCCACTCCCCCATGCGCACGGCAGTCACCACCACAATCGCCGCCAATACAGGAATCGGCACCCAGACAGCCAGAGGCGCAGCCACCAGCACGATGATCAGCAGGGTCAGCGCATGTACGATGCCAGCAACCGGCGTACGGCCACCGGCACGTACATTGGTCGAAGTACGTGCGATCGCGCCCGTAGCAGCGATGCCGCCAAAGAATGGCGAAGCAATGTTGGCCAGCCCTTGGGCCATCAATTCCTGGTTCGGGTCATGCCGATCGCCCACCTGAGAATCGACCACACGCGCAGAGAGCAAAGACTCGATCGCCCCCAGCAAGGCTATCGTGATAGCCGGCGCCAGCAGGCTGCCCAAGCGACTCAGATCGGGCAAAGGGAATGAAATGGCCGGCAAGCCCTGGGGGATACCATTGAAACGGCTGCCAATGGTTTCCACTGGCAATTCCAGCACGACTCCAAGCGCAGTTCCCAGCAATAGCGCTATCAACAAAGCCGGTACGGCTCCAACGCGAGGATAGCGTCGTCCCAGCATTTCCCAACCGGCCTTCAGCGCCACGGTTGCCAAGGCCAGCGCTGCAGCATAAGGATTGACGGTTGGTGCAAGTTCGACCAGCACCCGCATCCGTGCAAAAAACTCAGCCGGCAGCGCTCCGCCCCCCAGACCAAAGAAATCCTTGACCTGCGACAGCGCCAGCACCACCCCGATACCATTGGTAAAACCGATCACGACCGAGATCGGAATGAAACGGATCAGGTTACCCATCCGCGTAAGCCCCATCACTACGAGCAGGATGCCGGCCATGAAAGTCGCGGCCAGCATGTTGCTCACCCCATGGGCGGCGACGATGCCATACAGAATGGGAATGAAGGCACCCGTGGGACCACCGATCTGCACCAGCGAGCCGCCAAAAGCGGAAATGATGAAACCAGCAATGATGGCAGTCCAGATCCCCGCAGACGGGCTGACACCGCTGGCTATCGCAAAGGCCATCGCCAGCGGTAAGGCCAGTACGCCTACCGTAAAACCTGCCGACAGATCACGGGCAAAGCGGTGTTTAGTGTAGCCCTCGATGGCTTCCTGGAGCTTCGGATGGAACCTGTGCAACGACATCACTGCCACGCTCCTCTGCAAATTCAAGCCCAAAACCAGACTGAATAAATTCAACGCCGTCGCAGGTGCAAGACAAAAACCCAGGCCGGCGAGATCCGTCGCAAGGCCACGACCAGTCAGTCACGCAACGGTTTGTCCAGTGCTTGAACCGTCCGGCCAGAAAAACCTTCGCGCAGCAAGTTGGCCGCAGCAACCAGCATCAGTAGACCACCGGCCACCAGCAAAACCGCAGCCTCGATCAGCGTCGTGGGCAGGCGCAGGTACAGTACCTGCCCTGCCGCCAGATATAGCGCGCCGCCAGCAAACAGGACCATGCCCACGAGATCCAGCACCAGCCACAGCAGGAGACGCGGCGTAACGCGAAAACCCCGCGAGGCGCTCTGCATCGCTTACTTCACCCGCATGCCAGGCTGGGCGCCCGAATCCGGCGATAGGATGAAGAGACCGGGCACTTCACCTTTGTCGTCGGATGCTGCCAGCACCATGCCTTCGGACATGCCGAATTTCATCTTGCGCGGCGCGAGATTGGCCACCATCACGGTCAGGCGCCCAACCAGCAAAGCCGGGTCGTAGGCACTCTTGATGCCAGCGAAAACCTGGCGCGGTTTTTCTTCGCCGATATCCAGTTGCAGCTTGAGCAACTTGGCCGCCCCCTCCACATGCTCTGCGGAGACGATCTTGGCAATGCGCAGATCAACTTTGCCAAAGTCATCGATACTGATGAAGGGTTCGAACTCCTCGGCCTGTGCCGTCTCGGTCTGAGCGGTATGTGCCTGATGCTGGGCATGCTTCTGCGCCGGTTCGGACTGCTTCACTTCCGTCACGAGGGTTTCCTTGTTTGCTTCGATCAGCGCATCGATCTGCTTGCGCTCGATGCGGGTCATCAGGTGAGCATAGGTGTTGATGGTGTGACCTGCCGGCAGCGGCGTGGCCAGATCGCTCCATTTGAACACGGTCACGCAGAAGAAGGCTTCGACCTGCGCGGCCAGCGTCGGCAACACCGGCTTGAGCATGATCGTCAGGGCACGGAACTGGTTCAGCGCGGTCGAGCAGGCGCGGTGCAGGCGCTCCAGCTGGGCCGGATCTTTCGCCAGCTCCCAGGGTTTCTCGTCATTCACGTACACATTCGCCACATCGGCCAGACGCATCACTTCACGCAGCGCGCTGGAGTAGTCGCGATCGTTGAAAGCCTTCGTCAGTGCCGCAATCGTTTCTTCAGCAACGAACGGGGCCAGCGCTGCAGCATCGCTCGCCGACAGCTTGCCTTCGAAGCGCTTGCTGATGAAGCCGGCACAACGGCTGGCGATATTCACGAACTTGCCGACCAGATCCGAATTCACCTTGGCCACGAAGTCATCCAGCGAAAGATCCAGATCCTCGATGTTCGAGTTGAGCTTGGCGGCGTAGTAGTAGCGCAGCCATTCCGGATTCAGCTTCTGCTCAAGATAGGAGCGGGCAGTGATGAAGGTGCCGCGGCTCTTGCTCATCTTGGCGCCATCAACGGTCAGGAAACCGTTCACGTTGAGGAAGTTCGGCGTGCGGTAATCGGCGAACTTCAGCATCGCCGGCCAGAACAGAGCGTGGAAGTAGAGGATGTCCTTGCCGATGAAGTGAACCATCTCGGTACCAGCCGCCTCGGCCTTGACCGGATCGATGTAGTCGCTCACATCCAGACCGATGCGGTCTGCATAGTTTTTGAACGAAGCCAGATAACCGATCGGCGCATCCAGCCAGACGTAGAAATACTTGCCCGGCGCGTCCGGAATCTCGAAACCGAAGTACGGCGCATCGCGCGAGATATCCCAATCCGAGAGCTTATTCTCGCCAGCTTCGCCGAGCCATTCGCGCATTTTGTTGGAAGCTTCCGGCGGCATGCGACGGGAGCCATCGGCATTAGTGGCGCGGGTCCATTCACGCAGGAACTCGACCGCCTTCGGGTCCGACAAGCGGAAGAAGAAATGCTCGGAGGAACGCAATTCGGGCGTCGCACCGGACACGGCCGAATACGGATTCTTCAGTTCGGTCGGCGCATAGGCGGCCCCGCAGACCTCGCAGCTGTCGCCGTACTGGTCCTTGGCCGCGCACTTGGGGCACTCGCCCTTGATGAAGCGGTCGGCCAGGAACATGTTCTTGACCGGATCGTAGTATTGCTCGATGGCGCGCGTTTCGATCATGCCGGCGGCGCGCAGCTTTTTGTAAATGTCTTCAGCGTAGGCGCGATTTTCCGGGCTGTGGGTCGAGTGGTAGTTGTCGAAGGCCACACCGAAATCGGTGAAGTCGCGCAGATGTTCGCCGCGCACCCGCTCGACCAGCGCCTCAGGGCTGATGCCCTCCTTCTCGGCCCGCAGCATCACCGGCGCGCCGTGGGTATCGTCGGCACACACGTAATGCACTTCGTTGCCCAGCATGCGCTGGAAGCGTACCCAGATATCGGCCTGAACGTAGCCGACAAGGTGGCCGAGGTGGATATCGCCGTTGGCATACGGCAGGGCGTTGGTAACGAAAATCTTGCGGGTCATGTTGGTCTGATGCACGTAAATTGCAGGGGAAGACCGTAATTGTAGCCCGGGCGCACAGCCGCGCGCCCGGCTTTGTCCCCGCTAACTACTTGATCACGCGCACCAGTCGCAGCGGCAGGCGATCATCCGACTTGGTCATGCCACTGCGCCCGCTCGCAAAATCCACCACCCAGATATCCTGCGGCTGGAAAGGATCGTAATCGGCGGGATGCAGATCACTGTCGGTCCAGAACCATTTTGTCGGAGTTGCCGGAAACATGCTGCTGTCGATAGCCGGTTTGCTGAAACGACGATCGGCCAGATGCCCCAACTGCTGCACCGTCGGAATCCGCCAGGCCTTGGCGCCCGCGCCGGCCTCCACGCGCGCGCGCGAAAGCGCATCGGGATAGGCGAACTCCAGCGCGCTGCCACTGCAGGTCTTGCCATCCCACACCATGCCCTCTACGCAGCGACGCCACACCAGCTTGTAGTGGGTGTCGGTCACTTCCTGACCATCTGCAGAGGCTACGAAACGGTCCGCTGGCGGTGCCGAAGCACAGCCGGCCAGTACAACGAGTCCAACCAAGATCGTCCACAATTTTCCGTGCATGAAATCTCCTCCAGATAGTCAGTCTTGGATCAAGCGTTTGCCCAGGCTCAAAGCCGCATCCTGGCCATAACCGATAGCCGCATAAAAACCTAGAGCCACCTCGTTATCCTGGCGCACCTGCAAGTTGAGCTTTGGGCAGCCACGTGCCGTAAGCAACTCCTCCACCCGTATCATCAGTGCCCGGGCAAAACCCCGCCCCCGCTGCTCCGGCGCCACACCAAGATAATTCACCCAACCTCGATGTCCATCATAGCCAGCCATCACGCTGGCTACGACCATTCCATCCATTTCGCCCACCAGAAACAGTTCCGGCTGCACGGTGAGCTTGCGGACGATATCCAGTCTAGGATCGTTCCACGGCCGTGTGAGACCACAGATCTGCCACAGGGAAATCACGGCAGCTTCGTCAGCAAGATTGAATGGGCGAATATGCATGGTCAGGGTACTTCAGGACTCGTCAGCCCGCACGGTAACCGGCCCCCTTGGATGGATCAAGCGGCCTGCACACATGGTAAACTTGAGTGAAACTCTCAACTATTCTCCCAAAAACCATTATGAGCACCACTGAAGCCAGCCTTCTTGCCACTCTGGGTGAGTTGATCGACCCCAACACAGGCAAGTCTTACGCTGCAGCCAAAGCAATCAAGTCCACCCGACTGAGCGGCGAGCGCGCCGAAATCGTGGTGGAGCTGGGCTACCCGGCGGCCAGTCAGTTTGCTGCCATCGCAGCCCAGCTTGAAACAGTCGCCACCGCCCTGCCCGGCGTCCGCTCAGCGCAAGCCATCATCAGCTCGAAAGTGATCGCCCACAAGGTGCAGGGCAATGTAGCTCTGCTGCCCGGCGTTAAGAACATCATCGCGATTTCCTCAGGCAAGGGTGGCGTAGGCAAGAGCACGACCACCGTCAATCTGGCGTTGGCGCTGGCACAGGAAGGCGCACGCGTCGGCATTCTGGATGCAGACATCTATGGCCCGAGCCAGCCGCAGATGCTGGGCATCGCCGAGGCTCAGCCCGAGTCAGACGATGGCAAAACCATGCGCCCGCTCGAAGCGCATGGCCTGCAAGCCAACTCCATCGGCTTCCTGATTGATCCCGAACAGCCCATGGTGTGGCGAGGCCCGATGGTCACGCAGGCCCTGCGCCAACTGCTCTTCGATACCCGCTGGAATGATCTCGACTATCTCGTGATCGACATGCCGCCCGGCACTGGCGACATCCAGCTGACGCTTGCCCAGACCGTACCGGTGACGGGTGCGGTAATCGTGACCACGCCGCAAGACATCGCACTGCTCGATGCGCGCAAAGGCCTCAAGATGTTCGAGAAGGTCGGCATCCCGATCCTCGGCATCGTCGAAAACATGAGCATCCATGTGTGCTCGAACTGCGGCCACGCCGAACACATCTTTGGCGCCGGCGGCGGCGAGGCCATGTGTGCCGACTACGAAGTACCCTTCCTCGGGGCGCTGCCTTTGGATATCAAGATCCGCAGCCAGACCGATGCAGGCACCCCCACCGTGGCAGCCGAGCCGGAAAGCGCTATTGCCGACGCCTACCGCACGATTGCCCGCAAGGTGGCGGTGAGCATTGCCGAGAAACAGCGCGACATGCGCCTGAAATTCCCCACCATCGTGGTGAACAAGGATTGAACGAGTACCTCGCAAGATGGGCGCTGGCTGCCGGACTGTTGGCGGCCAGCCACTCGGCGCTTGCCGCCAACGCCAGCGAAGGCCGGGCCGTATTTGAAGACCTGTGCGCGGACTGCCACACCGTCACGCCCGGCAAGAACAAACGCGGCCCCAGTCTAGCCGGGGTCCTCGGCAAGGCCGCAGCGGGTCAGCCCAATTACAACTATTCGGAAGCCTTGCGCAATGCCGGCATCGTATGGTCGCCAGAGCGCCTCGCGCGCTTTCTCGCCAACCCGAAGAAAGATCTCCCCGGCACCAAGATGCGGCTTTTGAGCACGCCGGGCCAGGCCGAAATCGCCGAGTTGCTGGCCTGGCTGCAAGAGCAGAAATAGCCCGGGCATCCGGCCTCAGGCCTCCGTCAAGCAAAATCCACCCAATTTCTGCGATAAACCTTAGAATTCGCGCTCTTAATCCAGCCGGACGAAGCATCGTGAGCATCAAGTCAGACAAGTGGATCCGCCGCATGGCCGAGCAACACGGCATGATCGAGCCCTTCGAGCCGCAGCTGGTGCGCGAAGCCAACGGGGAGAAAATCGTCTCCTATGGCGCATCGAGCTACGGTTACGACATTCGCTGCGCTGACGAATTCAAGGTCTTCACCAACATCAACTCGACCATCGTTGATCCGAAAAACTTCGATCTGAATTCCTTCGTGGAAGTTTCCGGCAAGGGTTACTGCGTGATTCCGCCGAACTCCTTCGCGCTGGCACGCACCGTTGAATATTTCCGCATCCCGCGCTCGGTGCTCACCGTGTGTCTGGGCAAGAGCACCTATGCCCGCTGCGGCATCATCGTGAACGTCACCCCTTTCGAGCCGGAATGGGAAGGCTACGTGACGCTTGAGTTCTCCAACACCACGCCGCTGCCCGCCAAGATTTACGCGGGTGAAGGCTGCGCCCAGGTGCTGTTCTTCGAATCCGACGAGATCTGCGAAACCTCGTACAAGGATCGTGGCGGCAAGTACCAGGGACAGGTCGGTGTGACCTTGCCGAAAATCTGACGCCTATCGACCAGCGCCGACTACACGCTCACGGGGCCGCAAGCTGATGCTTGGCGGCCCCTTGTACTTGCCAAACCCATTCCGTAACCCTGCTGCCCTAACATGAAGGCAGCGGCTGCTCCTTCAGCAGCCACCAGCCAGACAGGAAATGCCATGCGCTTCCACTTCCCGATCATCATCATCGACGAGGACTTCCGCTCGGAAAACACCTCGGGTTTCGGCATCCGAGCTCTCGCCAAGGCCATCGAGGCCGAGGGCATGGAGGTCGTGGGTGTCACCAGCTATGGTGACCTCTCCTCCTTTGCCCAGCAGCAGAGCCGTGCCTCAGGCTTCATCCTGTCGATCGACGACGAAGAATTCACCTCCGAAGAGGCCGACGAGACCATCGCAGAGTTGCGTGCTTTCGTCGAAGAAATCCGCTTTCGCAACGCCGATATCCCGATCTTCCTGCACGGCGAGACGCGTACCTCGCGCCACATCCCGAACGATGTACTGCGCGAACTGCACGGCTTCATCCACATGTTCGAGGACACACCTGAATTCATCGCGCGCTACGTGCAACGCGAAGCCAAGGCCTATCTCGATTCGCTCGCCCCGCCCTTCTTCCGCGCCCTGACCCATTACGCGGCTGACGGCTCCTATTCCTGGCACTGCCCCGGCCACTCCGGCGGCGTGGCCTTCCTGAAGAGCCCGGTGGGCCAGATGTTCCACCAATTCTTCGGCGAGAACATGCTGCGCGCTGACGTGTGCAATGCAGTGGAGGAACTCGGCCAGCTGCTGGATCACACCGGTCCGGTGGCCGCCTCGGAACGCAATGCCGCACGCATTTTCCACGCTGACCACCTGTTCTTCGTTACCAACGGGACATCGACTTCCAACAAGATCGTCTGGAACTCGACCGTTGCGCCGGGCGACATCGTGGTCGTCGACCGCAACTGCCACAAATCCATCCTCCACTCGATCATCATGACCGGCGCAATTCCGGTATTCCTGATGCCCACGCGCAACCACTACGGCATCATCGGGCCGATCCCGAAGAGCGAGTTCAAGTGGGAAAACATCCAAAAGAAGATCGCCAAGAACCCCTTCGCGCTCGACAAGAATGCCAAGCCGCGCGTGCTCACCATCACCCAGAGCACCTATGACGGCGTGCTGTACAACGTCGAAGAGATCAAGGAAGAACTCGACGGCAAGATCGACACCCTGCACTTCGACGAAGCCTGGCTGCCGCACGCCGCCTTCCATGATTTCTATGGCGACTACCACGCCATCGGCGAAGATCGTCCGCGCTGCAAGGAGTCGATGGTGTTCTCCACCCAGTCGACCCACAAGCTGCTGGCTGGCCTTTCGCAAGCCTCGCAGATCCTGGTGCAGGATTCAGAGAGCCGCAAGCTGGATAAAGACCTCTTCAACGAAGCCTACCTGATGCACACCTCCACCAGCCCGCAGTACTCGATCATCGCCTCCTGCGATGTGGCGGCGGAGATGATGGATGCCCCCGGCGGCCCGGCGCTGGTCGAGGAATCGATCGCCGAAGCCATGGAATTCCGCCGCGCCATGCGCAAGGTGGACGAGGAATGGGGAGCCGACTGGTGGTTCAAGGTGTGGGGCCCGGACTACCTCGCCGAAGAAGGCATGGGCGAGCGCGAAGACTGGATGCTCAAGGCCAATGATCGCTGGCATGGCTTCGGCAATCTGGCCGAAGGCTTCAACATGCTCGACCCGATCAAGGCCACCATCATCACCCCGGGGCTCGATGTGGATGGCGACTTCGCAGAAGCTGGCATCCCCGCCGCCGTACTCACCAAGTATCTGGCCGAGCACGGCATCATCGTCGAGAAGTGCGGCCTCTACAGCTTCTTCATCATGTTCACCATCGGCATCACCAAGGGCCGCTGGAACACGCTAGTGACCGAACTGCAGCAGTTCAAGGATGCCTACGACCAGAACCAGCCGCTGTGGCGCGTGATGCCGGAGTTCATCGCCAAGAATCCGCGCTATGAACGGCATGGCCTGCGTGATCTGTGCCAGCAGATCCATGACGTATACAAGGCGCGCGACGTGGCCCGTCTCACCACCGAAATGTATCTGTCGGACATGGTGCCGGCAATGCGTCCGACTGACGCCTGGTCCATGATGGCGCACCGCGAGATCGAACGCGTCGCCATCGACAAACTGGAAGGCCGCGTCACCGCGATAATGCTGACACCCTACCCGCCGGGCATTCCACTGCTGATTCCGGGTGAAGTCTTCAACAAGACCATCGTCGATTACCTGAAGTTTGTGCGCGAATTCAACGAGCGCTTCCCCGGCTTCGAGAGCGATTGCCACGGGCTCGTGAAGGAGCAGCGCGATGGCCAGATCCACTATTGCGTGGATTGCGTGAAACAGAAATAAACTCGGCCAGTTCAAGAAAACGGGGCGCTGCGGCGCCCCGTTTGCATTTCAAGGAAATCCGTAGCGCTCTTAGAAGCTGCGGTACATCTGCGCATAGCGTGCCGCAACCGCGTCGACTGCAAAACTCTGCTCGATTCGCTGGCGTGCCGCCTGACCGCGCGCCTGCAAAGCGGGCAGGCCCTCTCCAAGCGCCAACTCGATCGCATGCGCAAGCAACTCATCATCACCGGGTTCGATCAACCAGCCGGTATCACCGATCATGCGCCCTGCATCACCCACATTCGTCACCACGCAAGGCAAGCCACAACTCATGGCTTCTGCAACTGCATTCGGAAGCGCCTCCTGAATCGAGCTGAGCACACTCAGATCGCACCCAGCCAGCAAAGCGGGCACATCCTCGCGCGGCCCAAGCAGGAAAACCTTGCCCTGCAAAGCGGCTTGCTCCACCTGTGCTGCGAGCGCCGGATGGTCTGGAGTCACGCCCAGCCCGGCGCATAGAAAGCGGGCCGCCGGCCAGGCCTCCGCCACCAGCGCTGCGGCGCGCAGAAAACCAGCGTGATTCTTGGCCGGATGCAGGCGGCCGATCATGGCGATCAGCAACTCATCATCCTGCACGCCGAGCATTGCCCGGCTCGCAGCGCGCGCGGCAGCGTCTGGCCGGAACAAGGCAGTGTCCAGAGCATTCGGCAGCACCAGGGCGCGCTGCGCATACCCCGCTGCCTCATGCTGCGCCACGGCAGCCTGAGCAACGTACAAGATCTTCGCTGCAAAGCGTGACAGCAGCGCATCGCAGCGGATCACCGCACGTGTCGCCCGGCTTTCAAGTTCCGGGCGTGCCAGCGTCTGATGGATGCCGAGCACCACCGCCGCACGCGGCACAGCAAGGCGCGCAACCTGCGCAGCAAGGTTGCCGTGGTACATCCAGCCCTGAATCACATCCGGCCGGAACGTGCGCACGACATCCCATAAGCGCCACAGCCCCATTGGCGTCGGGCGCGAGGGTGCCATGCCCAATTCAAATACTTCGACGCCCAACGCCCGAAGACTTTGCCCCACCGCTTGCGGCTCACGCAGCGACACCACTGCCACACTCAAGCCCTGCGCCTGCAAACCGGGCAACAGGCGCTCCAGCGCCCGCTCAGCACCGCCGACACCGAGACCACTGGTGACGAACAACACCCGTCGTGGCATCCCAGCGGGCCTAGCCTCTGGCAGCGAATGCTCGCGACCACAGGCAGAAGCGCCTGTGTTCTTTCGCACCTTCAACCAGCTCACCCTGAACCACACCAGATAGGCCAGCGAGCCGGCCAGCAGAACCCCGAGCAATCGCCCCTCCTGCACACCTGCGCGCCAGGCTGCGAAAGTCGTCAGCGCAATCAAAGCTGCTGCGAGCCACAGCAGGCGCACCGCTCCGACTGTCGAAAGGCCCATCTCCAACAACAGGTGGTGAGAGTGGCCACGATCGGCTTGCATGGGATTGCGGCCCTCGGCCGCGCGCCAGAAAGCCACCACGAACAAGTCGATGACCGGCACCGCCACCGGGGCCAGCACCACCGTCAAAGGCACGCGCTGCACCGCAAAGCCCAGCCAGGACAGCGAAAGCTTCAGAATCAGCCAGCACAGCAGCATGCCGATCGCCAGTGCGCCTGCATCCCCCAGGAAGACCTTGGCGCGCGCCTGCCAGGGCCAGCGTGCATTCCACAGCAGAAAACCCAGCATCCCTGCGCACAGGATTGCCGCTACTTGCGCCAGCTCCGGTCGGCCAGCCGCCTGCGCGGCAAGCGCCAGAGCCAGGGAGGCGATGGAGAGACAGCCGCCGGCAAGCCCGTCTAGTCCGTCAATCATGTTGATCGCATTGAGCACCGCCACGATCATCAGCACCGTCAGCGGCTTGGCGGCCCAACCCAGATCCAGGTGACCGGCCAGGAAAGGCAATGGCATCGCGTAGAGTGCGGCCCCGCTGGCATACACCAGCCAGCCCGCCGCCACGATCTGGCACAGGAGCTTGAAACGCGCCGAGAGATTGCGCGCGTCATCTACAAGACCGATCACCAGCATCAGCAACAACGGCCCGGCCACCTCGGTCAGAACGCCCAGCCTCCCCGCCAAAGCACAAGCCAGCACAAAACCGATCAGAACGGCCAGCCCCCCCACTACGGGTATCGGTGCGCCATGCTGCTTGCGCGCGTCTGGCATATCGATCAGGCGCAAACGCGCGGCATGCTGCGCCAGAAAACGGCAGCCCAGCGCCGTCAGCACAAAGGCCGTGAGGATCACGACTAGGCTCATGCGCTCGCCCTCCCGCCTGCACGGGCGTACACCGCCAGGGTCTGGGCGATCACCACCTGATCTGAAAAGTTCGCTTCCACATGCCGACGCGCCGCTTCGCCCATGCGACGGCGTTTCGCCTCGTCCTGCAGCAAATCGAGCAAGGCCTCAGCCAGCCGCTCGCCTTCGGAGGGAGGGACTAGATACCCGGTTTCGTCGTCCACAACTACATCGCGGCAGCCTGGCACATCCGTCGCCACCATGGGCACGCCACAGGCTGCGCCTTCCAGCAAGGCGCGCGGAATGCCTTCGCCCTGCGTGCTGGCCAGCACCACAATGCTCGCAGACTGGTTCAAGGCCAGCACATCGCTGCGCTGGCCCAGAAACTCCACTGCAGCGCTCGCTCGCCAGCTCGTCAGCTCGGCCTCCGTCACACTCTCCGGATTGCCCGGATCCGGAGCCCCCGCCAACAGAAAGCGAACATCCGGCCGCACTTGGCGCACCCGCTGCGCCGCTGCGACAAAATCGGCAATCCCTTTGGAATGCAGCAGGCGGGCCATCATCAACACCGTTGCCTGTTGAGGCACTCGGGGAGCAGGAGCAAAGTGGGCCGTATCTATGCCGTCACCAGCAATCACCTGCACACCACTGTTCGCCAGTACGCCGTAGCTGGCGAGGGTGTCGCGATTGTCCCGATTCTGGAATACCACCTGCGTGCCGCGCAGGGCCAGGCGATAAAGGCCAAGCACCACCGGCCGGATCAAACGCGCTTTGAGCGTATCCGCCAACAGCGCAAAGCCCAGGCCAGTCACCGAATTGACGATGCCCGCTATCCCTGCCTGACGTGCTGCGAAACTGCCATAGATCACGCACTTGATCGTGAAGTGATGAACCAGATCAGGCTTCTCCTCGCGATACAAGCGGGCAATCCGGCGGATCACGGCCAGTTCGGCCAGCGGATTCACGCCACTACGCGAAACAGGCAGCGGCTCCCAGCGAAAACCGAGATCCCGCAAACGCGGGCCGTAATCCCCGGGAGGCGACAGCAGCAAGACCTCATCACCCCGCGCGCGCAGAGCCTTTGCCAGTGAGAGCTTGAAGTTGTAGAGGAACCAGTCCGTATTCGCGAACAGCACAATCTTCATGCCAACCTGCGCCGCCAGCGGCCGCGCACTCCATCGAAATCAGTCATCAACATCGCGCCACCATATACACCCGCCGCCGCCATGATCTTGCTCAGCACGGCCAACCAGCCCGCCGCCGGCCATATCCACAACAGCCCTCCCATCAGGATTGCCGCACACAGAGGAGGCCAGCACAATCCAAAAGGAATACGCGGCCGTAAAACCCCGCGCCCGGCCCACAGACTCACCACAGCCCCGGCACACTGGCCCAGCAGCAAACCCAGTGCAGCGCCAGGCGTACCCATTTCGGGCACCAGCAGCCAGGCCAGCACAAGCCCGCCTCCTGCCGACAATCCGATGCTAGCGGCGTGCCACCACACGCGCTTGGCCAACAGCAGCGGCTGATCAAAGTAGTAGGCCTTCACTCCGGCCATCACCGCCGCGGCGCTCACCAACGCCAGCAGCGCTGGCGGCAGGCTGGCAAACGCCTCTCCGTACAAGAGAGGCAGCACATCCGGCAGAATCATGGCAAAGCCAAGCCCTGCCGGCAGGCTGATGGCCAGACCGAGCGCACCGTAACGCTCATAAAGCCTTTGCACCTCGCTGCCCTCGCCACGCCCCCAGGCCTGTACCAGACGCGGATACCAGGCAGTACACAAACCGCTGAAGATCAGCCCCAGCGTTTGCTGGGCCAGATCCATCACCGCGCTGTAGCGGCCCAGTTCGGCCAGCGGCATCAGGCGCTCCAGCACATAGCGGTCCCCCCACAAAAGCAGGTAACCCAGCAAGGAAGTCAGCAGCAGCGGGCCGCCAAAGGCCAGCAAATCACGTCTCAAGACGGGATTGCCTGAAATGTCGGGTGCGTTCGCGACCGGCCGCCAAACGTCCCCTGCCAGCAAGGCCGCCAACAGAAAAGCCATCGTCATGGCCACCAGCACGGCCTGAGCACCGCCTGCGATCTGCAAGGCGAGCACGCAGAACACGCAAGCCATCAAGGCCTTGCTCACGAACTGCAGCGAGTAACGGGCGCTACGCTGGGCGGCTGCCAGGTACTGGCCGGAAAAATCGAACATGCCCTGCGCGAGCGCCATACAGGCCGCCAGCAACAGCAGCCAGGGCGCAAACGGCGAGTGGCCAAGCACGTCCAGCCCCCACGCCACGCAGACCAGCAATAGCCCCATGCCCAGCATTGTTCGCCGCAGCAGTCGTAACAAGGCCTCGCGTCGATCTGCCTCAGCGTAAAACCGTGCCAGGCTCGCATTGATCGGATTGAACAACACCAACGTCACGGCAGCCGCAGCAGCCAGTGCCAGGGTCAGCTGCCCATACCGCTCGGGCCCCAACCCGCGCACCACCAGCGCCAGGGTCAGCATCGCCAGAGCGCCAGACGTGATACGTGTCGCGATATAGGCAGCCGAAGCGCGCAGACTCATCGCACAACTCCCGGCAGGCTACGCACCAACTCAATCCAGCGCTGTGCGACAAGCGGCGCGGCAAACGTCAATGCGCGCTCGCGCAGGGCTTCGCCAAGCGCTTTCCGCTCAGCTTCCGGTAAGGCCAGCACGCGCGCCATATTCGCCGACAACGCAGGCACATCCTCAACTGGGCTCAACTGAGCGTGAAACGCCGACCCGAGAATCTCGGCCGGACCGTAAGGGCAATCCGTCGACACCACCGGGCAGCCCGCCCCCATGGCTTCCATTAGCACATTGGACCAGCCTTCAAAACGCGAACTCACCACCAGCAAACCCGCGCGACGATAGAAGGGCTGCAAGTCCGCCTGCCACCCCGTGCAATGCACATCCTGCAAACCCTGCCGGACGATCTCTGCCGCCAGCCAGTCCCGATCAGGTCCATCGCCAACAATCAGCAATGGCGGCCGCGAACGTGGCAGCGCAGCGTGAGCGGCCAACAGGATATCCAGCCCCTTGGTATGACGATCCAGGCGACCGGCAAAGAGCGTAAATCCCGTGTCAAAGCTATCCGCCATCGCACTGTGTGCCAGCACATATTCAGGCGCTGTTACGGCCAGCGGATTGGGAATGCTGTGCAAACGCTCAAGCGGCAGTCGCATGCTGCGCGCCATCTCGACTTTGACGCCTTGCGACACGCCAACCACCGCAGCCGGCCACCGATAGCAGCAAGCCATCAACACGCGGCGCGCGCGCCCCAACCACAGAGGATTGTGATGCATGCTCACGATCAGGCGCTGGCACCAACCCCCTTGCAAGGCAGCCAGCGTACAGGCCAATCCGGCCTCATCCATGAACGCCAGCACCGCATCCGGCTGCCAGCCGCGTTCGATCTCGGCGATCGCCTGCACGCGCAGCCGAAAGGCTCGCAACTTCGCCAGCAAGCCGTTCTGAGCCGGAAGCCGCAGGTCCTCGATCGGAACCCCGAAATCGAAACGTTCAGCCCCCACATGCCAGGCCACGGCCCGCAACTGGTGCACGCGAGACCATTCGCGCGCCAGGATTGCAGCCACCTGCTCTGCGCCACCGCCATGCACAGTCGGGATTACAAGCAGGAGTTTCATGCCGGAAGAGATCCCGGCAAAAGCCGGCCACGCGAAGGGAAGCGCGCAGTATACCGTCAGCCCGCGCCCCGCCCTTCATTCCAGGCCGGAATGAAGGCGATACGGGGAAACGAGCGTCAGACAGTTCTCAAGCGCGACCAGAAAAGTCGCGAATATCAAACCGATGGAAAATAGTCAGCGATCAAAGACAGCTGCGCCCGGCAAGTTTCAGCCCTGGCAAGTCCTGCGCATCAAAGCCCTGAGCCCATTCGCGCAAGGCTGCACGGTGATAGGAAAAACCATCACACAAAGCCACCGCCAAACGATCCAGCGAAGCAGTTTTCTGCGTCACCGCATAAGCCTCGCCGCAGCGCATCATCATGTACCAGCCCGGTTTGTAGTGCCAATGCGCGTCACAACGCTCAGCGATCTGCGCCGCACCCGGCTCATCCGGATGCCAGCTCTGCAAACGCAAGCTCTCCGCATGCAGCGCAAACACAGAAAAGCGTGACACCTTGTCGAGTTCGGCGCGCGCCACCTCTCGCGTCGCCATTGAAGTATTCGGCTCTTCTGAGCCCAACCGCACATAGGCTTCACGCACTGCACACCAGTCATGTGCGATCCATGTCAGGACGCCCAAACCAACAACGGAAATCGCCCCCCCTACCCAGCGCGGAATTCGTACTACCCGCAGGCTCTCATCCTCTGCATCAGCAATCCCCATGCACAAGCCAAAAGGAATCAGGAAATAGGTGTACCAGAGC
This sequence comes from Uliginosibacterium sp. 31-12, assembly GCF_030548425.1. Taxonomy (NCBI): domain Bacteria; kingdom Pseudomonadati; phylum Pseudomonadota; class Betaproteobacteria; order Rhodocyclales; family Zoogloeaceae; genus Uliginosibacterium; species Uliginosibacterium sp. 31-12. The sequence continues at coordinate 362,584 of NZ_JAUOOA010000001.1, read as the reverse complement.
GGGTACTCCACCATGCTGTGAGCGCCAATCACACCCACCACAGCTAGACACCAGACGCTAGTCGGCGTAGGCGCACGCCGCAGATGACGAATGAACCACCAGGCGATCGCCCCCGTCACCAGCAAAGCAATAGGCACGCCAAACTCCACCGCCAGATTCAGCGGCAAGTTATGCGCATGCTCGGCAAACTTCGGAAATTTCTCGGGCGGCGTCAGGAACATCGCATCGATGGACGCCTTATAGAACGAACCCGGTCCCTGCCCCAGCAAAGGGTGTTCCTGAATCGCCAGCCAGGCCGCCTGCCAGTTATACAGCCGCTGCCCATTCGAGCCTGCATCCCCCGCACGCTCTAGCGAAGAAGTCACCCCGAACACATCCAGAAGGTTGCCGTAAGCCAGCAGCAACTGGGCAACAACCGAACACAGCACCACCACCAGCAAAGCCCGCCCAGCACGGCGCGCTTCAACGCCGCCGCGCCATTGCGCCCAAGCGCCCAGAAATGCGAACACAAAGGTGTAGAGCCACACGCTGCGCGAGGCCGAAGCCGCAGCCGCCAAGCTCAGCCAGGCAGCCAGCCCTGTCATCCACCAGCCGTTCAGCAATCTGCGTGCATGCAGAAAGCTAAGCGAGCCCAGCCCCAAAAACACCAGATTCGCATAGTGATTGGCTTGACCGATATTGCCGAAGGCCTGCAGATACATCTTCTGCATCACTAGCCCGGCAGAAGGCCAGCCTGCCAACTGAATCAGCCCTGCAATCGACTGCAACGCTGCACCAGTCAATAAACCGGCAGCCACCCAATCGAGCAAGCCCTCCTCCGCTTTTGCAGACAGCCCCAGCATCAGGCTTAGAAAAAACAGCGCCCAATAACCCGTATAGCCGGCCGAATGGCTAGCCGGCCAGAGCGCCATCACGAGCAAGCTGCACAAGCCCAGCCCGAATACCGCAGCAAGCTTCAATCGCAGGCCTTGCTCCTGCCTCAGCCCCCACAGCCCGAAACCCAGCGCCACAGCTAGGCAGGCCAGCCACTCCGCATACAGTACAGATTGCGGGTTATGGTGCAGGCTCACCGAAGTCGGCATAGCCAAGCCCAAGCACAGCAGGCCCCCAAAAAACCTGTGCGGCACATCAAAACACATCAGACTCACCCAAGAAAACCAGCACAAAACTGAGAAGAACTTGCAATCCAAGCCACGACGATGATTCATGCAGATGAAAATTTAAATCACTCTGAATGCTACTAAACCGCCACACCCAATAAAAACGCGCAACGCAAGGGGGGGTCATGCAGACAAACTTTTATCATAAATCTCAACATCCCCATCTCTGACGACCGCAACTGGGCATTTCAATCCATAATTCTCGACGATTATTTTAATAATTTCATCTGCATAATTTGGGGCGATAACAACAAGTGCAGAAACATCATCATCAGCCAACACGCTTGGATTCTTAATTTCAAGATGACTCCCGGGTGAATAACGACCTTGCTTGAAAATTGCAGAATCAACAATATAGTCAACGAGATGTGCTATGCCAGCACAAGCCAGTATCGTAAAGCCCTGATGGCTCGCTCCCCATACGACAATATGCCCATGGCTTTTCTGGTTCGCACGAACAAAACCCTTTAATTTTGCAGAAAGTTGGCCTTCAGCCCGTTCCAATCCGACATCCAACAAAGTCCGAACTCTGCGAACAAATGCAGCATGAGTATCCTCTAAAGACTCATCCCACGCCTCTACAACAAACCCATTGCGATTAAGAATTTTTTCGAAAGTATCTCGAGTAAAGTAAACCAGATGATCAACAATTAATTCATAATAAGCCTGTCGTTTATGAATATATTCCCATCCGGGCACGGTCACCAATCCGACGCCGTCATCAGTTAAATTATTAAAAATCCCTTGCAGCATACCACTCGGATCTGGCTGATGCTCCAAAAAATTGAATGAAGTAAAAGCATCAAACCGCCCAGCCCTTAAGCCGTCGGTGGAAGAACCGATAAAACCCCGCTCAACACAAAGACCATTTGCAAGGGCTTCATCAACCAATAATTTCGAATTTTCAACCCCCACAGCCTCAACAGAAAATTCTTTCCAAACAGAAAGAAATTCACCACGACCACACCCACATTCAAACACACGCTTCCCAGAAATATTAAATCGACGCATCATTTCCGAGTACTGTCTACGACGCAACTCCACTGCGGTAGCACTATAGCCACCAGACCGGATCACATCGCGATAGTAAGCAACCGGATCATTATCGAGCTGATAAAGATTACAAACTGGACAAGCGCATAGTTTTAGGTTTACGCCACAATCCACTGCAAATTCGCTTTCCTCCGGGTAATACTGAGCACCAGCGGGGGCGCCAGTCATTTCAAATACAACTCGACCAGAAAATTCACACCCACACATCCGACACTTCATTTGCACCACCCACGAACCATCTTTGAGACACAAAATTAATTACTAAAATTATAAATAACGATAACTACTTATCGTATTTCGAATACCATCCTCAAAAGAAAACCGCTCTTTCCAGTTTGTTTTTCTCAAAATCTTGTCAACAACAGGATTGATTTCATGAGTAGCGACGCCAACACTCAAACCAAAACCCGGAGCTGGCGACTCAGGAAATTTCTGCCTGATAATATTGACATACTCTTTAAGCGGCCTCGTATTCGCACTGGCAATATTGTATATACCATTACCGCAAAAATCTGAAGCCAGCGAGATCAATGCATTCACCGCATCATCCAGGTACAAGAAATTCCACCGCTGTTCACACTGCGTCAACGGCACAACTTCGTTATTAGACATTGATCTAATCAATTCAGAGACCAAAGTCCACTCATGATCACCCGGCCCATAGACACTAAAAATACGGGCCATCCGATAAGAAATATTAGATTGTTCACAAAAATCCGTCCCGGCCATCGTGAATGCCAGCTTGGCTTTACCATATTCAGACTCAGGATTGCATAAAGTAAGTTCTGTTATTAGTCCATTACACCGACCATACTCAGCTTGCGAACCGCCAAAAACAAATAGCGAACAACCATGCGCTTTTGCATGCCGCAGCACATTCATTGAATTTTCAAAATTACGAATCTGAATTTCCGGATCTGCACGGTCAACACCACCCACGCCAGACCATGCCAAATGGAAAACAATATCAATTGTTCCGATTTTTTTCAGCACACTTTCAATTGACTCAACATCTCCCAAAACACAGCAAACACCGTGCAAATTAAGAATTGCATTCAACCCCGCCGAACTTTCCCGAACCAAGGCATAAATACAACACCCTTGAGCAGCCAAAAGTTCACAGAGACGAATACCAATAAAGCTTGAAGCCCCCGTAACTAATACTTTTTTTTTAGCTAGACCCACAACTACCTTCATTACCGTAACTCTCTACCGCCATTCACATCAATCGTTGCACCATAAACAAATGACGCTGCCGGGCTTGCCATAAAAACGACGACATTAGCAATCTCACCCGGCGTCGCTGCACGACGAGAAAGCAATTTTTTCTGTAAATATTCAGGATTAGCGCCTTTAATTGCCTCCTCACCCATCCTAGTCATTGTCAAACCCGGCGATACGCAATTAACTCGAACGCGGGAGGCAAAGAATTTCGCCGCGCTCTTGCTTAAATTAATAGTTCCTGCTTTAGCCGCTGCATAATGCGCATGCCCAGGCGCCCCTGTTTGCCCTGCGATACTAGCAACAAAAACTGCACTCGCAGAATTTGCAAACAATGGAATCATTTTTTTTAACAGAAAGTAGGGACCTTTCAAATTGGAAGATAGCAGCGCATCCCACTCATCTTCTTCGATCGCATCAAATGGCGTTAAGGAATTTTCGCCAGCATTTAAGATGAGCGAATGAATTTTACCAACCCGGCCTTCAATTTCTTTAACACATGCATCCAAACTATTCAGGTCGCTCAAGTCCAGTCTAACGGCAAATCCATCACCACCGTTATCTTTTATGTTTTCAACAACCTGATCAGCAATTTCTTTATTATTACGATACCCAACAATCACATAAGCGAATTCCTTGCCAAATTGCTCTGCGCAGGCTCGACCTATTCCACTGGACGCCCCAGTTACAAATACAACCTTATTCTTCAATCCAAGATTCATTTAAGCTTAATCCTTTTTTCTCAAACCAAGGCAATCAGAGACCTTTTTTCACCAGGAACGGCGCCGTCCGTGTATAGACACCTTCCGGCAACTCGGGCGACAACCGATGCAACGGGTTTGATTCCATGCTGCCATCCGGCTTCACGCGACTGGTCACTTTGGGGAGGTAGGTTTGTTCCGGGTCGATCGTAACCAAGAAGGCAGCAATACCATCGGCATTAAATAAATATAGAAAAGCCGGATCATTTTCAAATCCGGGGCGCAAGCGCACCAGTGGAACATCATAGGCTGGAAAAATCTTTTCCCAATTAGGCAGCCCCAAACCCGTGTTGATGTCGCAGCCGACATAACGACCACCAAAATAGCTGCGCTGCGTCATGCGGATCGAGGCATAGCCCTGATCATCGAAGATGAACATCTTCAGGTTCACCTTGTTGATCACCGCGGTGCCGATTTCCTGCATATTTTGCGCAAAGCCGCCGTCGCCTTCGATCAGGATGGTGCGTTTGTGCGGATTGGCCAAAGCCGCACCGATCGCACCGCTCAGGCCATAACCCATGGAAGCCAGAGACTTGTCCGAAACGAAATGTTGGCCGAATTTCTGCGAAATAGACTGATACGAGCATGTAAACGCGCCTCCACTGCTACACGGAATCAGGACATCATCTGCTCTTGATAGCTTCGACAACTCATCGAAGAAAACATAGGGAGACAGATAGCCTGCGCCAGTGACATTGATGCCCGGCTCGACCAGCGGCAGTTCCGCCTTCACTCCGTTGCAGAAATCGATCCACTCGCCGTGTTCACCCAAAGACTGGCCCTGCAAACGCTGCAGCAGATCGTTTGCATCTACGCACAGGCCGAGATCAATCTGCGGATGCCCCTTGTCCAACTCGGCCTGATCCAGATCTACCTGAAGAATATCCCCCAAGGGAACAAACTGCTGCCAGTTAAAGCCAGATTGCTGCATGCCAAGCCGGGTTCCAAGCGCCAGCACAAAGTCGGCCTGTTGCACCAGGATTCCGGAATAGCGCTGCCCGAAGGTATTGGGCCGACCGAAATATAGCGGATGCTCGCTGCCAATCCGGCTGGCCCCGTTGTAAGTCGTCATGACCGGCACCCCCATGCGGGTATAGCCCTCCGGACCGACCTGCAATGCCGTTTCACGGCTTACCCCGCCACCGACCAACAAGACCGGACGTTTTGCCGCACGAAAACGAGCAACGATATCCTGCACTTGCGCGTCGCTTGCCTTGGGCAGGGGTGGCTCCGCAAGGGCGTCGACCTCGTCCTCAAAATCAGTCGGATCGACCATACGCCCTTGAACATCAAGCGGCATCTCGATGAAAACCGGCCCCTTGCGCGGTGTCCAGCCGGTTTTGACCAAAGCCAGGAATTCACTGCGACAGATCGGGGCATCCAGACGCACGCTTTTCTTGGTAATGACCTCGACCAGCTTCTCGCCCTGAACCTCCTGGATGCCGCGCTGACGAATCAGGCCGTGGCACAGGTCAGCAGTTTTCACCTGCCCTCCGATGACCAGCAACTCACGGCTTTCCATATATGCACCGGCAATAGCCGTCACAACATTGGTCAAGCCCGGGCCAGTCGTCACCAGCGCAAAAGCGCGCTGCCCCTCACCGGTTTCGGTGAAATACTCCGCCGCGATTCCTGCGGCGACCTCATGCACCACCGGGATCAATTGCATGGCCCGGCTCACACTTTCCGCCAAGTGCATGATGTTGCCCCCCCCGAGCGAGAAGCACTTGCTGTAGCCTGCCTCGACCAGCCATTTGGCCAGCAGATCGCTGTATTTCACCTTGTCCATGCTCTGCTCCAGGTGGGCTGTTTAGAAATTAACCCCCAAGAAAGTCTCAATCTTCTCGACCACAAAATCCAGCATCTCGGTCGAAAGACCCGGATACACGCCAATCCAGAAAGTCTGGTTCATCACGATGTCGGTATTGGTCAAATCGCCGCTGATACGGAAGTTCTTGCCGATCATGTACGGTTGGCGGGTCAGGTTGCCAGCAAACAGCAAGCGCGTACCGATCTTGTTCTGATCCAGATACTGCTGCAGATCAACGCGCCGCACACCAGCCTCCGTCTTGACCGTTATCGGAAAGCCGAACCAGGATGGATCGCTATTCTCGGTTGCCTCTGGCAGGATCAGACAATCCGCACACGATTGCAGCTTCTCCTTCAGATACTTGAAATTCTTCTTGCGGGCAGAAATGAAGCTTCCGGCCTTCTCCAGTTGCGCCACGCCGCAAGCGGCTTGCATATCGGTAATCTTAAGGTTGTAACCTACGTGCGAATAGGTGTATTTGTGGTCATAGCCTTCCGGCAAATCGCCAAGCTTCCAAGCAAAACGCTTCATGCAGGTGTTGTCTTTTCCCGGTGCGCAATAGCAATCGCGGCCCCAGTCACGAAACGATTCGGCAATCTGTTTCAGCAGATGGTTGTTGGTAAACACCGCGCCCCCCTCACCCATGGTGATGTGGTGCGCCGGGTAGAAGCTCAGCGTGGCGATATCGCCAAACGAACCCACCAACTGGCCGTTGTAGGTGGAGCCGAGCGCGTCGCAGCAGTCTTCAACCAGCCAAAGTTTGTATTTTTCGCACAATGCCTTGATGACGCTTAGATTGAATGGATTGCCCAACGTATGCGCCAGCATGATCGCCTTGGTCTTCGGGCTGATCGCGGCTTCGATCTTGCCGGCGTCCACGTTGTAAGTCGCCAGCTCAACGTCTACAAAAACCGGCACCGCGCCAAATTGCAGGATCGGATTGACGGTGGTCGGGAAGCCGGCAGCCACGCCAATGACTTCATCACCCGGTTTGATCGCGCGATCACCCAGCTTCGGTGAAGTCAGGGCCGAGAAGGCCAGGAGGTTGGCAGAAGAGCCAGAATTGGTCGTAATCAGGTATTTCACACCCAGAAATTGGGCGAGGTTCTGTTCGAACTGGTCGTTGAAGCGACCAGTGGTCAGCCATCCGTCAAGCGAAGCTTCAACCATCAGCTTGAGCTCTTCGGCATCCAGCACCTTGCCCGATGGCGGCACCACCGATTGCCCAGGCACGAAATCACGCGGAGCATATTGAACTGCAGCGTACTCTTCAACGAGTCGAGCTATTTGCTGGCGGAGCTGTTGGGATTTTTCCATTATCGCGTCTTTAGTGAAAACGGCATTACGCATGCCGTAAAATCGAGTCAGGTATTTCTTGTCGCTTCGTATTCGCGAATCTGCTGCAGCGTCATCGCCTGCATGTCACCCCCTGCCTGCTGCATCTTGTGCCATTCGCAGATTTTCTCCAGCGTATGTAGCAAGTTCCAGCGAGGCTGCCACGCCAGTTTCATCTGCGCTTTGGAGCAATCCAGCTTCAGGTAATGCGCTTCGTGCAGGTTGGCGGCAGCGGTATCCATGCGGTAAGCCGCGCCATCGCCCCAGATGCGGGTGAGTTGCTCAACGATCCACGCCACCGGTTTGGCATCATGATCGTGCGGGCCAAAATTCCAGCCCTCCGCATACAGCACACCTTCGGTATAAAGTTTTTCAGCGAGGGCCAAATAACCAGAGAGCGGCTCCAGTACATGCTGCCACGGACGAATGGCATGCGGGCTGCGGATGATGACTTCGCGCCCATCTTCGATTGCGCGCACAACGTCCGGAATCAAGCGATCGAGCGCCCAGTCCCCACCTCCGATCACATTTCCAGCGCGGCCAGAAGCCAAGGCGACGCCATGCTTTGAATACTCAGCCGAATTGAAATAGGACGAGCGAAAGGCTGCCGTAACGAGCTCCGAACAACCCTTGCTGTTGCTGTACGGATCGTAGCCACCCATCGCTTCATTCTCGCGATAGCCCCAAGCCCATTCGCGGTTTTCATAACACTTGTCGCTGGTCACATTGACCACCGCCTTGATGCCAGGAGTCTGGCGGATCGCATCCAGGAGATGCACCGTGCCCATCACATTGGTCGCGTAAGTCTCAGCCGGATTGGCGTACGAATAACGCACCAGCGGCTGAGCAGCCATGTGAATCACAATCTCCGGCTGAGCGCTTGCTATTGCCTCTTGCAGGGCTGCCGGATCTCGAACGTCACCGAATATCGAGCGCATGCCCTCGCTGACACGAGCTTCTTCAAACAAGCTGGGCTTCGTATTCGGCGCCAACGCATAGCCGGTGACTTTCACCCCCAAAGACTGGAGCCACAGCGAAAGCCAGCTGCCTTTGAAGCCAGTGTGTCCGGTCAGGAAAACCCGCTTCCCCTGCCAGAACTCCTTGCTCATGCCCAAACCTTCCATGGCGCGCGCCCCGATTTCCACATTTCCTCAAGCGCAACCTTGTCGCGCAGGGTATCCATTGGCTGCCAGAATCCCGCGTGCAGATAAGCTTCGAGTTGGCCCAATGCAGCCAACCTCTCCAAAGGCTCACGCTCCCAGATCGTCGCATCGCCTTCAATCAGATCAAATACTTCTGGCGACAGCACAAAATACCCACCATTGACCCAGCCACCGTCGCCCGCCGGTTTTTCCAGAAAATCACGTACGGTTCTCCCATCCAGTGCTAGCGAACCATATCGCCCCGGAGGCTGAACCCCTGTCACGGTAGCCAACTTGCCATGAGCGCGATGAAATGCAACCAGCTCACGGATATTGACATCCCCGACCCCATCGCCATAGGTCATGCAGAAGTGTTCATCCCCAACATGTTCAGCAATTCGCTTGATGCGCCCCCCGGTCATCGTCTGTTCGCCGGTATCCACGAGCGTCACACGCCAAGGTTCGGCGTGGCGATGATGAACCTCCATTTGATTACTACTCATGTCGAAGGTTACATCTGACATGTGCAAGAAATAATTCGCAAAATATTCCTTGATCACATATCCCTTATATCCACAACAGATAACAAAATCATTTATTCCATGCGATGAATACGTCTTGAGGATGTGCCATAGAATTGGCTTCCCCCCGATCTCGATCATCGGCTTAGGCCGTACCGACGACTCCTCGGAAATTCTAGTCCCCAACCCACCAGCCAAGATAACTGCCTTCATCACACCTCCGCACAACATTCAAAAACAACGCGACGGAAAACTAACATTGAATTGAGTTCCTTCTGGACGACCACCAGAATTAAGCTTTACAACATCCACCAACATCAACAACTTATCGGCGTAATCAGAAAACGGAAAGGCGCTAAAAAACTTTTCAGACTGCGCCAACCCAAAATCAACCGCCCACGTAGGATCGTCCACAAACCTAGAAACAACCTGAACCACAGAATCCGGGGTGTAAGAATAAAAAGCCTCGTCAAAACCCATCATTCTCTCTTCAAGAAGAAGATGACGCGCCGTAATGAACGCAGTTCTCTCACCGACAGCCCGACTAATTCTGTCATGAACCAAATAATTAGTATTTGGCGGAGAGTCTATTACCGCCAAATAGCCAGGCATTTTTTTCTCAGTCGAGAAAAAATCGCAATCAGGATCATAACTAGCGCACCGGCCAGAAAAATTAACATGATCCCACCCTACTCCATTAACAACAACAGGCAAATCAAGCAAGGCTTTCACAACCAAAGTAGACTTAACCCTTCTGAGATAGTCATCCACCTGAGCAACCATGAAAGACAAAACAGAAGCAAACTTATCTACACCCAGACCATACGAAGAAAAGTAATTCAAAAACTCTTCATCAATACGAATCCTTGAGTCAACTTTTCTTAAAGAAACACATTCATCCGAAACATCCTCAATAACCTTACAAATCATCCGGGGCAAACTCCGCCTCCAAAAATCGATAAGCTCATCAGGACTTCCACCGTTTTTTGGAAAAACTATTTTCCCTCTCAGCTTTTTCGAAACATCTACCGACTTTTTCAACACACCACCATTCGGAATCGGCGGCAACCACACAGACGCACCACGCCCCGGAAAATAATTCTTAAAAAACGCCTCATGATCAGGATCAAAATAAACATTCGCAACATTTCCAGAAGCCGTAGCGTGCCGATCAGGAAAATAGGCAGGAATGTCTCCATAAAATCTTATAAAAGGGATGCCAAAATACTCCCAAAAATTGTACTTAACACCATTATGCTCCACTGGATAAAGATCTTGCCCCACCCCAAAATACGAAGCAACAAACCAGACAGGATTTGCAATAGCCTTTTCAAAATCGGCCTGCCACCCTGGTGCATTAAGATCAACCAAACAAATATCAGCCGAATATCGCCTTAAAGGCTCCACAATCATCGGCATAATCCCTGTGATCGCGTTTCCAAGCCCATAAGCCGACAAGACAATTATGGTGCCACGATCTTTTTGAACAACGGACCGCGTAAAAGGTAAAACTCCATTACTCCCGGAAGAACTTCTCCGAAGAAAACCAAGAAGGATACTCATATCAAAAATCCCGCATTCTTTGGCAAACAATAGATTTGAATTCGCTGACAGCACGGCCCAACTCATCAACAGCTGCGTCGCCCTTAACAAGAAACTCGAACCCGGAGTTCATCAAACGAGTAGCCGCCAGAAACTGATCTGTATGTCCTCCCTGACTACTCCACATCCGGTAAGAGACTGCATCAAGCTTTCCAAGAGGCCCACACTCAACCAGGGCTTGCATGAATGCAACATCCTCTCCTCCCAAAGGGCCTCTGAAAACATCCCCTTCTGGAAAACCACCAATCACATCAAAATATTTTTTTTTGACCACTAACCCATGTACTGAACTCAACACCACAGACACGTACCGAGGATCATATTCAGGAAGAATATAACCCTTGACTGAATCAAAGAATTCTTCCATTGGCTTCACTGCTTGAATCAATGGATTCTGCCTAATCACATCCATTGACTCTTCAAACAAACCAACATTTATCAATTCATCATCCGCATCCAGAAATGTAACGTATTCTCCATGAGCATTTCGCACCCCGTGGTTTCTTGAAACACCTGGTCCTGAGTTAACCGCATTACTCAGCCCACGCACATTTTCACGCTCAGCGCAAATTGAGGCAATCAATTCTGCAGAACCGTCATCGGAACAATCGTCGACAATTATTATTTCGCCCACGCCACGGACCTTCTCAGCAGAAACAACTGCTCGCAGCAAGGTCTTCGCTTGATTGAAGCAAGGAATGATCACAGAAAGCATAGATCAAACCTCACGCAGCAATCTGACGAACAACACCTTCCGTTATAGCTTCAGAGAATTGCTTGGAGTAGCCCTTCTCGATCAAGCGCCACCTAACGGCATTGCCGAAACGAGCCTTTCCAATCCAACCAAGTTTATTTTTATTCTGGAAAGCATCAATATCTTTCATTACATGTTCAACAATTCCTTCCAGCCTGCGCTGAGCTCCTTTTTTTTCAAGCTGAGCTTCACTTGCGGGCGGAAACTGGCGAGTAATCTTGGCCACCAGTTCATCAGCAAAAGCTACGGGGACATTGGAAAAAATATCAGCGAGCATTCCCATATACAGCCCTTTCATCAAGACATGGAATTTCATTTCTAAAAACCTTCATCAGCATTTCATCCCAATCACCTGCCTGCAGCTGTCGGAGAACCCGCACGGATTCATACCAGGGATTACTCTCCCCCTCGACGCCCCATCGCCACTCATAGCGAAATGGTAACAACAACAAGGTAGGCTTACCCAGAGCTCCCGCTATATGTACAACCGAAGTATCTACCGCCACGACCAAATCCATTTGCTGAATCAATCCAGCAGTATCAGCCAAAGTCAACAACTCTTCAGATACATTGAAAATGTTGGCAGGTAGATTTTCCGGCACCACAGTCTGCAGTGCAAAAAAATCCGCATCACAAACACGTATCGAATCGACGATCTTCACAAAAGGAATGGAACGCCGTCTGTCAGCACGATGTGCTGGCTGCCCAGACCAGGCAAGACCGATGCGCTTTTTACCAGCACGGGCAAGCCCGGCAACGCGCTCACGCCAGTAATCACAACTATCTTCCGGCACCGTCAAATAGCCTGAACACAGCGGCACATTATCCAGGCGTGTTTTGAAAATCCACGGCAAACTCATCATGCCAATCCAGCGATCAAAATCAACCGCCGGCCGCTGGCCACGCTCACGTACGACAAAACGGATAGTTGGAAAATTATGCTCAAAAAGCGACAATACTTCAGGCTGAACCTCGACAGCCACAGGTTTATCCGTAAGCAAATTTAGTTGATGAAAATAGCGCGCCATTTGAATACCATCACCAAAACCCTGCTCTGAACTAACGAGGATTCCAACATCCACATCCTCCACACCATTCCAGCGTGGCAAGTTCAACAAGGCCTGATTCAAATAACGATGTGCTTCATCGAGTTCATAGCGAGCCTCCATCGCTTCAAAACCAGCCAGATAATCCCCAGAAGCCAGCAAACACAGGGAATAGGGGTAACTGGAAGCGAGCCCCAGCGCGGCAAGATGTGACCGGGATGCCTCGAACTTATCCAGACATCCCAACTCCCAATACATGGGCAGCGAAATCTCAAGAGTGTTCCGATTATCCGGTTCCAATATCAGCGCTCGGCCAATAGCCTCATCCACCCCGGGCATGTCGTTCACGGACCAGCACACCGAGGCACGCGATGTCCAATAATCCCCCCGCTCACAGAGAAGCGGGGTTTCGGCAGAAATCGTTCCAATCAATCGGGCCGCATCTTCAAACTGATTATTCTGGTGAAGGATATTGATGCAAAGCACAAAGACATCCGCATCAAATCTTTGGCCAGGATTGATCAGATCTTTTGAAAGTAAAAAGGCCCCCGAATAATCATTGCGGTAAAATCGCAGAAAAATACTTATTTTTCTGCACGAGCCATCATCCCAACCACAGGACTTCGCCGCCTTGAGTAATTTATTTTCATCCTCTGCAATATCGTTTTTGCTGCGCCAGGACCGGAGTTCAGTCGCAACATCCGGATAGGAATGTGTTTCAAGCGCCGCCTGCAATGTAGAAGGGAGTTTGCTTACTGATTTTCTGGAGAACCATCCGAACATCAATGCACACCTTCGCGTGACAGTTTCGGCAATTCGATCTCAAAAACACGTGCGAGCACATCTGACCAGTCAGCATGACGGGACTGACGAAGAACCCGAACGGATTCGTACCAAGGATTTGTTTCACCCTCCAGCCCCCAGCGCCACTCGTAACGATAGGGCAGCATCAGAAGCGTCTGCTTGCCAAGCGCACCGGCAAGGTGGACAACTGAGGTATCCACTGAAATCACGATATCCATCAATTCGATCAGCGCAGCCGTATCTGACAGGGTTGTAAATTCTTCGGACATTACATACAGATTCCCGGGGTATATATCCGGCGTACTCGTTTGCAAGGCGTAAAAATCAACCCCCGGAAGAGAGCGGATACCCGGTTCAACCTCCGAAAAGGCCAGTGAACGCCGTTTATCAAATTTGTGATCCGGATTTCCAGACCACGCAATGCCAACTCTGAGCCCCCCCCTTGCTGACTTTTCCCCAACCCGCTCACGCCAGTAGGCGCGCTGCTCATCGGGTGCGGCCAGAAAACCCCGCCTGCGCGGCACATTGAACACTACCGTATTCATAAAATGGGGCAAACTCATCATCGGCACCCAGCGATCAAACTCACACGCCGCACAATTCCGTGGCGAGCGCACCACGTACTCCACATAGGGCATGCAGCCTTCGAGCAAGGAAATGATCTGCTGGCGCGCTGCAAAAAGCACTTTGAAGCCCTTGTCGTTCAGTTCAGCAAGATAACGCGCCATCATCACGGCGTCACCAATACCTTGCTCTTCATAGACAAGCAGACGCTGCCCTTTGACGGTCTCGCCCGTCCAGCGCTCGCGCTCCCATAAATGCGCTGGAACTTCCACCCTCAACTCAGGCAAAGCCTGACGAGCCTCGAGCAAGCGAAAGCCTTCACCATAATAGCCTCGAGCCAGCGCCAGCCAGCCAAGGCTCTGCAGCACATAAGGACTTGTCGAAAACCCCTGAACCATGAAGTCTTCGAGCACCCTGACCTTGGCGTGGTCACCTAGCTCGAAATAAACTACACAGGCATTCATGGCGAGGAACATGGTGAGATAGCCATGTTCCATGGCCTCATCTGCAAAAATTCGTGCCTGCACAATATCGCGTCGGGATGCTAGGACCAGTGCTATCCCCTGGCCCAGGTATTCGCTCTCCTCGCCTGCAGGAACATTGCGGCGATCAAAGTCACTAAAGATCTGCCACGCTTCAACATAGCGCTGAAATTCATAGCAGCGCGCAACTGCAACCAACATCATCTTGAAATCATCATGCGCCAAACCACCAACCAGCACCCTCTGGTAGCCCTGAGAAACCTCGCTGCCGTACAGCTCCCGATAGGCGCAAAGCTTATCGAGCATCACCCCACTCCAGCCAAGCGCCACAGCTTTGTCCCTCAATGCAGAAAAATCCGGCAAGACATCACTCCCAGCTGCAACCTGAAAGGCGGCTCGCATTCGCTCAAGATCCATCGAGCGCAGATGCTCGACCCACTTGGCTGAGAGGGCAACAGCACCCCCGAAACGAGAGAAAAACCGCTCAAAAATTTTCATCATATTCAGCGCATTCTTCCAAACCCTAACCACAAAGAAACAGCGAGCACCTGAGTCGCCAAGCAATCCAAACAATGACGAACAGATATCCCTTATAACAAGGAGATACGGCATTAAAAAAGGCCACTCAAGGTGGCCTTTTTTTCAAGCGCAAGCCGATCAGCCGCGGCAGGAGCCCGGCATCAAGCTAGTGGGCGTGCCACCGCAAACCCAAGTAAGGGTCGAGTTGTTAACAATCCCAGGCGTCAGAGTAACGACAACTCCAGCAATATCACCAACCCCGCTCACGATAATATTCGTAGTCGAAACAGCAACAGATCCCGCGTACTTGGTAACATTTGAGCTAGCGCAGGACGTAACTGAACTAGGAATAGAGGATCCACTGGACGATTGGAAAATCTCAGTCACGCACGTCCGAGCCGAGCTGGCGGCCAGCACAACTTCTGAAACCTTGGCCTTCTTGGTGTAATCCTGGTATGCCGGCAGAGCAACGGCGGCCAGAATACCGATGATCGCAACAACGATCATCAGTTCGATCAGGGTAAAGCCCTGTTGAATACGCTTCATAGTGATCTCCTTGAGGAAGAATACGGAGGGATTCCGCTAGCCTCTAGAAGCCAGTTTCATGCCTACCCGAACGAAAATAAAAAATTATCAATAAAATCATACAGCTAAAAAATCCCCCACAACACCAAAGGCATATCAACACTATCTTCCGATCTTTCCTGCTGACAAATTTCGTCAGTTTGCCTCCGCTAGGCGTCAGCTTGGGCTTATTGAATACCGCCAACCATGCCGTCCAAGGCGTTGGCGCTGATATGATTGCGGCTGGCTGCAGCGCAGCAAGCATAGATAAATCAAGGATCTCGGCAATGGCAGTTTTCGCCCTGAATGACCAGAAACCAGAACTCAGCAAGGATGCATGGGTCGCCGATTCGGCACAAGTGATCGGCCGAAGCAAATTAGGGGAGCGCGTAAGCGTGTGGTTCAACGCCATTCTGCGTGGCGACAACGAGCCGATCACGGTGGGCGCGAACTCCAACATCCAGGATGGCGCGATCCTGCATACCGACGAAGGAATCCCTCTCACTATCGGCGAGAACGTATCGGTCGGCCACATGGCCATGCTGCATGGCTGCACCGTGGGTGATGGAACGCTGATCGGCATGAACGCCGTCATCCTCAATCGCGCCGTGATCGGCAAGCATTGCCTGATCGGCGCCAAGGCACTGATTCCTGAGGGCAAGGTGATTCCTGATCGCTCGCTAGTTGTGGGAACGCCTGGGCGGATCATTCGTGAGCTGACGGACGAGGAAGTGGCCCGCATCGAAGCAGGGGCCGTCCATTACGTTGAGAACGCAGCGCGCTTTCGCAAGGGCCTGCGCCGGATCGAAGAATGATTGCGCTGATTCAGCGAGTCCGTTCAGCCTCGGTGCATGTTGAAAACCGCCTGACAGGTGAAATCGGCCCAGGATTGCTCGCCCTGATCGGCATTCAGCGCGCAGATGACGCAGCCAGCACGCGCCGCCTGCTGGACAAGCTGTTGGCCTACCGTGTTTTCGGCGACGAAGCCGGCCGGATGAATCGCTCTTTAGCGGATACAGGTGGCGGACTCCTGCTGGTTTCCCAATTCACGCTGGCGGCGGACACCAAGAAAGGCACGCGGCCAAGCTTTACGCCAGCAGCCCCGCCGGAGGAAGCACGCGAGCTCTTCGATCATTTCGTAGAACTCGCCCGCGCAGCTCACCCAGATGTAGCGACGGGTGAGTTTGGTGCCGACATGCAAGTCAGTCTGGTCAATGACGGCCCGGTAACTTTCTGGCTGGAGATGTGATGATGGTGCTGGAATTTCGCTCTCTTGCTACCCTCGGCAGCCATCGCCAAACATCAAGACCAAAGTCTCAAGAACGGTGCGGCATGAAACTGACGCTCTTGGGCTTGGCGTGTGGGCTGGCAGTGCTTGCAGGTTGCTCAAGCACTCCGTCCACGCCCGCCCCTCCCAGCCCCTCAGCGGAGGACAAGCGCCCCGCCCACCTCCGCTTCGAAGATCAGCAAACCGCCAACGAGATCGTGCTGCAGGCCATGGCCTTGCTCGAAACCAATTACCAGTTTGGCGGACGCAATCCGGAAGCCGGACTGGATTGCAGCGGCATGGTGAGTCTGGTGGTAGAGAAAGCCAGTGGCCGCCGCCTGCCGCACAATGCCGCGCAGATTGCAGCGCAGACGCGTGAGGTGGCACGCAAGGAACTCAAGCCTGCGGATCTAGTGTTCTTCAACACCAGCGGCAAACCTTATTCACATATGGGTATTTACCTGGGTGACGGGCGCTTCGTACACGCGCCTTCTACGCGTGGCAAGGTCCGCATCGACCGGCTGGACATGGCTTACTACGCCCAGCGCTTTACCAGCGCACGCACCCTGTTTGACTGACGCCCTCTGGCGGCATCAACCAAAACGCAAACTCAGCGGCCGACTGCCGTGACAGGCTCGTCCGGGATGTGCACAAAAACCTCGCCGGGTTTGACCAGATTGAGTTCGAAGCGCGCTTTTTCTTCCATCGCTTCGTAACCCGACTTCAGATCCTTGACCTCTGCCGCGAGATCAGCATTGCGCTGCTCCAGTTGCTGATTAGCCTCCTGCAGCGCCTCCAGACGCGTCTGCAGCTCGCGTACATCCTGCCAGCTGCCTTTGCCGAACCAGAGCGGGTACTGGAGGGCAAGCAGCAAGGCTAAAAAGATCAGGGCAGGCCAGCGCATGAGTAGAAAGTCTGTGATCGGCGAGTGGGGCTGAAGCAGATACAAAAAGAGCGCACCGCAGTGCGCCCTGATTGTACCCGCTAGTTCCGACGCCGAATTACTTCAGGCGCAGGTTGTAGAAGGCCGCACGACCCGGATACACGGCGATTTCGCCCAGATCTTCTTCGATGCGCAGAATCTGGTTGTACTTGGCGACGCGATCCGAACGGGACAGCGAACCCGTCTTGATCTGACCAGCGTTCAGGCCCACCGAGATATCAGCAATGGTGCTGTCTTCGGTTTCGCCCGAGCGGTGCGAGATCACGGCGGTGTAGCCGGCGCGCTTGGCCATTTCCACGGCGGCGAAAGTTTCAGTCAGGGTGCCGATCTGATTCACCTTGATCAGGATGGAATTGCAGATGCCCTTGTCGATACCTTCTTGCAGGATCTTGGTGTTGGTCACGAACAGATCGTCGCCCACCAGTTGAACCTTCTTGCCCAGCGCGTCGGTCAGCAGCTTCCAGCCGTCCCAGTCTTGTTCGGCCATGCCATCTTCGATGGAGATGATCGGGAACTTGTCGACCAGATTGGCCAGGAAATCCACGTTCTGAGCGGAGGTCAGCGACAGCTTTTCGCCGTGCATTTCGTACTTGCCATCCTTGTAGTACTCCGAGGCAGCACAGTCCAGACCCAGCATTACGTCCTTGCCAGCTTCGTAGCCAGCAGCAGCGATGGCCTCCATGATCAGTTCCAGCGCTTCAACAGCACCGGAGACGTTCGGAGCGAAGCCGCCTTCGTCACCCACGGTCGTCGGGTAACCCTTCTTGTCCAGAATCTTCTTCAGATTGTGGAAGATTTCAGCGCCGCAACGCACGGCTTCGCGGAAGCTCGATACGCCCACCGGCAGAATCATGCATTCTTGGAAGTCCAGGCTGTTGTTGGCGTGTGCGCCACCGTTGATGATGTTCATCATCGGCACCGGCAGGGTCATCTGACCCGAACCGCCAAAGTAACGATACAGCGGCAGGCCGGCTTCTTCAGCCGCAGCGCGGGCCACGGCCATCGACACAGCCAGCAGCGCATTGGCCCCCAGGCGAGCCTTGTTGTCGGTACCGTCCAGCTCGATCATCACGCGGTCGATGTAGGTCTGCTCTTCAGCATCCAAGCCAACCAGGGCTTCACAGATTTCGGTGTTGACGTTCTCAACGGCCTTCAGCACGCCCTTGCCCAGGTAACGGCTCTTGTCGCCGTCGCGCAGTTCGATGGCTTCACGCGAGCCGGTGGAAGCGCCCGACGGCACAGCAGCACGGCCCATCACGCCGGATTCAAGCAGCACATCGACTTCAACGGTGGGGTTGCCACGGGAGTCGAGGATTTCACGGGCGATCACGTCAACAATTGCACTCATGTGTTTTTCCCTTGTTAATCGATTCAATGAGT
Source organism: Uliginosibacterium sp. 31-12 (assembly GCF_030548425.1). NCBI lineage: Bacteria > Pseudomonadati > Pseudomonadota > Betaproteobacteria > Rhodocyclales > Zoogloeaceae > Uliginosibacterium > Uliginosibacterium sp. 31-12. Next base: position 343,656 of record NZ_JAUOOA010000001.1, on the reverse strand, counting down.
TCCGGCTTGCGCCGGGCTTGCTCACCGGCGCAGGGGGTGCGCCAGTCAGCCAAAAACCGCGTAATTCTACGCAATCAAGGTTTCATCCGGTTGACTACACACAGACTCACCGTACTTTCAGGCAGCAATATCGCCAAAAAGAAGCTCGGCCGCGCCATCCAGACAACACACCGCGGCGACGTGCGCCGGGTGCTCAAAGTAAGCAAACAGATCCGCCTGACTCTCGAACCCGGCCACCAGCACGTAGTGCGCCGCCTGGGCATCCGGCACGGTATTGAAGCCACACGACCATGATTTGATCAGCGGAATCTTGCCCGGCAGTTCAAGCATGGCCGCATGGAAGGCCTGCACCGGCGCGCTGTCGGCCGTAAAGCCCGGAAGCAGCTTGAACAAGACGACGTGAGTAATCACAGGCTCAACTCTGCAAAACCCTGCTGCTTGACCACGGCATCTATCGCCTTGAGCGTGCTCAGCAGCTCACGCATCTTGCCCAGGGGCCAAGCATTCGGGCCGTCAGACATCGCGCAAGGCGGGTTCGGGTGGGTTTCCATGAACAGGCCGGCAATGCCGGCAGCCACGGCGGCACGCGCCAGCACCGGCACATGCTCACGCTGACCACCACTCTTGTCCCCCTGCCCGCCAGGCAACTGGACCGAGTGGGTTGCATCAAAGACGACCGGGCAGCCCGTCTCGCGCATGATCGCCAGCGAGCGCATGTCAGAGACGAGATTGTTGTATCCGAAGGAAGCACCCCGCTCGCAGACCATGATGTTGTCCAGCCCGCCATTAGCTTCCTTGGCCTTCAGGACGACTTGCTTCATGTCGCCCGGAGCCAGGAACTGCCCCTTCTTGATGTTCACCGGCTTGCCGCAGGTGGCCACGGCGTGGATGAAGTCGGTCTGGCGGCACAGAAAGGCGGGCGTCTGCAGCACATCGACGACGGAAGCCACGCGCGTGATCATTTCTTCATCGTGTACATCGGTCAGCACCGGCACGTTCAGGGTCGCGCGCACTTCGGCGAGAATTTCCAGCCCGGCATCCATGCCCGGGCCACGGAAGCTCTTGCCCGAGGAGCGGTTAGCCTTGTCGAAGCTCGACTTGTAGATAAAGGGAATCCCCAGCTCGCTGGTGATGGCCTTCAACTCGGCCGCTGTTTCGAGTGCCATCTCGCGCGACTCGATTACGCAGGGGCCGGCGATCAGGAAGAAAGGCTTGTCCAGCCCGACATCAAAGCCGCAGAGTTTCATCACTTGCCCTCACGTTGAGCAATGGCTGCCTTCACATAGGCAATGAAGAGCGGGTGGCCGTTGCGCGGGTTGGAGGTAAATTCCGGGTGGAACTGCACGCCTATGAACCAAGGATGCTGATCTTTCGGCAACTCCATGATTTCCGGAAGGTTTTCGGTCGGTGTGCGCGCTGAAATGACCAGACCGGCCGCTTCAAGCTTGGGCACATAAACGTTATTCACTTCGTAGCGGTGGCGGTGGCGCTCGGTCACCTTGGCACCATAAACGCTGGCCGCCAGTGTGCCGGCCTTGATCGGACAGGTTTGCGAACCGAGGCGCATAGTGCCGCCCAGATCAGAACCTTCGCTGCGCGTCTCGACCCGGCCTTCGCGATCCAGCCACTCTGTAATCAGCGCCACAACCGGATGCGGACCTTGCGGCTCGAATTCGGTGCTGTTGGCGCCTTCTAGCCCGGCGACATGGCGGGCGAATTCGATGGTGGCCAGCTGCATGCCCAGGCAAATGCCCAAATAGGGAATCTTGTTCTCGCGAGCAAAACGGATCGCAGCAATCTTGCCCTCCGTGCCGCGCTTGCCAAAACCGCCCGGCACCAGAATCGCATCCATCTTCTTGAGCACGTCACAACCATTCTTCTCGATGTCTTCAGAATCGAGATAGTGCAGATTGACCTTGCTCTCAGTATGCAGGCCGGCGTGCTTCAGCGCTTCGATCAGGGACTTGTAGGATTCGGTCAGGTCGACGTATTTGCCCACAAAGGCGATATCGACTTCGCGCAGCGGATTTTCCAGCGCGTAAACCAGCTTTTCCCAGATCGACAGATCGGCCGCCTTGGCCAGGATCGCCAGTTTGTGGCAGACGATCTCGTCCAGCATCTGCTCGTGCAGCATGCCCGGCACCTTATAGATCGAGTCCGCATCCTGCACTTCGATCACGGCTTCCGGCATCACGTTACAGAACAGTGCAATCTTGCGTCGCTCTTCCATCGGAATTTCGCGATCGCAGCGGCACAGCAGCACATCAGGCTGAATACCGATTTCACGCAATTCCTTGACCGAGTGCTGAGTCGGCTTGGTTTTCAGCTCGCCTGCCGTCGCGATGTAAGGCAGAAGCGTCAGGTGCATGAAGCAGGTATTGCTGCGACCTTCCTCGATGCCCATCTGGCGGATGGCTTCAAGGAAAGGCAGGGACTCGATATCGCCCACCGTACCGCCAACTTCGATGATCGCCACATCGGCACCTTCGGCGCCACGCTTGATCGAAGCCTTGATCTCGTCGGTAATGTGCGGAATCACCTGCACCGTCTTGCCCAGATATTCGCCACGGCGCTCCTTGCGGATCACGGTGTCGTAGATCTGACCGGTGGTGAAGTTGTTGCGCTTGGTCATCTTGGCGCTGGTAAAGCGCTCGTAATGGCCAAGATCAAGGTCGGTCTCCGCACCGTCTTCGGTCACGAAGACTTCGCCGTGCTGGAAAGGGCTCATGGTGCCCGGGTCGACGTTGATATAGGGGTCGAGTTTGAGGTGGGTGACGCGGATGCCGCGTGACTCCAGGATGGCCCCGAGTGAGGCCGCTGCGATGCCTTTGCCCAGCGAGGACACGACACCGCCCGTGACGAAAACGTACTTGGTCATGGGAGTACCAGAGCGGGAAATGGGAATGATACCGCAGAGCGGCCCGGCTGCTCAAACCGGGCCATAATTGACAACGGCAAACAGCCCGGCCGGAAAAGCCCACTGCACCGCTCAAGCCCGACCCTACTAGGTCGTTAAACCGTAGGCGTGAAACCATAACAAAGCCCCGCAGAGGGAGGAGACAAGGCCTCATGTTCAGTATTTCCCGAGCCTGGATACTGGCGGCGAGCTTGCTCGGCCTCCTCGCGGCGCCAGTTGCCCATGCTGACCAGTTCGAACAGATCCGCAAGTCCGGCAAGCTTCGCATCGCCATCATCAACGGCCTGCCGAGCTTCAGCCAGCTTGACCCCAGCCTGGGCTGGAGCGGCTCCGATGCCGACACCGGCCGCCAACTAGCACGCGATCTTGGCCTGAAACCTGAATTTGTCGTCGTCAGCAATGCCGAGCGAATCACCACTCTGCTCGAGCGGCGCGCCGACATCATCATCTCCGCGCTTTCGATTACGCCCACGCGGGAGCAACAGATCGCCTTCTCCCTGCCCTACGCCTCAATCGCCCTGGTGATCGGCGCTCCGCCCACAGAAGCCATCAATGGCTATAGAGATCTTGCCGGCAAGCGCATCGGCGTTGGCCGTAACACTTCGGACGGAGCGCTGCTCAAACAATACGCCAACCAAGCCCGGATCATTGAGTTCGACGATGAGCCCGCCCTGCTCAAGGCATTTCTCAGTCAACAGTTCAGCATCATCTCCTGCCAGCGCGCGTCGATTACCTTGCTCAATCGACTTTTGCCCGCCCAGCGCCAGATCGAGGAAAAATTCATCCAGCGCGAATATCCGGTCGCCATCGGCATTCGCAAGGAAGATGCGAGCCTGCGCAACTGGATCAACGCCTGGGTCGGCGAGAATCTGCGCAATGGCCAGCTCAACGAGATTTTCCGCCGCCATCATGGCCATTCGCTGCCTGACTCGGTCCTGCCCGCCACCTTGCCCAAGGCCAGAATGCCTTCATGACGCCCAGCCTAGCCGCACTGTGTAGCCTCAGGAACACGCCATGCACTGCCCGCACATAATTTTCAGCATTGTCCTGAGCTGTCTGAGCCTGCTGAACACCTTGCCCGCCAGGGGAGAATTGCTGGCGGATATCCGCTCCAGCGGGCGAGTCCGGATTGCCATTGCCGGGGAGGTGCCACCTTTCAATTTCCATACGGCACAGGGCAAGCTGACCGGCTCCGACCCCGAAACAGCTGCATTGCTGGCACAGGACCTAGGCGCACGCCTGGAACTCGTATCCATTGGCAACGCGGAACGTATCAGCGTGTTGCAGGAGCGGCGTGCAGACCTGGTGCTCTCAGCACTCTCGATCACCCCAGAACGCGAGCGCCTGATTGCCTTCTCCGTGCCTTACGCCACCATCGCCGTCGTCATCGCCGCGCCGGCAAAAATGCATCTCTCATCGGTGCTGGATCTCAACGGCAAGACGGTGGGCGCCCTGGCGGCCAGCTCCAACCTCGCACACCTGCGCAGTAATGCCCCAGGCGCCCGGATCATCGAATACCCGGAGAATGACCGCCTCGCCGAGGCCTACCTGGCCGGAGATTTCGACATCATGTCAGCCCCGGCAAGCATCGTCGAAAAGACAAACACCCTAAAACCCCGCCAGCCCTTGCAAGTGCACTTCACCCAGATGGAATTCGATATCGCCATCGGCCTGCCCAAGAGCGAGAAGCCCTTGCGTGACTGGGTGAATGCTTGGGTGGTCAGCCGACTTCAGGACGGCAGTCTTGACACCGTTTACCGCAAATACCACGGCCATGCGCTGCCCGCCTCGATCGTGCCGGTGCGGCCGAAAGGAAAAACCCTGCCATGAAGAAAAGCCTTGTCCTGCTCGGTGCCCTCACCTTGCTGCTCAGCAGCCCTGGCCGGGCCGATCTGCTGAGCGAGATTCGCCAGGCTGGCAAGCTCAAGGTAGGCATCGCCGTTGGCGTACCCCGCTTCAGCTATCTGGACGCACAGCAGAGCCTGCAAGGCTCGGATGTTGACACGGCACGCCTGCTGGCACGCGACTGGGGGCTGGAGTTGCAGATTGTTGCGCTAAGCAATGCGGAGCGGGTCAGCGCGGTGGAAGCCCGCAAAGTGGACATGGTGATTTCCAGTCTCTCGATCACCCCCGAGCGGGAGCAGCAGATCAGCTTCTCGATCCCTTACGCACGCCTCTACACCATCATCGCCGCTCATCCGCGACAAGCCATCAGCAGCTATCCGGACCTCGCCGGCAAGCGTATCGGCGTAACCCTGAAGAGCTCAAACGCCGCCCTCCTTGCTCAATACGCCGGACAGTCTGTCATCCAGGGGTTCGACAGCGACGCCCAGCTGATCGCAGCGGCCGTCAAAGGCAAGGTCGACATCTTTTCGAGTCAGTACGCCGTGCTTGACGAAATCAACCGCGAAGCCGGCAAGGCGCTGTTTGAGGAAAAATTCGTGCAGAAAGAGTTCGATCTCGCCATCGGGCTGCCACGGCAGGAGAAAGCGCTCCGCGAACAGGTCAATGGCTGGCTCGGCAACCGTCTGCGTGACGGCAGCCTGAACCACATCTATCGCCGCCACCATCAGCGCGATCTTCCTGCCGAACTGCGTCCTGCCATCCGCTGACCAAGGACTCTCTGCCCATGCGCCTGCCCACCCGCAGCCTCCAACACCTGCTCACCAGCCTGCTCCTGGCCTGCCTCTTCGCCAGCCCGACGCTGCAGGCGCTGGAAAACACCGGTGGCGTGCGCAGCTTGCGCGCTGCGGATGTTCATCCGGAAGACTATCCAACCGTCCAGGCCATGCTCTTCATGCACCAACGAGTGAACAGAAGCAGTGCCGGCAAGCTCGCCATCCAGGTCTTCCCGTCTGGCCTGCTCGGTGACGAGGCCCCGCTGCTGCGCCTGGTGCAGAGCGGCGAGCTGGATATGAACCGGATCAGCGCGCAGGCACTGGACGGGCTTTCTCCACTGACACGAGTGCTTTCGCTGCCCTATCTGTTCCGTGACAGCGAGCATCAGCACAAGGTGCTGGACGGCCCGATCGGCCGCGAAGTGCTGGACTCATTGCGTACTTACGGCCTCATCGGCCTGGCCTTCTACGATTCAGGCACCCGCAACCTGTACTCCAGCAAGAAACCCGTTCAACGCCTGGAAGACCTGAAGGATCTGGAAATCAGGGTTCAGCCCTCAGATCTGTCGATGGCGGTGTTCGAAAAGCTGGGGGCCAAGCCGGTCAAGCTGCCCTTCTCGCAAACCGGCAACGCACTCAGCAACGGACTGATCAGCGCGGCCGAAAACAACCTGCCGTCCTACTCCAGCACCGAGCATTACAAGCACGCGCCCTATTACACCTTCAGCCGTCACACCATGACGCCTGACGTCCTCGTCGTCTCCCGGATCAGCTGGGACAAGCTCACGCCCACTGAGCAAGCCCTGCTGAGGACCGCGGCCACAGAATCGGTACCGATGATGCGCGACATGTGGCAGCAGCGCGAGGAGCGGGTTGAAGCCACCCTGCGCCTCGCTGGTGTGAAATTCGTCGAATTGCCACGCGAGCAGCTGGCCCGGTTTGCCGAAGCCGTACAGCCCCTGTACGCTCAATTCACGGGCAGCCCGCCACAACAGGATCTGATCAAGAGGATACGCGCCGTCAAATGACGCTCCCGATCGCCGATAAACTTCGCGAACGTTTGCAGGTCTGGCTGCGTGCCACGCCCATCCAGCGCCGCCTGCAATACCTGACGCTGCTCAATGTGGGCGGGCTGCTGCTGCTATTGCTGCTGAGCCTGCTCAGCAGCATCGTGAAGGACGGCTACTTCAATGCCATCGAGCAACTCAACACGCAGCAACGCCAGTTGCAACACTTCAATACCGAAACCGCGCGCCTGCAGGCCGGCATCCGGCAATACCTGGGCTCCTCCGATGATGAGCTGATGCACCAGATCGATCGCAGCACCGAACAACTATTCATCGAGCTGAACACCAAGGCCCGCGAGAAAAGCGACTACGCCGAAAGCGTCACCCTGCTGCGCAATGCCCTGCAGACCTTCATGACGGGCTACTACGAGCTCAAGAAGATCAACACCGAGATCGACCAGACCTACCAGACCCAGCTGCTCGAGCCCAGCCAGCAAGCGGCGGGCCTGCTCACCATGGTGCTCAACAGCAGCACCCAGCGCAAAGGACAGACCCTGATCGGGCCGGCATCGCTGTCGCTGATCCAGGCCTTCAACGACTCGCTGCTGAAGATGAACGCCTACTACGCCAAACGCGAGACTCATATCAGCCTCGCCACCCGCACTTCGCTTGAGCGTGTCGCTCAGCTGGCGCCGGTGCTCGAACCGCTCGCCGATACCGATATCGAGCGACGCGCCCTGCAGGAGCTCAAGGCCCGCGTCCACACCATGATCTCCGGGCTCGGCAGCCTGCAACGCGCTTACGCCAACCGCGCCAACATCATGGAACACAAGATCGAGGCCAGCCAGTCGGTGATCGCCAGTGCCGCACGCTCGATCGACAGCCGTTACGCCGGTATCGAGCAAGCCTTGCGGACCGACTACACCCGCAGGCTGGCCTTCATCAACAGCATTGCCATCCTGCTCGGCTTGCTGGTAATCGCAATCACCCTGCTTTTCGGCACCCTCGTGGCACGCTCCATCCGCGAGCCACTCGCGGCCCTGTTACGCACCGTGGAAGCCTTCTCGGGTGGCGATTTCAGCCCGCAGGTACCGGATGTAGGCAGCAACGAGCTGGGGCGTCTGGCCGGCGCATTGCGCGACTTTCGCCAGAGCTCGCAGCAACGCCAGCTCGCCGAGCAGGCCCTGCGTGACAGCGAGGGGCGCTTCCGCTCGCTGTCGGACATGTCCAGCGACTTCTTCTGGGAACAGAACGAGCTGTGCCAGTACACCGCCTTCTCGGGCCAGCGCGCCGGTGATCTGCTGGCCCGCAACGTTCTCTCGCTGGGCATCCGTGCCTGGGAAAACCCCCGCATCAGCGGCTACCGCGAGGAGTGGCAGGCCCATCGGCGCACGGTGGAGGCTCATCAGGCCTTCCGCGACTTCGAGTTCGCGCTGCTTCTGCCGGACAACAAAGTCATCCATCTGCTGGCCAGCGGTGAGCCCATCCTCGGGCTGAAAGGCGAATTTCGCGGCTACCGCGGCACGGCCAAGGACATCTCGGCGCAGAAAGCCACCGAAGCCGAGGTACGACGCCTCAACCAGACGCTGGAGCAGCGCGTCGCCGAGCGCACCGCCGAACTGCAACGCTCCAACGAGCAGCTCTCGCAGGCCATGGAGCAGCTCGTGCAGAGCGAGAAGCTGGCCTCGCTGGGCAATCTGGTGGCGGGTGTTGCCCACGAACTCAATACCCCACTGGGCAATGCGCTGGTTGCGGCAAGCTCCTTGCGCGACCAGGTACACGAAATCCAGAAACTGGTCGAAGCCGGCGGGCTGCGCCGCTCGGATCTCGCGGAGTTCATGCATGTGTGCGAAGAGGGCTGCCGGCTGATCGAGCGCAACGCCGAGCGCGCCGTGACCCTCGTGTCCAACTTCAAGCAGGTGGCCGTCGACCAGACCAGTGCCCAGCGACGCGAATTCGATCTCCTGCAAACGGTGCAGGAAGTGGTGGCAACACTCGCACCGGGCCTGCGCAAACAACATCACGGGATCACCATCGACATTCCTGAAGGTTTGCGCCTGAACAGCTACCCTGGGCCACTGGATCAGGTGGTGAGCAATATCGTGACCAACTCCACCGTGCACGCCTTCAAACCGGGCGAGAGCGGCGAAATCATCATTTCGGCCAGCCAGACAGGCGATCATGAAATCGTGTTGATGCTCTCCGACAACGGCATCGGCATCCCGCCGGAGAAACAAAGCCGCGTCTTCGACCCCTTCTTCACCACCCGCCTCGGCCAGGGCGGCAGCGGCCTCGGGCTCTACATCGTCTACAACATCGTCACCAGCCTGCTCGGTGGCCAGATCCAGCTCATCAGTTCACCCGGTGGCGGCACCTGTTTCTACATCCACATTCCACTCGTCGCCCCTCTGACAGACGAAGATGTCATCAATGTGCACGGCGCCCCCGCGACTGCCACAGCACTCGATTTCCGCCCGCCGAACCAATAAAAAAGCCGGAGCCCATACAGGCTCCGGCTTTGCACCAGCGCTTGCGATCAGGAACCGATCAGGCCGCCGTCATTGCGGGTGATCATCACGGTCGCCGAGCGCGGACGCTTGCCAGCACCATAGCCCGCGTTGCTGGGCCACTGGCTGGTGTACTTGCTCGGATCCGCGATATTGGCCACGACAGAGCCTTCCCCCGGGTGCTGCACATTCACGAACAGGGTCTTGCCATCCGGGCTCTCGCATACCCCGGTGATCTCCTGATCGTAGGGGCCGACCAGAAAGCGCTTGAGCTTGGTACCCGGTTTGGCACCCATCTTGGTCGTAAGCGTGGTGCTGCCACTGGTGACGCTCACATCACCGCCATCACCCACCGTGCCCGGCAATGCCGCCAGCATCATGCAGTTGGTGACATCCGTATAGGCGCCGTCATCGGTCTGGATCCAGCAGATGCCGCTGCTCTGAGTGAAACCGAGGCCATCCGGGCTGGAGAAGTCATTGCTGTCATCCAGACCGGAAAGATTCACGCCCGCCGCCGCAGTCGCTTCGGCACCAAAGGCATACACATCCCACTTGAAGCTCGTGGCAGCCGGATTGGCCGAACTTTCAGCAATGCGGATGATGTGACCGTTGACGTTGCCGTTCTGCGTCGTCGAGGCCCCCTTGGTATCGGTATAGGCGCGCGGGTTGGCCGCATCCACTGTGGCGGCCGTACGGCTCGTGTTGTTGGTCATGGTGAAGTAGATCTCACCGTTGGCCGGATTCACCGAGCACCATTCGGGGCGGTCCATCTTCGTCGCGCCGACCGCATCCGCCGCCAGACGAGCGTTGATCACCACATCGCCCAGATCTGCAAACGCGTAAGTCGCGTAGTTCTTGACGGTGCTGTTGCCAAGCGACAGTTCGAGCCAGTTGCCCGAACCATCAGCATTGAACTTCGCCACGTACAGGGTGCCGTTGTTCAGGTACTTGTCACCGGTAGCAATGCGGTCCAGCGGGTTTGCATCCGCAGCATCCCAGTTGGCGGCCGACACGAATTTGTAGACGTACTCGTTCTGGGCATCGTCGCCCATATATACCGCCAGAGGCTTGCCTGCGACAGGCTTCGAAACAGCCGCTGCCTCATGATTGAAGCGCCCCAGCGCCGTGCGTTTGCGTACCACCGCGCTCTTGCTGTAGGGGTCGATTTCCGTGATGTAGCCCTGGCCATTGAGCTCGTTGCGATAGTCATCCGAACCATCGGTAGAACTACCCGTGACGCTGATGTTCCAGCGAGCATATTTGTCGTCCGCCCCCGCGGTTTCCCAGCCATAACGGCTGCTGGTGTTCTGCTTGCGGCCGTAACGGTTGAGCGAAGTCACGCTCTTCGCGTCACGCAGGGCATCATCGCCGCTGGCGCGCTTGAAGTAACCGGACCAGTTCTCCTCGCCCGTCAGCAGCGTGCCCCAGGGAGTCTTGCCGGTGCCGCAATTGTTCAGCGTGCCACGCGTCTTCTTGCCGTCGAGCGAAAACTTCGTCTTCAACAGGGCATGGCCGGCAGCCGGGCCAGCAATCTCGATCTCGGTCAGGCCAGTGACACGACGATTGAAAGAAGAGGACTGCACGGTCGCGAACTTGCCCCCTGTTTTCTTGATCTCGACCACGGAGACACCGTGTGCCGCCACTTCCTTGTCCACCTCGGCGGCCGGGCGCGTGCCCGAGGTCGGGCCACTGGCATGCAGGAAAGTCTGGTTGATGTATTCGTGATTCATGGCCAGCAGGCCGCGATCACTGCTGCTCTGATCCGGCAGGCCCGCAGCCGAAAGGCCGAAATACTCCATACCGTCATGGCAGTCGCCAGCACGATTTTCGAAATCGCTATCCGTGCCATCGTTCTTGAACGCAGGCGTCGCAGCGCTGAGCGGATCGCCCAGCGCATAGATCACCGTGGCGGTATAGCCACTCGGCACGGTGAACACATCCGCCAAGCTCTTGGCCACCGGTGTGAAACCCAGCAGGCTGGTGGTCGCAGAGCTCGCTGCAGCAGAACTGGCAGCTGCCGAGGAAGCGGCAGAGGACGAAGAACTGACGACAGCGGCAGCCGCTTCCGAGGTGGAACTACCGCCACCACAGGCAGCCAGCCCGAGGCTGCCAAAGAGCGAAGCAACCGCGGCTCCGGCGCTGCCCTTCAGAAAGGAACGGCGGGCACCCAGCACGTCCTGAATGTGTTCATTGCCAGAGGTGTTAAAACCAATGTCATCCGGATCCAGCGGCGAAATGTGTTCTGCAGGTTTGTTCATGGCTCTCTGTTTTGTTCGGGTTGAAACCGGGCGGATGCTATGGCCCACATGTTTCAGGCAGATGAAGCCCGGAGTCAGCCGGATTTGGTCCAGCGCAAGACTGTATTCATTAGCCGCTGCTATCGTTTCCCGGGTTCGCAACAGGTTTCACGCTATGATCGATACCACCTATGAAACAGCCGAGCGGGATGCAGCAAGCCCCCGCCACATCCCGCCAGCCTCTCCCGAAATGCCGAGTTACATGACCGATGTCTATGACTGGGCCTATGTCGACCCGGCCTGGGTGCGCTGGCTTGATCACAATCTCGTGGTCAAGACTCTGCTATTCGGTAACGATCGCCGACTGATGCGTCGCTATCTCTCTCGCATTCAGCCTGGCATGCGGGTCTGGCAAGTGGCGCACGTGTACGGCGATCTGGTTGAGCTGGCGGCGCAACGCGCTGGCAGCCAGGGCGCCTTCCACCTGACCGACATCACGCCGATCCAGATCGCCCACGGTAAACGCAAGATCGGCACCCTGCCCTGGGCGCGCGTGATCCGCCAGGATGCAGCCCTGCATCATGGAGACGGCCGTCCTTACGATCTGATCTGCAGTTTTTTCCTGCTGCACGAAGTACCGGATGACTGGAAACGCCGCATCGTCGACAACATGCTGGCGCAGATGCCTGAGCATGGCGAAGTATTGTTCGTCGATTACCACCGCCCCGCTCGCTGGCAACCTGTCCGTTACATCCTCAAATGGGTCAACCGCCTGCTCGAGCCTTTTGCCGAAGCACTGTGGAATCACGAGATCTCGCATTTCGCATCCCAAGCCGCTGATTTCAGCTGGCATAAGGAAAGCATCTTCGGCGGGGTATACCAGATCGTCAGCGTGCGCCGGAAACCCCCTCAATCATGAGGCCAGCCCAGCTTTCTGCCCAAGCGGGCAAGTAGGAGCCATTGATCTGCCGGGCGCGAAAAAACGCTTGCCAAGCAGTTTCAAAATCTCCATAGTCCCGGACACGATTTTCAAGCAGTGTTGCAGTGGTTTTATCGCAGTGCCCGCTACTTGCGGCGCGCCAGTAGTAATCCCCTTCCTCCTTGATTCTCGTCCATGCCGGGCCCGGCCCGGTTTTTTGTACTTTTTTTCTGGACGCTTCAAACATGGCAACTGGTACCGTCAAGTGGTTCAACGACTCCAAGGGTTTTGGCTTCATCACGCCGGACGGCGGTGGCGAGGACCTCTTCGCTCACTTCTCCGCAATTCAGTCCAAGGGTTTCCGTACCCTGGCTGAAAACCAGCGTGTCGCCTTCGACATCACGGAAGGCCCGAAGGGCAAGCAGGCTTCGAACATCCGTCCCGAAGAGTAATCGCGGACGCTTGATTGCCTGAAAAGCCCGGCCCTGCCGGGCTTTTTTGTTTGTACCGGAATAACGCACCATGCCTCAATTCTTCAAGCCACTCGCCCTGCTCATCCTGCTTGGCTTTAGCCTTGCCACGCCAGCCAAAGCCTCACCCGAACTCGCAGCCCGCTACAGCCCGGAAGCCTGGCAAACACGCCGTATCCACTCCGGTGTACAGGTTTTCAGTGTGGGCGAAGGCCCTGCCCGCGCCTATGTGTTCATGCCGGACGCGAGCGGCCTGCGTGGCCTGCCGCTGGTACTCTTTCAGCACGGATGGCTGGGCATGAATCCGAAGAATTTCGGCGGTCTGATTGATCTTGTGGTTCGCCGTGGTGCGGTATTGATCTATCCGGTCTATCAGGATGGTGACCAGACCGCGCCACAGGCCGTCACCCGCCTCGCCGCCCAAGCGGCGGCAAACGCACTGGCGGAAACTGAGAAACGCTATCCGCGCCTCATTGATCGCAGTCGCACGCTCTACTGGGGCTTCTCGATGGGGAGCAGCATCTCCCTCAACATCGCCCTGCAGCCAGCCAGTTTCGGTCTGCCCGCGCCGCGCGCCCTGCTCCTGCTGGCACCCGGCGATGCCCATCACGTTGCAAAGGGCGAGCGCGCACAAAGCATCATTGGCCCAGTCGAACGCCTACCAGCTGATCTGCCAGTGGTGATCGCCACCGGCGCGGCCGACACCAGCATCGGCGTGCCAACCGGGCGCGCGCTGGCTGAACGCCTGTGTCACTTACCCTCCAGTCGCCGCAATCTGATCCTGTTCCCGTCCGACAGCGACGGCGAACGCCGCATCACGGCCGGCCATGGCTCACCCGGTGCGCCAGACAGCCGCTATGACTTTCCGGATTCGCGCCGCCCGGTTGCCGAGCAGATTGCCGGCACCCGCGAGTTCGAGCCTTCAGGCTCACTGAATCTGCTGGACTACTACGGTTACTGGCGCCTCACGATGCGTCTTCTGGATTATGTGGATGGCAGCGAGTTCCCGAGCGAACTCTTCAGCCGCAAAGCGGCCGAGAACCGCTTCCTCGGTTACTGGCCGGGGGGCCAGCCCTACAGGGAAGCCGAGATCGAAGACCCCTGCTCCTGAGCGCAGTGAAAACCCTCAGGCCGAGGGCAATTGCTGCTCCAGCCAACTGCGGATACCGGGCAGCAGGAAGAGCGCTCCGTCGTCGGTCATGTGGATGCCATCATCCGCCCGCAGCTTGATCAGCTTGCCGCGCTCATTCGCGCGGAATTGCGCAAAGCTGCCCTTTTCCTGGCCAAGGGCAGGATTGGGATCCAGCCAGCTGACCATCGGATAAGCCTTCAGCACATCCTGCACCAGTGCATTCATGTGCTGCATCTTGCGTGCGAAGGAAGGCGCGCGCATCACCGGCATGCCGACCCACAACACCCGGGTGTCGTGCCGGGTAAGAAGGTCCAGGTAGGCCGTCAGGCGCGCGCGGTAAAAGGCATCCCATTCGGGCGAACCAAACTCCAGCACCTGTTTGCCGAGTTGCACGTTTTGCCCGTCATTCGCACCGAGCGAGCAGATCACGACGGCCGGACGCGTCTCGCCAAGCATCTGCGGATATTGCGCCAGCCAGTCGAACACCTCCGGACGAGCCAGGCCGGTACCAGAACGATAGGCCTTGATGATGCGCACACTCTGGCCATCCCCAAGCCCGCGCCGCAGCGTGGGGGCCAGCCCCACGGCCATCATCGAATCCCCGGCCAGCACGATCTGGGTTCCGGAGGGTGCAGCAAGCGGGCGCAGCACGGCGGGTGCTGCCGAAGCCAGAGGCTTTGAGGCGGCGGCAAGCGGCACTGAGGCCTGCGCAATGGGTGAAGCGGGCTCGGACTGCAGCGCTGCGGGAACGACGGGTTCCGGCGTATCGCGCTGTACCAAAAGCGTGGGCTGACCACTGAAACCGTCTGCCAAACTCGCCTTGCCGGCCAGCGCCAGACGTCTCGGCACCTCAGCACCGAACACCTGGGCCGTCTCGTGCCAGAGCTGTGTCACCGGCTCGGCCACACTGCGGAGCGGGCCGACTTCGAGCCGCTCAGCCCATACCTTGAGGCCTTCGGCCTCCAGCACGAGCCCCACCAGCATGGCGGCCAGCAGGGTCAGAAACATGCGCGGAAGTTTGTCGAAACGGCGTGGCATCAAGATTGACTCAAATCTGTTCATGAAGCGTAGCAAGAAGTGCTCAACGCAGCGATGGACTGGGGAGAAACCGGAGTGTAGTTTGGTCGATCAGAATTTCGAGCAGCGCATGCGCTGCGATCACTATCTCGCGCTGGGGTCATGAGCCGATTTCAGAACTGGAAATAGATGAAGGGGGCGGGCTCACTAGGGCCCAACACTTCAATCAGCACCAAGGCCAGCGCAAACACCGCACCATGCAGCAAGGGCTGCAGGCGCAAAACGCCAATCTGCAGACGCAACTCGAAACGCTCCGGCAGATATTGCAGACCGATGCCTGCCGCAGCACAAAGCAGCGGCCCCAGCGGTAGATTCATTGACCACTCCCCCTGCCAGAGCTGTGCCAGCACCGCTTGCGCCTCGCTCAGGCTGCCCGCACGGAACAACACCCACCCCAGACAGATGGCGTTAAAACAAAGCAGGCGGGCACACCACTTCCACCACCCCGAACGTCGCCAGTCCGCCGCGCGAGCCCCCCAGAAATCCTCCCATTGGCGATGCCCCGCCAGTAGCAAACCATGCCAGGCGCCCCACAACACGAAGTTCCAGGCTGCGCCGTGCCACAGCCCGCCCAGCAACATGGTGACGAAGAGATTCAGACGGGTCCGCCAAGCGCCCTTGCGTGAGCCTCCGAGCGGAATGTAGAGATAGTCGCGCAACCAACTGGACAGCGAAATGTGCCAACGTCGCCAGAACTCTTGCGGCGACGCGGCCTTGTAGGGCGAATCGAAGTTGAGCGGAAAACGGTAGCCCAAAAGCAAGGCGCAACCGATGGCGATGTCGGTATAGCCCGAGAAATCGCAATAGATCTGGGCCGCGTAACCGTAGATGCCCAGCAGCACCTGGCTGGCACTCATGGCGGCAGGATTCGCGAACACGTCATCGACCAGCAAAGTCGCCAGGGTGTTGGCGAGCACCACCTTCTTGAACAGGCCCGCCACGATCAGCAGCAAGGCCCGACCGGTCTCGATGCGAGCGGGGTCCGGGCGCTTTTTCAGCTGAGGCAGGAAGTGTGAAGCGCGCAGGATGGGGCCGGCTATCAGTTGCGGAAAGAAGGCCACGTACAGCAGTGAATCGGCGAAATCGACCTTGTCGGCAAGCTTCCTGCGCCACGCATCCATCATCAGCGAGATGGCGTGGAAGGTCATAAAGGAAATCCCCAGCGGCAGCATCGGCGTGGACACCGCCAGCTCCAGCTTGAAGCCGGCGAGTGCTGCCAGATCGACCAGGGATTCGAGGAAGAAGGCGCTGTACTTGTAGTGCGCCAGCAGCCCCAGACTGCCGGTCACGCCGAGGATCAGCCAGAGGCGGCGCAGGCTGCGGCTCTGGATGCCGCGCGTGCAGGCCCAGGCCCAGCACGAGAGCACGAACAGCATGGGCACGAAGTGCCAGTCCCAAAAGCCGTAAAACACATAGCTCAGCCCCAGCAACACCAGCTTGTGGGCACGGTGCCAGCGCAGCAGGCCCCAACCCAGCCCCAGCGAGAGCAGGAAAAACAGCGCGTATTCAACGGTGGGAAACAGCATGCGGCGGGCTTGCGGGCAAGGTGAAGCGAGGCGGCATCTTACCAAAGCCGGCTGACCCGCAAGCAGGCCAGCCAGCTTTTCCGTTTCAGGACTTGCGTGCCACCGGCCGCAACAGGAGCACTAGGGGCATGGCAAACACGGTCACCCACATCATCAGGCGAAAGTCCTGCAGGTAGCCCAGTGTGCTGGCCTGGCGAGTGACCTCTGCATTGAGGCTGTAGAGGCCGGCCGGCGTCGACAGGTTGTACACACCCGCTTCCACGGCCTGACGCAAGGACTCGCTGAAAGGATTGATGAAACCCGCCAGCGCGGCATGATTGGCCTGCACATTCTGCGCCAGCGCGGTAGTCACAACCGAGATGCCAATCGAGCTGCCAATGTTGCGCATCAGGCTGTAAAGCCCGGTGCCTTCCGTGCGGTAGCGCTGGGCCAAGGTGGAAAAGGTCAGTGTGGACAAGGGCACGAAGATGAAACCGAAACCCATACCCTGCACGACACCGGTGCTGACGATCATCCAGCCGGTCGCGTCCACCGTGAAATGAGTCATCTCCCACAACGAAAAACCGGTCAACCCCAGTCCAATAAGAATCAGCAACCGGGCATCGATGCGCCCAACCAGCTTACCGACCACCATCATTGCAAACATGGTGCCAAAGCCACGTGGCGCCAGCAGCAGGCCCACGTCGATCACCGGATAGCCCATCAGGTTCTGCATGAAAGGCGGCAGCAAGGCCATCGTAGACAGGAGCAACACACCGACGATGAACACAAAGATCAGGCCGATCGACAGGTTGCGATCGCGAAACAGATCAGGCTCGATGAAAGGATGATCATGGGTGAAGATGTGGGCCACGAAGAGATAGGCACACAGCACGGTAAGGCCGGTCTCAATCACGATCTCGGCACTATTGAACCAGTCCAGCGACTCGCCCCGGTCCAACAGCATCTGCAACGCGCCAAGGGCGACTGCCAGCAGCGTGAAGCCGAGCAAATCGAACCGCCGGCTTCGATCCAGCGGTGTTTCCTTCACGTAAGCCGCGATTCCCAGCCAGGCCAGAATGCCGAAGGGCAGATTAATGTAGAAGACCCAGCGCCAGTTGTAATACTCGGTCAGCCAGCCTCCGAGACTCGGCCCAAGGATTGGCCCGATCATCACGCCCATACCCCACAGCGCCATGGCCGCGCCGATTTTCTCGCGCGGATAGGTATCCAGCATCACTGCTTGCGACAACGGCACCAGCGCCGCACCGAACACGCCCTGCAACAGGCGGAAGGCGACGATCTGGGTCAGATCCTGAGCAGCGCCGCACAGCATGGAAGTCAGCGTGAAACCCACCACCGACCACAGGAACAGGCGCTTGCGCCCGAAACGAGCGGCGAGAAAGCCTGTCAGTGGCAGAAAGATGGCTGAGGCAACGATATAAGAGGTCAACACCCAGGAGATCTGGTCCTGCGTCGCCCCCATCGCGCCCTGCATGTGCGGCAGAGCCACGTTGGCGATGGTGGTATCCAGCGCCTGCATGATGGTAGCGAGCATCACCGCTACGGTGATCAGGCCGCGATGGGTCGTTTCCGGCGCCGCCGGCTGTGCTGCGCTACTGCTCATGTTCTTCGAGGGGGTCGCGACTTGTTCAGAGCGTGAAGCCGAGCAGACGACGCTTGTGACCCGTCTCGATCTCGACGTTGGCGCTCAGACCTGCACGCAAGGCGGGCTGCCCGGCCTGCGACTCGATGCGGATGCGCACCGGCACGCGCTGGGCGATCTTGACCCAGTTTCCGGTAGCGTTCTGCGCCGGAATCACCGAAAACTCGGCCCCCGTAGCGGGCGAAAGGCTGTCCACCATGCCCAGCCAGTGCTGGTCAGGAAAGGTATCCACGCTCACCTGCACAGCTTGCCCCGGATGCACATGGGTCAGATCGGTTTCGGGGAAGTTCGCCTCGATCCACAACTCACCACCGGCCACCAGGGACATCGCGGTGGTGCCGGCCGCCAGGTATTGCCCCGGCTTGGGCAGCTTGCTGACCGTGCCGGCCACCGGCGCCTTCACCTCAATGCGCGAGAGGTTCAGGCGCGCCTGCGCCAGTTCAGCCTGCGCGGCCAGCCAGGACGGATGGCGCTCGACCGGCAGATCCACGCTGCCACCGAGACTTTCGGCAATGCGGTGCAGATCCTGCTCCAGCGCAATCACCTGTTGCGACGCCAGCGCGGCGGTCTGCTGCGAGTCATCCAGCTTGGAGACCGGAATGAAATTCTTCGCAGCCAGATCGGTCTGACGCTGTTGATCCTTGGCCGCAAAACTGGCGCGCGTGCGTGCCACATTGATCTCGGCCTGCTTCTCACGATAGGCCGCCTTCAGGGCCGCCAGATCGGTACGCACTTGCGCCAGCTTCGCATCCGCCTTGGCCACCGCCACGTTAAAGGGCTCGGGATCAAGGCGGAACAGCGGCTGACCAGCCTTCACCTCGTCGTTCTCGCGCACCAGCACTTCCTGCACCGGCCCCGCCACCTCGGCGCTGATCGAAAGCTTGTCGGCCTTCACGTAGGCGTTGTCGGTCTCGACCGCGCGCCCACCCTTCAGATAAATGACCAGCGCGACACAGCCCGCCAGCAGGGGCAGGCCCAGCAGCAGCACGAGGCGTTTCGTACGCCGGCCGCGCTCTTGCGGTGTCAGTGAAGTAGCGGAAGAAACGGCGACGGACTCAGTGGCTTGACTCATGAAACATCATCTTTCTGCTGATGGCGCAATTGCGCCAGATTGCTGCGCATGATGCGCAGCGCGGAATACAGGACTTCGATCTGCGCCACATCGAGGCCATGCAGTGCATGGTTTTGCAGGGTCTCACCAAGCTGGCGGATTTCCGTCAAATGCGCCTCGGCGGCGGGCAACAGATAGAGCCGGTAAGCACGCCGATCTGCCTGGCAGACACGACGCTCGACCAGCCCTTCCGCCTCTAGCTGATCGAGCAGGCGGGCCAGGGTGATCGGCTGCACATCCAGGCGTTCGGCCAGCTCCACCTGCCGCAAGCCCTCCTCACGTGCGATCTGCACCAGTGCGCGGGCCTGCGCCAGCGTCAGGGCATCCCCATCGATTCGCTGAGCAAAGATCTGGCGCATCAAGCGGGCGACGTCGGTGACGAGAAAACCAAGGCGTTCTTCCTGAGGAGTCATGGCAAATAATTAGTAAGCTTTGCTTATGATAAGCACGGCCATGTATTTGTCCAGCCAGCAAATCAAACAGATTGCAAAATCCAATCGCGCCGCGCTTGACGCGCCTGCGTGGCAGGCGATATGGTTCAGTCATGGCTACGTTTTTGTTCGCCCTCGCTCTGCTTCTCTCCCTTGGTCTGGCCTTCATGGCCCGTCGCCAGCGTCAGGCTCGTCGCCTGCAACCGCTGCGTCTGCGTCAAGACCTGCGTCTGCTGCGCCGCACGCGCAGATAAGACCCCCTCCCCTCGCTTTGCGCTTCACCTTCCTGCACCCCGCAGGCCCTGTGCTTTTGCACGCCTCCATCACGGTTTTTGACATGACTCTTCACTCCTTGCTGCTGCGACTGCGCACCGGATAGCGGGCCTCGATCAAGTGGCCGCCCGCTGTCCCTTGCTCGTTTCCCACCTCGGCCACCGCCCTCACCCGAAACAGCAATGGAGCAAAAAGATCATGTCGATGTTGAAAAACCCGTCCAGCAAGTACACCGCCTTCGCCCCGATCAATCTTCCGAATCGCCAATGGCCGGGCAAGACCATCACCCGCGCCCCGATCTGGATGAGCACCGATCTGCGCGACGGCAATCAGGCGCTCTTCGAGCCGATGTCGGTCGACACCAAGATCAACTTCTTCGCCATGCTCTGCCGCGTGGGCCTGAAGGAAATCGAAGTCGCCTTCCCGGCCGCTTCACAGACCGATTTCGATTTCGTGCGCCGCCTCATTGAGGAAGACCGCATCCCGCAGGATGTGACCATCGAGGCGCTGACCCAGGCCCGCGACCACCTCATCGAGCGCACCTTCGAATCCCTCAAGGGCACGCGCCGCGCCATCGTGCATGTGTATAACGCGACTGCGCCGGTCTTCCGCCGCACCGTGTTCGGCGTGGATCGCGCCGGCTGCATCGAAATCGCGGTGAATGCCGCAAAGAAGATCAAGGCACTCGCCGCCGAGCATCCGGAAACGGAATGGATATTCCAATACAGCCCGGAAGTGTTCAGCTCCACCGAACTCGATTTCGCGCTCGAGATCTCCGAGGCCGTCGCTGATGTGTGGCAGCCCACGCCCGAGCGGCCGATGATCCTCAACCTGCCGGCCACCGTGGAGGGCGCCACGCCCAATGTGTATGCCGACCAGATCGAGTGGATGAGCCGCCACCTCACACGACGGAACGCCACGACCATTTCAGTACATCCGCATAACGACAGAGGCACCGCAGTGGCCGCCGCCGAGCTCGCCGTGATGGCCGGCGCGGATCGCGTCGAAGGCTGTCTCTTTGGCAACGGCGAGCGCACCGGCAACGTCGATCTGGTGACGCTGGCCTTGAACCTCTACACCCAGGGCATCGATCCGGGCCTCGACTTCTCCAACATCAACGAAGTCGCGCGCATCGTCGAAGAATCCACCCGCCTGCCGATCCACCCGCGCCACCCCTATGTGGGCGATCTCGTATTCACGGCCTTCTCCGGCTCGCATCAGGACGCGATCAAGAAGGGCTTCGCGGTACAGAAAGACGACGCCTTGTGGGAAGTGCCCTACATGCCGATCGACCCGCGCGATCTGGGCCGCAGCTATGACTCGGTGATCCGCGTCAACAGCCAGTCCGGCAAGGGCGGCATCGCCTGGCTGCTCGAAACCGCTTACGGCCTCGCCTTGCCCCGCCGCATGCTGGTGGAATTCTCCGGCGTCGTGCAGCAGCATATGGACGACACCGGTGCGGAGATGAGCCCGGCCGAAATCTGGGCCTTGTTCACCCGCTCGTATCTCGAAGCCGAATCCCCCCTGCGTCTCGTGAATCATCGCCTCGACGAAAGCCACGAGCGCCACGGCATCACGCTCGATGTGGAATGGCAAGGCGACGCGCGCAGCCTCACCGGCACAGGCAATGGCCCCTTGGCCGCCGCGCTGGACGCCCTCGGTTCAGCCGCCGCCATTCACAGCTTCGAGGAACGCTCGATTGGCAGCGGCTCGGATGCACGCGCCATGGCCTTCGTCGAGATCACCGTGCCGGGCCGCACCGGCACCCTGTTCGGCGCGGGCAGTTCGACCAGCATCGTTGAGGCTTCCCTGCGCGCGCTGATCTCGGCCCTCAACCGGGCCGCCTGAACCAGGTCACAAAAAAGCCGGCATGAGGTGCTGCCTCAGCCGGCTTCTGGGAATCGACATTCCTGGCGCACTTCAGCCCTGCCCGGCACCCAGTACACGCACTTCGCGCTGCGGCAGGGCCAACCGGATGGCTTGGGCACGCAGGGCTTCCAGCAAGGCCTGATTGATTTCGCCACCGGTCCGGCTTACATCCCCGACAGCCACCCACGGCCGCACGGCAATCCGGATGCCGTTGTCTTCCAGCGCGGAAACCTGCACGACCGCAGCAGGTTCGGCCAGCACGGCAGGATTGGCCTGCAACACTTCACGCACGATTGCCAACACGCTCGCAGGCTGGCAATCGTAAGAAACCTGCAAGCCCAGATCCAACTGGCGTACATGGCCATAGTTGTGAAGGATTTCGCCGACCAGCTTGCGATTGGGCACCACCACGCGGGATTGGTCGGCATGCGTCAGCACCGTGTTGAAGAGGCTGATGTCGCTCACGACACCTTCCACGCCAACAACGCTGATGTACTCTCCGATCCGGAACGGATGGGTAAAAATGATCGTCAGACCCGCAACCAGATTGGACAGCAGACCCTGCATGGCCAGTGCGATGCCGGCCCCAGCCACGCCCAGCCCCGCAATCAGCGGCAGGAGCTGTACGCCCAGGTTCTGCAGCGCGATCACGCCAAAGAGCGCCAGCACCGCGATACGCATCACACGCACTAGCAGCAGCTCAAGGTCTGGTTCGAGCTTCATGCGCATCAGCGAGCGCTTGAGCATCTTCCCGGCCCAGCGCCCGGCGTAGAAACCGGCACCGACGATGATCGCCGCAACGAGCACTTTGGGCCCGAAGCTGACAGCCTGCGTCACAACAACCGTCTGCACCTGATCCAGCATGGCCAGTGATTTATCCATCAGGAAGGGCCTTGTAATTAGAGGATCAGGCCGGATTCAGCATGCGCACTTCGCGTTGCGGGAAGGGGATTTCGATGCCCTCCTCGCGGAAGCGCTGTAACACGGCTCGGTTCAGATCTGAGCGCAGACCCAGCGTACCGCTACCTGGATCCGCAATCCATACACCGAGCTCAAGCGTCATGCCACTCTCGTCAAACGACACCAGATAGGCTTGCGGCGCCGGCTCCTGCCTCACACGTTCCGGCTTCCTTCCAATCTCTTCCAAGATAGGCAGGACACGCTCAACGTCGGTTCCGTAAGCGACCTGAACCTGCACCGCCACACGGGTCTTCGGATCCACGAAGGAATCGTTCTGCACCACCGAGCCGACCAGCACCTCGTTCGGCACGATGAAATGCGCGCCAGTCAGGGCTCGCAGCACCGTGTAGCGCGTAGTGATGTTAAGCACCTCGCCGCGCTCGTTGCCGACTTGGATTAGGTTGCCAATCTTGATCGAGCGATCGAGCAGGATGATGAAACCAGACACATAGTTGCTGGCGATCTTCTGCATGCCCAAGCCCAGACCCACGCCCAGCGCACCACTGAACACGGAGAGGGCGGTGAGATCCAGCCCCACCAGTTCAACACCGACCAGAATGGAGACCAGGATCAGCAGCGCCTTGGCCACCCGCGAGAGCACCACCTGCACGCTCGAATCCAGCCCACTGGCCTGCATCAAGCGCGCTTCGATCACACCACCCAGCCACAGCGCCACAATCAGTGAGCCGAACACCGAGGCTACGCCCTGGAAAACGCCCCACAGCGTGATGTGGCTCTTGCCAAGCGGGATGACGAAGCCATCCAGCCAGGCAATCATCTCAGGCAGGATACCCACCAGATCCAGCGCTACGCCACACCATACCAGTGCGGCGATGTTGCGCCCGAAACTGCGAACCCAGAGAGCTTTGGGGAACGCATGCTGCACGGCAAACACCGCCATACGGATACCCGCCATGGCCCACAGCAATTGCACCGCCACCGCTACGAAATGCAGGGGCCAAGCATTGTGGTGGGCCACGAAGCGCATGATGCTCAACAACAGCACCCCCAGCAGCGGGAAGGCCAGTTGACGCATGCCGCTCGCGGCGGCATTCCCTTTTATCTGCCCGCGCACACCGCGCGCGAACAATGCCGCAGTCACCAGCAACACGCCAATCATGCCCAGTTCGCGCAACGCGGCCGGCTGCTGGAACAGGCTCAGAACGTCGGCCAGCAAACTATTCATTCAGGACGATCCTCAAGCCACGCGCTCGAACACAGCAGCAAAGAAGCCATCCGTACCATGCGTCAGCGGATTGAGGCGCAAGCGCTCACCGGTATCCAGCACAACTTTCTGCTGAGCCAGTACTTCGGTGGCAGAAATCTGCTTGAACTCCGGGTGCGCTGCCAGGAAAGCATCCACGACCACATCGTTCTCGACATCCAGCAGCGAGCAGGTGGCATACACCAGACGCCCACCTTTTTTCACCAGTTTCGAGGCCGCAGTAAGGATGCTAGCCTGCTTCTCGGTAAGCTCGATCACTCCGGGCTCAGTCTGGCGCCACTTCAGATCCGGGTTGCGACGCAAGGTACCGAAGCCACTGCACGGCGCATCAACCAGCACGCGATCCATCTTGCCGGCCAGACGCTTGATGCGCGAATCGTTTTCATGGTCGATGGCGGCCGGATGGACATTGGACAACCCCGCACGCGCCAGACGCGGCTTGGCTTTCTGCAAACGCTTCTCGGACACATCGAAGGCATACAGACGGCCGGTGGAGCGCATCAGCCCGCCCAGCAGCAGGGTTTTGCCACCCGCGCCAGCACAGAAATCAGTGACCATCTCGCCACGCTTGGGCGCCACGAGGAAGCCCAGCAGCTGCGAGCCTTCGTCCTGCACTTCGAGGCTGCCGTCGAGGAAGAGCGGATGCTTTTGCAGCGAAATCTTGCTCTCCAGGCGAATGCCCAGCGGCGAGTAAGTACACGCCGTAGCCACGATGCCTTCGGCGGCAAACTGCGCCAGCACAACATCACGCTCAGCCTTAAGCGGATTCACGCGCAGATCCAGCGGACCGGGGCGATTGAAAGCTGCGGACAAAGCCAGCAGTTTCTCTTCACCAAACTGAGCTTCGAGACGCGTCGCAAGCCAGTCCGGCATATTGGTTCGCTCGCCCAGCGTCGTTGCAGTCCAGGCGGTGGACTTCACTTCGATGATCCAGTCTGACTCGTTCTTCGACAGCAGCGGATTCAGGTGGCGCTGCGAATAGCCTTCCACACGGATCAGCCAGGCCAGCACGAGCTTGCGGGCACGCACTGATTCGCCCACCACGGCCTGCAGCTGGCGCAAATTGCGCAGCACACCGTACACGGCCTCTGCAATGAAGGCACGATCACGTGCGCCAGCCTTCTTGTTGGCGCGGAAAAAACCGGACAGCACGCTGTCAGCGGGGGATTGGAAACGCAGCACGTCTTCGAGCACATCGGAGGCTGCGTCCAGTTGAGCGGAGGTTATATTCGTAGTCATGTCGTGATTATCCCATTTGTACGCGCATTCCCGCCAACCGCGATGCGCATCGCCCCCGGCATCCGCTGCGATCGCGCAAATCCCGGGCAAAAAAGAAGGCGGGCAAGCCCGCCTTCTCCCTGTCCGGACAGGTCCGACCTGTCAGGCTGCAGCTGCGATCTGGCGATGCTCCAGCAGAAGCTGCGCACGGGTCGCCACCTTCTGCTCGCCCATACCGCCAAGAAGTTCCTTCATGTCCAGAATCAGCACGATCTGGCCATTCGACAAGGTGGTGACACCTGCCACGCCCTTGGGCCGGAAATCGTCCAGCGACTTGATTACCGCATCCTCACGCCCGGCGAAGGAGTCAATCGCCAGCACGAAGCTCTGTTCGGCCGACTGCATCAGTACGCCATACTCCGGCACACGCTCCTGCGGCCAGCCCAGCAAAGCAGCCAGCGTGACGATAGGCAGGACCTCGCCGCGCACCACCATGGTGGCGCGCCCACCCAACTCCTGGACTTCCTTCGGCTCGATCGGCAGGATTTCGCGCACCATCGACAGCGGCACCGCGAAAGGTTGATCTTCGAGGCAGACCAGCAGCACCGGCAGGATGGCCAGAGTCAGCGGCAGTGAGATAACGAACTCGGTGCCCTTACCCAGCACAGACTTGATCTCGATGGAGCCATTCAGTTTCTGGATGTTGGTGCGTACCACGTCCATGCCCACGCCACGACCGGATACGTCAGAGACGGTACTGGCAGTCGAAAAGCCCGGCAGGAAGATGAGGTTGAAGCTCTGCCGCTCATCCATGGTGTTGGCCTCTTCATCCGAGATGAGGCCTTTCTCCAGCGCCTTGGCGCGCAAACGCTCCGCACTCATGCCGCGCCCGTCGTCCGCAACCACGATCACGATGTGGTCGCCCTCCTGACGGGCCTCCAGGCGCACGATGGATTTCTCCGGCTTGCCGCAGGACATGCGCTCCGCTTGCAATTCGATGCCGTGATCCACTGCATTGCGGATCAGGTGGATGATCGGGTCGGAGAGATCCTCGATCATGGTCTTGTCGATCTCGGTATCTTCGCCAGCCAGCATCATCTCGACATCCTTACCCAGCGAGCGGGCCAGATCTCGAGCAATCCGCGGATACTTCTGGAACAGGCGGCCCACCGGCTGCATCCGCGTCTTCATGACCGCATTCTGCAGATCGGAAACCAGCAAGTCGAGCTGACTCACCGCCAGATCGAGTGCATGCAGGGTATCGGTATCGTTCTTGCCGTTGAGAATGTCACTGCGCAAGGCCGTAAGCCGGTTCTTGGTCAGACCGATCTCACCGGAGAGGTTAAGCACCTGATCAAGGCGCGAGGTGTCGACGCGAATCGAGTTGTCGCGCTGTCGCTCGCCATCACGACGCCCTCCCGGGGGGCCTTGATAACCAGGCTTGTCGGTAGAACGCCGTCCCACAGCAGCCTGAATGATTTCGGCTGCCACCGTTTCATTCAGGTGAGGATCCTCCGCGGTTGCCGTAACAGGAATCTCCGGCAAACCCGCTTCACCGGGCGGCGTAACACCGGTCACCGCATGGTAGTAGGCATTCCAGTCCGGATCATTACCTCCGGAGGACACTACTGGCACGCTAGCTACAGGTACCGGCGCCGGTGCAACGACGGGCTTGGCGGAAGCCGGAGCACTGGAGAGGGTTCCTGCCAGCGCCTGCTTGAGTTGCTCGAGCAACTGAGCCTCAGCCGGCGCAGGCTGCAGGCCACGCTCAAGATCACCGAACATGGAACGCACGGCAGCAGTGGCACCGAGAATCACGTCCAGCATCTCAGGGCCGACCTTCAGTTCCCCCGTTCGCAACTTGTCGAACAGGTTCTCTGTCAGGTGGCACAAGGTCACCAGTTCAGCTGCATTGAGGAAACCCGCACCACCCTTGATGGTGTGGAACCCCCTGAAGATCTCGTTGAGCAGATGCAGATCATTGGGATTGCGCTCAAGGTCGACAAGCTTGTTATCGACCCCGGACAGCAGATCCCCGGCTTCAATCAAGAAATCCTGCAACAGATCTTCCATTCCCGCGAAATCGCTCATGGCTGACTCCGGTTGTGTGCTGATGAATCAAACCTGTGCCCGGTACATGTAATGACCGGCATTCAGAACCCCAGGCTGTCGAGCAGATCGTCGACCTGTTCCTGGCTGGTAACTACGTCTTCGCGCCCTTCGGCATTGACCACCGGGCCATTGAGCAAACCATCCTCGGCAGCCACCCGCTTGCTCTCAGGCATGATGTCGATCAGCACCTTAAGCAGGCCGTTCTCCATCTTGCTGGCCATGTCCACGATCTTCTTGATGACCTGGCCAGTAAGATCCTGGAAGTCCTGCGCCATCATGATTTCAAGCAGCTGCTCGTTGACGATCTTGCTGTCTTTCGCAGACTGATCAAGGAAGCTGCGCGTATCGGCGGCAAGCAGCTTGAATTCCGCCACGGACAGTTCCTTGTTGTAGAGCTTCGACCAGCGCGAACCAAGCTCGCTGGATTGCGTCTCGATGCGATCCTGAATCGGCTTAGCGATGTCCGTAGCATTCAGCACGCGACTAGCGGCCTGCTCGGTCATCTGAGAGATATAGGAGAGGCGCTGGCGTGCGTCGGGCAGCTTCTCAGCGGTCTCCTCCAGCATCCGGTCATAACCGAGCTGGCGGATGGTGTCGTGCAGCAAGCGCGTGAGCTGTCCGATCTGCAGGAAAGCCTGCTGATGCCGCTCCTCTGGCGACATGCTGGACGCTGCCGCCACCACTTCCTTCAGATTGACCGCGTCCTCTACCGGATCTGCCGGTGTGGCTGCGACAGCCGCACCACCACTCGCAACACTGTCAAACAGCGCCTGCAAGTCATCAGAATCCCCTTCATCCTTGACTACCTGTGCAACTGCCTTCGCTACCGCCGGGCTCACCGGCGCCGCAGCCGGCTCGGCAGTGTCCGTTATCGAATCGAACAGCGCTTGCAGTTCGTCGTTATCACCAGATTCGTCCGCTTTCAGCCGTTTGGCCATGGTATCGGCTCCTAAGTCTTTTCAGTCCGCTGCGAGCCGGGGAGTCCCCGTACAGGCTCGCGATGTATCGCCTGAATGCAGGCTCACTTGCCCATCTTCTCGAAGATCTTGCCGAGCTTCTCGGAGAGGGTCGCCGCCGTGAAAGGCTTGACGATGTAGCCGCTAGCGCCGGCCTGGGCCGCTTCGATGATGTTCTCCTTCTTGGCCTCGGCAGTAATCATCAGCACGGGCAGATGCGAGAGCTGGGCATTGGCACGAATGGCCTTGAGCAACTCGATACCGGTCATGTTGGGCATGTTCCAGTCGGTCACCACAAAGTCAAACCCCCCTGCCGTGAGTTTCTGCATGGCTACGACGCCGTCTTCCGCCTCATCGACGTTGGTGTATCCCAACTCCTTGAGGAGGTTGCGCACAATCCGACGCATTGTCGAAAAGTCGTCCACCACCAGGAATTTCATTTTCGGATCGGACATGATTGGTTTTCTCCGGATTAGTCCTTGTAGGCCTTCAAAAGATACGGGCGCAAAGTCTCGGCCAGTATCTCTGCATCAAATTTGGCAACATAGGCATCCACCCCTACCGCCTTGCCCATCGAGCGATTAGCCTCGGATGAGAGAGATGAATGCATGACGACCGGGATGCCATCGAAGCGCGGGTCGTTCTTGATATTGCGGGTGAGCACGTAGCCATCCATCTCGGGCATTTCGGCATCTACCAGAATCATGCTGATCTCGTCGCTCAGGCGGCGCTTCTGCTGCTGCGCGTGAGTGGCCATGCCATCGAGTCGCGTCCAGGCTTCCAGACCATTGAGTGCGTGCTTGTGGCGAACGCCGAGTTTGTCGAGCACTTCAGCAATCTTCTTGCGTGCAATCGCCGAGTCATCCACGAAGAAGATGTTGACCTCGACATCCCGGTCCAGCGCCATGATCTGCCCCACCGGAGCCTCGCCGAAGGTCTGCGAAAGGATGGTCTCCACATCGAGAATGGAGACGAGCTTGCCATCGGCCAGTTCGGTGATCGCGGTAATGTAGTTCTGAGTGGTGCCGGCCATATTTTCGGGCTGACGCACCTTGTCCCACTCAACCCGGATGATGCGATCCACGTCATGCACCAAGAAGCCAAGCGTGCGCTTGCTGTATTCAGTGACCATCATCGAACCGCCCAGACCTTGTCCCGGCTTGGCAATACCAAGGATCTTGGCCAGCGACAGCACCGGAATCACGTTGCCGCGCAAGGAGATCAAGCCTTCCACCCCGGTTGGCATATTGGGCGCACGGGTGATGAAAGGCGTCTTGGAAACCTCACGCACCTTGAACACGTTGATACCGAAGGTTTCATTGGTACCAAGCGCGAAGAGCAGGATTTCCATCCGGTTGGAGCCCGCCAGTTTGGTGCGGGCATCTACGGCTTCGAGCAGATTGGGGTTTGCGTTTTCCATGACGATCCCTTGCTATCGATCAGGCCAGAGCCTCAGGGTTTTCTTCCGGTGCCAGCATGGCGCGAACTGCGCCCGCCAAGCGATGCGGCTCGAACTTGGGCACGTAACCATCCACCCCGACAGACTTGCCCAGCGTCTGATTCGAACTACTGGAAAGCGAGGAGTGCATCAGCACCGGCACCCCATCAAACCGGGGGTCGGTCTTGATTTTCTTGGTGAGGATGTAGCCATCCATTTCCGGCATCTCGACATCTGTCAGCACCAGATGCAGGATCTCCCACACCTTGCGGCCAGTCAGCTCGGCATGCTTGGCAATGCGTTCGAGCTCATCCCAAGCCGCCCGGCCATTGACCGCCGCGATTTGTTTGACGTTCAGTGCATCGAGCGTCTTTTCGATCTGCTTGCGGGCCACGGAGGAATCATCCGCATAGAGCACAGTGAAATCGCGTTTGAGCGGCTGAATGTCCTTGAAGAGATAGTCATCGTCGATCTTGGTGGTCTCCGCCAGCACCTTTTCGACGTCCAGCATCATGATCAGCCGATTGCCTTCAAGTTCAGTCACGGCAGTCACCAGCCCCCCCATGCGGCTGGTCATCATGTCCGGCGGAATGCGCATCTGCTCCCAATCCAGACGCAGGATGGTATCCACTGCTTCGACCAGGAAACCCTGGGTGTGGCCGTTGTACTCGGTCACGATCATGATCTCGCGCTTGCCGTCCGGATCAATCCCGCAATACTTGGCCAGATCCACAATCGGCACCAGCTGGCCACGCAGGGACACCATCCCCTCCACGCCATCCTGCATCTCCGGTGCCGCAGTAATCGGCGGCGTGCGCATCACCTCACGCACTTTGAATACGTTGATGCCGAAGCTCTCCTTGCGCCCGGTGCGCATATCGGTACCGAGTGAAAAAAGCAGAATTTCCAGCTTGTTGGTGCCGGCAAGCCGCGTACGTGCATCAATGTTCTTCAGCAATTCCGACATGGTGTTCTCCACGTGTTCTTGTCCGCCGCGTTCTGACTGGATGAGCCAGAGCGTTGCCCCTGAGGGTTTTACGGCACCCGGCGGATGAACTTGAGTGGGTCAGAAGCGGCACTGCCCAACGCGCTGCGAGCCTTGCCTGCCATGAAGCCACCCACGCCGGGTGCGATGCGCCGGGCACGTAAAGGCTCAACGCACCGAATGAATATCGGTCGCGCCGGAAACAACTTGAGAGGGAAAAAACAGCCGGAACTTCAGGGCAGGAGGACTGCCCCGCCCCGCAGACTTTCGCCGCAGGGCAGGCTTTCAACTGAGCAGGACGCTCAGCTGATAGAGAAAAGCTTGGAGAAATTAGCGATATCAAGCACCTGGCGTACACTGCCCTTCACGCCAACCAGCGCCACATCCTTGTTGGCAGCCTTAGCCTTGTCGCGCAGCATCAACAGCATGCCCAGCGCCGAACTATCGAGGTAGGACACATCTCCCAGATCCACTTGCAGCGGTTTGCTGCCAGCCTGTCCGAGCAGATTATCCACCGCATCGCGGAATTCACGGTGCGCCTTGAAATCGAAGCGCCCTCCCAGTCGCAGCACTGCTTGCGAATCATTTACCGTGACTTGAGCTTCCATCGAGATTCTCCCGTTACTCCAAGCTGTTCAAATTCAAATTTGGCACGCACAGCGCCTGTACCTACTGGCCGATTACGTCATCTGCCGCCGCAGCTTGAGACATTATGCCCAGCCGGGTGCCTACGTGCCACGCAAACTATTGATCACCCGTGCTGGAATCTCGCACAGAGGGGCTATTTCATTGGCTGCGCCATTCAGCGTAGCCTCACGCGGCATCCCCCACACCACACAACTTTCCTGATCCTGACAGATATTCCAGGCACCTGCTTTGCGCATCTCCAACATTCCGGCAGCGCCATCCTTGCCCATCCCGGTCAGCATCACGCCGACGGCATGTTTGCCGACTTCACGTGCGCCGGCGTGGAACAGTACATCAACCGACGGCCGGTGACGATTGACAGCCGACTCACGCGAGAGCTCGCAGCGAAATCCGCCTGCAACCCGCCGCACCAGCAAGTGCGAGTGGCCGGGCGCAATATAAACCGTACCGGGCTTGACTGGCTCACCATCGTCAGCTTCTTTCACCGTCAGGGCACACAAACCGTCAAGACGCCGCGCAAACGAACCGGTAAACATCTCCGGCATGTGCTGCACGATCAGGATGCCTGGCATTTTCTCAGGCAGCGCCGTGAGCAATGCCCGCAGCGCTTCTGTCCCTCCCGTAGACGCACCAATCAGAACCAGACGCTCCTGCAACACCCTTGCGGGCAGGTGAACATCCAGTGGTATCGAGCGTCCTGCAGGGCGCTGACCAGTTCCCGCAACAGGCCGGGCAGGCCTGCGGGCCTGCCGAGCTATCCGGATTTTTTCGCAGATTTCGTTGGCGCAGGCATGAATGTTAGCAAGCGGATCGAGCTTGGGTTTTGATACATAGTCAATTGCCCCCAATTCGAGTGCCCGCAAGGCAACTTCGGAGTCGCGCTCGGTGAGCGCAGACACCATCACCACCGGCATTGGGTCGCTGCGCATCAGTTGCTCGAGAAAAGCGATTCCGTCCATGCCCGGCATATCCACGTCGAGCGTGATCACCTCGGGCCGCAGCGCCCGGATCAGGGTGCCGGCTTCCTGAGCGTTACGCGCTGTACCCGCCACCTGAAGATCCGGTGCAGCATTGATGATCTCGGCCAGCAAGGAACGCATGAGGGCCGAATCATCCACCACCAGCACGCGGGTTTTGCTTGTCATGAGCGCCTCAGGGCTTGCTCACCGCTTGGTCCGCACGGGCATAGACGGTACGACCAAGAGAACGGAAGAGCTTGGCCGCATGGATGAAGTTCTCCGAATGGCCTGCATACATCAAACCGTTTGGCTGAAGCAAGCCAACGAAGCGTTCCAAGATCTTGTACTGCGTGGGCTTATCGAAATAGATCATCACGTTGCGGCAAAAGATCGCATCAAAGCCCTCACGCAACGCCCACTTAGGATCGAGCAGATTGATCTGACGGAAGGTAATCAGGCGGGTGAGTTCAGGGCGTACCCGCACATGACCATCCTGCTCTCCGGTGCCGCGCAGAAAAAAACGCTGCACCCGTTCGCGACTCAGGCGTTCAACTCTGTCGGCGGTGTAGATGCCCTTCTGGCCATGCGCCAGCACATTGGTATCAAGATCAGAGGCGATGATTTCCACCGGAGGATTGTTGCCGAAGACTTCGCAGGCGGTGATCGCCAGTGAGTACGGTTCTTCTCCAGTGGAGGCAGCACTACACCAAATGCGGAAAGGTCGGCGATCGGGACTCTTGCGCATCTGCTCCGCAAGCAGATCGAAGTGATGCGCCTCGCGGAAAAAAGAAGTCAGGTTAGTGGTGAGTGCATTGACGAAAGCCTCCCACTCGGCAGGGCCACCACTGCGCTCGAGGTGATCGAGGTATTCGGTGAAGCGCTTGAGATTGAGCACCCGCAAACGTCGCGCAAGACGGCTATAAACCATATCCTGCTTCACGGGCGACAGCGATATGCCTGCGTGCTTATAGATCAGGCTGCGTACCCGTTCGAAATCCTGCGCAGTAAACTCGAATTCACGTCCACCCGTGTCGATCCGCTTGAGCGTATCGTTGATCTGCACACGGGACGCCGCACCGGCAGCCCCTCCTCCCCCGACAGGCAACGCCGAAGGGCGCGGTGTAGCGCTGACACTGGCCCGGACTGGAGTGGTGGAAGCAAGGCCGCCAAGGCCAGATAGGCCAGGCTTGTTACGCTCGTTCATTACAAACTCCTTGTTGCAGTTGCCAACGCTGCAATTGGATGGCCACAGCCTGCGCCGCACCTGCATCGGTGCCCAGCCCTCG
The DNA here is from genome assembly GCF_030548425.1 of Uliginosibacterium sp. 31-12. Taxonomy (NCBI): domain Bacteria; kingdom Pseudomonadati; phylum Pseudomonadota; class Betaproteobacteria; order Rhodocyclales; family Zoogloeaceae; genus Uliginosibacterium; species Uliginosibacterium sp. 31-12. The sequence goes on along the minus strand of NZ_JAUOOA010000001.1, from coordinate 310,130 downwards.
CAAACGGGCATCCAGCAATTTCTCCAGCAGCTGACGTGCTGCATGGCAATCGGCAATGAACGCAGAATTCTGCGCGTCATACCCCTTCCCCGCATGACGCAGGGCATATTCCAGCTCGGCCGCCAGGGCTCCGATCTCGTTGAAACCGAAAGCGCCACTATTGCCTTTGATGCAATGAGCAGCCCGGGATGCAGCATCCGCCGTAGCTGCATCCCATCCATCCTGCAGAAGATGTTCAAGACTCTCAGTCAGCCGTTGCACACAGAAGGCTGACTCTTCGAAGTACTGAGGCAGGTAGCGGCTCAGATCGATTTCCATCCTCAGCCCCCAATTCTCAGCGGCGGCGCGGCAACTGCGGAATGCCGGCAGCGGGATCCAGAATCTGCCGGGCTCCCTCCACGATGGGCGCCGGCTCCAAGGGCTGATCAGCCTGAACATCCAGACTACCGCCCTCCTGCCGCATAGCGTCTTCGGTGCGTTTGTTCATCACGATCAGCGTGATGCGCCGGTTGATCGGATTGAAGGGATCGCTGCGATCCAGCGGGATGGTGGACGAGAGGCCCACAACTCGCATGATCTTGCCTTCATCCATACTTCCGGCAATCAGCTCGCGACGCGAGGCATTGGCGCGATTGGCAGATAGCTCCCAATTGGAGAAGCCACGATTGCCACCGGCATACTGGGAGGCATCGGTATGCCCGGAGATACTGACCTTGTTCTCAACCTGATTAAGTACCTGACCAATCGCCCGCACGATGGACTTGGTGTAGGGCTTCATCTCAGCCCCGCCGGAATCGAACATCGGCCGATTCTGCTCATCCACGATCTGAATGCGCAAACCCTCGGAAGTGAGGTCCAGCAAGAGTTGGCGCTTGAACTGGCGCAAGTCTGGCGAAGCCTCTATCACCGCTTCAAGCTTGGCCTTTACATCCTGCAGGCGCAGGCGCTCCTCTTTCTCAAGCGCCTCCTGCATGGCCTTCTTATCCATCTGCGCCTTGCTATCGGGCATCAGCTCCTGAGCATTACCCGCAACCGCCTGTGAATCAGCCGGAGCGACCTTCACTTCATTGATTTTCTTGCTTTCTTGATAGCTGCTCTTGGCAATCTGGCCCACAGACTTGGTGAGATCCTGCCCCCCCCCCTGGATCGGTGAGGTCGCGCTACCAGAGCCAGGCCCCCCTGCCAGTGAGACCTTGAGCGGATTCTGGAAGAAATCCGCAATACCTTTCATGTCGCCCTTGGTCGTCGAACCAAGCAGCCACATCAGCAAAAAGAAAGCCATCATGGCCGTCACGAAGTCCGCATAGGCGATCTTCCAGGCACCACCGTGCGCACCGCTGCCGCCCTTCTTGATGCGCTTGACGATGATGGGTTGTTGGTTGTCGCCGCTCATGACTCCTGTGCCCCTGGTATGCCGGAATGCCGCTTATTTCTTGCGGCTCTTTATTTCGCTTTCCAGCTCGGAAAAGCCTGGACGATCCGACGAGAACAAGACCTTGCGCCCGAACTCCACGGCAACCTGCGGCGCATAGCCACCCATACTGGCCAGCAATACCACCTTGATGCACTGGTAGATCTTGGCACCCTCTTCGCACTTTTGCTCCAGCTGCGAGGCAATCGGCGCCACGAAACCGTAAGACACCAAAATACCGAGGAAGGTACCCACCAGCGCACCGCCAATCATCTTGCCCAGCACCGCCGGTGGCTCACCCACGGACCCCATCACATTCACCACCCCCATCACCGCCACCACGATACCGAAGGCAGGTGTGGCATCGCCAGTTTTGGACCAGATATGCGCTGGCGCATGCGCTTCGGTATGGTGAGTCTCAATTTCCATGTCCATCAGATTTTCGAGCTCAAAAGCATTCAGATTGCCGCCCACCATCATGCGCAGGTAATCGCAGAGAAATTCGACTGCATGGTGGTCGTGCAGGAAAGCCGGATATTTGGAAAAGATCGGGCTGGAATCCGGATTCTCGATATCGTTCTCGATCGACATCAGGCCTTCCTTGCGCACTTTCGCCAGAATCTCGAAGAGCATAGCTAGCAGCTCAATGTAGAAGGCCTTGCTATAGGGCGAAGGTTTGAAGAGGGTCGGCAGCGCAGCCAGAGCAGCCTTAGTGTTGCGCATCGAGTTACCCGCCACCAGGCCCCCGATGGTCAGGCCCACAATAGCGATGTACTCCAGCGGCACAAAGAGCGCGGCAAGACTGCCGTGCACCGCATAAGTGCCGACGGAAGCCGCAAGAATGATCACATAGCCAACGATCAGGAGCATCGCGGAAGCCTTGTACGATACGAATCAAACCGACTGGACGAAGGGCTCACCACACGCCCCCGAACCTGCCGCATCACCCGGACGACAGAAACTTGCCCGGACCAGTATGGGTATCGGCCCCAGTACACAAAACTTGACGCATCCGATGGGCAAAAAAAACCGCTGGACCTGCCAGCGGCTTGCAATGCCCTGCCTGCGCAGAGCCGGGGAAACAGAGAGGAGGATTAATTCTCAGGCGACGGCGCTGCGCGTGTCGCGCATCGGGCGCTTACCCTTGCCTGCACGGGCCGGGACATGACACAGGCCACAGACATAATCGTGAGTCGGGTCAAACGCATGAGCGACAAAGCTGCCGCCACACTTCGTACAACGGCTTTGCTGCAACATCTTGGCTTCGAAGAAGCGCACCAAAGTCCAGGCCCGGGTCAGGCTCAGCACCTGTTCAAGATCGTTGGCCTCGACCTGTTCGCGATACATGCGGAAAGCCTGCAGCGTGGCTGCCAGGCCTTGCAGACCGGTGTTTTGGGTCACGAAGCCGCGCAGTGACATGTAAAGAGAGGCGTGCACGTTTTGCTGCCATGGAATGAACCAGTCCGTGGAGAAGGGCAGCATGCCCTTGGGCGGTGATTCGCCTCGGATCTCCTTATAGAGCTTGAGCAGTCGCTCACGCGACAGGCCGGTTTCCGACTCCAGCATCTGCATGCGGGCGCCCAGCTCGATCATCTCGATCGCGAGCTGGGTTTCCTGCGCATCCTGAACCAAACTTTTCATCCGCATGACAGTCTCCCAAGCCCTCAGGCCAGATGTTCGACCGGCTTGGTGGTGGCCAGAATGGTGGCGTGAATGCGCGCAGCTGCATTCTCGCGGCCATGATTGCCAAGCAGATTCAGCAACAGAGTGTCGTCAAAACGGAAGCGGCACAGCAGCATATCGCTGGAGGCCATACGCAGAATTTGCGCCGGAGAAAGGTTCTGGATAATGTCGGCAACATCTTCACCGATGCCGAGCTTGAACATTGCGCCCGCACGATCAGCCTGGATCAGCTGCTGGGACAGCATCAGATAGGAAAGATTGAGTTCCCGGATTTCGCTGCTCACGTCCATTTTCATGATCACCTCCACTGCGTTTTGAAGAAGCCCTGTTTTCGGGCTCTATGGGATTGCATTGTGGCCCGCAAGGGGGCGACAACCAATCAGGCAGCGTCGGAAAATGCTGTAGCAATAGACGACAGCAGGCATGTAGGAATGCTACCTACATGCCAAGCGCAGACGGGTACGGAAGGGCAGATCGAAGTGACTTTACGGCCTTAGTGTTCGGGTTTACGACTGGGCCAGGCAGAACTTTAGGGCAGCCTGTGAAATTTTTTCCAGCCCGCAAACGGCGGCCCGCCACAGGCGGTTTTCCAGCATTCAGGCCATACCGCTGCCTGCTGGGCGCAACTGCGGCGCAGCCACCCGGTTCCGGCCAGCCTGCTTGGCCATGTAAAGGCCTTGATCTGCTCGCTTGAGCAGACTCTCGGCATCGGGAATGGCAGCATCCCGACAGGACACCCCGGCACTCACGCTCAGCTTCAGATGCAACAGACCGGAGGAAAGCTGCGCCTCATCTACAGCACGACGTACCCGCTCAGCACACACCATGGCCGCTTCAATACTGGAGTCCGGACAGAGGACCACGAACTCATCACCACCCATGCGCGCAACCAGATCATGAGTGCGCACCGCGCTGCGAATCGCTACCGCCACCTGGCGCAGGGCCGAGTCGCCAGCGTCGTGACCATAGGTGTCATTGATCTGCTTGAAGTGATCCACGTCCAGCATGATGCAGGCCAGCGGACGCTTGCTGCGCAACGAGGCAGCCCACTCCTGCACCAGGCGCTCGCTGAAAAAACGGCGATTGGGGAAGCCAGTCAGCGCATCAGTCAGCGCGACCTCCTGCAGGCGGCGATTACTCACCGCCAGCTCAGCCGCAAAATGACGGATTTCCTCGCGATCCTGTTCGATCTCACCATGTAGGGACGAAAGGCGCTTGCCAGCGCTCAGCCGAGCCAGCAACAGACGATGTGCCACAGGCTTGGCCAGCATGTCGTCGGCGCCGGCATCAAAAGCCTCCAGCGCCATTTCCTCGTTGTTGCAATCGCCCATCACGAGCACATAAATACCGCGCCCGATGCGCGTCTTGCGCAAGGTAAGCAGCAGCTCGGTAGCGCTTACATCAGGCATCTGCCAGCCAAGGAGCATCATGTCGGGACAAAAATCGAGCGCTAGCTCGGTCGCCGAAAAACCGTCGCGGGCTTCAGCCACCTCATAACCTGCTTCCAGCAGAACCTGACGCAACTCCTGACGCACCTCATCCACCGCATCCACCAGCAGCACCCGCAGAGCACGCGACACTGGCGATGTCCCGTCAGGAGAGGTTGTGGCTTCAACCGCAACAGAGAGCGGAGGGCTCGGCGGACGCAACAGGCGCTCGAAGGGCGGCAGTTGCTCCGCATGCACATGGAGCAAAGCGCCCCACTCCACCCACTCAGCCACCACGCCATCCGCCAGTACAGCAACGGCCTCCTCATCAAAGGACAAGCGCGAACCAGCCATCTTGAGGCTCTGCATCATGGCCGGACGCTCAGCCTCGGGCGCCATGCACAGGACACTCATCTGGCGCGCAAGACTCAACGAGAGGCTCAGGGTCGCGTCACGCGAGCCTTCCGGATGCGAACTCTCAAGGCCGGAGGCCACACAAAAGGCTGCATCCGTAAACAGACGCGGCAAGCCCCAGTCCGCCAGCATGGCGGCACCAAGCTCCGCATTAGTCATGGCAAAACTGCGCGATTCAAGCGCCAGCAGGCGGGCGATGTCGCCCCCCGCATCGTGGCAGATGACGGCATAGTCGTGCGGATAGAGTGTCGCCAGCGCCAGCTCGCCGACCCTTGCCAGCAAACCCAGGCAATAGGTTTCATCCGGCGCGGCAACCCGGGTGCGCAAGGTAACCGCCTGCAGGGCCACTGCGGAAAGCAAGGAAGTCGACCAGTAGCGGCCGTAGTCGAACCCCTCGCAAGCACCGCTGCGGTGGTTGTTGAGCAACGAGAAGCCCAGAGCCATATTGCGGACGGCCGGCATACCCAGCACGGTCAGGGCATCCTGCACGGACACGACCGGACGACGACCATAGCCGATCACACCATTAGCAGCCTTGATAAGGCGGCCGACAAAAGCGGGGTCGGTGCGGATGAGCTGGGCAAGCTCCGCCATCGAACACTCATCCAGCTGCGTCATGCGCATCACGGCCAGGGCAACGCCCTTGGGTGAGGGCAGATCGCCAGAAGCCTTGAGTTGTTCGAAACGGGAAACGTCGATCGGGGGAGCCATGAAAAGTCGGAGTCCTGCAAACCGGGTTGAAGCCGGCCACTCATGGCCAGCGCAAGCAATCGATCCGGTTAACGACAGAATGCGCCGAAGCTTGACCGCAGAATCCCGTTAGCCCGCAGGGGCCCGCCCGACCCGGTTACGCCCTGCCCGTTTGGCTGCATACAGTGCAGTATCGGCTGCCACCATCAGCTCCATCAGATGGGTATAGGCCGGAAAATGCGCAAGACCCGCGCTGAAAGTCACCGAAAAAATGCCCTCGTCATAGGCGTGATAAATCCGCGAAAACCCCTCACGGATGCTGTTCAGACGCTCTTCCGCCTGCTCCAGAGTGGCGTCGAAGAACACGATGGCAAACTCTTCGCCGCCGTAGCGCCCCACCACGTCAGAGCGGCGCAGGCGCTGCTTGAGGTAGCGCGCGAGAGTCCGCAGCACGCGGTCACCCACGGCATGACCGTAGCTGTCGTTCACGCGCTTGAAATGATCGATATCAAGAATCGCGTAGCACACCGGCAGCGCCTGACGCTCGCCCTGAAGCAGCGCCTGCTGCAGCAGGGCCTTGGTCTTCACATGATTGAACAGGCCGGTAAGACTATCTTCCACCATCATCTTGCGCAGGCTGCGATAGCGCTCAGCCTTGGCCATCACGGTATTCACGAGCTGGGCCTGACTGATCGGCTTGGTGAGAAAGTCATCACCGCCATGGCGCATCGCTTCGAGCTGGATTTCGACACTCGTTTCGCTGGTCAGATAAACGATCGGAATGGATTCAAAAGCCTTGTTCTGACGAATGATTTTTGCCACTTCAAGACCGGTACAGTCCTGCATGTGAAAGTCCAGCAGCAGCACATCCGGCGAAAAATCCAGCAGCGTCTCGAGCACCCGGTCGGGCTCGCGAATCGCCCGCAAGCTGAGGTTAGGCATCGGCTCCAGCGCCTTCTTTACCGAAGCCAGCACGGTGGCAGAGTCATCCAGAATCATGACCCGGTAGGGCTCTTCGCGCGCCGGGTAGGCTAGCGGATCAAGTGCATCCACGAGCGTGCTGACCGTGAGGGGCAACTGAAAAAAGCCCTGGGCTTCCAGCCGCACCGCCTGCAAACGCAAGTGAAAATCCCCTTGCTGCGACATTGCAAACCACTTCAGGCCAGCCTGATTGGCCTGGCGGATCAGGGCCCGGGTCTGCAGATCAACCAACGCCGGCAGATCGATCAATACCGTCACCGCCCGCTGCGCCAGCGCGAACTGCATGCCACCCATGAAATCGGAAAACACCCGGAAACTGTAACCGTAGTTCTCCATCTGCAGGAGCAACTCGGCCATGCTCTCCACTTCGGGGGTCAACACGACCACCAGTGGCAGACCTTCGTTTTCGCCAATCGTCAGATCACTCTGCTTACGACGCGGCGTCAGGCTGCAAGCATCGCGCACGGCAGCAAATACGTTGGGCAAGAGCAAGTCGGCCTGGGATTTCTGCGCCTCTCCAGGATCTGCCAGTCCAGCCAGCATCCCAAGCAAAGGACGCAAGGCGACCTCCAGTTCGACCAGACCCTGTTCGCGTGCGAGACCGTGCAAGCGATCACAATGGAGCATGAAGGCTGCCCAGAATTCGAGGTCGTGACTCGCCTGCCAGACCATTTTCCAGGCCAGCACCATTTCATTCCAGGCATCGTGAATATCACGGCGTTTAGTCATGCGACCCGCTTTTTTAGCTACAAGCTGAAAATTGTAGATCTAGCGAACAGTTACAATCAGGGTATTCCGCCGGCCGGCTATCCGGAACGCATTCATCGAGTCCCCGCCATGAACATTCCCATCATCCATTGCAGCACTTGCGGCAGCAAGGTCAATACCGAGATTCCGCCCGGCGATCACCGTCCACGCCAAGTGTGTCCGTCGTGCGGCCAAGTACACTACCTTAACCCCAAGCTCGTTGTTGGCAGTCTGCCAGTGTGGGAAGACAAGGTCCTGCTGTGCCGCCGTGCCATCGAGCCACGCCTCGGATTCTGGACCTTGCCTGCGGGCTTCATGGAGGCCGACGAAACCCTCGCCGAAGCAGCCTGCCGCGAAACCTTTGAGGAAGCTTGCGCCAATATCGAACTGCAAGGCCTGTACACCCTCGTCAACATTCCACATATCAATCAGGTCCACGTCATTTACCGTGCCCGCCTGCTGGATACCGGTTTCCACCCGGGTGAGGAATCGCTGGAAACCCGCCTCTTCTCAGAACAAGAGATTCCCTGGGATGAGATCGCCTTCCGCTCGATCAGCCTGAGTTTGCGAAATTTTTTCGAGGATCGCCGCCGCGGCAACTTCACCCAACGAGAAGAAACGCTTTTGCCCGGCACAGCCCACCTGCCCTGATGGGGCCTCAAGCCAGAACTGCTCTCTGCCGTAAAGCGCGTAAGAACCCGCTTGTTACGGCGGGCTACGCCCGAAACGGAGAGCCATCATGCGCTGGTTTGAAAATCTTCAGTTCCGCAACAAGCTTGTAGTCAACTTTGTCATCAGCAGCGGCCTCCTAATCGCAGCTCTGCTCTTCTGCGCCTTCCGTATCGGTGGCCTTGGCGAAGACGTCGCGTACTTTGCTAATACCTCGGTACCTGCGATGAAATCTGCCGGCAAAATCAGCGAAATGCGTTTGCGCTATCGCGTGCGCAGTCTCGAATACATGCTGCCCGGGACTCCGGAGGAGCGCGCCAAGCTGGAACAATCCCTTCAGCAACTGGATGGTGAAGTACAGAAAACCATTGAAGCGCATGCGGCCTTCGCGAACAGCACCGAAGAGAAAGCACTGCTCGACGAAGTGCGGGCGGGCGCCGGTGAATACAAGAAAGTCGTCGAGGAAGGCGTCGCCAAGATCAAGGCAGGTGATGAAGAGGCTGCCCAGAACCTGCGCCGCAAGGAATGGGTCGCCAAGGCCAATGCCTTGCGTGACAAGACCGATGCCCTCAGCGCCATGGTCCTCGAAGCCGGCCAGAAACAGGGTGAAGAATCCATTCGCGAGGCCACCCAGGCACGTAGTCTGGCCTGGGGCGCGCTCATTCTCGCCACCCTGATTGCCATTGCTTTTTCATGGTGGTTCGCCCAGCGGGTCTCGCATGTTCTGGAATCCCTGGTCAGCATCGCCCGGCGCATCGCTGGCGGAGACCTTGGTATCCGCATCGAAGCGCGCGGATGTGATGAGATGGGCAAGCTGCTCAGCACCATGGAGGAAATGCGCGGCGCCTTGCACGGCATGGTCAACCGGATGCGCGAGCAGGCCGAGGGCGTCTCGCATGCGTCCCAGCAACTGGCGGAAGCCGCTCAGCAAACCGAGCTGAGCAGCAGTACGCAAAGCGAAGCCGCGTCAGCCATTGCCGCAAACGTGGAAGAACTGACTGTCTCGATCGCCCACGTCTCGCGTAGCACTGACGACGCCAGCAAGCTCGCCAGTGCGGCCGACCAGCAAGCGATTGCCAGTTCAAGCAAACTCAATCAGGTCGTCAGCGAAATCCAGCGCATCGCCCACATAGTGCGCGACGCGTCCCAGAAAATCGAAGTCCTCGAAGCCGAGTCTGACAAAATTTCCAACATTGTCACCGTGATCAAGGACATTGCTGATCAGACCAATCTGCTCGCGCTCAACGCAGCAATCGAAGCCGCCCGTGCCGGCGAACAGGGGCGCGGTTTCGCAGTGGTGGCCGATGAAGTACGCAAGCTCTCAGAGCGCACCGCGGCTTCCACGTCCGAAATCACCCAGATGATCGCCAATATCCAGCGCTCCACACGCGAAGCGGTAACCGGCATTGAAAGCGGCGTCGGCTCGGTGGATACCGGCGAAGAACTGGTCGGTCAGGCTGGCAGCTCGGTCGATGAAATTCGTCAGCTGGCCAGCAAAGTAGCGGATCTGGTGGAAGAAATTTCCCACGGTCTGCGCGAACAGGCCACTGCTTCGACGGACGTAGCCAACCGGATTGAACAAGTTGCGGTACACGCCGAAGAGCTCAACTCCAGCACCGCCAGTACCGGCAACGCTGCGCGCAACCTGCAGGACATCGCACGCGACATGCTGGGCTCGGTCAGCCACTTCCAGCTCGGGCGCTAAACCCTCTACCCATGAATAAAGGCCGGAAGTCCTGGCAGGCTTCCGGCCTTTTCTTGTGTCCTGCCAGGCTGAACGGCCTCAAGCCACCTCGGAGACACTAGCTGTTTCCGTGCTCTGACCGAAAGCGCCATAAGCCTGCGCCAGCTGCATCATGCGCAACATCACGGCAAACTCGTTATTACTGCTCGCCTGAGTCGAGTCGCTGCCGCCCGTCCCGCTCTCCTGCTCGAAAGCCATTGCTTCACTATGACTCACCTTGCCGTTGCCATCGGCATCGGCCTGATCGAAGTTTTCAACGATGCTCGAAATCAGGCTGGAGCGCTTGCTATCGGTGCTGCCGATCTCCTCCAGCTGAGCGCCCAGCTCATCCTGCGTAAAGCCTTCATCATCTTGCGGTGGAGGCGGCGGTGGCATCCCGCCCGCTGCACCAGGCCCACCCATGCCGGCCATGGCACCACTCATGCGCATTGCATTGAACTGGTTATCAAGCTCCTCGGCCAGCTTGGTCAGACTTGAGGTCAGCTCACTCTCGGTAAGCTTGCCATCGCTGTCGCCATCCAGCGCCGAGAAAATTTCATCGGCATCACTCGCACCGGAAATCTGCTCGAACGCCGATTGCAGGTCGGTTTTCTCGATATAACCCTGACTCTTGGTGTCCAGCCGCGCAAACAGGCTGCTGGCCATCGAACTGATGCTGCTGCCAAGACCACTGATCATGATGTGCTCCTTGCGTCTTCAAAAGAGATGACCGACAAACGCCGGCCGCGCAGCCCAGCCCATCGCAAAACGGGCGTGAACATGCCTTCCCCATGGCAAGTTATCGGCCAGCAACGTGCAATTTTTTTAGCGAACGGCGTTAATCCAGTTAAAAACTCATCAAGAAAACAGCTTCGTGCGCTGCTTTCAGGCCCGCTTCCTCACTTCGCACCGGCCTCAGGCGGCAGCTTCTGCCGCTCTCCAGAGGGACGGCAATATCCGCACGGCCGGCGCAGTCAGTCTTTTAGAACAGGCTCCCGCCGTAACCGGCAAGGACTGCCGACGAAAAAAAAGCCACTCCGACGCAGAACGCAGGAATGGCTCAAGTGACAAGACAGGGAGTTCCCACCGGGAGGAGTTGTGGGGGCTGAGCTTGCCAAAAAGACTATCCCGGGCCTGCATGAAACACATCAGCCGCCCGGAAGAGGCTCAGGAAAATTTCAGCGCCTTTCGTCGCGCGGGGCTGGCGGCTGATTGCCACCGCCACGCGGGCCTTCGCCTGGCCTGCCCGGCTCACGCGCCCTGCCTGAATCGAGCGCCTTGCGCTGCTCAGGGCTCAGCAGGCTCAAGAACTGATGTTCTGCCTGGGCCTGCAGTAAAACCAGTTCGGCGCGAGCCTGAGCTTCAGCCTGCGCAAGTTCGCGGGCCTTTGCGGCCGTGAACTCGGCCGTACCGATCAAGGCTTGCAAGGCCTCATGCGCCTTGCGCTCGGCCTTGCGCTGGGCATGGATGGCCGGTGCCTGCTGGTGATGAAGCTGAAACAACTTGTCTTGCTGAGCCTCACTCAGATCGAGTTGCTCTAATGCAGCACGCGGTGGCAAGGCGCCCCCCCCCATACCAGGCATGAAGGCTTCGTGCGGCGCACGCATCGACGGCATTTCGGCAAAGGCAGCCGGGGCAGTGCACAGACTGGCCAGCATCAGGCTACGCCAGAGGTTTTTGACTGCAGACATGACAGACTCCTTGTAGAGGTTTAACGGGGCTGCCATGGCTGGCGGCATGGAAAGCATTCTCGGCGTTACCACTGTTAAGCCCCCTCAAGCAGCCGTAAAAACACTAAAAACGGTGTCATAAGCCTCTCTGGCAATCGGCCTTCTGGCTTCGTAAAAATGATTAAAAGCTATAGCAAACCAACAGGCGGCTGACGCCGCATTCGCTATCATGAGTTCATCAAATGATTGATTCAGAAGGTTTGCGATGAGCCGGGTACTACTGGTGGACGACGATCAGGAACTCGTCGAAATGATGAAGGAATACCTGCTGCAGGAAGGTTTCAGCGTGGAAACCGCGAACGACGGCGAGGCCGGCCTGCAGAAAGCACTTGGCGGCGATTTCGCGATCACGGTGCTGGACATCATGTTGCCGCGCCTGTCTGGCATCGAAGTGCTCAACCGCATCCGAAAGCAAAGCCGTATGCCGGTACTGATGCTTACCGCCAAGGGCGATGACATCGACCGCATTGTCGGCCTGGAACAAGGCGCGGATGACTATGTCCCCAAACCATGCACGGCCCGCGAAATCACCGCGCGTATCCGCGCCATCCTGCGCCGCACAGGCACCCAGGAAGAGCCGGACAGCCTGCCGGTCAGCGCTGGCGAGCTCATCATGTGGCCAGACCAGCGCCGTGCCCAATGGCGCAATCAGGCTCTCGAGCTGACCAGCACCGAGTTCAATCTGCTCGAAGTGCTGGCCCGCCATGCCGGCCACACCGTTTCCAAGCAGTTGCTGTCCGAACAAGGGCTGGGACGGCCCTTGCAGAAATTCGACCGCAGCATCGAGGTGCACCTGTCGAAGATCCGTGAAAAACTGGGCCCACAGGAAGACGGCCGCTCGGTCATCCAGACCATCTTCCGTCAGGGTTATCAGTTCATTCGGAGCTGACATGGGGCGCCTGTTCTGGAAACTGTTTCTGGCGATTTTCCTCGCCCAGCTGCTCACGGGCTGGGGCGTGGGCTTCCTGTTCTGGCTTGAGCATGCGGCGCGTCAGAATCAGTCTCCGAATATGGCAAGCGTGCCGGGCAGCGCCCGGCCAGAGGGGCCGCCCCCAGCCTTCGCCCCCGGCGGACCGCAACCTCGCCCCCCGGGCACAAGCACTAACACACAGGAATTCCAGCGCCCCTTCCCGCCTGGACCACGCCCCGGAGGGCCACGTGGCCTGCCCTGGCAACCCGCAGTCATCGGCCTGATCGCCAGCCTGCTCTTCGCGGCCTTGCTGGCGCGCCATCTCTCTCGCCCCATCGTTGGCCTGAGCAAGGCTTTCAAGGACGTGGCCGGTGGCAATTTCGACATTCGCCTGGCCCGCAACAAGCTGCACTGGCAGGATGAGCTTTCAGATCTGGGCGAAGAGTTCGACCGCACGGCGGCCCAACTCAAGATGCTCGTCCACAACCAGCGCCGGCTTCTGCACGACGTTTCCCACGAAGTGCGTTCGCCGCTCGCACGTATGCAGCTCGCCATCGATCTAGCCCGCCAGCAGCCGGACAAAACCCCGGAAAGCATGGCTAGGCTGGAGCGCGAAGCCGGCCGCATTGATCACCTCGTCGAGGAATTGCTGACGCTGTCGCGACTTGAAGCAGGCGCTTGTGGTCAGCTCGACGACACGGTGGACTTGCCCGAACTGCTGGGTGAGCTGGTAGAAGACGCCCGTTTTGAGGCCGAAGCGAAGAAATGCCATGTAGCGCTGGGAGGCGACGCACAGGGTCTAGTGAAGGGGCGGGCAGATCTGCTCCACCGGGCCATCGAGAACGTGCTGCGCAACGCGATCCGCTACACCACGCCGGCAAGCGCGCTCAGCGTCGGCGTAGAAAACCACGGTGAAGAGCTCTGCGTCACGGTGGAAGATTGCGGCCCTGGAGTGCCCCAGTCAGCCCTGGAAACCATCTTTGATCCCTTTGTCCGCCTCGGAGACGCCCGCAGCAACGACGGCTACGGGCTTGGTCTGGCAATTACCCGGCAGATCATCGAAGCCCACGGCGGGCGGGTCATCGCCAGCAATCGCGAACAGGGTGGCCTGCGCGTAGAGATGTACCTGCCCATCACTCAGGCCAATACGGCAAGCGCTTAAAACGCCCGGCGGGTTTCAGGGCAGGAACTCAAGCTCCAGCACAAAAGCCTTGCCCTGCAGGGCTGCCGGCAGTTCTGCGCGACGGGCAGCGCTCTGCAGGCGTCGAAGCCAGGCCTGATCCATCTGCGTGTCACCACTTGCACGCAGAAGACGCACTGCTTCAGGACGCCCATCCGCGGCCAGTGCCAACTCCAGCAAGACTCCAGCCTCTGACAGTGCGGGCCAGGGCTCATCGTCTGCCATAAGCAACGCCAGGCGGTAAGCCACTCTGGCTTCCGCCATACTCAGGGTGCGTAGGGCGACCTTTGGTTCTGGCGACACTACACTTAGCGACTCAGACGGTACAGCAGGCGCCACAGTAAGCGCGGCCGGCCCATGTCTGGTATCAGGAACACGCACTTCACTACCGGGCATCAATGCTGGTTCGATCCGCTGGACCACTTCAGCTTGCACTGGGCGGGGAGGAAGAAGCGGCGCGACATACAGACTCAGCTTCGCCTTAACAGGCTCCCGCAGGCGTTCACCTGAGACGCCCATGCCGCGCCAGAGATCCAGCACCAACAGGTGCAGCACCAATGAAGCTGCGAGGCCACCCAGACACAGGCGCTGCCACTCGCGCGGCGAGGAAGGATTGCTTAATCGGGCCAAGGCGGTTAGCGTGTAGGAAGAGTAGTCCCGAGGAACATGCAGGTTTCATTCTCTGGAGCGTTCCATGCGTCCGCCCGAGCATCGCCCTGAAGTCCGTGTCCTATCCCGCGAACGCTGCCCCCTGATCCTCACGCTGGATACCCAGGGGCAACCCCATCGCTGGGTAAGCTGGCAGCACGCCCTGTTCTACTACGCGCGCAATATGGTGGCCTGGGATGCCGGGGATGCCTGTTTCACCTTTCACGGCGGCATCTCGCGCCAAACCGGCGTGCGCTCGATCATCACCGCCAACAGCATCATCGCCATCAAGGGGCGGGCACTCTCAAACCGCACCCTGCGCCAGGTGCCACCGCTATCCAATCGCGAACTATTCAATCGCGATCGCCACGTCTGCGCCTATTGCGGGCAGGAGCTGCAGTCTGCCCGCCTGACGCGGGACCACGTCAAACCGGTTTCACAAGGCGGCGCAGACAGCTGGATGAATGTGGTGACAGCTTGCCGCAGCTGCAATCAACGCAAGGGCGGCCACACCCCCGAGCAGGCGCGGATGATGTTGCTCTACGCGCCTTATGTACCGAACAAGGCCGAGTACCTGATCCTCTCGAACCGCAGCATCCTCGCCGACCAGATGGATTTCCTTGCCCATCACCTGCCGGCCCAGAGCCGCCTGCGCTGAGCGCTTCAAGGGGCTCCGGGAGAGCCTGATACACTCGTGCCCTCGCCTGCCGCCCTGCACCCGCCGCGCCATGACTGAACTGATCGGCTTCCTTGCTGCCTTCTGCACCACCCTGGCTTTCGTACCACAAGCCTGGCTGACCTGGCGGACCCGCTCGGCACACGGGGTGTCACTGGGCATGTACAGCATCTTCGTGACCGGCGTGGCACTCTGGCTGGTCTATGGCATCGCCATCCTGTCCTGGCCAGTAATCGTGGCCAACGCCATCACCTTGCTGCTGGCCCTGTTCATCCTGATCATGAAGCTGCGCTTCGGCTGAGCATCTCTGCCTCAGAAGCAGTTTACGACCTGACCGCGAGGCCATGATCAGGACTCATGCGCTGCTCGGGATCCCCATGTATCCACATACACTCCGGTGATGCCCTGCGGACAGTCTCTCGCTACAGATCGTTAACAGCTTCTCAGGCCTGCTTCACAGGCTCCAGACCACGCCCCACCCCAAACTGCAGGCTGTCAATCTGCAACTCCTCCAGATAGGCTTGCCTTTCCAGTTCGATTTCACTGCTGGCAAGGGCTTCCGTGTGCTGTGCGTGTGCGTTGTCGTGGTTCATGCTTCTCTCCATTGTCAGACCGTAGCCTGCTTGTGCGCCACTTACGCGGCGAATGTTCTGGTGTGCAAATGCTGCATTGCAAAACGACGCCTGACCACTGGAGAAAACCCTTGCCCGTGAAATCCACCACAGCGCATCAGCAGAAATGAAACGGGCCGCACAAGGCGGCCCGTTTCATTTCTGGCAGTCCCAGCGAAGGGACCTCCTCATACTATTTAGCCATGTCCAACATCAGCTGGTTCATGCGGCGGATGAAGGTGGCCGGATCATCCAGCGTGCCGCCTTCGGCCAGTAAAGCCTGATCGAAGAGCACGGCGGCCCAGTCATCGAATTTGCCGTCTTCGCTCTTCAGGCGCGCCACCACCGGGTGCTCCGGGTTGATCTCCAGAATCGGCGCCGAGGTCGGCACGTTCTGGCCGGCAGCCTTGAGCAAGCGCGCGAGATTCGCACCCATCTCGTTCTCATCCACCACCAGGCAGGCCGGGCTGTCGGTCAAGCGATGCGTCACGCGCACTTCCTTCACGCGCTCACCCAGCGAGGTTTTCACCTTTTCCAGCAGCGGCTTGAACTCTTCAGCCTGCTCTTCGACCTTCTTCTTCTCAGCCTCATCCTCAAGCGCACCCAGATCGAGGCCGCCCTTGGCTACCGATACGATCTGCTTGCCATCGAACTCGGTCAGGTAGCTGATCGCCCACTCGTCGATACGGTCGGAGAGCAGCAGCACTTCGATGCCCTTCTTGCGGAAGACTTCGAGGTGCGGGCTGTTCTTGGCCGCGTTGAAACTCTCGGCGGTGACGTAGTAGATCTTCTCCTGGCCTTCCTTCATGCGGCCAATGTAGTCCTTCAGCGAGACGCCTTCATCCGCCGTGTCGGTATGCGTGGAGGCAAAGCGCATCAGGCCGGCAAGTTTGTCCTTGTTGGCAGAATCCTCGCCCAGACCTTCCTTGAGCACACGGCCGAACTCACGCCAGAAGTCGACGTAGTCATCCTTGCGGTTCTCGGCGATGTCTTCCAGCAGGCCCAGCACCTTCTTCGTGCAACCGCCGCGGATAGTGTCGACGTCCTTGCTCTCCTGCAGAATTTCGCGCGACACATTGAGCGGCAGATCCGCCGAATCCACCACGCCGCGCACGAAGCGCAGGTAGTGCGGCAACAGCTTTTCGGCGTCGTCCATGATGAAGACGCGACGCACATAGAGCTTCAGGCCATGGCGCGGATTGCGATCCCACAGGTCAAACGGTGCACGCTTGGGCACATACAGCAGCTGGGTGTACTCGTGACGCCCCTCGACCTTGGCATGACTCCAGGCCATCGGGTCTTCAAAGTCGTGCGACACATGCTTGTAGAAAGCCTTGTAATCGTCGTCCGACACATCATTCTTGGAGCGGGTCCACAGCGCGTTGGCCTGGTTGATGGTCTCCTCTTCGTCGGACACCACGTTCTCGGCCTTCTCCTGATTCCACTCTTCCTTCTGCATCAGGATCGGCTGCACGATGTGATCCGAATACTTGCGGATGATCGAGCGAAGCTTCCAGCCGGAGAGCAGATCGTCTTCGCCTTCGCGCAGATGCAGGATGATGTCGGTGCCGCGCAGCGCCTTGGTATAGGACTCAACCGAGTATTCGCCGGCTTCGTCACCGGCCATCGAGCATTCCCACTTCACGCCGGCATCCGCCGCATCGCCGGCACGGCGAGTCAGCACGGTGACCTTGTCGGCCACAATGAAAGCCGAGTAGAAGCCCACGCCGAACTGGCCGATCAGGTTGGCGTCCTTCTGCTTGTCACCAGAGAGCTTGGAGAAGAACTCCTTGGTACCAGACTTGGCGATGGTACCTAGATGGTTGATCGCCTCCTCACGGCTCATGCCGATACCATTATCCGAAATCGTGATGGTGCGCGAGGCCTTGTCAAAGCGCACGCGGATCTTCAGTTCGGAATCGCTCTCGAACAGCGCAGCGTTGTCCAGCGCCTCGAAACGCAGCTTGTCGCAGGCATCCGAAGCGTTGGAAACCAGCTCGCGCAGGAAAATCTCGCGATTGGAATAGAGGGAGTGAATCATCAGGTGAAGCAGTTGCTTCACTTCAGCCTGGAAACCACGTTTTTCGGTGGTGGATGCTGCCCGTTCAGTCATGCTCTTTATCCTCCGGTAATGCATTTGTTAGCATTCGGAGAGATAGGGGCGCCGGTTCCGAATTTCAAGCCCCCGCTTTGCGGAGCATCCACTTGGCCCCTCCCCCCGCTCTACCGGAAAGCAGCCAGGCTGAGCCGCTAGCCGGTGATCTGCTGGCGCGATCGGCATGGTCCTTCCTCGGGATCTATCTGTTGCTGGTAGTTCTGATCCTCGCAGGCACCTGGGCCTTGATTACACAGGACTGGGTGCGCCAGCAAAAAGTCCAGGAAACTGAACTCTCCAGCCTCGCTCACTCGCTCGCCGAAATGCTCGAGCATGATCTGGCAGATGCCGATCGTGCCCTGCGCAGCCTTGGCCGCATGCAAGCCAAAGCCCTATCGGCAAACACGGAAAACCTGCGCGAGCTAGCCCGCCAGGAATTGCTGCAAGCCCCACACATTGCTCGCCTCTCCATCTGGTCGGCAAAAGGGCAGGAAATCATGGGCGTGCAGCAGAACATGCTGGCCACCACCCTCTCCAGCCCTCTGCCGTCGGTGGAACTTTTCCGCCGTCAGCCTCAGCAGGGGCTCCTCATCCACACCGCTATCGTAGGGGCAGATGGTTTGCGCTACCTGCCGGTGGAACGTATACAGCGTGGCGCACAGGGCGAACTGCAAGGCTACGGCGTGGCGCTGCTGGAGGTGACCACCTTAGAGCAGTACTTCCGTGCCATCCGCCTGACGGACTCAGACCAGGCCAGTCTGCTCGATGGAGACACCCGCCTGCTGACCAGCATGCCTGTAGAAACTGACGCCCCAATGCCGGACTTCCGCCGCCTGTTGGCCAGCCAAGCCAACGGCCAGCGCCCGGACAAGGCCTTCGGCACCACTTACGAAATAGATGGCGAGAGCCAGGTCGGCGTCTTCCGCTGGCTGAGCCGTTACCCATTGATCGTGGAGGCCGCCCGCCCTACCGCCGTGGCAAGGGCTGGCTTTACCGCCATGAAGCGCCGCCTGCTGACGGGAGCCGGCGCACTGATCGGCCTGCTCGGCTTGCTCACCTGGCTGATTTACGCCGACTCACAGCGCCATCGCTCGGCGCGTGCCAGTCTCGGTCGCATCAACGCCTCTCTCGAAGAGCGAGTCAGCCGGCGAACAGCTGAACTGGAGCAATCCAACCGCGAAATGATCGCCTTCAGCTATTCGATTTCCCACGACCTGCGCGCGCCGCTACGCGCCATCAATGGCTTTGCACACGCCCTGCGCGAGGACTTCAGCGAACGCCTCGATGATCAGGGACGCGACTATCTGGATCGCATCTGCCGCGCCAGCGTTCGCATGGGCGAGTTGATCGACGAACTGCTAGCCCTGGCCAACGTTTCACGTGCCCCTCTGGTGATCGAGGAACTCGACCTGACCCTGATCGCCAGCGACATCGTGGAGGAGTTGCGCCTCGCCAGCCCGGAACGCCAGGTGCTTTTCCAGGCCCAGGCCAACCTGCATGTGGAGGGTGATGAAGCCTTGCTGCGCAACGCGCTCACCAACCTGATCGGCAATGCCTGGAAATTTACCCGCGGCAGACGCCCGGCCGTAATCAGCTTCACGGCCGAAGAAGAAGCGGAGTTCATTCGCTTTACGCTCGCCGACAACGGTATCGGCTTCGATATGGCCCATGCCAAACGCCTGTTCCAGCCCTTTCAACAATTGCACGGCAACCAGGGCTTCGGCGGCACCGGCATCGGACTGGCCTCGGTACGCCGCATCATCGAGCGTCACGGCGGACAGATCTGGGCTGAAGCCGATCCGGAACAGGGCGCCAGCTTCATTTTCACCCTGCCCCTGCGCGCCCGGGTGATCCGCAGACGCCGCAAGTAGGCCCTCCCTGAGGGTTAACGGACAAGGCCCGCCACTTGCGTGACGGGCCTCATCAGGATTGCATCGAACCGGCCTGTTGCGACCGGCCCGAGGGTAAAACTTACTTCAGTTTGCCAGCACCTGCGTTGCTGATCACCGAAGCCTTGGCCGCTGCGGCGGTTTGCAGCGTGTAAGCGTAAGGCGGGGTCCACACATTGGCGCCGGTCGGCACGGCATAGCCACACTGACCATCCCAAGCCACCGGGGTGGTGTTGCCACCCTTGTCGGTCAGCATCAGGTGACCAGAGGAACGAAAACCGATCGGATTTGTTCCGTTACCGCCATCAATACCCTTCTTGCAGAAGCTGTCAGTCGCCAATGCCGTGATCTCGAAATACATGTTCTCGACCAGCATGTTCGACTTGTAGCGCGGATCCACACCACTGCCAAACTTCAGGTCAGCCGGCACAGAGCTATCGGTACGGCCATAGATGTAGTTGTTGAACATATGCACCTGGCCATAACGGTTCAAGGGCAAGCGCGATTCCAGGCGATCGTAGAAGTTGTTGGACAGGGTGACGTGCAGACGGCCGTCATCGCTCCAGGCACGACCCGAATCACCGTTGCCGATGAGGGTGGTCTTGTGGTGCTTGAAGAAATAGCTATTGGTGACCGTCGTGTAGTCGGAACCACGCACGATATCCAGCAGTCCATCGTGACGGGTGTCACCTGCCAGCGAATCCGGCGTATCGCCATCGCCCATCGAGATGTGATCGATGTAGATGTTCTGCGCACGCGACAGGGTCATGCCGTCCGCGTAAGCATTGGCCGAATCTTCCGGATTGACGTCCCAGGGCGCATCAATCTGCAGGTTGCGGATGATGATGTTGCGCGTCCAGGTCGGATAGTCTTCGCTGTCCTTGCCGGCGGCGATCCAGGCGTTGTAACCGGCCTGAGCATCTGCAGCACCATTGGCCAGCTCGCCACCAATCAGGATCGACGTTCCGGTGATACGGGCGGTGCGCCCCTGAGCGTCGTTGATACCCACCAGCGTGGTGTTCGACGGGATCATGATCGAGCCGCCGTACTTCTGATCCATGTAGCTGGTGTATTCCTTGAACACCGTATTGTTGGCACTCCAGCGCAGATCAATGTGGCCCACCACGCGCACGATCTTCGGCTCCAGACCGGCTTCAGCCAGGGCTGCAACCAGTTGCTGACCGTTGAATACGGTGTAGACACGGTTGGCCGCAGCAGCCGAACCACCCGTCACGACTACCTTGCCCTTGCGCGACCAGGTATGCCAGCCGTTTTGCGGCGCCGTGGCACGCTCGAAGCTCAGCACCCCGCCAGTCGGATCCACCGTGGCGAATTGCCAGGTCGGCAGCACCGGAGCGGCCTTGTAGTTGGTCGGGTTGTGCAGACCATCGATCGTGGCCGGCGCCAGATAGTTGCGCACGCCATAGGTATAGCTGCCGCTGACGTTCTGCAGGGGAGTGCTGGCACCCGTCAGGGTGCGAGCGTCAATACCTGCAGCCGAAACGCTGCTCGCAGCGGCGGACGAAGCGGCTACCGAGGATGCCGCAGCCGAAGACACTGCAGCCGACGAAGCGGCGGCGCTGCTGGCGGCCTTGCTGCTGGAAGCGGCCGAAGAGGCGGCAACGCTGCTGGCTGCGGCGCTGCTCACGGCAGCACTGGAGGACGAGCTGCTCAGCGGGCCATAGGAGCACCATGCGGAAGTGGTATAGGTGTTGGTCGGGAAAGCCGAACCAATACAGGCGAAGCTGTCAGTCTTGGTGGCATACACGAAGCTGCCGGACTTGCCCAGCGCAACCGAACGGGTACCCGCCATCGTGCAGGTGGCGCCGGTATTCTGTGCGCACTTGGTGTAACCGGTGGGATAGTCGCTGGCGGCCTGCACATTGGCAGCCAACAGCAGAAGGGCGGCTCCGCCCAGGATCTTACTTTGCATGGTGTCTCCTAACTTATTTATGACGCAGACCTGTTCCGGCCTGCCACCTCGTCCAGTGCTACAACTTTAGATGTAAGACAAATTCTTACAAAAGTAATAGACGAGCAGGAGAAAACTAGTGCAGCGACCTCGCGCTGTCAATGAGAGCCTGAGGTTCGTTCATCGTGTTTCCGAAAACACGAAACTGTTTTCTGCGTTGAAACAACATGCTGCGGCGCAAGATTGCCCACTTCAGCAGATTCCGCACTGCAGCAAGGAAAACTAGGGGCGGAGACGTCCGGCCATCGGCACGCATACGGCCGGAATACCCGCCTGATGGCTATTGCACAGAATGGATTGCTTCCTACAATGGAAGCTCGTGCTCTCTTGCTGCGCAGGCTATCGGCCATCTGCCGAGCAGAACCTGACGCCCGGGCGCGCTACCGGAGGCTGCTGCATGAGTGTGATCGCTGTCGTTAACCGCAAGGGAGGCTCGGGCAAGTCCACACTGTCCACCCATATCGCCGCCTATCTCGCCTCACTGGGTGAGGAAGTGATGCTGGGCGATATCGATCGCCTGCAGTCCTCGCGCCTCTGGCTCTCCTTGCGCGATCCACGCTACAAGAAGATTCACGGCTGGTCGATCGATGAGAAGAACTTCGCCCGCCCGCCTGCCGGTGTCAAGCATGTAGTGCTCGACACCCCCGGCGGCTTCCAGGGCTTTGGCCTGATGAAGGTCACCATGTATGCCGATGCGATCCTGCTGCCCGCAGCGGCCGGGATCTTCGACCGTAATTCGGCTGCCGAGAGCATCCGCGAGCTGCGCGCCTTCCCGCGCGTGGCCAGCGGTCGCTGCAAGATCGCCTGCGTGGGTATGCGCATCGATGGCCGCACCCGTCAGGCAGAAGCCTTGCAGGCCTGGGCCAGCGAACAGGCGCTCGATTGCATCGGTACGATCCGCATGGCCCAGGCTTACAGCAAATGCCTCGAAGCAGGCCTATCGATCTTCGACTTCCCGCCGAACAAGGTCGAAACCTATCTGCCGGAGTGGCAGCCGATCACAGCCTGGCTGGATGCCATTCTGGCCGCCGCCGCCCCGACTCCTGGCAGCCACGGCTCACGCGAAGAGTTACGCACCCGCCAGCCCATCCTCGCCTCGCGACCGGTACTGCCGCAGCTTTGATTCACACGCGTGGGCGATAATCACGTTTTTTGCGAGCCCGCCCCGCCATGAGCCACGACCTGCCTCCCCTGCCCGCCCTGGAACCCGGCCACTATCGCCATTACAAGGGAGGTGAATACGAAGTTGTCGGGATCGCCCGCCATAGCGAGAGTCTGGAAGCGCTAGTGGTCTATCGCCCGCTCTACAACGCAACAGGGCTGTGGGTGCGGCCTTATGCGATGTTTGTCGAAAGCATCGAGATCGACGGCCAGCACCAACCCCGCTTTGCCCGCGTGAGCTGAGGGAGCTCAGAAGCTGTTCACGATCTGTAGCGAGAGGCTGTCAGCAGGGTGAAGAGCAGCACAGGAACCGGAGTTTATGTTGATAAATGAGGATTCCGAGCAGCGCATGAGCCCGGATCACGGCCTCGCAGTAAGATCGTGAACAGCTTCTCAGCCCTCAGCATCGTCCGGTGCGCTCAGCAGCTCACTGACTTCATCGAGCTGCACTTTTTCGATCTTCTGAAAGTGGCCGGAAATTTTCTTGCTTGAAACGTGAACATCCTGCACATCCTCATGGGCCAGACGGATGTGATCGGCGAGCTTCTTCATGCGCTGATCGAAGAGACCGAAATCCTTTGAAAGCTTGCCCAGCGCGTCCTTGATGAGATGGATCTGCTTGCGCGTTTCGACATCCTTGAGCACCGCCCGGGCGGTATTGAGCACCGCCATCAAGGTGGTGGGCGACACGATCCACACGTGGCGGGCCTGCGCGTAGCTCACCAGATCCGGATGGTAGGCGTGGATTTCGGCAAACACCGCTTCAGCCGGCACAAACATCACCGCGCCATCGGAGGTTTCTCCCGCCACGATGTACTTGCTGGCAATCGCGTCCACATGGCGCTTGATGTCCTGCTTGAACAGGCTTTCGGCGGCCTTGCGCTCGATCTCGCCAAGCCCAGGCTCGAACATGCGGTGATAGTTTTCGAGCGGAAACTTGGAGTCCACAGCGACCCGGCCAGTCGGCTCAGGAAGTCTCAATACGCAATCGGCGCGCACGCCTGAGGCCAGCTGGCACTGAAACTCGTAGGCATCCGGCGGCAACGCGTTCTGAACCAGGGCTTCGAGCTGCACTTCACCGAATGCGCCACGTGCCTTCTTGTCCCCCAGTAGCTCCTGCAGGCTCACCACATTCACGGTCAAGTCACCAATCTTCTTCTGCGCTTCATCGATGGTCGCCAGCCGCGCCATGACGTTGGTGAAGGTTTCATTGGTCTTGGCAAAGCCCTCGTCGAGACGCTGATTGACCACACCGGTGATCGCATCGAGACGCTCGTTCATGCTGCGGGTCAGGCTTTCAGTGGTTTCGGCCTGCTGCAAGGACGCCTTACGCAAGCCATCCTGCAGCAGCTCGCGGTCGGCTCGGGCGGCCTCGGCAAGTTTTTCGAGCGTCTGAGCCAGCATCTCGGTCTTCAGCTGGTCCTGCCGCGCGATCAGGGTGCTGGCAAGTTCAGCAAGCTTCTGCGCCGTTTCACTGCCCTGCTTCGTCACCAGTCCTTGCAGGGCAAGCTGCAGTGCCTGCATGGCCTCGCGCGTCGCACGCAACTCCTCGCCCACCAGCGTGCGCTGGCGCTCGGCACTGTCGGTATGGGCCCCGATCATGCGATCGCCAAGGCGATCGAGGCCGGCGGCGAAATCGTTGAGCATGGCACGATGGCTATTACCCAGCGCTACATCAACGCGTGCCAGCAGCGCCTCACTTTGCACCTGCTGTGCAGTGGCCTGCGCGGCAAAACGCAAGCCCAGCCAGATGGCGGCCAGCACCAGCAAGCCCAACACGGCAAGAATCGCGAACTCCATCTCAGCGCTCCTCGGTGAGTCGCTTGAGTTCGATGTCGAGGGTATCGGCATCCGCCGCGACCATCGCGTTGCCATCCTGCAGCGTGCACTGCAGCTGCATGCCACGCTCGGCTAGGGCTGCAAGCGCCTGGCTCTGGCGGCTGTCGACCAGCCACACCGTGAGTTTTTCCTGCTTGCCGAAGGCTGCAGCATTCTGCTGCCACCACTGTTCCACGCCACGGCCGTAAGCATAGACGCTGACCTTGTCGGCGCGCCCGCAGGCCCGGCGCACGAGGCGCTCGTCAGGCTGGCCGACTTCGATCCAGTGCTGCACGGCGCCGGTCAGATCACGCTCCCACAAGGCCGGCTCATCATCGGTGGAAATGCCACGGCCGAATTCTAGGGACTCGCTGGCGTTGTAGATGAAGGCAAGCACGCGCACCATCATGCGCTCGTCAGTTTCGGAAGGATGCCGGGCCAGAATCAGATTGTGGGCGGCGTAATAGTGACGATCGAGGTCGGAGATACCGACCTCCGCCTTGAAAACGGTGGAACGCAGGGCCAAGGGTTGCTTCTTTCTGTTACTTGCGACGGATCAGGAAGATGAATTCAGCGGCATCCGCCGCGCTCTGATCTTCCAGCTCATGTCCGGTCTGGCGCGCGAAGGCTTCGAAATCCTTCTTGGCGCTGGGATCAGTGGCGAGAACACGCAACAACTGGCCGCTTGCCATGCCGGCAAGGGCTTTCTTGGTGCGCAGGATGGGCAGCGGACACTTCAGGCCGCGCACGTCGAGTTCGCTTGTACTCATGATCTTGTTCTCTTTCCGGAAGACTCAGCGATCTTTCATCGCTTCTTCGAACAGCTTTTTGACTTCACGCAGGCGCGCATCCAGAGCTGCCTGCTCCATGTAATCACCACCACCGGCACGCTGGGCAATCTGCAACTGATCCAGTGCCGAGCTCAGATCCCCCTGCAGCAGGTAGACCTCGCCCAGTGCGCGATGTGCCTGGGTGGTACGTCCCAATGCAGTGTTAGCCTTGGACTGCAGCACGTAGAGACGGTAGTCCGTACTCGGTGCCCGCAGCAGCGGGTCGACCACCTTGAGGGCTTCTTCCGGCTTACCGCCAGCGAGCCAGGATTCCGCCTCGCAATACAGAAGCGAGCGGCGCATCGGATAGAGCGTACGCGCTTCACGGCAGGTGCGTGCGGCCGTATCGAAGCGGCCATGGGCACGCTCGATGTCGGCACTGAGCATGGCCAGCATCGAGGTATCCGGCTTCAGCTTGCGCAATTCCACCAGCGCCTGAGCGGCCTTGTCGAGCTGATTCTCGGCCAGGTAGGCGCGTGCCAAACCATACCAGCGGGAGGACTGCTCCTGCGCCGTCACCACCTTGCGCGGCAGCAGACGTGACAGGGCAATCTGCCCTCCCGCCTGCAAGACCTCGACTTTACTGCGCACCAGCGCGAAATCGATGGAGCTGGCATGCGGCTGCGCGCGCAGCTGATGCACGCGCGAACCGATGTCGGACACCCGGTCCTGAGTCAGCGGGTGAGTACGCAGATAGGCCGGTGCATTGTTATCCATGCCGCGAGTCTGGGCATACATGCGCTCGAAGAAGCTCGGCATGCCTTCCGGATCAAAGCCGGAGGAGTCCAGAATCTGCAGCCCGACTCGGTCCGCCTCGCGCTCATAGTCACGCGAATATGAGAGCTGACTCTGGATTGCCGCCGCCTGGCCAGAAGCGAGCAAAGCGCCAGCCGCCGCCGGACTGTTGCGCCCGGCCAGGATGGCCAGCAGCAGCGAACCGATCATCATGGCGGTGGTATTGCCCTGGCGCGAGAGCATTCGCGCCATATGGTGTTGCTCGACGTGACCGATCTCGTGCGCCATCACCGAGGCCAGCTCGGACTCGGTGGCAGCCGTCGCAATCAGCCCGGTATGCAAGCCGATCACCCCGCCCGGCATGGCGAAAGCATTGATGGTGCGATCATTCAGCACGAAGAACTGGTAGTTTTGGCCAGCCACCACCGGGCTCGATGTGAGGGAGCGCCCAAGCGCCGCGAGGTATTCCTCGACCTCGGGGTCGTCCAGATAGCTTGGCTCGCGGAAACGCACCTCGCGCATCACCTCTTCGGCAATACGGCGCTCCTGGGCGGGCGAGAGCGATTGCTGGGCGGGATCCCCCAGATCCGGCAGGCGGTTGGCCAACTGCTGGGCAGCCACAGGCTGGATCAACAACACGGCAATCAGCAGCCGTGCCAACAGGCGACAGGGAGCAGAATGAATTTGCATCCGGCTATGATACTGCCCGGCTTGATGCGTTCAAAACCACAGCGCACGGGCCGCCTAAAAAACTGCAAAGAGTCCTCCATATGAGTCAATCTCCCCTCACCCACTTCGATGCCCAGGGCCAAGCCCACATGGTTGATGTGGGTGCCAAGACCGAAACTGCCCGCCGCGCAGTGGCTGCCGGACGCATCCGCATGCAGCCGCAAACCCTTGCCACCATCCTCGCCGGCAACAACAAGAAGGGCGACGTTCTGGGCATCGCGCGCATTGCCGCGATTCAGGGTTCCAAACGCACAGCTGAGCTGATTCCACTCTGCCATCCGATCCCGCTGACCAGAGTTGCCGTGGAATTCACGATCGACGAAGCCGCGAGCGCCATCGACTGCACCGTCACGGCCGAAACCGTGGGCCGCACCGGCGTGGAGATGGAAGCGCTCACGGCTGCCAGCGTGGCACTGCTGACCATCTACGACATGGCCAAGGCCATGGATCGCGGCATGCAGATCGAATCCATCCGCCTGCTCGAAAAAGAAGGTGGCAAGTCCGGCCACTGGAAGGCCCTGTAATGGCCAGGGAGATCGAACTCAAGCTGGCCTTTGCACCTGCCGCCCACGCGGCCATCCTCTCCCACCCGCTGCTGGCCCGTGCCGAGCGCCTGGGCGCAGCCAATGAGCTGATCAACACCTATTACGACACGCCGGACATGGCACTGTCTGCACGCCGGGTTGCCCTGCGCACCCGCAAGATCGGCGACACCTGGCTGCAGACCGTGAAATGCGCAGCCGAGTCTTTCGGCGGTCTCTCGTCGCGGCCTGAATGGGAGCAGCACTTCACGGGCGAGTTCGATTTCTCGGCAGTGGATGCCGAGGCGCCGCGCAAGCTGCTCGAAGTACATCGCGACGCCATCGTGCCGCTATTTACCACCAACTTCCGCCGCCAGACCCTGCTTCTCACCCCTTCGGCTGACGTGCGCGTGCTGGTGATGATCGATTCCGGCGAAGTCAGCGCCAACGGCCGCAGCGAGGCCATCAGCGAGCTGGAGCTGGAGCTCGAGCACGGCAGCGCAGATGATCTGCTGGCCATCGCCAGCGAACTTGCCGCCAGCCTGCCGCTGCTGCCCTACGACCCGAGCAAGGCCGCGCGCGGCTACCGCCTGTTTCGCGGCGACCCCATCCTTCCCGAGCACCACAGGATCAGCCCGGCGAATCCAAAAACCCAGCCTTTGGCAGCCTTCAGCGCGGCAGCCTTTACGGAAATTGCGGCCTGGGCCGCCAATCAGCATGCTGCAATCAGTAGCGACAATGCCGAATTCATCCACCAGCTACGCCTTGCCCTGCGCCGCCTGCGCAGCCTGATCCGCCTGTTTGCGCCGTTGCTGCCAGAAAGCTTCACGGCCCACTGGCAAGCCACCCTGCGTCGCGAAGCCGCCAGCCTCGCCGAAGCGCGTGATCTGGATGTGCTCTGCGACGAAATTCTGGCCGTCACCGAGGGCGACAGCGATGCGCGCCTGCCGGCCCTGCTGACCCACGCATCCGCCGCCCGCCAGCATGCCCACGCCGCCGTTCGGGCCCGCCTCGCCGCGCCCGGCGCAGGCCAGCCCCTGCTGGCCCTCACCCGAGCCCTGCATGCCCTCCCGCAAGCGGAAGCTCAAATGCCGCTCGAAGCATTCGCCGCCCAAGCACTCGCACGCTTGCAGCGCCAGGCTCAGCGCCGCTACCGCTGCGCTGACACAGAGCGCAGCACCGAAGCGCTGCATGCCTTGCGGATTGCCACCAGACGCCTGCGCCTGGGGCAGGAACTGTTCGCCGCCACCCTGGACAAGAAACAGGCGGCCACCACCAACAGCCTGGCCGAGTTGCAGGCGGACCTGGGCCACCTGCACGACCTCGCACTTGCCATGCCACGCCTCGCGGACTTCTCTCGCAGTCGGCCCGAGCTCACTGAAGCAGTCGCCTTCGTAGTGGGCTGGCAAGCTGCAACAAGCCTGCAACTTCGCCGCGCTATCCTGCCGCGTTGCCGAAAACTACTCGGCAAAAAACACACGGCCGGCAAATAGCCGACACAGGAGAAAAATCTTGGATCTGTTGCTGTGGCGTCACGCCGACGCCGGTGAGGGCAGCCCCGACATCAGCCGCACCCTCACCCCGCGCGGGCTGAAGCAATCCCAGCGCATGGCGCGCTGGCTGGATGAACACGCCCCGGCCGAGCTGCGGGTGCTGGTCAGTCCGGCCACCCGCACACGGCAAACCATCGAAGCCTGGCGCTCGGACTACGAAATCAACCCGGCTGTCGGCCTGGACGCCACGCCGCAAAGCCTGCTCGAAGCCGCTGGCTGGCCGGAAGCCGGTGGCGCGGTTTTGGTGGTCGGCCATCAGCCAACCCTGGGCCAGGTCGCGTCCTTGTTGCTGCGCGACGAGGACAGCGCCCTGTCCTTCAAGAAAGGCGCCTTGTGGTGGTTTCAGCTGCGCGAACGCAATGGTGAGCTGCAGACCGTGCTCAAGACGGTGATAAATGCCGATCTGATCTGAGCGGGTCAAACTAAAAATAGAGGGCGCCGCAGGCGCCCTTTGTCATTTTCAGCCTAGCCGCATTAGCTGCAACTGGAACCAGACACCGTGAAGCTGACCGACTCCGAATCGCTCAGTGAATCGGTGCTCACGGTGAGCTTCAGAACCACCGTGCCGGCGCTCGAAGGGGCGGTGAAATAGACCTTGGAAGTATTACTTGAGCTCAACGATACCGAAGTACCTGAGCTTTGCACCCAGCTGTAATCAATGTCGCTGGCCGTCACATCGCCGTCATAACTGACCGAAGCCGTGGCATACGCCGCCGCGCCACAATCGACGGTGGTGGCAGACTGGGTAATGCCAGAAATACTGAGCTCGTCGTCCGAAGTGGTACCACCGCCACAGGCTGCGAGGCTCAGCAGAGCCAGCACACCGCCAGCGTGACACAGCGAACGGGCGGAAGACGAAATGGGAATGCGCATGATGGCTGGACTTTCTCTTGAATCAGGGAAAATCCAGCGTATCAAGTGGTCATGCAAATAGACTTCAGCGCGGTGAAAAAGGAATTAAAAGCCTGCAAGGCAGGCACAACGCTGAAAATCTTTCTCAAAGCCGGAAACCGGCTGAAAAAATAAAACGGCCCGCACTTAGCGGGCCGTTTCTGACTCTGCTTGCAACCCGCTATCAGAAGGGGTTGAACATCGGCGCACTGGAGATTCCGCTGCGGCGGGCAGCAGATTCGCTGTGGTTGCCGGCGCCGAATTCGGTGCTGTTCAGCACGACTTCAGCCAGATAACCTGCACGTTCCTGATCTTCGCTGCTCACGAAAGCCTTGTGTGCGGGTTCGAATTCAAACAAACCAAAACTGGGAACCATTTCAAGCCTCTCTTTCATTTACCTGAGCACCGGGGGGAGTGCTTGGTGTGAATACTATGAGTTGCGCCAGATCAAATCCAATCGGATGTTTGGATTCCGGAATAAGCTCCGTTTAATAACCATCTTATATAAGACATTCACCTCTCTTTATCTGCGCCAAAACCCTTGCCGCAAGAGGCTTTGCGCCTTATCAGGTGGCATTACCGGGGGCCGCGCCCATGCCGGAAATGAGCTGATAGTCTGTTTTCCGCGCCATATCGAGATCGGAATCTGCGTAGCGCAGGGCAATTGCGCGAAACTCTTCCTGGATTTCGGCAAAGGCATCGACTACGTCGGGGTCGAAATGGCTCCCGCGCCCCTCCAGAATGATGCTCACCGCCTTCTCATGCGGCATACCCTCCTTGTACACACGACGACTGATCAGGGCGTCATACACGTCAGCCAGTGCCATCAGCCGCGCTGAAACGGGGATGGAGTCCCCGGCCAGGCCCTCCGGATAGCCGCTGCCATCCCACTTTTCCTGATGGGAGTAGGCAATCTCCTTGGCCATGCTGAGGAATTCCACGCGGGTACCGAGGGCTTCTTCGGCATGGGCAATGGCATCACGCCCGAGTGTGGTGTGGGTCTTCATGATCTCGAACTCATGCGCTTCGAAGCGACCCGGCTTGAGCAGGATGCGATCCGGAATGCCAACCTTGCCGATATCGTGCAACGGGGCAGACTTGAACAACATGCCGATGGTGTAGTCGGTGAGGTAGGCGGCAAAGCGCGGATGGCTGCGCAGCTTTTCGGCCAGCGCCTTGACGTAGAACTGGGTGCGGCGGATATGGTTGCCGGTATCGCTATCCCGCGTCTCGGCCAGGGAGGCCATGGCAAGGATGGTCACATCCTGGATGGCCATGATTTCGAGGGTGCGGCGAGCAACCTCCTGCTCCAGAAAATCGCTCTTGCTACGCAGAAAGTCGGCACTGGCCTTGAGGTTCAGATGGGTCTGCACACGCGCCAGCACGATCGGCGGGCTGATCGGCTTGGTGATGTAATCGACCGCACCGAGCGCCAGGCCCTTCTCTTCATCCTCGGTTTCGGACCGCGCGGTGAGGAAGATGATCGGGATATCGCGCGTGGCAGCGTCCAGCTTGAGGCGTCGGCAGACTTCGTAGCCATCCATGTCGGGCATCATGATGTCGAGCAGGATCAGGTCCGGAGCCGGGGTGGCGGCCGCAATGCGCAGGGCCTTGTCACCATTGCTGGCGACCTTGACGCGATAGTGTTCCTTGAGCAAGCCACTCATGAGGCTCAGATTGTCCGGCGTGTCATCCACAACCAGTACCGTGGCTTTCTCGATCTCGATCAGGTCCATGGCGAACTCCTCACAGGCGAATGCCGCGCTCAGCGAGCGCGTCTTGCAGGGTCGTGAGTGCGGTCTCGAAGTCGAAACTCCGGATTGCACCTTCAATGAGCGTGAAACGACTCGGGAAGGCCGCACGCAACGCGCCGGCGGCGGCCTCAAAACTGTCGACTGCTGCCGAATCATCGTCGGCCAGACGGGCACTGAGCTCGCGGCACAGGCTGAGCAGCGCCTCCGGCGAGCTTTCAGCCGCCTCGCACCTCACTTCAGCAAGGTGCGCATCCAGACTCGCCAGTGCCATGTTCAGCGCCTCGGCCAGCCCAGCCAGTGCAGCCGGCACTTGTTCCATGCGCTGCTCGCGCAGCGCCGCTTCGAGTACCGCCGCGCGGGCCTGCACGGTGGCCGCACCGATATTGCCGGCGACGCCTTTGGTGGTGTGCGCGAGGCGCTCTGCGCTGGCGTAATCCTGAAGATCGAGAGCCGCCTGGAGTGCGGCCAGCGTACCGCGCTGACCGTCGCGAAACTTGTGCAGCAGGCTGAGATAGAGCGCGCGCTTGCCCATCACATGCTTAAGGCCAGCCTGCATATCGACGCCGTCCAGAACCTCCGGCAGCACGACCGAGGACTCCGCCGCCGCGGGCCGTGCCAAGGGCGCAGCCTCGGCCGAGGAATGGCGCGGGGGAATCCAGCACAGCAATGCGGCCCACAAGGCGCCAGGATCGATCGGCTTGGTGACGAAATCATTCATGCCGGCCTCGGCGCATAGCTCGCGATCCTGCTGCATGGCGTTCGCCGTCATGGCGATCACCGGCAGATTGGCCAGGGCCGGCTGGCGGCGGATCTCGCGGGTGGCTGCCGGACCATCCATGACCGGCATCTGCATGTCCATCAAGACCAGATCGTAGTGACTGACAGCGAGGCGCTCGAGCGCCTGGGCTCCGTTTTCAGCCACCTCCACTTCGAAGCCGGCATCCGCGAGCAGGCCACAGGCCACTTCCTGGTTCAGATCATTGTCTTCCACCAGCAGGATGCGCGCACCGGCGATGCTGCCGAGGCGGCTTTCATCAACATCCAGCCCGGTGAGGCCCGGCGCCGGCTCCACCAGCGTGCCGCCCAGCAAGCGCATGGCGGCATCAAAGAGCAGCGAGGCATTCACCGGCTTGACCAGCACATAGTCGATGCCAACGCCCGGCGCGGCTTTCATGACTTCTTCGCGGCCGTAAGCCGTCACCATGATCAGGCGCGGGGCCGGCGCCAGGCTCAGCTCGCCGATGGCCCGTGCCAGCTCGATGCCGTCCATGCCCGGCATCTGCCAGTCGAGAAACACGATGCTTGGCAGCTGACCGGCCTGGGCCGCTTCGCGCAGCGCTGCCAGCGCCTCGCGCCCGCCCGCCGCGGTGACCACCCGGAAGCTCATGCTGCCGAGCATCTCGGCCAGCACCGTGCGGGCGTTCTCGTTGTCATCCACCACCAGCACCGGCAGGCCACGCAGATCCGGATCCGGTAGCAGCGTCCTGCTCTGAGTCTCCCCAAGGCCGAGGCTGGCAGTGAACCAGAAACAGCTGCCCTGCCCGGCTGCACTCTCCACGCCAACCTCTCCCCCCATCAGGCTGGCAAGGCTCTTGCAGATTGCCAGGCCCAGGCCGGTACCGCCGTACTTGCGGGTGGTGGAGGCATCCGCCTGCTGAAAGCTCTGGAACAGGCGGGCCTGCTGTTCGGGCGTCAGGCCGATGCCGGTATCGCGCACCGCGAAATACACCAGCGCACGCGTCTCGCTTGAGTGGCGCAGGCGCGCCTGGATGGTGATCTCGCCACGCTCGGTGAATTTCACCGCATTGTTGGCGTAATTGATCAGCACCTGCCCCAGGCGCAGGGCATCGCCGCGCAGCTGACGCGGCACATCGGCGGCAATGTCGAAAATCAGCTCGAGGCCCTTGGCTGCGGTTTTCTCGGCGATCAGGTCGGCCACGTTCTCAAGCAGGCGTTCGAGATCGAAATCCGCTTCCTCCACCTCCAGCTTGCCGGCCTCGATCTTGGAGAAGTCCAGGATGTCGTTCAGGATGCCAAGCAGGTGCTGGCTGGAACGCTGGATCTTGGCAAGGTAGTCGCGCTGGCGCAGGTCCAGCCCGGTTTTCTGCATCAGGTGAGCCATCCCGATCACCGCGTTCATCGGCGTACGGATCTCGTGGCTCATGTTGGCCAGAAAGTCGGACTTGATGCGCGCGGCCTCCTCGGCCAACTCTTTGGCCTGGGTCATCTGGGCTTCGGCGGCCTTTTGGGCCGAGATATCGACAAAGGTACCTACCAGCCCGCCTGGGCTTCCATCAGCCTTGCGAAAACCCGATACCCAATACAACGTGTGGTGCGCCTGGCCATCGGCAAACGGAATCAGGGCTTCGCGCTGCAGGCTGCCGGTACGCGCGATGATGTCCTCATCCTCCTGCTGGTAGATGATCCGGTCGGCTAGCGGCAGGTATTCCAGATCCAGCACCTGCTTGCCGAGCAAGGCTTCGCGCGCCACACCGAAGGTTTCGCAGTAGCTGCGGTTGAAGCCGAGAAAACGGGCGTCCGGCCCCTTGTAGAAAATCGGATAGGGAATGGTGTCGACCAGCACGCGCTGAAACTCCATGCGATCGGCCAGTGCGCGATTGGCCTCCTGCTGCGCAGTCACGTCCAGCCAGTAGCCGTTCCAGATCCAGCGGCCGTCCTCGGTCTGCGCCACCTGGGCGCGGGTTTCGATCCAGCGCACGGCGCCCTCCGGATCGACCAGTCGGAACAAGGATTCGATGCCCTCACGAGCCTCGATGGCGGCCTCGAACGAGGCACGTGCCGGAGCGGCGTCCTCCGGATGCACCCGACCCCAGCGCTGCTCGAAATCGCGCAGCATCTGGCTCAACGTAATCCCCCATATTTCGCAGGCCATGGCGCTCACAAAAGCAAACTGCCCGCCTCCGCCGGCGCCGGCCTCGTATCGAAAAACCGCGCAGGGCAAGGCGTTGGCCATGGTCATCAGTTGCTTGCGCGAATCCTCGGCGCTCCGGCTGCTCTCTTCAAGCGCATGGGTACGCTCGGCCACCTTGGCTTCGAGCGTGGCATTGGCCTCTTCCAGGCTGCGCGTGGTACCCAACAGGCTCTCGCGCATCGCTTCCTGCGCAGCCACCAACTGGCGTACTTCGATCAGGCGGGAGGTGACAGCCACCGGCTGATCGAGCTCCATGCGGCCAATGCGCTCGCTCTCGACCACCAGTTTTTCGAGCGGGCGGGCAAAGCCACGTGCACTGGGCAACATCACGCAAGCAGTCAGCCCCAGAGTGAGCAGGGTCAGGATGCCCAGCACACTCAGCTCACGCGAGCCAAGCAAGGCGTAGTCAGCCGCCGGGGCATACACGCCCAGCCACACCTGCTGGGAACCCAGCCGCAGACTGCGAAACTGGTAGAGCCATGCCTCGCCATCGGTGAGCTTCAGATGCCCGAGCTGCGTGTCGGGCTGACCCGCTTGCTGCCAGTGGCGCGTGGCCTCACGCACGGCCAGCAGCGGTTCGCGATCAATCGGCTGAAGCACGGCCTGCTTGATCGCCTCCTCGTTCTGGTAATGCGGGCTGCGCGGCACCCCCAGGAGGCGCATCTGGCTATCGAACAAAGCGCCGACCCCATTCTTTCCCGCCTGCAATTCGCGCGTGAAATGAGAAAGATCGAGCAGGCTCACATCGTGGGCAATCAGATAGCGGCGCCCATCGGCCGCAGTCAGGCGTGACACCGCCGTCACGCCGGGCTCACGGGTGGTGAAGAAGGTGTAGGGCGGAGTCCAGAACAGCTCGCCATCGCTCTTCAGTGCCATGCCTCCGGCAAACCATGGTCGCTTGCGGGCGTCGTAATCCATCTCGCGCCGCTCAATGCGTGGATAGCGCAAGCCTTGGTCCCAGGTGATCCAATAGACTTGGCGCCCCCAGCGTGCGGGATTGCTCAGACGATTGATAAGCTGCCCCTGTCGATCGCGCAGAGTCAGCGCTTCAGCGCCCGATTCGTCTGCAAGGATGACCGAGGAAACTTCCTGGTTGTTATCGAGGATCGGCACGAAGAACTGGTTCAGACGCCGCAGCGCCTCGATATCGATCGACAGACCCTGATCGAAAGGCTTCTGTGTATCCAGCGCGAAACGGCTCTCGATGATCCAGGTGCGACTGACGCGTACGGTGGTTTCCACCAGACGCAGGAGGCGAAGCAGACGATGTTCCAGCTCCGCCGAGCTGGCCTGCATCTGTGCCTCAGCCGAGCGCTGCTGCCCGGGCAGGATGACGAGGTAATAGGTAGTCGCTGCGAACACCAGCAGCGCCAGCAGCACAATGAACAAGGAGCGCCACAACAGGCTGCGGCGGATCGAGCTGGCGTGAAACAGTGATCCCATGCGCGCTCCCCCGGAATGGCACCCTGCGGACGGCAATGGCTCAGTCGGCCAGTCTGGCCGCAGCCATCAGCTGCTTGGCATACGAGCTATCAGCATAGTCCGCCAAACTCTCCGCCGGTATGGCCTCCAGCAGAGCGCGGGCCCCCGCTTTGTCGCCCAGACTCAGGCGCACTCCGGCCAAGGCCAGTTGCCAGCGCGGCAGCACCGGGCCAAGGCGCAAAGCCTGTTCGAAATGCTCGCGCGCCGCCTCGGGCTGGCCGACCTGTAGGGCCAGCTGGCCGGCAAAAGCCAGATCCCCTGCGTGCTGGCCAAAGCTGGCCGAGCGGTGCAGGCTGGCGAGCGCCAGCGCGGCTTCGCCACGCCGGGCCAGCAGGCTGGCCTGCAGGCGGCGCAAATCCGGCACATCCGGCTGCAGCGCCAGCGCCTCGGACAACTGGGCCTCGGCTTCGGTGTGATGGCCACCATCAAGCAGCAGTTGCAGCAACAGGCGGCGGCTGTCGAGATCCTGCGGCTGCAACTGGAGATGGGCACGCAGGCTATCGGCGGCCTCCACCACGCGGCCGCTGCGCAGGTACTGGCGAGCCCGTTCGGGCGCACTGAGCACTTTGGCCGGCGCAGCCCGGCTGGCGCGAGCTGGCTCCGCGGCAGACGCCGCAAACGCCGGCAGCAGGCAGCACACCAGCAGCGCGCCGCTCACGAGGCGGCTCGACGCGTTCATTGCGGCCCCCCGCTGGGGTTGCCACGCTCATCGAGCAGACGGCCGACGCGGGCATTGCTCTGCCGGATGTCGTCGGACCAGTTGCCGGGGTTCTGCACCACCGTCGGGCGCAGCAGAATCACCAGCTCGCGCCGCTCCGATTCGATGCTCTGGTTCTTGAACAGATTGCCGACGATGGGCAGATTGCTCGCCCCCGGGATGCCCTGGTCGGTGTTGGCCGCGCCTTCACGGATCAGGCCGCCGAGGGCCACCATCTGACCATCGCGGATGCGTACCACGCTATCCATCTCGCTGACCTGGCTGGAGGCCAGCGGCAGGCTGAACTTTCCGAGGGTACCGAGGTTGATTTCCTGGGTGACCGCCGTGACCTTGCTGACCATCGGATGGATATGCAGGGTAATGCGGTCTTCACCATCGATTTGCGGTGTCACGTCCAGCGCCACACCGGAGAAGAAAGGCTGCAGGGTCAGGTTGGGCGTGGAGGTCGGGTTGCCGTTGCTGGTGGTAGAGGCCGTGGAACTGATGTTGGTGACAAAAAAGTTGTCAGTCCCCACCTTGAGCACCGCCTTCTGGTTGTTCAGTGCAGCCACGCGTGGGCTGGATAGCACATGCACTCGCCCCTGCTCCTCAAGCAGATTGATCACCGCAGTGAAGTTGCTGCTGCGCAGGATCATGCCGAACATGGCGCCCACCGCGTCGGAGCTGTTCGAAATGTTGCCTACCCCGCTGGTGCCGATCGGTGTGGTGCTGATCGCCCCGCCCTGGCTGATGCTGCTACCCGGCGTGAGCTGGCCGGCGCTGATGCGGCTGCCGCCAAAAGCGGCCCAGTTGATGCCGGCCTGAAAGCTATCGGAGAGCACCACTTCCATGATCTTGGCCTCGATGATCACCTGGCGCTCCAGGGTCAGCTGCGAGGCGGCCAGAAAGGCTTCCACCTGAGCAATCTCGCCAGGCAAGGCGCGCACCACCAATACGCCGCTTTGCGGACTCACCACCACGCTGCGCCCTTCCGCCGTACCGATGATGGATTTCACCGCCTCCTGCAACTCGCCCCAGAAATCACTCTGAGCGGTGGTCGTGATCTTGCTGGTCACGAAATTGGTGCTGGTATTGGAGCTCGTGCCACTGGTGCCCGCCGTAGTGCTGCCTGAGCTGCTGGCGGAATCGCTGACCGAGCCGGAAATCACCCGGATATCGGAAGTGCCCTTGCGCACTGCGTTGAGGTAATTGACCTTCATGATTCGCGTCTGCAGGCTGCGCCCCTGGATGAAGATGCGGCTGCCATCGATGCGGTATTCATAACCGTAGAGTTCGCGCAGCGCATCCAGCGCTTCGCGCACGCTCACATCCTTGAGGCTCACCGTCACCTTGCCATCCAGGTCGTTGGGCAAAAGCATCGAGTAGCGGGTGTCGGCCACCATGCTCAGGAACACCTGGCGCACCGGAGCATCACTCACCACCAGATCGAAACGCGGCTCCATCACCCGCGCGGTGGCCTCCGGCATATCCAGGCGCAGCGAAGGATAGAAAGCGCTCTGCTGGCCCGGCGCGAGTTGCGGCGCGGAGGGTGGCTGGGCGGCGGCCGCAGCCAGTTCGGCGCGGATCGTGTCAGCCGGCTTCCTGGCTGCCTGCTGGGCAACACAGGCGCTCAGCAAGAGCACAAGGACGAGACTGGAGAGTGTTTTCATTCGGTTCGACCTCCCGGCGGCAGCGGGGATGAGATAGTCGGGGCGGCCTGCGAAGCAGGCAGCAGATGCAGACGCAAGCGACCGGCAGGGCCTTGCAGCAAGGCGGAAGCGGCATCCAGGCTGAGCAGACGGTAATCGCCGATGCGCTCGCCCGGCGCCAGGCTGCGCCCGTTGATGAGGGCGCGCTGGCGTCCGGCGGAAAGTTGCACGCCTTGCAGGCGCAGCGCTTCTTCGACCGTCGCCGGGGCAGCACCAGGCATGAAGAAACCGGGTGGCGGGCGTAACGGGTCCGTCTGCGCCAGCGCAGGCAGGGTCCACAGGGCGAGAAGGAGCATCAGAAACCTAGCCATGCGCGCTCCAGACTGTTGAAATCGAGCGTCAGGCTCAGGCGGGCCTGCGGCCACTCCTGCACTTGCAGCGTATAAGCGCTCACTTCCAGCTGTACCGGCAAGCGTTCGACGGCGTGCAGATAGGCGGCCAGTGCCGGGTAATCCCCCTGCAGCACCAGCTTCACGCTGTGACGGTAGAGGCTCGAGCCGCCGGGCGTGGCAGCCGGTGCGCTGGCAGCGGCCAGCAGATCCACAGGTTCGCCAGAGCGGATCGAGACCAGAAGCAGATTCTTCTGCGCTGCGATCAGCGCCTGTAGCAAGGCACTCATGCGCTCGGGCGCAAGCAGGCGAGCCTCGGGGCCGGTCAGGCGACTGTGCAGAAGCGCAATCTCACGTTCCGCCTCCCCGAGCGCGCTACGCTCTGCAGCATCCGGATCGCGCTGACTGCCCTCGATCAGCAGGCTCTCCTCCTGGCTCAGGCTGGCCAGGCTGCGCTCACTCTCTTGCAGGCTCTGCCGGGCCTGGCGATAGCGCGAGAGCGCCGGCTCCAGCACGCTGAACATGAAGATGCCGGCCAGCAGCGCCGCCAGCCCGAGAAAGACCAGCAGGCGCTCACGCGCTTGCAAGGCATCAAAACGATCCGCGACAAAGAGCCAGGCTTTCTTCATGGCCGCCCGCTCCCCGTTCGCGCCTGCAGGCTGAAGGCCAGGGCCTCGGGCGCAGCCACACCCGCCGGCGCCGGAAACTGCTTGCGGCCGAGTTCAAACATTTCGAAACGCTGTTTGCGGAAAGCCTCCTGGCTGCGCAGACGCTCCAGATACTCCGGCACCTGAGGCGCGCGCAAGGCATAGCCTTGCAGGGAAACGGCGCCACGCTGCCACGCCACCTGCTCCAGCCACACGCCGGGCAGCACCGCGGACGACAGTGCGGCGAGGCTGGCGGAGGCCTGCGGCCCGCCCTCCTGCCCTGCTAGGTTGACGGCAATCTGCCGCAGGCGTGCCGTTTCGGCGTGCGCGGCAGCCAGATCCAGCGTCACTTGCGGACTCTTCTCGCGCACGGTCAGCAAGGCCTGCTGGGCCTTGAGTTGCGCCTCGCGGGCGGTGACACGCAGCTGGGCCTGCTGCGCAACGGCGAGGTAGCTCGCCAGGCTCCAGCGGATGAAGCTGCTCAGGCCGATCAGCATCAGCAGTACCAGGCCCAGCGCCAGCATCATGGTACGGAACTGGAAGAAGGGCTTGGGCGGCAACAGGGCTGGGTTGGCCAGATTGATGAAGGCCTTCATGGCGCGCCCCCCGGCCCGCGCAGGGCCATGCCCAGGGCATGGAAGAGCGCGGCCTGCTCCTCTGGATCAACCGGCAGCGGGCAGCGGCTACAGTCAAACAGGGTCGCCAGATCGATCAGCTTCACCGGCAGGTAGAGGGTATCGATCAGGAGGCTCAGCAACTCTCCCGCATGCGCAAACGGCGCAATCCACAAGGTGGAAACGTTCAGGAAACCCAGCTGACGCTCCAGCACATCCACCGAGCGCTGCAGCTCCAGCACCAGCCGATCGAGCTGCTCGCGGCGCAGCGTTTCGCTGGCCTGCAAGGCCAGGCTGGAGAGATCGAAGCCGCGCACGAAATACGGCACACCCTCACGGCTGGCAGTGAGCAGGCAGCCGCCCGGAGTGATCGCCAGCACTGCGGTGCCACGCCCGGGCTCTTCCAGGCGGTCGGCCAGATTGCGCTGAGCCATTTCAATCACATCAATGGCCCGCACGCTGGAACTCCAGGGCCGGAACATCAGCATGCGCTCGCGCAGCAAATCATTCGGCGCGGCCACCACGAAACCGTTGGTGCGCCGCTGGCCGAGCGGATCGGGCGGCGGCGGAATGACTTCAAGCGTCACAGCGTCCAGCGGATAGCGCAGCATTTCCTTGATCTGCCAGCGCAATGCGGTGTTCAGTTCTTCGTCCGGCACATTGGGCAGCTCGGTCTGCAGGAACTGGTACTCGTCCGGCTCCAGCAGCAAGCGCAGCGGACTCTGACGCAGGGACAGGGCCTGCGCCATCTGCTCGAGGCGCGCAACCGTATTGCCCGTAGCATCCAGCACGCGTGCCACCGCCAGCTGCGGCTGCGCTGCAGGCGCTTCGCTGACAAGCTGCACCGCCACCACCCGGCCCGGCGAAGTCGCCAGATTCAGGGGGCGCTGCTCACGGGATCTGCCTGCACCAAAAAACATCGTCACCTTTCTGAACTACCGACGCTCAACACCCGATGCCCGGGCCGCCACTCAATACACTTCACGCGAATAGATCAGCGCGTTGTTGCGCCGTGCCCCGAAGCGGATGCGCACCCGCGGGTTGTCGTCATGCAGATCGCCATCGGTGCTTGCGCTGCATGCGGCGCCGGATTGGTCTGTCCCATCCCAGTTGTACTTCAGGTATGACGGCACGGATGGCGCGAAATCAAGGTATCCGCCCCCGCTATTCGTCGGTTTGCTCAAAATGACAGCGGCACTTCCCGCCGCAAGGGTGGCCGTGCCCCCGGAAGAAATGCCGTTGAAACTGGCCGTGACGCCCGCCAAGCTGCCGTACAGCCCTACTCCACCAGTGCAGTAGAGGGCCGCCGCCGTGCCGGCGGTAATGGTGGAACTGGCAGGTACCGTGAGCCGGGTGCAGCTATCGAGCGGCCGGCTTGCCTGCCCGTCGGCCCGCGCGAAAACGCTGCCACTCCAGTACTCGGCCCAGGTGGGCACCGGCAGGTTCTGCAAGCTGGAGCCATAGGCGCTATCGACCTTGAGACGACCGAAGTAGTAGCTGCTCGTCGTAGAGCCGGGCTGCAGTCTGGTGCCTTCTGCTGCGCCGGCAAGATCCCAGTTGAAGTTCAGGCTGCTCATGCCGACCGCATCGGCATCCCGCGCCACGAGGCCGAAGCTGACACCATTCGTGCCGTTGTAAGGGCCATCCACCGCGCTGGCGCTCGCCCTCCCCAGGGTGAGATCGGCCGCTACATCGGCCTGCCCGGCCGCAAAACTGCCGCAACTGGCACAGCTGGCAGCCAGACGGGTGTTCAGCGAAAGCGGTGTGCTGCCGTACTGCGCGCCAAACAGCAGGCCATTGCTGCCCAGGCTGGTCACCACATTCAGTGGCAGACGCGCGAAGCTGCCGAAGTAATTCTGGGTGGTGCCGCCCGAGGCGCTCACTGCGGTGAGGCGAAACAAGGCGCGGGCAGGCTCACCGAGATAGGTGAAGTCACTTGCGCAGCTCTCGCTGCTGCCGATCGCTGTCGCGGTATTGATATCGCTACGGTCATTGAGCGTGTTGTTCGTTACCGCAAAGCCGTAAGGTACGAAACGACCGGAGTTGCCGCTGGTGCCGGGAGGTACGGTCAAACCGAAATAGCCGGCAGCGGGCGGCGTCGCGGTGAGCGTAAATACACCGACCTCGGACACGGTCTGGCTCGCCTGCGTGGCGGTACCGCCGCTGGTGATACTGATCGTAGCGGGGCTCAGGCTGGCATTCACACCACCGCTCGGCGCCACCAGCGTGGAGCTGAGCGCCAGGGCGTTTTGCAGGTAGTTCGGCGTAGTCGGCAGCGCGCAGGTCGCGGTGCCGGCCTGGTAGGCCTTGGCTGTGACGCGCAGGTTGAAAGCGCTGCCTGCGCTGGTGAACTTCGTGCAACTGATGTCCGCCGCCGTACAGCCCCAGTTGGCGTCCGGGCTATCTACGCACAGCGCATAGGGCACGGTCACGAAAGCCGCGCTGCCAGTCATCACCAGGCCGCTATCACCGGTGCCGGCGCTGCCGTCATATTGCGCATTCAGGGTGAGCTGGCCAGCGTCCATGTAACTCAGGGTCAGGCCGCTGGCCGTACCGGTCGAGTCGAAGGCCAGTGATACGCCGGTGCCGGGGCTGGCGGTCGCCACCGTTGTGCCATTCACGGCAAGGCTCTTGCTGCCACTGGCCGGGCTGGTATAGCTGGTCCAGAACTTCACGCTGCGCGTGACATTGGCAAAGGCCGGCGTGCA
The DNA here is from genome assembly GCF_030548425.1 of Uliginosibacterium sp. 31-12. Classification (NCBI taxonomy): domain Bacteria; kingdom Pseudomonadati; phylum Pseudomonadota; class Betaproteobacteria; order Rhodocyclales; family Zoogloeaceae; genus Uliginosibacterium; species Uliginosibacterium sp. 31-12. The sequence continues at coordinate 267,564 of NZ_JAUOOA010000001.1, read as the reverse complement.
GGACAGCCCGTTGTCCGCCTTCTTCACCGCAGCCAGCGAGAATCGCGCAGTGCCGCTGGATGTCACACCGGCCACCTGGCTCGGGATCGTCAGCAGCAGGCCGGAATCCGCAAAAGCCAGCTGGCAGCTGGTGAGCTGGGTGCCGTTGAGGTAGCAGCGTGTGGCACTGCTGGCAGCCGGGCTGCTGGTCGCGCCGAGGGTCGTGGTGGCTGTGGTGCGCACTGCGAGGTTGCTGGTGCCACTGCCGGTAAAAGTGAGCGGACTCGTCCCCCAACTACCGTTGGTGGTTGTCAGTGTGGCCGTGGTGGCACTCGTCGCCAGCGCGCTGCAGTTGCTGTCGGCACAGGCCTTGATGGTGGCCGTGGACGGGGTGCAGGTGAGCGGCGTACCGGTGAGCTCGATGCGCAGATGATTCAGGCTGGCCGCCGCCACGGCGGGCGCGATCAACAAGGTGCTGCCGATATTGTTCTCACTGCGGTTGAGGTTGGCGCTCTGGGTGTCTCCATTGCCAGCAGCACTCATGGTGAAGTAACTGCCGTGAATACCCATGCCGGTATCGCCGGAGCCGCCACGGTAATACACCCCGGCGGTGGCCCCGTTTTCGAGCCCGGGCGTAATGGTGGCCGAGCCATCCTGGTCGGCGAAAAAAGCCATGCGCAGACTGCCGTTTTCCATCGTGACGTGCACATTCGGCGCGGTGATGCCGCTACCACCGCCGGACTGCAGGTTGCCCGCGCAGTTGGTGGTATTGGCGCTGCCACAGTTGAGCGCCTTGGCGCCGCGCAGCGCATAGATCACGCCGACGCTGCGATAGCTCCAGTCCCAGATTGTCCAGGTGTAACTAGCGGCCGCCGCTGCAGACAGGTTCAGGTAGTAGATGCGCTGCTGGATCGCCGCGCCGCTGGTGTTGCTGGCCGGCGTAATCAGCGTCCAGCCAGCGGGCGGACTGAAGGAAGTCACTTGATTACCCGGCGTGGCGATCTGGGCGATCAGCACATCGCCGGACTGGGTACCGGCGGGCGGCGAGAGCGTCAGGGTGTAGTCCCCCAGCCCCCCGGTCTGGTCGGCACTGCCATAGGTGACCGTGATCGCGGCCTGACCCGGCCCGATGCCTAGCCCGCACAGCAACACCATGAGCAGGAGGCGGCGCAGCTTCATCGCTCGGTCACCACCACCAGTTGGCGTTCGGTGTAATCGGCACTCTGCTGCTCGGTGGTGCTGCTTGAGGGGCAAGCCGTGCCACTGGTGCTGCAAGCCGTGGCGGTGATCTGCCAGATGCTGCGGTTATTGCTGCCATCGGCCGAGCCATCCTTGAAGGCATAGGCGGCGCACGCCCAACTGACCTTGAAACCATTCAGCCCGGCCAGGCCACTGAGCGTGCCGCCGGGGCAATTGCCATTGATCTGCACGGCATACAGCCCAGCTTCGATGCCGGCCCGCGCCGCCTGTAGTGCCCGCGCGCCCTGCACATCCTGGCCACTGGCGGCGAGGCTGGCCGTGCCGAGTCGGGCCACCAGCACGGCAAGGCTGGCCATGATCACGATCAGGAAGATCGCGGTCGGCAGAACGAAGCCCAGGGGCTGTTGCCTGTCACTCCCACGTCGCGCTCGCAGCGCTCTGGACGAGGGGCAAGGCGCGGCGCCGAAGTCAGGGCGTGTTATTGATCTGGATCGCATGGCTCACGGAAACGGTTTCGCCGGCACGTGCCAGCTGCAGGGAGAGATAGAGCAGACCGTTCTGGTCGATGGCTGACTGGGTGTAGTCCACCGCGCAGCTGGCCACGAAATCGGCCAGCACGGCCGTGCTGGCATTCGCCGGCACGGCCACCGGCTGGCTGGCCTGTTTGGTATAGCCCCAGATCCGGCTCAGTGTGCCGCCCGAGCTGCAGGCATAGCTCACCGGCGGCCCGATCAGCTGGACGCGCCGCCCCGGCGAGGCATAGGTGAAGATCTTGCTCGCCGAGAAGCTGATGCTGCTGGCACCAATACTGGCCAGGCCCACGCTGTTGCCACCGGCATAGGCATCCAGGCCCGTCACACCAAGGTTGTAGATCACGGCCTCGGTGCCGGCGGGAATCGGACTCAGCGCCGGCGCAGGTCCGGCAAAGGAGAGGCTGGCATTGCCGCCAACCGTATCCAGTGGCGTGCTACCGCAGTCGCTCTGCTCGCAGTAGCGGCCGGCCGCCAGCACCGGCAGGAATTCGATGTACCAGGTGCTGCCACTCTGCGCTACGCGCAGGCTGTTGGGCAGAGCCGCGCGGATTTCACGGGCCATGCGGCGCAAGGCGGTATCGGCCGCATCGGCCAGCGCCGCACGGCGGGTGGTGTCCACCAGCCCCTCCATCGGCCGGCGGATGAACACCGCCACAATAGCCACCAGAATGGCCGTGATGGTCATCACCACGATCATCTCGATCAGGGTGAAGCCTGCCGCAGCCCTGTGCTCAGATGTTCGGCGCATAGCGGCTCCGGTAGCCGGTGAGGGTGATCAGGTTGCCATCCGGCGCTGTCACACTCACATCGATGCGCAGGGCGGCACTATTGTCGGCCAGCCCCAGCGCGCTGCCGGCAAGGCTCACCGCGATACTGGCGCGATAGCTCTGCAGCCCGCTGATCACTGTGCCGCTCACCGGATTGAGAATGCCGGCGTTCATGGCATAGCCGTGGTAATCGCCCACGTTGTCGAAATTGCTGCGTGTTTCTCCTGCCGTGGGGCCAAGGCCCTGCACCACCGTGCAGCCGCTTGCACTGCTTGCCGTGGCGGCATTTGGATCGTCCGGATCGCACCAGGTGAAAGGCTTGCTGGAGACTTCTTCGAGCAAGGATTCAGCAATGGCCACCTGCTGCTTGAGCAGCATCGGATTAACGCTGACACGGTTGCTGTAATCGAGTGCGCCGAGCACACCCGCCAGACCAACGCTCACCACCACCATGAAGACAATCAGCTCGATCAGCGACAGGCCCTGCTGGCGCCGGCTGCAAGGGCAGGACTCAGCGCACATAGCCGGTCTCCGTCACAACCTGGATCGTCTGCACATTGGAACCACCGCTCACCGTGATGCTCTGCGCGGCAGAGGGGCGACCGAGGGAATCAAAACTGAAACTGGCATTGCTGACCGTGACACTGGCCGGCGCGGCCAGCAGGTAAGCCGTATTAGTGGCTGGATCAGGCAGGCTCAGGGTGCAGCTTGCCGCACCAAAACTCGCCCCCAGGGTGAGACTCAGGCTACTGGAGCTGATGGCCACACACACAGGGCGACGTTTGGCGACGGCGGACTTTTGCGCAAAGCGCAGCGCCTGGCGCAGCGCCTCGCTGTAGCCGAAGGCATCGAACTCGGCCCGTGTGGCAAAGCGCGGCACCGCCACGGCGGCCAGGATGCCGATCACCACCATGGTGACGACCAGCTCGGGCAGAGTGAACCCCACCCGAAACCGGTCTGCATGAGTGCGAGGAATGGCCGGCATGCCTGACACGCCTCGATGGGTCAGGGGGTGAAACAGAGCTCATCCCCTGAGTCAGACATGTTTAGCAGTTACCGCTGGTCGTGATGGCGGTAGTCGTCACGATTGGAGGCGTCGTAGCGGTCGCATCTGCAACGGTAAACGCACAGGTCGTCTTGTCCTTGTCGGTAATGGTTACAGTCGTGGTTCCCGATGTGGCGTAAGAACTATCCATGCCCGCAAGGTTCTTGCCACTGAGCAGGAACGCCGATGCCTTCGGGTAGCCGAAAGCCATGTCCGTGAAAACATCAAGGGTGCCGCCTTCATATGCAACAGTTGTGCCCGCAGCTGTCGCGGTCGGCGACCCCTGAGCCAGCCATTTGGCATGGATCAGGGTAATGGATGATTGAACAGCCCCGACAGCGCCATTCATCTTGGCCTGACGCGCTTGAGTCGTCATGTCGACAAACTTCGGCAGGGCCACAGCGGCAAGGATGCCGAGAATCACCATCACAACCACCATCTCGATCAGGGTAAAACCACGGGCTTTTTTCATTCCATTTCTCCTTCGGCAGTCAATCAACAATCAGAACCATTCATAGGGGGTCAGCAGCACAAGCTCCACATCACTGCCATCGGGCTGCGTCGCGCGGGTCTGCCATGTCAGCTCCTTATCGGCACCGGACTGCTGCATCTTTAGAAAACGTTGGCGCTCCGGGTGATAAACAAGCTGGTGGCGCTGTGGATCGAAGCGAAAGTCGAGCGGTCGGATCTGCTCGCTCAGCGCATTCAGGCTGTTCGGGCCTGTGCTGGCCAGAAACTCCAGCGGATTGCACCCGGGCAGATCACCGAGGGGCTGCCCATTCGCCAGGCGCCGTACTTTTTCAAGGCGCAGGCCGCTGCGCATATGCGTCACCGCTGTCTCCACGGCCGTTTTTTCGGTCAGCTCCAGCACCGTCTGGATGCTGTGGCCCAACACACCGAGCGCGATGCCGGCGATCACCGTCCACATCAGCAATTCGCCCAGCGGCAAGCCGAAGGCATCCTTGCGCATGTCAGTGCTTGCCCAGCATGGCCGAGCTCAGATCCCAGATCGGCAGGAAGATCCCCAGGGCCAGCACCAGCACCATGGCGCCGAGACACAGGATGAGGATCGGCTCGATGCGCGCCGAGAGGTTGTCCACCTCGTAATCCACCTCGCGCTCGTACATGCCGGCAATTTCCATCAGCAGATCGTCAATCGAGCCGGACTCCTCTCCCACGGCGATCATCTGCAGCACGATGGGCGTGAATACGCGGCTCGCCGCGGCGGTGCGCAGGATGCTCTCGCCGCGCTCGACGCCGCGCCGCATGTCATCCAGCTTGGCCGCGATATGGGCGTTATCGACCACCTGCCCCACCACCGTGAACGCCTGAATCACGGGCAGGCCGCTTGCGAGCGACAGCGAGAAGCTGCGCGCAAAGCGTGCCAGGGTGGCCTTGCGGATGGTTTCACCAATGATCGGCAGGCTCAGTTTCTGACGATGCCAGTAGAGCTGACCGCCCGGAGTGCGGACGAAGGCGCGCACGCTGAAGATCAGGGCCAGCACCAGGCCCAGCACGACCCACCAGTAATTCACACAGAAATCCGAGAAGCCGATGAGGATCCGCGTCATCAGCGGCAGCTCGGTGCGGAAGCTCGCAAAAACCTTGGCAAAGGCCGGGATCACCATCCAGTTGATCACGACGAGCGCACCAGACAGGGCGATCACGACGAAGATCGGATAGCGCAGCGCGGCCTTGATCTTGGCGCGCATTTCCTTCTCGAAATTCAGGTGCTCGAACAGGCTCATGAAGATGGCATCGAGCTTGCCGGTCATCTCCCCCACCCGCACCATGCTGATGTAGAAGGGGTTGAAAGCACCGGTATCTTTCATGGCGATGGAGAGTTCGCGGCCACTGTCCAGGCTGTCACGCAGCTGCCCCAGCATGGCGGCAAAGCCCGGATGGGTGGCCGAATCGCGCAGACCGGAGAGCGCTTGCAGGATGGGCACTCCGGCCTTGATCAGGGTGTGCATCTGGCGGCTGAAAAACATGATGTCTTCATCGCTGATACGCCGCCGCGCACCAGAGAACTGGGCAAATAGACGACTCTGCTGTGCCTCCGGGCTGATCTCCACCGGCACCAGGCCACGCGAGATCAGCAGGTCGGCGGCGGCCGATTTCTCCGGCGCCTCGATCAGGCCCTCAAGCAACCCACCCTGGGCATCGCGTGCGCGGTAATTGAAACTGGCCATGCGCGCGCTTCCTATTCGTCAATCTGGGTGGACACGCGCATCGCTTCGGCCACCGTGGTTTCACCAGCCAGCACGCGAGCCACCGCATGGGCGCGCATGGTCTTGCCAGCGAGCTGACTGCGGGCGAGGCGGCTGAAGTCAGCCAGGCTGTTGCGGCTCAGGGCCTCGGCCAGCGGCGGTGTCATCTCCAGCATCTCGTAGATGGCTTCGCGGCCGGCAAAGCCGGAGTTGTTGCACTGGCTGCAGCCCCGCCCGTGCCAGGCTTGCGCCGCAGCCCCCTTGGCCTCCCGCTCAAGCCAGATCTGCTCGTTCGCATCGAGGCTGGCCGGCGTCTTGCAGGCCGGGCAGATCATCCGCACCAGGCGCTGGGCGATCACGCCCAGCAAGGTGGTGGCGAGCAGGTATTGCGGCACGCCCATGTCGAGCAGGCGGGCCGGGGTGCTGACGGCATCGTTGGTATGCAGGGTGGAGAGCAGGAGGTGGCCAGTCATGGCCGCACGCACGCCGATCTGGGCGGTTTCCTGATCGATCATTTCGCCGACCAGCACGATGTCCGGGTCGTGCCGCAAGGTAGAGCGCAGCACGCGGGCAAAGGAGAGTTCGATCTTGTCGTTCACCTGCACCTGAGACAGGCCCGGCAAGCGGTATTCCACCGGATCCTCGATGGTGATGATCTTGGTGCTCGGGGCGTTCAGTGCAGCCAGGGTGGCATAGAGTGTGGTGGTCTTGCCCGAACCGGTCGGCCCGGTCACCAGGATCATGCCGTAGGAATGGCTGATCATGCGCCGGTAGTGAGCCAGCATCTCCGCCGGCATGCCGATGCGATCCAGATCCAGCAGGCCGCTGTTCTGCGCCAGGATCCGCATCACCACCGACTCACCATACTGGGTCGGCATGGTGGACAGGCGCACATCCACCGACTGCTGCTTGACCTTGACGTTGAAGCGCCCGTCCTGCGGCAGGCGTTTCTCGGAAATATCCAGCCCGCTCATGAGCTTCAGGCGCAGCACCAGGGCCGGGCCGACCCGGCTATCCACCTCGGTCTGCAGATGCATTTCGCCATCGATGCGAAAGCGGATCTGCAGGCGCAGCTCCTGCGGCTCGATATGCACGTCCGACGCCTTGATCTGGAAGGCATCCTCGAAGATGGACTGCAGCAACTTCACCACCGGCGCATCGTCTGCCGTGGTCTCCAGCGCCGGGCCGCCAAAATCGACGTAAGCGTTGCCTAGGTCGCGCTGCAGCTCATTGGCGAGACCGGTGATTTCGTGGGTGCGGCGGTAGAGGCGGTCGATGGCCCCCAGCAACTGGCCTTCGGCCAGCACGGCGAGGCTCACGTCCTTCTTCAGGGTGCGGGCAATCTCGTCGTAGCCGAACACGTCCGAAGGGTCGGCCATGCCGACCAGATAGCTGCGCCCCTCATCGGCCAGCACCAGCGCGCGGAAGCGCCGCGCCATGGTTTCCGGCAACACGCTGGCCACCGCGGGTTCAACATCCTTCTCGCGCAGATCATGGAACTCGATGCCAAGTTGGCGTGCAATCGCCGTGGCAATCAGCTCTTCGGTCACGACGCCGCTTTCGACCAACACCCGGCCGAGCTTGCGCCCGCTCTGCTTCTGCTGCGCCAATGCCTCTTCAAGCTGGGCTTCGGTCACCAGCCCCTGCTGCACCAGCAACTCACCCAGACGATATTTCTGCGGTTTTCCCATGCCTTGCCCCCGACCAGCCCAACACCCGGCTTACCGGGTACGAGACCTTTAACGGCAGTACGGTGCCGGAACTGTAGGGGCTGCGGGCAAAAGGGCAGGCTCAGTAGCGGTAGGTGTCGATCACACGGCGGACCGTCAACAAGGCCGCGCGCAAGGCCACAAGATCCACCGAACCCAGGGCCACACGGATGGCATGCGGCACCGAGGCGGAGATGGCGAAGGGTTCCGCCGTGGAAACGGAGATCCGCTCCTGCATGAGTGCCCGGGCTACAGCATCAGCCCGCGCCTCCTCCGGCAAGGGCAGCCAGACAAAGTAAGAGGCCGGATGACGCACACAGTCCAGGCCCTGGAAAACGTCCGAGACGATGGCCTGACGCGCTCGCGCATCCGCGCGCTTGGCGGCTTCGAGGCGCGTGACAAGCCCCTCCTCCAGCCAGTTGCAGGCAATCGCTGTCATGACGCCGGGGGTGTTCCAGGTGCTCACCCGGATGGCACGCTCCAGCCGTGGCAGCCAGGCCGGAGGCGCGGCGACGAAACCCACACGCAGGCCTGTGGCCACGCTCTTCGAAAAGCCGGAGACATACACGCTGCGCTCCGGTGCCAAGGCGGCCAGCGGCGGTGGCGGAGCTTCCTCCAGGAAGGCATAGGCGGCGTCCTCGATGATCAGCAGATCATGGCGGCGCGCAATCGCCACCAGTTGCCGGCGCCTGCTGGCACTCATCACCCAGCCCAGCGGGTTGTGCAAGGTCGGCATCAGGTACAGGGCCCGCACCCGCCGCTGCCGGCACAGGCGCTCCAGTGCGTCGGGATCGATGTTGCCAGCGGCGGCCGGAATCGCCGCCAGTTCCAGGCGCTGCGCCTCGGCCAGCACCTTGAAGCCGGGATAGGTCAATGCATCCGTCGCCACCAGATCACCGGGCTGCAGCAGGGCCATCACACTCGTCGCCAGCCCATGCTGGGCTCCCGAGACGATCAAGACCTGCTCGGCCGTGACCGCCAGCCCACGACTGAGAAGATGGCGGGCAATGCCTGCCCGCTCGTGAAGGCGCCCGCCATGCGGCTGGTAGCGCAGCAAGGCTTCCAGATCCCCCGCGCTGGCAAGCTGACGCAACGCCGTGCGCAGCAATTCGGCCTGCCCCGGCAGCGAAGGGTAGTTGAAACTCAAATCGATCATGCCCGCTGCCACGGCCTGCTGATCAATACCCAAGCCCTGCGGCAGAGACGTTTCGCGTACGAAACTGCCGCGCCCGGTTTCACCACTGACCAGGCCCATCGCGGCCAGCTCCGCATACACACGGCTGGCCGTGGCGAGGGAAATCTTCTCACGCGCAGCGAGCTGGCGATGCGTGAGCAGACGCGTCCCCGGCGCAAGGCGGCCAGCCCGGATATCCGCCGCCCATGCGTCAACCAACTGTTTGTAACGTGCTTGAGGCATGCCTGAATGTATCCATGACAATTTTTTGAATGTATTGAACATTGTACTTAGGATGATTCATCGCTCAGCGACTCCCGGAGAAAACCACGCCATGCATATCACCATCCTCACCTTCGACGGTTTCAACGAGCTCGACTCGCTCATCGCGCTTGGCATCCTCAACCGGATCAAGCGGCCGGACTGGCGCGTTTCCATCGCCAGCCCCACCCGCCAGGTTCGCTCCATGAACGGCCTGCTGCTCGAAGCACAGGCCTCGCTGGCCGAAGCAGCCGAGGCGGATGCTGTGCTCATCGGCAGCGGGATGCAGACCCGCGAGATCGTTGCGGATGCCGCCCTGATGGCGCAATTACGCCTCGATCCGTCGCGCCAGCTACTGGGCGCACAATGCTCGGGCACCCTGGTGCTGGCGAAACTGGGCCTGCTCGATGCGGTGCCGGCCTGCACCGACCTCACCACCCGACCGTGGGTAGAGGAAGCTGGTGTGGCCGTACTCAACCAGGCCTTCTTCGCACGCGGCAATCTGGCCACGGCCGGCGGCTGTCTGGCCTCGCAGTACCTCGCCTGCTGGATGATCGCCAAGCTGATCGGAATCGAAGCGGCCAGCAGCGCACTCCACTATGTCGCGCCGGTGGGCGAAAAGGAGGAATACATCACCCGCATGCAGCGCAATATCGCACCCTATCTGGACGCCACGGCCACGCTTGCCTGAAACTGCAGCCTGCTCACTGACGGACAATCCCCAGATGTACATCCCCGCTTCCTTCCGCGAAGCGCGCAGCGAAATCCTGCACGCCTTCATGCAGGCTCATCCACTGGGTCTGCTGATCACTCACGGCCCGAGCGGTCTGCAAGCCTCTCCCCTGCCCTTCCTGTTGTATCCGGACGAAGGCGAATGCGGCGTACTGCGCGCGCATCTGGCCAGAGCCAACCCTCACTGGCAGGATCTGCAGGGGCTCCTCGAATGCTTGGTGGTCTTCCAGGGGCCGCAAGCCTATGTCACACCATCCTGGTATCCGAGCAAGGCCGAAACCCACCGGGCAGTGCCAACCTGGAATTACACCGCGGTCCATGCCTGGGGCAGGCCGGAAGTCACCGAAGACGCGGCCTGGCTGCTGCGCCAGCTCAAGGACCTAACGGAGCAGCACGAGCAGCGCCGGCCTGAGCCATGGGCCCTGCGTGATCTGCCGGACGACTATCTGGCCGGCCAGCTCAAGGCAATCATCGGCATCGAAATCCCCCTCCAGCGCATTGAAGGCAAATTCAAGCTGAGCCAGAACCGCAATGCTGCGGACCGGGCCGGCGTGACAAGAGGTTTGCGCGACGGGCAGGATCCCCACAGGAATGAAGCTGTCGCGGATCTGGTCGAATACGCCGGCATCTCAAAGCAGCTTTAGAAAGCGCAGCAGACGAAGGACGCAAGACCTATCGTGCTCGCGCCGCGTGTAATACCAGTGTGTAACGCCAGAAAGCAAAATGCCCTGCAATGCTGTGGAAACCACAGGATTACAGGGCATTTGCACATTGCTGGCGGAGTGGACGGGACTCGAACCCGCGACCCCCGGCGTGACAGGCCGGTATTCTAACCAACTGAACTACCACTCCATGAGTACAGCCTGAACTGCACTCCTTGCTCTGCCGAAAGCTGCGCTTGCGCAGCCTCCTCGAATCTGGCGTCCCCACGGGGATTCGAACCCCGGTTATCGCCGTGAAAGGGCGGTGTCCTAGGCCTCTAGACGATGGGGACCGGACGTCTCCCGCAAACCGAACCTGGCGGCACCGCTGCGAGAGGCGCGGATACTAGCACGACTCGCCCGGCAGACTGCAGCAGACGCGAAAAAAAGCCCGGCACCTGAATCGGGTGCCGGGCAATGAGACAAGACAGGGGTCCGCGCGCTATTTGAGCAGCACAGCGTAACTGTTGAGCGCGGGCGTCTCCTTGAGGCCCTGCGCGACCAGCGCAGCGACAGCTTCGGCGCCCCCTTGCTGGAAGTGCGTAGTGTCCGGGTTCTTCGCTGTGCCGGCACTCTGAGTGGCGTACCAGGGCCAGGCCTTGAAATCACCAATGGCGAGCCAGTAGTTCTGCCAGTCCTGCTGGTGAGCATTGGCAAAGCTGATGGTTTTCGCTTCCAGATCGATCAGCGGCACGCCACTCGCACGGGCCGCGTCCTTTACGGTCTGGCTGTAGTCGCCCACGAAGGCGAAGCCCTGGGCGCTGTTCTGCGTCGTAAGGTGCTGCGGCACAACCGGGAAGCCGGGCTTGCGATCCTTGTTCCAGACGCGCGTAGTCGGTGTCAGAAATACCGGTGTGGCACCTGCTGCGCGAGCCATGTCTACATAGCGCAGCAGCGAATTGTGGAAGCTCATCTCGGGCTTGCCTGACGGGAACTGCGGCCGCCCCTGGGCGTCGTTCGGGTAGCTGCACAGCCCGGCCACATCGGCTGCGCCGCGCTCCTTCTTGCTGCCATCGCAGTTCTGATCGTTATGGCCGTGATTGATCAGCACCAGATCCCCCGGCTGCATGAAACGCGCCATCTGCTGATACCAGCCGCCCATGTAGAAATCCTTCGAGCTGCGCCCTGCCCGTGCGGCGTTAAGCACCTTCACGCTAGCTTCGGGCCGGAAATTCGCTTCAAAAACCTGACCCCAGCCCATGCGCGGCATGCGTTCCAGTTCGTAGGTGGCCGCCGTCGAATCGCCGACCACCAGTACCCGGACTTTGGCCGCCTTGATCGCAGCCAGCTCCTGCTGTGCGCGCTTGAAATCCAGCGCCTCGTAAGGGCCGCTGCCATTGAGGCCAACGATCGGGCGGAAGCTGATGTCAGTCAGCACCGTATAGGCGGACTCGCTGCTCGGGTTATGGTAATTGCGGTTGTGATTCACCACTTCCAGCACCGCATCCAGGCCCTTGCCATTGGCCTGCATCGGGGTCGTCACCGCGTCAAAGCGCTCGACCTCACTGACACCGGCGGCCTTCAAGGCGGCTGCGAATCCCTCCAGTGAGGTTTTCTTGGCCGCCGCCACAGCGGCCGGCGTGATGTCCGCCGCCTTGCCGGCATCGACCAGTTGTTGCGGGCCGTAGTAGTTGAGCCCCACTGCCACATCGGACACGATGCGGTCGGTCAGCGGATTGATGTTGGCGATGTTGCGGCCCGGGGAAAGCTCGGTCAGCACCGAAGCGAGGCAACGCGCGCGCAGGGTGGCGTTGTAACGGCAATTGCTGTTGTTACCGGCCTCGATGGCCGAGATCAGCAGCGGTGCGGTCAGCCCGCTCGGGTCCAGTTCATAGCGGCCACGGCTATCAGCCTGAACGTTGCGGCGCAGGCCCTTGGCATCCACGATGCTGACCCGGGCATGTGCCAACGGGCCGCCTACGGCGACCACTCCGGCGAGTTCGGGGCGATTGTCCAGCCCGGATGTAGCGCAGCCGGCCAGACCGACACAGGCTGCGGAGATGGATAGGGCCAGAAGGGTGCGGCGCGTGATCATGCAAAGAGCTCCTCGGAAGAACAATTGTTCCGGCGAGCTTAGCCTTAGGGCATGCAACACTACTTGATGGGGATTGCGGTTCTGGATCAGGTCAGGGAAGACCGCAAGGGGTGACCCGACATGTCAACCGGGAAGCAGGCTTGCGCCCGTCTCCCGCCCGACACCGCACCGGAAGGTGCGCTACCGCCTGTCTCCGGACTCCTGGGTGCTACTTGGCGTCTCGTTTTTGTACGGGCCGCAAACCGTGACTTATTTCACAGCCCAGAGCGGAAATTAGCAGTCAAATCGAACTTTTGGAAGAGTCTTTGTAAGACTTTGTCTTACATGCCGACAACCGGCCCGATGCTCACCGCGACCGGGGGTTACGACAGACTTAACGGCAGGGCAAGCTGTGATCAGGACACTCTCCCCGCAACAGGCTGCTGTGGTGCTTCCCGGATAGGCAGATTCAGCAGCGCCGCCAGCGCAGCGAGCACGATATCCGCCCACCACATCGGGGCAAAACTGCCCCACCCTGCCAACGCCAGACCGCCCAGCCAGGCACCGAGAAAGCCACCAATCTGGTGCGACAGCAGCGTGAGTCCGAAAAGCGTACCGAGATAACGCGTGCCGAAAAGCTTCCCGACCACCCCGGCCGTGGGTGGCACGGTCGCCAGCCAGGTAGAACCCAGGCCGATGGCAAAGAGATAGAAAGTCAGCGCGCTCTTGGGCGCAGCCAGGAAGATCAGGATCAGCACAGCCCGCGAGGCGTACATCCAGAACAGGATCATCTTGCTGAGATAGCGCTGCACGCACCAGCCGGCAAACAGGCTGCCGAAAATATTGGCCAGACCAATCAATGCCAGTGACCAGCTCGCCACGCCGGCCGGCAGCCCGCACAGATTCACCTCCCCCGGTAGATGAGTGACGAGAAACGCGATATGAAAGCCACAGGTGAAGAATCCTGCGTGCAGCAGCAGATAACTGCGATCGCGCAAGGCGCCGCGCAAGACCACCGACAGTGGCTCCGCCATCGCAGCGGCATGACTGGCGACAGCCGCCTCATCATGTACCGGACGCTTGAGCACACGCACCAGCGGCAAGGCCGCCAGGGTGATGAGGGCCAGCGCCCACAGGGCACCCATCCAGCCCAGAAGCAGGATCAGCCCCTGCACCACCGGCGCAAACACGAACTGGCCGAAGCTGCCACCCGCATTGATGATCCCGGAGGCCATGCCACGATTCTGAGGCGGCAGGCGCTGCGCGACGGCACCGATCAATACCGAGAAACTGCCCGCGCCGGAGCCGGCCGCCATCAGCAAGCCCAGGCTCAGGCTCAAGCCCCAGGTCGACGCCATGAAGGGCGTGACCGCCAGCCCGGCGGCCAGGATCAGCACCCCCACCACCAGCACCCGTCCCGGTCCGTGGCGATCAGCAACCGCCCCCGCCACCGGCTGCACCGCGCCCCACACAAACTGGCCAATGGCCATGGCGAAGCTGATGCTGGCCACGCCAAGGCCAGTCGCCGTATTGAGTGGAGAGAGAAAGAGGCCCAGCGACTGGCGGGCGCCCATGGTGATCGCCAGCATTGCCGCAGCGGCCAGGGTGAGCCAGAACCAGGCGGGAAGACGTGCGTCCTTGTCAGTCATGGCAGAGTCCGGCGCAAAGAAAGTGCTGCCAGCCTCGCAGAGCCAGCAGATCGACGCAAGCTGCCGGGCTTATTCGGCAGCGAGTGCCACCTCGGCCAGCGCCACGCCTAACATTCCGGCCAATACCTCGACGATCAAACCATGGTCGTCGCGCTGGGCCAGGCCCGATACGCCGATGAAGCCGACCACTCCCGTGCCGCGCACGCGGACCGGGAAACCACCTCCCGCCGCCACGTATTCAGAAAGCGGAATCCCGTAACGCTCAGTGAGCGTAGAACCGCGCTTTTCCATCATGAGGCACAGCGCGTAGGAGCTCTTGTGAAAACGCTCGACCACATTGCGCTTGCGCCGGATCCAGTCTGCGTTATCCGGCGAAGAGCCGGCCAAGGCGCTGTAGAAGAGCGGAAAGCCGTTCTGACACACCTCGATGGCCACGCGATGGCCCGCAGCCACGGCTGCTTCACGCAAGCGGCAGCCCAGCGCCCAGGCCGTATCCGGACCGAAGGACTCGAACTGCAGGCGCTCTTCCTGCAGGGCAATGCGGGCCAGATCGGCGTCGAGATTCATATAGGTTCCTTCCGGGTTCAGATCAGGCCGCGCTGACGCAACCAGCGTTCGAAAAGCCCGCTCCAGGCTTCGGTAGGATGGCCTTTGGCAAGGCGAATGCCATGACCATGTCCGCCACTTTCGAAGATATGCAGCGCGGCCGAGATATTCTGCTGAAGCAGAGACTGGTGGAAAGCCAGCGCATTCTGCACGGGCACGGACGCGTCATCGGCAGCATGAGCAATGAAACAGGGGGGCGTGGCCGGACCGACCTGCGCTTCACACGACCAGGCGGTTTCAAGTGCCGGATCCACAGCCTCGCCAGGCGACAGGCCGAGCAGCTTTTCACGCGAGCCAACATGGGCCCAGCGCGCATCCATGGTCAGCACCGGATAGAGCAGCGACACAAAGTCCGGCCGGGCTGACTGGCGATCCACCGCATCCTGCGGCGCATACACCGGCCGCTCGAAAAGAGTGGCCAGCGCACCGATCACATGTCCGCCGGCCGAGCAGCCCATGGCGCCGACCTTGTCTGCCGCCAGCCCCCAGACCGAGGCATTCGCACGCACCAGACGCAAGGCGCGCTGCGCATCCTGGAGCGGGACTTCAGAGCGCGAAGCATGGCCCTCGCCGGGCAGGCGGTACATGAGGATGAACACGGTAATGCCGAAGGTGTTCAACCACTCGGCAATCTCGATGCCTTCCTTGTCCAGCACCACACGGATATAGCCGCCGCCGGGCGCCAGCACCAGACTCGTGCCATTCGGCTTGGCCGGTACATAGGCCGTCAGGTACGGGCTGGCTATGCCGGTCACGGCGCGATCCATGAAGACGGCCGGATCGGGGCTGCGCTCAGTGAGGGTTTCGGTGAGCTGAACGCCCTCGGAACCGGGTGCTACGCCGGGCCACAATGGAATGCGCAGAAGGTGCTGCAAGGGGAAAGAAGAAGTCATGAGCGCTGCTTTTCAAACGTCATCAGGAAACGGCAAGTATGCCAAGCGGGCCCGGCAGCGGTCTTGATCGCGATTGCCACATGTGGCCGGCGGAGCCGATCAGCTGCGTGTGCCGAGCAGCTCGGCAGCATGGCTGCGCGTGGTGTCGGTGATATTGACGCCGCCCAACATGCGCGCGATTTCCTCTACCCGGCCGGCCTCATCGAGTTCGACCAGATGCGAGGTAGTGATCCCCGCCGTAGTCTGCTTGCTGACCTGCCATTGCCAGTTGGCCTGTGCGGCAACCTGTGGCAAGTGCGTCACGCACAGCACCTGGCGGCCCTGCCCGGCTTGTGCCAGCTCGCGCAGACGGCGGCCGACAATCTCGGCCACGCGGCCACCGATGCCAGAATCCACCTCATCGAAAATCAGGGTCGGCACGGCTTGTGATTCGGAAGTGATGACCTGGATTGCCAGCCCGATCCGCGAGAGCTCACCGCCAGAGGCCACCTTGCCTAGCGCGCGCTGCGGTTGGGAAGGGTTGGCCGCCACCTGGAACTCGATCTTTTCCAGCCCCACGGCGGAGCCTTCCGGCTCGGGCAAGAGCACGATCTCGAAACGCCCGCCGGCCATCGCCAGATCCTGCATGGCGGCAGTGACGGCCCCACTCAGTTCGGCAGCCGTCTTCGCCCGCCCGGCCGAGAGGCGCCGGGCGGCATCCAGATAGGCGCTGCGCGCTTCGGCTTCGCGTGCCTGCAGGGCGGCCGGATCGGCCAGCGCGCTGAGGCTGGCCAGGCGCAAAGAGGCCCCGCTCAGCAACTCCGGCAAACCTTCAGGCGACACCCGGTATTTGCGCGCCATGCCCACCACGGCTTCGATGCGCTGCTCGGCGCGCTGCAGGCTGGCCGGGTCCAACTCAAGGCGATCGCGATAGCGTCGCAGCTCATGACCCGCTTCGTCCATGCGGATCGCGGCTTCGGAAATCAGTTCGGCAATCGGCGCCAGCGCAGCGTCATAGCCGGCGAGCTCACTCAGGCGCGCGGCCACACGTTCGGTCTCGGCACCCAACGGCGCCTCACCTTCGCTAAGGGCGTCCAGTGCCGCCGCCGCACCTTCGATCAGGCCCGCGGCATTGGCAAGGCGGGCATGCTCGGCATTCAGCGCCTCCCAGTCCGCCACCTCGAAAGCCAGCGCGCGCAATTCCTCGACCTGATGAGCGAGCAGATCGCGCTCATGCTGCAAGGCTTCCATGCCCTGCTCTGCCTCCAGGCGGGCCTTGCGGGCGCCTTGCCAGTCACGCCACAGGCCGGCGACTTCGCGCGCCAGGCCACGCAGGCCAGCGTGGTTGTCGAGCAGATCGCGCTGGGCATCCGCACGCAGCAAGGCCTGATGTGCGTGCTGACCGTGAATGTCCGCAAGGAAATCGCCCAGCTCGCGCAACTGGGTGGCCGTGGCAGGCAGGCCATTGATATAGGCACGCGAACGACCGCCGGCATCCACCACGCGGCGCAGCAGCAGTACGCCTTCATCGCCGGAAAGATCATTCGACGCCAGCCATTCGATGGCGTGAGAGTCCTCAGCCAGATCGAATTCGGCCACCAGGTCGGCCTTGTCACGCCCGCTACGCACCACGCCACCATCGGCACGCTCACCCAGCAGCAAAGACAGCGCATCCAGCAGGATAGATTTGCCGGCACCGGTCTCGCCGGTCAGCGCACCGAAGCCCACCCGGAAATCCAGCTCAAGACGATCAACCAGCACGAAATCCTGAATCAGCAGACGGCGCAGCATGGCTTGGTTTCTTCGCTTGGCAACAGATCAGTTAAGTTGGGGCGGCAACGCGCTCCAGTGGAGCTTCTCGCGCAGCACATTGAAATAGCTGTAATCCTCGGGATGCAGCAAGGTCACGCCCTGTTGCGAGCGCAGCACGCGGATGCTGTCACCCAGCGTGGCTTCGAAGATGGTCTGGCCATCACAGTGCACCATCGCATCGCGCTCGCCGAGAATCTTGAGTTCGACCACGCTGTCCTGCGCCAGCGCCAGCGGCCGATAGGTCAGCGCGTGCGGGCACAAGGGCACCAGCACGATGCCGGCCAAGCGCGGGTGCAGGATCGGACCATTAGCCGACAAAGCATATGCAGTGGAGCCTGTCGGCGTGGCAATGATCATGCCGTCGGAGCGTTGCGTGTAGATGTACTCGCCATCCACCCGGAGTTCGAACTCAATCATGCGGCCGATCTCGCCACGCGACAGCACGACGTCATTCAGAGCCATGCCTGAATGGATGCACTCACCTGCACGCCACAGCTCAATCTCCAGCAGGGAGCGACGTTCGCGCAGGTAACGGCCATCAATGATCTCGCCGACCCGCTCGAACATTTCTTCGTGCGACACATCGGTCAGGAAGCCCAGGCGCCCCTGATTCACCCCCACCAGCGGCAGCTGATGCACCCCCAGGGCACGCGCGGCGGTAAGCATGGTGCCATCGCCCCCCATCACGATGACCAGATCAGCACCTTCGCCAATCTCTTCAAAACTCAGCACGCGCTCAGTGCCGGTATGGCCTACGGCATGGGCAGTGCCTGCCTCAAGCCAGACCTCCAGCCCGCGCCCAGCCAGAAATGCCGCCATGCGCATGACCGACTCGGCCACATCCGCGCTACGGAACTTTCCAACCAGGGCAACAATCCTGAATTCATCATCCATGGGCCGGGATTAAACCACAGCCGGCCAAGCTGCGGATGGCTTCAAGCACAGGGTTTGACCGGACAAATTCCCCTTTATCCGGTCTTTTCAAGCGAGGCCCTCCTCCATACTGCCTGATACGAGCCGATCCCCTTGAAGGCACCCGATGAAACGCATCCTGATTGCCGGCTGGCGTGGCGTGAGTCATTCCTTCGCCATGGTCAACCAGCACCAGATCCTGGCGTTGGCCCGCCACGGCGGCTTTGAGCTGTTTCACCGGGACATGCCCTGGTTCTTCCAGCACTGGAACACCCGCGACCACGCATCGGGCTTCCACCCGGCAGAAGAGGCGCTGATCATGGGGCTGCCGCCGCTGGATGAGGCTGCAGCAGACTGCGTGTATCGCATCTGCGCCCCGCTCCACACCCCCGATCCGGCAGCCCGCCGCACCCTCAGCTTCGCCGTGACGGAGCTGGGCTACCAGCGCGCCAATCTGAAAGACCCGGCCACGTCGCCAGAGCAGATCACCGCGGGCAACAACCTGCTAGTCACGCCCTCGCGCTGGTCACGCGACCGCCTGCTCGACTTCGGCTTTGCGGAGGACAAGCTGCGCGTGGTGCCGCATGGCGTCGATCTGCACAGCTGCCGGCCACTCGAGGCCGCAGAGCTGGCCAGCCAACGAGCCGCACTAGGAATTCCGGCAGATGCGGTGGTGTTTCTGAACGTCGGCGTGCCGACCTGGAACAAGGGCATAGATCTCCTGCTACGCGCCTTCGCCCTGGCGCATCAGCGCCAGCCAAACATCCGCCTGATCCTCAAGGATGCCCGGGCGCTGTACGGCCTGCCGGTCGACAGCGTGCTGCAGCAGGTGGCGGCCAGCCACCCGGGCCTGCTCAATCAGGATGTGCTGAACGCGATCCTGGTCGTGTCACAGAATCTCTCCCAAGCCGAACTGCGCCAGCTCTACGGGCTCGCCGATCATTATGTGTCGCCCTACCGGGCAGAAGGCTTCAACCTGCCGGTACTCGAAGCGCAAGCCTGTGGCACGCCGGTGATCGTCAGCTCGTGCGGTTCGACCGACGACTTCTGCCATGGCACGGACACCCGCAAGATCGCCACGGTATTCAAGCGCGGCGTGCTGCGCGAGGCCGAAGAAAGCTGCTGGCTGGAACCAGACTTCGCCAGCCTCGAAGCCCTGGTGCGCGAAACGGCCCTGGCCGGCCCGTTGGGCGCCGATGCGCCGGCCCGTCTGGCCGCACGCGAACACGCCAGCCGCCACGACTGGGATCACGCCATCGCTCCCCTTATTCCCCTGCTTCAGTCCTGACAGGAAAAAGCTCATGCAACTTTATGACGTCCGCCAGCAGCACCGAGTGCTCGAACTTCTCGCCCTGATGCGCCCACTGGCCATGCGTCGACATGGCAAGGTGCGCCTGGGCAATCACTACGACGGAGGCTACGTGGTGCCCGACTGTGCCCTCGCCTGCGACGCGGTGGTCTCCATCGGAGTGGGGCCGGATGTGAGCTTCGATCTGGCGCTGGCCCAACGCGGAGCGAAGGTAATCCAGTTCGATCACACGGTTGCAAAGCTGCCGGTCGAGCACCCATTGTTCCGTTTTTTTCGCAAGGGCTGGGGGCCACGCACGGAAGGAGATTTTCTGTCCCTGCAGGACATCTGCGCTCAACTTGAAGGGACACCACTGCACCCGCTCTTCAAATTCGACATTGAAGGCGGTGAATACGAGATTTTCGAGCAACTGAACCCGGACGCCCTGCTGCCCTTCGAGGTGATCTGCTGCGAGCTGCATGATTTCAACAAGCTTGCCGACCCGCTGTTCTTCAGCCGCGTCAAGCATCTGCTTGAATGCTTGGGCAAGCACCATGCGCCGATTCATCTGCACGCCAACAACTACAAGGGCTTCGTGATGGTGGAAGGCGTGCCGATCCCCGAGGTACTGGAACTGAGCTACCTGCGCCGTGATCTGGATGGCTTTGCCGGTTATTCCCGTGAGCCCATCCCCGGCCCGCTGGATCGCCCCAACCACCCCTTCCAGGCCGACCTGTGCCTGAATCCCTTCTGACCCCTGCAAGTGTGCACGGAGCCCCGAACATGGCCAATGAACACGAAGTTCTCAAGCTGCTCAATCCGGGCGATCTGGTATTCGATATCGGTGCCAATCTGGGTGACAAGGCGGCGGTCTTTCTGGCTCACAAGGCACGCGTGGTCTGCGTGGAGCCGCAACCCGAAATGGCGGCCCGGTTGCGCCAGCGCTTCGGCGGCCAGCTTGATGCGGCCGTCGTCGAAAAAGCCCTCGGCGAGCTGCCCGGGCGCATGACGATGAATATCTGCTCCGAATCCCCGGTACTGAGCACGCTGGCCGAACACTGGAAGACCGGCCGTTTTGCCAATGTCGTGTGGGACAAGACCGCCGAAGTCGAAATCTCCACGCTCGACGCTCTGGTTGCCGAGTACGGCGTGCCGCGCTACTGCAAGATCGACGTGGAAGGCTACGAGAGCAACGTCATCCAGGGCTTGAACTCGAAAATCGGCATCCTCTCTTTCGAATTCACGGCGGAGTTCATGCCGCGCTCGATGGAAGTGATCGAGCGCCTGATCTGCCTGGGCTACAAGGAGTTCAATCTCTCACTCGGAGAGCAGAAAAACTTCCAGTTCCAGCAATGGCTGCCCTTCTATCAGCTGATCCAGATCCTGTGCAACAGTGCCTCAAGCGAAAGTCTGCTGTGGGGTGACGTGTACGCGCGCTGAGGGACATCAGGGCGCGCCTCGGCGCCCTGCCCGCACCCCTCACAAGCCGAGCAGGCTCTTGCGGATGAAGAGCGCGTCGCCGGTATGGCCGGGGCCGAAATACACGTTGTTCAGGGTGAAGCCCATTACATCCAGCCAAGCGCATACGCTCTGAAAGGAAGCCTGCTTCTCGTAGAGCTCGCCGCGCATCACTTCGGTGAAGATGTAGTTGATCTGCCGCAGCGTGTGCGGTGCGCCGACCATGATCCGGAGCTCGGCGCCCTGGGTATCCATGTAGAGCGTATCGAGTTTGTCCAGCGTCTCACCGTGGCCGGACTCGCGCACGAACTTCATGACTTCGTCCAGGGTGTGGGAGACGAGTTCGACAGTATCCGGGAACTTCACGTAATCGAATACCTGCAGATGCTGCGCCGGCTTGAGGATGCTGCTGCTCATGCCGCCATTGCTGGCGACATGAAAGGTATGCGTCTGCCCGCTCGTGTCAGCACACAAGGCCTGCATGGCGATATAGCCCGGAATCTGGCGACACACGCTCGCCAGGTGGGCAAAAGGCTCCGCCAGGGGCTCGATGAAGAGGCCCGCGCGAATGCCGTTCTCGAGGAAATACTGCATCTCCTGACCATAGCTGGCTCCCACCTGCAGAATGCCAGCAGGGGCAGGCAAGCCCAGAGCCCGGATCGTATCGAACAAGGGCAGGCTCATCTTGTAGGCCTGCACCGGCACAACGCTTGCGGCCGCCGCCTGCGGCACAACCGGCGCAGTAGCCACGTCAGTGCGTGCCACCTGCAGCAGCAAGGCGGTGCTCAGAAAGGTGCTGCCCGAAGTGCGCACCACTTTTGAATGCGAAAGGATCAGGAGATCCACCACCGCATCAATCACGCTGGCGGCACTGCGATTGATGTTGCCGTGATAGATGCGGCCACTGCAGTCCTGGGTCGGATCCATCCAGTCGCCCGGATTGAGCTTTTCCACATAAGCCTGTTTGGCATGCACGGCCACATTGGCGAGGCTGGCAAACCGCTGCTCGACACCGGCATCGTCCGAGCAGACGAAGAAACGCCGATCCGGCAAGGATTTGACGAGATTGAAGAGATTCTCGTCGTCCGCCGCATTGGCGCCGAAATCAGTCTTGCGGATCTGGAGACCAAAGAACTCGCCCTGCAAACCTTTTGCAACCAGGAAAGCCTCCGCTCGGCGCTGGATTTCCGGACGAATCTGCAAGGCGCGTACCTGAGCCAGCACCTCGTCCGGCGGCAGGCAGGCCGGAATCAAGGGGGTATAGAGAAACACCGGTTTGTCATCGCCGCTCACACAGGCCAGCAGCTCGCTTTCCTGCTCAAAGCCCAGCGGCGAGCGGAAGCTTACGCCCTGCTGCAGGTGATCCTCGGTCATCAGATACTGGTACTCGCCCTTCTCGGCCACGAAGCTCGCCAGCTCGCGCTCGATCACCGTCAGCGGGCTATCAAAGAGTTCGCCAAAGCGCGCCCCGCACCAGTTGTTGACCGGCCATACCACCTCCAGCGGCAAATCCGCACGACGCGCCAGGATCAGGCCGGTGACCAGCGCATTGAAGCGATTACCAAAGCCGCCATCGCAATAGCAGACCAGGCGCCGCACCGGGATGGCAGGCGCGGGCGCAGCGACACTCGATGCGGACGCTGCAGACGGTTCGGCAGGCATGGCGTCAGCGCTGCGGAACAGGCGCCCCCAGGGCAGGCTAATTTTCATGATGGATCAATCTCCGGAAATGCTGCTCAAGGTGGCGTACGAAGCGCGGGCTGTCGAACAAGGGACCATGTTCGCGCTGCTGCAGCAGGTGTTCGTGCAGGCGTCGACAGGTGGCCGGGTCGTTGGCCAGTTCGATGGCCTTGCGCTCGTAGGCGGGAAAATCCGCACAGATCAGCTCGGGCACGCCTGCTGCGGTCAGCAAGGCGCCGGCCATGCGCGAGGCAAAGGTCCGCCCGGGGCAAGTCAGCACCGGCAAGCCCGCCCACAACGCATCATTGGCCGTGGTGCCGGCATTGAAGGGAAAGGTGTCGAGGAACAGGTCAGCGGCCATGTAGCGCGCAAGGTAAGCCTCGGGTGCGACACGCGGCGCAAAGATCAGACGGGCCGGATTGATGCCGTGTGCCAGCGCCTCACGGCGCAGATTGGCCTCGGCCCACGGATTGTCCGAGAGCAGCCACAGCACCCCATGCGGCACCTGCTGCAGGATACGCATCCAGACCTCGAACACGGCCGGTGTAAATTTGTAATTGTTGTTGAAGGAGCAGAATACGAAGGCATCCACCGGCAGGCCGCAGCTCTCACGGCTCGGCGGCGGCAGACAGAGCCGCTTGCGGTCACTGACCTGATAGATGTCTGGCATGTACAGCGGCTTTTCGGAGTAGAACGGAGCGCATACCTCCGGGATAAGAAAGCGATCAGCTATCACGTAATCGATTGATGGCAGCCCTGTGGTGGCCGGCAGGCCCAGATAGGTGATCTGCACCGGCGCCGGCCGCCAGGCCAGCATGTTGGCGCGCGCACCGAGTGTCTGCCCGTGCAGGTCGATGAGGATATCTATTTCATGTTCGCGGATCAGGCGGGCAGCAGCTTCGTCATCCAACGTATCGATACGGATGAAATGATCGAAAGCCTTGGCGATACGCTGGCGAATCGGCGAAGCGTCCTCGCGCGTCCAGCAAAAGCCGTAGACCTCGAAGTGCTCACGATCATGCAATTCAAATAACTCGACCGTCAGCATAGCTACCGGGTGCAGACAGAAGTCCGACGAGCAGTAGGCCACACGAATCTTGTCATGTGCATAGCGGCTGCCATCCGTAAGCGGAGGCGGTAGCGGCGCGAGTTTCTTGCGCACATAGTTGCGCGCAGCCTCCAGCTGGGCCTGCGGATCATCACTCTGACTGAGCATGGCCAGCGCCGAGGTATTCGCACGCATGGCTTCAAGACTCACGCCGGGGATCGCTGAATACACCGGCCAGGCACACTGCCGTGCCCGAATGAAGACCCAGTGGTGCAGCACATCAGGCTGATCGGGTTTGAGTTGAAGGCTGCGTGTGAGGCAATCATGTGCCTCGCCATACTGCTTTGCGGCATCCTGCACGCGCCCGATGTTATTCAGCGCCGAGATCAGCATCTCGCGCTGCTCAGGGTCCTCCGGGTTCACATTGACCGTTACCCAGCGCCACATCTCCAGTGCATCCGCGATGCGCCCGAGCCGCTCCTGCACAATACCCAAATTGAATCGTGGCTGGATGAAACCGGCATCCAGCTCTGCTGCCTTCTGATAGGCAGTCTGGGCAGGCTCCAGATCGCCCGCATTGAGCAAGGCAGAACCCAGATTGAAGTAGACGTATTGCTGACGATCGGAATGATTGCGCTGCAGCCAGGTCTGGTACAGCACGGCCGAGAGTGGGAACAGGCCTTGCGCATCAAAACCCGCAGCAGCATTGAAGAGCTGCAGCAGATCAAGCTGACCCTGCCAGGCACGCAGCAGCACACTCCCTAAATCTGTTCCAGACTCAGCCACGGCTACATCCTTTCACGGGTAGCCTGCAGATTAATGCCTCCGGGCCTGCTCCCGAAACCGGAATAAACCGGTTTCGGGGTGCCAAATCAGATCATTACTCAGGAATCCAGGGCGGATATCTGAGCCGTCGTCAGGGCGGCACGCTGGGTTTCGGTCACTGCGGCAGCCTGCGATGCAGTGAGTGCGGTCAGCTGATCCGTATTCAGTGCGCTGATCTGGCCTTCGGTCAGGTTCTGGATCTGCGTAGTGCTGAAGGCCTGCAGCTGGCTGTCGGCCAGATTGGTAATCTGGGTCGTGCTCATCTGCATGAGATCCACCACCTCGATCGCCTGAATCTGGCTGTTGCCAAATGCCGCGAGTTGAGAAGTCGTCAGGCCAGTGATCTGGGTAGCCGTGAGCTGTGCGACTTGCGTCGTGCTCAAAGCGCCAGCCCACGTCGTGGAGAGCGCACCGATCTGCTGGCTGCTTAGTGCCACGAGCTGGCTGGAGTTCAGCGCCGTTTCCTGACCATTGCTCAGCGCATCGATCTGGGCGGTGGTGAGCGAAACCAGATCCGTCGGGTCGATCGCGGTGACCTGACTGGTCGTCAGCGAGGAGACCTGTGCCGTACTCAACGCACCCACCTGAGCCGCTGTGAGCGACTGGATCTGGCTGGTCGTCAGTGCTGCGAGCTGGCCAGCAGCGGAGGTCGTGAGTGCCGCGATCTGCGTGGTGCTCAGAGACTGGATCTGGATCGCCGTCAGGGCCTGCACATCGCCGGTTTCGATCGCGGCAAACTGCGCCGAGGTCAGGGCTCCGAGCTGGTCTGCCGTCAGCGACTGGATCTGGCTCGTGTTCAGCGCCGCAATCTGGGTCGAAGTCAGCACCTGGGTCTGGGCAGTACTCAGGTTGGTGATCTGGAGTGCGGTCAGCGCCTGGATCTGCGAGGAAGTGAGCTGTTGCAGATCGCTGGTTTCGAACGCACCCAGTTGAGCCACCGTCAGCGAACTGACCTGCGTGGTGTTCAACCCGGAGATCTGGGCAGTGGTCAGCGCGGCAATCTGCGCTGTGGAGAGGCTGCGCACCTGTGCCGTTGTCATAGCGGCCAGATCGGAGGTTTCGAAGGCTGCGATCTGATCGGAACTCAAAGCGCCAAGCTGCTCTGCGGTGAGCGCCTGGACCTGGGTGGTCGTCAGCGCCTGGATCTGAGCGGAAGTCAGCGCACGGGTCTGAGCCGTGCCCAACGCCTGGATCTGGTTGCCACTCAATACGGCGAGATCGTCCGTCGCCAGTGCGGCGACCTGAGCACTGCTCATGGCGGCGAGCTGCTCGATGGTCAGCGCCTGAGCCTGGGTACTCGTCAGGGCCACGATCTGGGCCGAATCCAGTACCTGGATCTGGGCTGTGGTCATGCCAAGGGTCTGAGCACTGGTCAGTGCGGCCAGCTGGGTGGTTCCCAGCGCATCCGCCCAGTCGCCGGACAGTGCGCCAATCTGAACGCTGGAGAGCACGGCCACCTGGGCGCTGGTCAGCGCCACTTCCTGCGCACTGCTCAGCGCGGTCATCTGGGCGGCGCCCAATACCGCGATGTCCATGGTCTCCACGGCCACCAGTTGCGTGGTGGTCAGCGCAGCCACTTGCGCCGTTGTAAGCGCGGCGGCCTGGGTCGTTGTCAGCGCCTCGATCTGCGTGGTCTTCAAGGCCTGCACCTGGCCAGTGCCCAGCGCCTGGATCTGCGCGGAGCTCAACGCCTGGAACTGGCTGGTATCGAGTGCGACGAGGTCGGAGGTTTCGATGGCGCCAATCTGGGCCGCAGTGAGGCTGGACACCTGGCTGGTCAGCAGCGCGGCAGCTTGTGTCGTGCCCAAGGCAACAACCTGCGCCGTGCTCAGCGCCTGGATCTGGCTGGAGCCCAGTTGTGTCAGGTCGGCCGTCTGCATTGCCGCCACCTGAGCCGTCGTCATGCTGCCAACCTGAGTCGCGGTCATCGCGCCAGCCTGAGCCGTTGTCATGGCCTCTACCTGAGCGGTGCTCAGGCCCTGGACCTGTGCCGAGCTCAATGCGGCGAAGTCCGCCGTTTCAATGGCCTGGAGCTGAGCCGTGGTGAAGGCCGATACATCGGCGACCTCCATTGCGCGAACCTGTGCAGTGGTCAGTGCGGCAATCTGATCCGTCCTCAAGCCCTGGGCCTGAGTGGTGCTCAAGGCCTGGATCTGGGCACTGGTCAGCCCAGAAACCTGATCCGTGGTGAAGCTTCTGACCTGGCCTACACCCAGCGCTTCCAGATCACGGGTCTCAATAGCCACAAGCTGGGTAGAGCTCAGGGCAGCAATCTGCGCTCCAGTGAGAGCCTTGACCTGATCGGTACTCAGGGACTGAATCTGAGCCGTTGTAAGGCCTGCGATCTGCTCAGCCGAGAGATTGCGGATCTGTGTGGTACTCAGCAGCGCCAGATCGGAGGTTTCAAGTGCCCCAACCTGAGCGGAACTCAAGGCGCCCAACTGCTCAGCCGTCAGCGCTTGAACCTGTGTGCTGCTCAAGGCAACGATCTGCCGGGTATCCAGCGCACCAATCTGATCAGCATTCAGGGTGACCAGATCACGCGTTTCCAGTGCACGCACCTGAGCGCTGCTCAGGGCTGCAATCTGGGCGGTCGTCAAAGCTGTCGCCTGGGCCGTCGTCAAACCGGCGATCTGCGCGGTGGAGAATGCGGCAAGCTGCGCGGTACTCATGGCAGCAAGGTCATTGAGTTCCAGTGCTGCAATCTGGCTGGTGCCCATGGCCTGGATCTGGGCGCTGCTCAAAGCAGCAACCTGGGTTTCTTCCAGACCCACAACCTGCAGGGTCGTCAGGGCAGCCACCTGGGCCGTCGACAACCTGGAAATTTGCGTGCTGCTCACCGCAGCCAGATCATCCGCCTCAATCGAGCGGATCTGATCGGTGCTCAAGGCCGCGACCTGAGCACTCGTCAGGCTGGCAATCTGGTCTGCACTGAAGTTCCTGATCTGGGTGCTGCTCAACGCCCCGATGTCTGCCGTTTCAATCGCCACCACCTGATCCGTGGACATGGCATTGATATGCTCGGCACTCAGCGCTCCGATCTGTGCAGAGGAGAGAATGCGGATCTGGCTGGTCGTCAAGGCAGCCACCTGCCCTGCTGCGAGTTGCGACACCTGCGTCGTGGTGAGCGCAGCCAGGTCAGCCGTCTCGAGGGCCAGCAGCTGGGCTGTGGTGAGCGCATTGGTCTGGTTGGTCGTCAGCGAAGCAATCTGGCCGGTCGTCAGTGCGCGAATCTGGGTGCTATCGAGTGCCTGAACCTGGGCACTGGTGAGCCCCTGCAATTCAGTGGTGGTCAGCGACGCAATCTGCTGGGTGCCCAATGCAGCGACCTGGGTTGTCGTCAAACCAGCCAGCTGAACAGAACTCAGCGCGGCAAGATCACGGGTTTCCATCGCTGCAATCTGGGTAGTCCCCAGGCCCACCGTCTGCGCAGTGCCCAAGGCAGCAGCCTGGGCCGTAGTCAATGCCTTGATCTGGCCGGTGCTCAGCGCAGCAACCTGGGCCGAGGTCAAGCCGCGAATCTGCGAAGTCTGGAGTCCTGCCACCTGGGAAGTAGAGAGCGCATTCACCTGCGTAGTCGACAGATTAGCCAGCTGCTCGGTGCTCAGCGCGGCCACATCTGCCGTTTCCAGCGCAGCGAACTGGGCGGTCGTCAGCGCCGCCAGCTGATCAGACCCCAGCCCACTCATCTGGGTAGTGGTCAGCGCCTGGAGTTGAGCGCTGCTCAAGCCCCGTACCTGATCAGTGCTCAGCCGCCCGATCTGGGTAGTGCTGAGCGCAGCAATCTGGGTGCTGCTCAAGCCGCCCAGCTGAGCCGTCGTCAGGCTGGCCAGTTGTGCGGTGGTCAGATTCGTAAGATCGCCGGTTTCAAAGCCCGTCATCTGGGCCGAACGCAAGGCGGACAGCTGCTCCGTCGTCATCGAAGTAATCTGGCTGGACGACAAGGCTGCGATCTGACCGGTCGTGAGCGCCTGAATCTGGGCACTCGTCAGGTTGTTCAACTGCTCGGAGCTCAAGGAGGCGATCTGGCTCGTTGCGAGCGTTGCAATCCAGCTTGCGGACAGTGAGCCGATCTGGTCACTCGTCAAAGCGCCCACCTGCTGGCTGGTGAGTGCACGCTCCTGAGTATTGGTCAGCGCGGCAATCTGCTGAGAACTCATGGCCTGCAGGTCAGCGGTCTCAAGCGCGGCAACCTGAGCCGTACTCAGCCCGGCAATCTGCCCGGTCGTCAGGGCGGTGATCTGATCACTGGTAAGCGCCTGCATCTGAGCTGTCGTGAAGCCCCGCACCTTGGTGGCGCTCAAAGCCGCCAGATCCCCGGTACCGATGGCCCCGATCTGGGCAGAATCAAGTGCGGCAAGCTGAGCCGAACTCATGGCGGACATCTGCGCGCTCGTCAGGGCACTGACCTGCTCGGTCGTCATTGCGCGGATCTGTGAGGTGACAAAACCCTGCACCTGGCTCTGGCTCATGGCGCCAAGTTCGTCCACCGTCATGGCGCGAATCTGATCCGTGCGCAGTGAGCCCACCTGTGCGGCACTCAAGGCCGTAATCTGGGAGGAGTCCAGCCCGGAGAACTGATCCGTCGTCAGTACATTCAGCTGCGCAGTTGTCATGCTGCGGATCTGCACCCGGCTCATCGCCGAGAGATCCTCGGAGTTGAGTGCTGCAATCTGATCCGTCTTCAAGGCGCTGATCTGAGCAGCACCAAGACCTGCGACCTGAGCCGAGGTCAGTGAAGCCACCTGATCAGTCGAGAGCTGGCGCAGCTGAGCCGTCGTCAGGCTCCGCAACTGCGTGGCATTCATGACCGAAAGATCGGCGGTTTCGAGGCCAGCCAGCTGCGCCGAGCTCAGCACGCTGATCTGCTCTTCATTCAGCCCAGTGATCTGGCTGGTCGTCAATGCGGCCAGCTGGGTTGCACTCATTGCCTTGAACTGCGCGGTCGTCAAGGATGTCAGATCATCGGTCGCCAGGGCTGCGATCTGGGTAGTCGAAAAAGAGCTGATCTGCTTGGCACTCATGGCCCTGAACTGATCGGTCGTCAGTGACTCGATCTGATCGGACGTGAGCCCAGCCAGCTGAGTAGTGGTCAAACCCTGAATCTGATTGGTCTTCAACGCCCCCAGCTGGTCCGTCCCCAGCGCGCTGAGTTGGTCAGAATTCAGCCCGGCAAGCTGGGTTGCGGACAACAATCGCAAATCGCTGGTTTCAATTGCAGCGATCTGACTCGAATTGAGCCCTCCCAGCTGAGTAGCCGAAAGGTTGCTGAACTGAGCAGTCGTCAGGCTCTGAATCTGCTCAGTTGAAAAGCCCGCAAATTGCGAAGCATCCAGGCCCTTGATCTGAAGGGCGGTCAGACTCTGAATCTGGGTCGAACTCAAAGCGCTCAGCTGATCCGTCGAGAGCTTCTGGATCTGGGTTGCCGTCAGGGCAACCAGATCACGTGTCTCGATCGCACTGACCTGCCCCGTGCTCAGCCCCGACAATTGGGAGGTGGTCAAACCAGCGATCTGCATGGCCGTGAAGGCCACGATCTGACTCGTGGTCAGGGTGCCGACCTGGCTGGCATCCCATCCGCGCAATTGCGTAGCGCTCAGCATCGAGAAATCGCGGGTTTCCATCGCCACGATCTGATCGGATGACATGGCAGAAACCTGGGTCGCAGACAGACTCTGTACCTGCACCGAGTTCAGTGCTTCGATCTGGCCCGTCGTCAACGCCTGGATATGGCTGCTCGTCAGCCCCTTGATCTGCGCGCCTGAAAGGGCCGCAAACTGCTGTGTGCCGAGGGCAGACACCTGCTCATTGGTCAGACTTGCAATCTGCGTGGCAGACA
Source organism: Uliginosibacterium sp. 31-12 (assembly GCF_030548425.1). Taxonomy (NCBI): domain Bacteria; kingdom Pseudomonadati; phylum Pseudomonadota; class Betaproteobacteria; order Rhodocyclales; family Zoogloeaceae; genus Uliginosibacterium; species Uliginosibacterium sp. 31-12. Next base: position 237,250 of record NZ_JAUOOA010000001.1, on the reverse strand, counting down.
GAGCGGACAGATCCCGCGTTTCCAGCGCCGCGATCTGGGCGCTGCTCAAAGCACGTACCTGGGCGGAACTCAATGCGGCAACCTGGGTAGCCTGCAAGGCCTGGATCTGTGTGGTGCTCAGCGCAGCGAGCTGATCCGTTTTCAAACTGCTGATCTGGGTTGCAAGCAGCGCGGCCAGATCCTGTGTTTCAAGGGCCGACACCTGTGCCGTCGTGAGCGCTTTGAGCTGATTCGCACTAAAGCTGGCCAACTGGCCAGAAGTCATTGCCGCCACTTGGGCAGACGACAAGGATTCGATTTGCTCGGTTGTCAGCCCCTTGAGCTGCGATACAGCCAGTGCGCCAACGTCCTGCGTCTTCATGGCCTGAATCTGCTCCGGCGAGAGCACCTGGATCTGGGCCTGGGTGAGACTGGCGGCCTGCTGCGTCGTCAAAGCCGCAATCTGGGATTCCGACAAGGCACTGATCTGGTTGGTCTTCAGTGCCTGGATCTGGGTTGCCGTCAAAGCACTGAAGTCACTAGTCTCCAACGCATTGAGCTGGTCTTCGGACAAGGTCTGGACCTGGCTAACAGTCAGATTCCTCACCTGGGCCGTGGTCAGCGCCGCAACCTGTTCAGCCCCCAGAGAAGCCACCTGCCCTGTTGTCAAAACCTTGATTTGCGAAGTCGACAGGGCGGAAATCTGCGTGGTGGAGAAGGAGCCGATCTGCTCGGCAGAGAAGCCAGCGACCTGTGTGGCACTCAAAGACCGGATTTGACTCGTACCAAACCCGACAAGCTGATCCACCGTCAGCCCGCGCAATTGCGTCACCGACAGGGCCGCCAGATCACGGGTTTCCATGGCGGCTATCTGATCGGAACTCAGGGAGCTGAGTTGCTCAACCGTCATGCCCTGAAACTGGGTTTGAGTCAGCGCCTGAATCTGTCCACTGGTGAAACCCACCACGTTGTAAGGGGTGAACGCAGCAACCTGGGCCCCGGTCAGGGTCACCAGATCCTGGGTTTCCATCGCCGCAATCTGCTCTGCGCTGAATGCACCGATCTGGGTTTGGGAAAGCGCCTTGAAATCCGCGGTCGTGAGTGCGGCCACCTGGGTTGTGGTCAGTGCGGCTATCTGTGAGGCCGACAGTCCGGTAACGGTTGGCATGGCTAACTCCTGACGGAAATGCGTTTCTCTAGTTTTATAGGTTCCAGTCAGCAGCAAGCCGCTTCAGTCGGAGCCCGATGCGTTCTGTAACGGCGAGTCAGAACAAAGGTTTAGCAAATTTTTGCAAGTTTTTGCCTACGTGGAGCGGCATGTGAGCCGGCTAAATGCCCCCCAATTCTGCTGTTTGGGCCAGGCCGCAGGATCTGCCCAAAGCTCCTGCCAAGCCCTTACAATGCAGCCATGCCCCAGCTAGACAAACGTGCCCAACTCCTGCTGAAAACGCTCGTCGAACGCTATATCGCCGAGGGTCAACCCGTAGGTTCGCGCGTGCTCTCCAAGCAGTCCGGGCTGGAACTCTCGCCCGCTACGATCCGCAACGTGATGTCGGATCTGGAAGAGCTGGGCCTGATCACCAGCCCACATACCTCTGCCGGTCGCATCCCTACCGCACGTGGCTATCGTCTGTTCGTGGACACCCTGCTTACCGTCAAACCGCTGGCGCAGACCGAAGTTCGCGAACTTCAACACCACATCCATCCGGACGAGCCACGCCGCGTACTCTCTGCAGCTTCCAGCCTGCTCTCGGAGTTGACCAGCTTTGCCGGCATCGTCGCCGCGCCACGCCGCGAAGCCACCAAAATCCGCCAGATCGAGTTCGTGAGCCTGTCGGACACCCGCGTGCTGCTGATCATCGTGGCTATGAGCGGCGATGTGCAGAATCGCATCCTGTTCACCCAACGCGCCTACACAGCCTCCGAACTCGTCACCGCTGCGAATTACCTGAACCACCATTGCGCCGGGCTGGCTTTTGGCGAAATGGTCGATCACCTGCGCGGTGAGCTGGTGCAGCTGCAGCAGAACATGAGCGAGCTGATGTCGGCCGCCATTACTGTTGGCCAGGAAGCCATGGAGGAACAGAACTCGGGCTATCTGATCACCGGCGAACGCAAGCTATTGGAAGTGGATGACATTTCCTCCAACATGAACCGCCTGCGCGAGCTGTTCCGAATGTTCGAGCAGAAGTCTGGCCTGGTGCAGTTGCTGGATATTTCCAATCGCGCCGAGGGCGTGCAGCTCTTCATCGGCGGAGAATCCGGCATCAGCCCGCTGGACGAATGCAGTGTGGTCACCGCGCCTTACGAGGTCGACGGCCAAGTTGTCGGCACCGTGGCTGTGATCGGCCCGCAGCGCATGGCTTACGAACGCGTCATCCCGATTGTGGACATCACAGCACGACTGCTTTCCAGCGCCTTGTCGAGCAACACCTGACTCCCCGCGAAAACGCCAAACTCCGGCAACTGCCGGCATAAAGGCAATCGATTGCACAGGATCACCATGCCCCGCTTTCTGCAAGAGCCTGAATTCACGCATGGCAGCACACCACGTACCGGCGTGCTGCTGATCAATCTCGGCACTCCGGCCGCGCCGACTGCCAAGGCAGTGCGCCCCTATCTGAAGCAGTTCCTCTCCGACCCGCGTGTGGTCGAAATTCCGCGCGCGCTATGGTGGTTAATCCTCAACGGCATCATCCTCAATACTCGCCCCAAAAAGTCAGCCGCAAAGTACGCCACGGTGTGGAGCAAGGAAGGCTCGCCGTTGCGGGTTCATACGGAAAAACAAGCCAAGCTGCTCGCCGGCTACCTGCTGCAGGCGGGGCATCCGGACGTTCAGGTCGACTGGGCCATGCGCTACGGTCAGCCAGACGTGGAGGGGGCGCTGATGCGCCTCAAGGCGCGTGGCTGCAGCCGAATACTGGTGCTGCCGCTCTATCCGCAATATGCCGCCAGCACCACCGCCAGTGCCTTCGATGCAGTGGCTGCAGCCGGGATGAAGATCCGCAATCTGCCCGAGCTGCGCTTCGTGCGAAGCTTCCATGACCATCCTGACTACATCCGTGCGCTGGGTCAGCGCATCGCCGCGCACTGGCAACAGCATGGCATGCCGGACAAGCTCGTAATGAGCTTCCATGGCACGCCGCGTTTCTCGCTCGACAAAGGCGACCCCTACCACTGCGAGTGCCACAAGACCGCGCGCCTACTGGCCGAATACCTCTCGCTCAAGCCCGAGCAATACCTCGTCACCTTTCAGTCCCGCTTCGGTCGCGCCGAATGGCTGCAGCCCTATACCGAACCCAGCCTGCAGAAACTAGCCAAGGAAGGCGTGAAGAGCGTGGACGTGGTCTGCCCCGGCTTCGTGTCCGACTGCCTCGAAACCCTTGAAGAAATCGCCCTGGAATGCAAAGCCGCTTTTCTGAACGCCGGCGGTAAGGAATTCCGCTACGTGCCCTGCCTCAATGAAGAGCCAGACTTCATCGGTGCATTACGCAACATTGCCCGCAGCCACATGCAGGACTGGCTTGCCACGCCAGCCCCATCCCCCACCACCCTTGCCGCCAGCAAAGCCTGCGCTCACGCTCTGGGAGCCACACAATGATGACCCTGCTGCGCTGGGCGCTGAATGCCGTCGCCCTGATGCTTGTGCCCGAGCTTGTCAGCAGCATTCAGGTGAGCAGCTACACCGCCGCATTGATCGCCGCCATCATCATCGGCCTTCTGAACGCGCTAGTGCGCCCGATCCTGATTCTGCTGACCCTGCCAATCACCGCGCTGACGCTTGGCTTCTTCATCCTCGTCATCAACGCCCTGCTGTTCTGGCTCGCTTCCGAGCTCGTCGGCGGCTTCCAGGTGGGCGGTTTCTGGTCCGCGATGTGGGGTGCACTGATCTATAGCCTGCTGACCTGGCTGGTCAGCCTGGCGCTGGGCGAAAAGCCATCGCAGCGCAGAGGCGGGCCGCGCCTGTGAGCCGAGCCGACCTGCTGGCCGCCGTGCAGGCCGAAGAGCGCGGCGATCTCGAAGCCGCAGTAGCGGCATATGCAAACATACTTGAACAGCAACCCGACTGCGTCGAAGCGCTCAGCAACCTAGGCGCCATCTGCGTGCGCGCCGGCCAGCCCGAGGAAGCCCTCAATTTCTACACGCAGGCCCTGAGCCACCAACCCGGCTTCCGCCCGGCACGCATGAACCTGGCCCGTACACTGGCTCAGCTTGGCCGGACCGAGGAAGCCGACATGCACTACCGTCAGGCCTTGGCACAAGAAGCCAGCCCCGCCCTGCAGGTGGAGCGCCTGCAGCAGCTCGTGGCCGCAGGCCGCCTGCAGCAGGCCCGCGCGGAAGCCGAGACGGCCTGCGCCAGCTCGCCGGAGGAAGCCGGCCTTTGGCAGGTCGCGGGCAACGCCCGGCTCTACCTGAATCAGCCCGAGGCCGCCGAGGCCGCCTACCGTCGGGCACTGGAGATAGATGACTCCGCCCGGGCGCGTGCCAACCTCGCCATGGCCCTGCTCGCCCAGGGCCGCTTCGCTGAGGCCTGGCCTTATTACGAAGCCCGTCATGACAGCAGCCTGCTGGCCCATGACGCCGTACGCTTTACCGACTATCCATGGCCACGCTGGCAAGGCGAAGCGCTGGCAGGCAAGCGCATCCTGCTGATGGGGGAACAGGGACTGGGCGACCAGATCCAGTTCGCCCGCTTCATCGAACCGCTGGCGGCCAGCGGCGCACACGTCGATCTGGTCTGCCGCGCCGGCCTGCGTGGCCTGCTGGGCACCGCGCCGGGACTGCAAGCCTGTCATGCCGAAGCCCCCATGGCCGAGCACTTCGACTACTGGTCGCCACTGCTGAGCCTGCCACTTCATCTGGACGACAAGAACCCGCTGCGAACCTGGCAATACCCCTATCTGCAGGCAGCACCGGAGAAGCGCCAGCACTGGCGCAAACAGCTTGCCGAGTGGGCCGGGCAAAAGAAAAAGATCGGCATCGCCTGGCGCGGTGCGGCGGGCAATGCCAGCAACCGCATGCGCTCCATCACCACGGAAGAAATTCTCGAACTGCCGCGCCGGCTCGGCGCACAGGCCATGTTCTTCAGCCTGCAGAAGGATGACGCCAGCTCAGGCGAACTGGATCAGCTCTGCAGCGGCGGCATCATTCCGCTGGGCGACATGCAGCAGGACTTTTCCGACACCGCCGCGCTGGCCTGCGAGCTGGACCTGATCATCGCGGTGGACACCTCGGTCGCCCACGCCGTCGGCGCACTGGGTTGCCCCGTGCACATCCTGCTCGCGCCGGGCCTCGAATGGCGTTGGGGCAAGCCCGGCAGCCCGAGCTGCGCGCTCTACCCGAGTGCCCGCCTACACTGGAAGGACAGCGCCGAAGGCAGCTGGAAACCGCTCCTCTCACAGCTGTGCGAGGAACTGTCGCAGAGCTGGGCTCAGAACTCGTCCGCATAGCGGTTGGTAATCGGGCAGCGCCAGTCGCGGCCGAAGCCACGCTGGGTCACCCGGATACCCACCGGCGCCTGACGGCGCTTGTACTCGTTGCGCCGGAGCATGCCGATCACGCGGCGCACATCGTGCTCCGAATAGCCGGCGGCAATGATCTCGCGCGGCGACTCGTTGCGCTCCATGTAGGCCTCGATAATCGCGTCGAGCACCTCATACGGCGGCAGGGAGTCCTGATCCTTCTGATCGGGCTTCAGCTCGGCGGAAGGCGCACGCGTAAGGATGTTCTCGGGGATCACCCGCGAAATGCTGTTGCGATATTCGCACAGGCGATAGACGAAGGTCTTGAGGATGTCCTTGATCACCGCGAAGCCACCCGCCATGTCGCCATACAGCGTGGCGTAGCCCACCGCCATCTCGCTCTTGTTGCCGGTGGTCAGCACAATGCTGCCGAACTTGTTGGAGAGCGCCATCAGGCTCATGCCACGGATGCGCGCCTGCAGGTTTTCTTCCGTCGTATCCGCGCCGCGGCCCTCGAACAGCGGCGTCAGCATGCTCTCGAAAGTGTCCATGGCCGGCTGGATTGCCAACTCGTCATAGCGTACGCCCAGGAGCTTCACCATCTCGCGAGAATCGTCGAGACTCATCTGCGCCGTGTAGGGTGAAGGCATCATCACCGCGCGCACCTTGTCAGCACCCAGTGCATCGACCGCGATGGCCAGAGTCAGGGCCGAATCCACGCCACCGGAGAGGCCCAGCAGCGCACCCGGGAAACGATTCTTGCCAATATAGTCGCGCACGCCGAGCTTCAAGGCCTCATACACTTCGGCTTCCACCGAAGGCCGCGGCACCTTCACACTGCTCGCGAACTTGCCCCCCGCGAAGTCGACGATATCCACGCGCGCCTCGAAGGCCGGCGCCTGATAGCTCAGCGCGCCATTCGCATCCAGCGCGAAGGAGCCGCCGTCGAAGACCAGTTCGTCCTGCCCGCCGACGAGGTTGCAGTAGAGCACGCCGATACCAGCCTCCTGCACCCGCTCGCGCAGCACCTCGTGGCGCTGAGCCTGCTTCTCCATGTGGTAGGGCGATGCGTTGAGCACCAGCAGCACTTCGGCGCCCGCAGCCCGCGCCGCGGCGGCCGTACCGGCCTCCCACACGTCGGCGCAGATGTTGATGCCCACTCGCACGCCCTGCACCTCGACCACGCAGGCTTCTTCACCGGGCGCAAAGTAGCGCACCTCGTCGAACACTTCGTAGTTCGGCAGACGATTCTTGCGATAGCTCGCCAGCACCTTGCCATCGCGCAGCAGCGACGCCGCGTTATAGGCCTCGCCATCGGCAAACAGCGGATGGCCGACCAGCACATCGATGCCGGCACAGGCCTCGGCCAGGGCACTCAGCTCGCGTTCGCAGGCAAAGTAGAAGTCCTCGCGCAGCAGCAGGTCTTCCGGCGGATAGCCGCACAGCGCCAGTTCCGGCGTCAGCACGAGCTGCGCACCAGCTGCACGGGCGGACAAGGCGGCTTCGCGGATCAGGGCCGCATTGCCGGCGAGATCGCCCACGGTGCAGTTGAGCTGGGCGACGGCGATTCGGAGAGTCATTTTCAGCGGAGATCAAGGTGGAATCAGGGCGGAACTATAGCGCGCCTGCCGCCCGCCCAAAAGCAGAAAGCCGGCACAAGGCCGGCTTTCCATGAATCACGACTTCGGGTGGCGAAGAAATCGTAGCGAGCGGGTCGAGGCCGAAACGCGGAGCGGAGACGTACGCAGGTACGTTGAGCACCACAGTTTCGGGATCGAGCGGCGCAGTAGATTTATTCGCCAGCCCGATCAGGACTTCAGATTGACGAGAACTTCGTCCAGCATCTTCTTGGCGTCACCGAACAGCATACGGTTGTTGTCTTTGTAGAAGAGCGGGTTATCCACGCCGGCGTAACCGGAAGCCATCGAACGCTTCATCACGATGCTGGTCTTGGCTTTCCAGACTTCCAGCACCGGCATGCCGGCGATCGGGCTCGTCGGGTCCTCTTGCGCAGCCGGGTTCACGATGTCGTTGGCGCCGATCACCATGGCCACATCCGTTTCCGGGAAGTCCTCGTTGATTTCGTCCATTTCCATCACGATGTCGTACGGCACCTTGGCTTCAGCCAGCAGCACGTTCATGTGGCCTGGCATGCGGCCCGCCACCGGATGAATCGCAAAACGCACGTTAACTCCCTTTTCACGCAAGTACGAGGTGATCTCGAACACCGTGTGCTGGGCTTGCGCCACGGCCATGCCGTAGCCCGGCACGATCACCACGTTCTTGGCTTCGCGCAGCAGTTCAGCCGTTTCGCCTGCCAGGATCGGGCTCACCTCACCCACCGGCTCGGCGCTGGCGCCCGCTGCCTTGGGGGCGGGCGAACCGCCATCGGAACCGAAACCACCCGCGATCACGCTGATGAAGTTGCGGTTCATGGCCGAACACATGATGTACGACAGGATTGCACCTGAGGAGCCCACCAGCGCGCCGGTCACGATCAGCAAATCGTTCGACAGCATGAAGCCGGTGGCCGCTGCCGCCCAACCCGAGTAACTGTTGAGCATCGACACCACAACAGGCATGTCAGCGCCACCGATGGCCATCACCATATGGATGCCGAACAGCAAGGCCACCACCGTCATCACGATCAGCGGCAGCATGCCGGCTTCCACGGTTTCGGCATGCAGGAAGGCGTAGCCGAAATAGATCACGACCAGGAGGCCGATCAGGTTGATGAAGTGACGCCCCGGCAGCAGCAGCGGCTTGCCGCCGACCTTGCCCGAGAGCTTGCCGAAGGCAATCACCGAACCCGAGAAGGTGACGGCGCCGATCAGGATGCCGACATAGATCTCGATTTCGTGGATGGCCTTTTCAGCACCGGTAAAGGCGATGGAGGTATCGATGTAGCTGGCAAAACCCACGAGACAGGCTGCCAGACCGACCAGACTGTGCATGAACGCGACGAGTTCGGGCATTTGCGTCATCTTGACGACGCGCGCCAGATAAACCCCGATCACGCCACCGAGGACCATCGCGCCAATGATCCAGGGTAGGCCCAGCGAAGCCACACGCGGGCCGAACACTGTTGCCAGCACCGCGATGGTCATGCCGATCATGCCGTAGAGGTTGCCGCGACGTGCGGTTTCCTGGTTGGACAGACCGCCCAGACACAGGATGAAGAGAATGGTTGCTCCGAGGTAGGAGACCGTAGCCAGACTTGCAGACATTCTTCAATTCTCCTTATTTGCGGAACATCGCCAGCATGCGCTGGGTCACGGCGAAGCCGCCGAACATATTGATGGTGGCAAGCACGATGGCACCCACGGCGAGCCAGCGGATCACTTCATCCGGGCGGGAAATATCCGCCGTCAGCGGCGGCGCGATCTGCACCAGGGCGCCAATCGCGATGATGCTGGAGACCGCATTGGTCACGCTCATCAGCGGCGTATGCAGCGCCGGTTTCACGTTCCACACCACCATGTATCCGACAAAGCAGGCCAGCACGAAAACGGTGAAGTGCCCAAGGAAGGCCTCCGGTGCATTGGCACCAATGATCCAGAACAGGGCCGCTGCGATACCGAACATGACCGCCATCTTCTGATGCGACATCGGCTCGGACGGCTCGCCGTGACCATGTGAGGACTTCTTCGCCACCGGAGCCGCTGCAGCAGCCGGCTTGGCCGCTGCGGCGGGAATTTTCGGCGCCGGAGCCGGCCAGGTGATTTCGCCCTCCTTGATGACGGTGAGGCCGCGGATGGCATCGTCTTCAAAGTTGACGTTGATGAGGCCGTCCTTGGTCTTGCACAGCTCTTCGGTCAGGCGGAACAGGTTGGTCGCGTACAGCGTCGAAGACTGGCGGGACAAGCGGCTCACCAGATCGGTGTAACCGATGATGGTCACGCCATGACGCACCACGGCTTCGCCCGGCACGGTCAGCTCACAGTTGCCGCCCTGCTCGGCCGCCATGTCGACGATCACGCTGCCCGGCTTCATGGACTGCACCATCTCGGCCGTAATGAGCTTGGGTGCCGACTTGCCCGGAATCAGCGCGGTGGTGATGATGATGTCTACTTCACGCGCCTGCTTGGCATACATCTCGCGCTGAGCCTGCTGGAAGCCTTCGGACATGACCTTGGCGTAACCGCCACCACCCGAGCCTTCTTCCTCGTAATCGACCTTGACGAACTCACCACCCAGCGACTTCACCTGATCGGCCACTTCGGCGCGCGTGTCATTGGCACGCACGATGGCGCCCAGACCTGCCGCGGTACCGATGGCCGCCAGACCTGCCACGCCGGCACCGGCGATGAAGACCTTGGCGGGCGGCACCTTGCCGGCAGCAGTGATCTGACCGTTGAAGAAACGCCCGAAGCCATTGGCAGCCTCGATCACGGCACGATAACCCGCGACGCCAGCCTGCGAAGTCAGCGCATCCATCTTCTGCGCGCGGGAGAGTTGGCGCGGCAAAGCGTCAATCGCCAGTACAGTGACCTTCTTGGCGGCAAGCTTCTGCATCAGCTCGGGGTTCTGCGCCGGCCAGATGAAGGAAATCAGCGTGCTGCCTGCGCGCATCAGCTCGACTTCCGCATCGTTCGGGCCACGCACCTTGAACACGATATCGGCCTCTGACCACAGCTCGGCAGCGCTTCCGGCGATCTCGGCACCCGAGGCACGGTAGGCATCATCACTGAAGTTCGCCAGCTCACCCGCGCCCGATTCAACAACAACCCTGAAGCCCAGCTTGATCAGCTTTTCTACGACATCTGGAACAGTCGCGACGCGTTTCTCCCCTGCAAAAACTTCCCGAGGCACCCCTATAAGCAGTGACATGCTCTGTTCTCCGTTAACGTCCAGATAGAAAATAAACCCGTTCACCTTGGCGACTGGGCCGGCATGCGGCAATCCGCACCCACACCACAAAGTCGATGTACTCGCCTGCTTTGCCAGCGGATCGTCAAACCAAGCTTTTGACAATACTGAACGAAGGCAAAACTCAGGCCATGCTTGTTCCAACTCTTGGCTGCGACGCCATTACATTCAAGATGCAGTGCCTTGGAGACGAGGGTTTTCGAGCTTCACTCTTGGCATGCATACTCTGCCCAGTAAAGTCAGCGCCTCAGTCTTCCCGCCTGCCTGTCACACCCTTCTTGAAACCCCCCAAAAAACCCCTGATGCTAACAGGGCTGCAAGGCGTGCATGATACTGTGCAATGCCGAATCCGGATGATGCCATGCACAAACAGAGCGAACGCAAAACCAGACGCCGTCGTACGCCTTACGCCAGCAAGATCGGGCTGGCGCCGGGCAGTATCGTTCATATCGGTGACGTCAAGGTTGATCAGACCAGCTTCTGCGTCTTCGACTACGACGCCAGCGCCTTGCGCGAAATCTCATTTTCCACACTGGACGAGTCCCGCCAGCAGAAGCGTGAAAACAGGTGGATCTGGCTCAACGTGCACGGCGTGCACGAGCCGGCGGTGATGGAGGAGATCGGGCGCCGCTTCAATCTGCACCCGCTGGTGCTGGAAGACATCGCCAATACCCACCAGCGCCCCAAGCTCGACGATTACGAACACTATGCCTTCATAGTGCTACGCAGCTTCCGCTACGACGAAACACAGCACGATGCCTGTTCCGACCAGATCAGCCTGATCGTGGGTGAGGATTTCGTCCTGAGCTTCCAGGAGCGCTCGTCCGGGCTCTTCGACCCGATCCGCAACCGCCTGCGCAAGAGCATCGGTTCCTTACGTGGCGGCGGCCCGGATGCCTTGTTGCATGCCCTCATCGATGCGGTGGTCGACCAGTATTTCGTGGTCGTCGAATCGCTCGCCAACGACATCGAGGATCTTGAAGACAGCCTGATCGCCGGGACCGGCAAGCACTCGATCGAAGACATCAACCATTTCAAGCGCGAAACCCTGGAAATCCGCCGCGCCGTGTGGCCCTTGCGTGAAGTGCTAGGCAGCCTGTTGCGGATGCCTGGCTCAGTTCTGAACAAGGATACGGAGTTGTACTTCCGTGATGTCTACGATCACGCCGTGCACGTCATTGAGCAGCTCGATTCAATGCGCGAACTGATCGGTGGCTTGATGGACATTCACCTGTCCTCGGTCAGCAACCGGCTGAATGCAGAAGTACGCATGCTCACCGTAATCACCACCCTGTTCGCTCCCGCCACCCTACTAACGGGCTTCTTCGGCATGAATTTCCACTACCTGCCGCTGCTGGAAGATCACGAAGGCTGGCTGATAGTGCTCATCATGATCGCGGTCGCCGGTGCCGGCCTGATCCTGGCCCTCTTCTGGCGGCGCTGGTGGGTGCGCACCAATGCCTGACGCTGTCGCGACAGCAATGCTGTAAACGCAAACTGCCGGTCTCCTCACAGAGACCGGCAGTCACAAGTACGCAACAGATTGCTCAGTTTATTTCTTGTCTGCGTCGTTCCCCGGGAACGGGAAGGTAGTGAACATGCTGCGCGTCTGGCTCTCGATCTGCTCCTGCATCTGCGAGAACATGCGCTTGCTCTGCTCCATGTAGGTCCCCATCATGCTCTGCATGGCCGGACCCTGGAAATTCAGGAACTGGGTCCACATATCCTTGCTCATCGGGCTGTTCTCACCATACAGACCCTTGGTCTGCTCCTGCAGCTTGGCCTGCATGTCGGAGAAGGACTTGATGTTGTTTTCCAGGTAACGACCCATGAAACCCTGCATGGCATTGCCATAGAAACGGATCATCTGGGCCAGCAGGTCGCTGGTGAACATCGGCGCCCCGCCACTTTCCTCTTCAAGAATGATCTGCAGCAGGATGCTGCGGGTAATGTCTTCGCCGGACTTGGCATCCACAACCTGAAAGGTTTCCTGGCCGAGTACCAGATCGCGCACATCTGCGAGGGTGATGTAACAACTGGAAGCCGTATCGTAGAGACGACGGTTTGGATATTTCTTGATCAGTCGAAGCTGTTCGGCCATGTTGCGTTGTCCCCTGCTTGTATGTGTATGGGCAGAAGGTTCCGCATCCGGCACCGGAACCTTGCGCTGGATTATAGCAGCGCACAAAAACAACCCCGCCTGAAGCTGCGGGGTTGTTGTGCGCAATGCCACACACCGCTCAACACATGTGCAGGCCGCCGTTGATATTGATCGTCGCGCCGGTGATAAAACCGGCTTTGTCGGAAGCAAGGTAGGCACACAGATCACCGATTTCATCCGGGCGGCCAAGGCGCCCCACCGGGATCGTGGCAACGATCTGTTCGCGTACTTCTTCCTTGATGGCCATAACCATCTCGGTACCGATGTAGCCCGGGGCAATCGCATTCACCGTCACGCCCTTCTTGGCCACCTCCTGCGCCAGCGCCTTGGTAATTCCGAGGATACCGGCCTTGGCGGCGGAGTAGTTGGCCTGGCCAAACTGCCCCTTTACGCCATTCACTGATGAGATATTGACCACACGCCCGAAACCACGCTCGGCCATCAGCGGCAGCAAGGGATGGGTCACATTGAACACTGAATCCAGATTGGTGGACATCACGGCATCCCACTGGCCCTTGTCCATCTTGCGGAACATTGCGTCGCGGGTGATACCTGCGTTGTTGACCAATACGTCGATCTGGCCGATCTCGGCTTCGATCTTCTTGATCATCGCGGCGCATTGATCGTAGTCAGTTACATCAGCCTCTGCGATCTGGAAGTCATAGCCTTCGGATTTGCACTTGGCGACCCACTCTGCGGCAGGTGGAAAAGCTGGCAGGCAGTTGGCGACTACTTTCCAGCCATCATTTGCCAGCGATTTGCAGATTGCTGTTCCCAGACCACCCATGCCACCGGTTACCAGAGCCACGTTCTTAGCCATTTGCATTCACCTCTCTAGTTGAAAACCAGGGAGGCGCGAGGAATTCGCGCCCCAACTCTATTGCACCGTGGCAACCGCCGCGGCACGACATCAATACATGTGCTGACCACCGTTGATCGAAATGTTGGCTCCGGTCAGGAAAGCCGCTTCATCAGAGGCCAGATAGGCCACCAGCCCTGCAACCTCTTCCGGCTTACCCAGACGAGTCACCGGAATCTGCGGCAGGATCTTGGACTCAAGAATTTCATTGGGAATCGCCGTCACCATCTTGGTGCCGATGTAGCCCGGCGAAATGGTATTCACCGTCACGCCGTGCTTGGCCACCTCTAGCGCCAGTGCCTTGGTGAATCCATGCATGCCGGCCTTGGCAGCGGAGTAGTTGGTCTGACCGAAAGCGCCTTTCTGGCCGTTGACCGAAGACACGTTGATCACGCGTCCCCACTTGCGGGCCATCATGCCGTCCATGACCTGCTTGGTCATGTTGAAAACCGAATCCAGGTTGGTGTGCAGCACGGCATCCCAGTCCGACTTGGTCATTTTCTTGAAGGTCATGTCGCGCGTAATGCCGGCGTTGTTGACCAACACATCAACCAGACCGACCTCCTTCTCCACCTGGGCCACACAAGCCTTGCAGGAATCGAAATCGGTGACATCGCAGGGCACTCCGATAAAGCCATAGCCCAAGTGATGCATCTTGGTCAGCCACTCTTCTGCCGAGGTGTTGTTGGGGGAGTAGGTGGTCACCACCCGGTAGCCGAGGGCCGCCATCTTCATGCAGATGGCTTCACCCAGGCCGCCCATACCGCCGGTGATCAGTGCTACGTGAGGCATTCAGTTCTCCTTTTGTCATCAGGCATACCCGGTCGTTATCAAGGCTGGCGCTTCCGGGCAGTGGCGCCAGCCGCTTGCTGCCACCTCTCTGTCAGGTCAGGCACGTTCTTTCACGTAACGGCCGGGGGCGGCCTCCAATACCTTGTAATCCTTGGCGCCAAGCTTGCTGCGGGCCGCAACGAGTTCACCGCTGCGCGTCTTGAGCCAATCGATCCAGTGCGGCCACCAACTGCCGCGGTGCTCGGTAGCACTGTCCATCCAGTCACCACTGGTGGAGGCGGGTGCTACATTGGTCCAGAAGCTGCGTTTGTTCTTGGCGGCAGGATTGATGACCCCCGCGATATGGCCGCTGGCGCCCAGCACGAAGGTGGACTCCCCGCCCAACAAGCGGCGCCCGAGATAGGACGTCTGCCAGGGCACGATGTGATCCTCGCGAGTGGCAAGGAAATAGGCCGGGCAGGAGATCCGCCCCAGGTCAACCGCTTCGCCCAACATGGTGAGCTTGCCCGGCACGCGCAAATTGTTTTCGAGATAAGTGTTGCGAAGGTAATAGGCGGCAAAGGGGCCGGGCAGATTGGTGCTGTCCGAATTCCAGTAGAGGAGATCAAAGGCTGGTGGCTTGTTGCCCTTGAGGTAGTTATCGACCACGTAATTCCAGATCAGGTCGTTCGGACGCAGGCTGGAGAAGACGCGCGAGAGCTCCTTGCCGGCCATCAGGCCGCCCTTGCCTATGGTGGCTTCGCTCGACGCTACTGAAGTCTCGTCGATATAACAGGCGATCTCGCCGGTGTCGGCAAAATCGAGCATGGACGTCAGGAAAGTCACGCTTTCGACCGGGTCTTCCCCGCGCGCGTACGCCACCGCCAAGGCTGAAGCCAACAAGGTGCCACCAATGCAAAAACCCATGACATTAGGTTTATCCTGTTTGCTTACCGCACGCACTACCTCCAGTGCGCGCAGCACACCCTCACCTAGATAGTCGTCCCAACCCAGATGATTCTGCTCAGCCTTGGGATTTCGCCACGAAACCAGGAAAACCGTCAGCCCTTGCTCCACCGCATAGCGCACGAAGGAGTTCTCCGGTTGCAGATCGAGGATGTAGTACTTGTTGATGCAGGGCGGCACGATCAGCAAGGGGCGTTTGCAGACCTTTTCGGTCAGCGGCGCGTACTGGATCAGCTGCATCAACTCGTTCTCGAAGATCACCGCGCCCTCGGTAGTGGCCAGATTGCCGCCAACTTCGAAAGCTGAGTCGTCGGTCATCGAGATGCGGCCTTTTTCCACATCCGCAATCAGATTCAGCAGGCCCTGAGTCAGGCTTTCACCCTTTGTGTCGAGTGCCTTCTGAACGACTTCAGGATTGGTGGCAGCAAAGTTCGAAGGCGCCATCGCATCCACATACTGGCGCATCACGAACTGCAGCTTGCTGCGCGCTAGCTTGTCAGTGATCGGGAGATTTTCAGCCACCTCATTGAGAAAGCGGGCATTGATCAGATAAGCCTGGCGCATGTAGTCGTGCAGGGGGCTGCTACTCCACTCCGGCGCATTGAAACGACGATCGCCAGGCGGCGGAGCCATGATCGGCTCACTTTCATCACCGGGTTTGCGCTGAGCCAGCGAGCTCCACAGCTTCGCGTGCAATTCCGCGTGCTCACGGTGGAGCGCGGCCATTTTCTCGTTTTCCAGACCGGGCAATGCAGGCAAGGCCGCAAAAGGCGGCAAACCCGGCTGAGATGCCTGAACCTGGCTCACCTGCTGCATGAAGCCCTGCATGAAATCCTGACTGGCGCGCATCCAGCCCTCTACGGCTGCACGTGACTGCTCGGGGGTCATCATTGAAACTCTCTCCTGGAAACGGGGTTGCGGTTCAGCGAAACAGCCTCAAACAGATTGCAGCACGGGCCGGGCTGCCGCGACAATAGGGGCTTGCGAGGCATTGTTGCCCTGCACAAAACCGCACGTCAAGGCGCTGCCCCAATGTACATCGTCGCCATTGCATGGCTGTTTACAGCCAGCCTGATTGCCATCAGCCAAGCCTCTTGGATCGCTGGTTTGCTGAGCTTTTTCTTCTGGGGTCTGCTGCCACTTTGCCTGCTGCTATGGCTCATCGGCACCCCCGCAAGATTGCGCCGCAAGCGCGAAACACAAAGCAGGAACGAGACCAGCCCTGCCAGCGGCAAGGGCGATCACCCGGAAAACAGATCAGGAGGCAGTTCTTAGGGCGGCAATCAGTGTCTGCAGATCATCTGCAAGGGGTACCTGCCAGAGCATTTCCTGACCACTGGCCGGATGCCGCAAGCCAAGCTGGAAAGCATGCAGAGCCTGGCGTTTGAAGCCCGATGCTGGCGCCAGAATTTTACGCCCGCCATAGACGGGGTCCCCCACCAGCGGGTGCCCCAGATGCGCCATGTGGACCCGGATCTGGTGAGTACGTCCGGTATCCAGCACACATTCCACCCAACACGCACCCTGCAGTTTCTCGATCACCCGGAAATGTGTGCGCGCTTCGCGCCCGCCCGGCACCACGGCCATGCGCGTGCGCTGCACGGGATGCCGGTCAATCGGCTCATCCACAGTGCCACGTGCCGGTGGGGTACCCATCACAACTGCCGCGTAGTGCCGCTTTACGGTGCGTGCCTGCAACTGGCGCACCAGATCAGTCTGCGCCGCCAAAGTCTTGGCCACCACCATCAAGCCAGAGGTATCTTTATCAAGACGATGAACGATGCCGGCTCGTGGAACCTCGGCCAATGCTGGGGCATGTGCCAGCAACGCGTTGAGCAGGGTTCCACTCCAGTTGCCACTGCCCGGATGTACCACGAGGCCGGCTGGCTTGTTCAGAACGAGGATGTGCTCGTCTTCGAAGATCACGTCCAGCGGAATATCTTCCGGCACATCAGCGAGCGCTTCGGGCGGCGGGGCCAGCTCAACTCGCAGGCTTTCACCACCATTCAGGCGCATTTTGGGGTCCGCCAGCAAACGGCCTTCGCAACTCACCAGGCCATCGCGAATCCAGCTCTGCAGGCGACTGCGCGAGTATTCGCTGATGAGCTGCGCAAGTGCTGCGTCGAGTCGCTGCCCAGCCAGTTCGGCCGGCACATGCAGAATGCGGCAGTCGGCCGCAGGGCTTCCGCTATAATCAGCGGCATTGCTTTCGGATGGTGTCGGAATGTTCAAGTTCACCCTCAGTAGTTTACCGGCAGTCGCTCTGCTGTGCTTGCTCACCGCCTGTGCAACCGCACCCAAGCCGGGTTCCACTGCGAAAGACCCGCAGTCTGCGTATGCCGAGGCCAAGGAGTTTCTGGATGCCGGTTCTTACGAATCTGCCATCACGGCTTACGAGCAGCTCGAAGCCCGCTTCCCATATGGTCGTCACGCCCAGCAAGCGCAGCTCGATACAGCCTATGCGCACTACAAGATGGGCGAAATGGATGCTGTGATTGGTGCCGCCGAGCGTTTCAGCCGGCTTCACCCGAATCATCCGAATGTTGACTACGCCTACTACCTGAAGGGCCTCGCTTACGAAAACACCAAGCGCGATGAATGGCTTCCCTTCCTGCCCCAGCAACCACTCTCGGAGCGGGACAAGAAAGGCGTACAGAACGCGTTTGAAACCTTCAAGCAGCTCTATCAGCGCTTTCCAGACAGCCGTTATGCCGCAGATGCTCACCTGCGCATGAACATCCTGCTTGAAGCGCTGGCCACCCATGAGTTGAATGCAGCCCGCTACTACCTGCAACGTCGGGCACCGCTGGCTGCAGCCAATCGGGCGCAAGCCGTGGTGAAAACCTACTCCACTTCGAAGTCGGTTGAAGATGCGCTGGGCCTGATGATCCAGAGCTATCGTGAGCTACAACTTGAAACTCTGCGCCTGGACACTGAGCGCGTCCTGCGCCAGAACTATCCGAACAGCCGCTACCTGGCCAGCAAGTAAAAATCATGGGGATGGACGCAGGGCAATTACTGCTGTTTGTACCCACGGCCCTGCTGATCGCCGCCACGCCCGGGCCAGACAACCTGGGTGTGCTGGCGCTGGGTTTGTCCACCGGCCGCCGCGCCAGCCTCGGGTTTGCATTAGGTTGTGCGGCGGGCTGTCTGAACCACACCCTGCTAGCCGTACTGGGCATTACGGCCCTGCTCGCAACCTCGCCACTAGCCTTGCAACTGCTGCAGGGACTCGGGGCCGCCTATCTGGGCTGGATCGGCTTGCAAAGCCTGCGCCAATGCACCAAGAGCAGCGCCCTGACCAGTACTGCGCAGAGCGAAACAACTTTCCTGGCGCACTTCAGGCGAGGCCTGATCGCCAACGCGATCAACCCGAAGGTTGCACTCTTCTTCCTTGCTTTCCTGCCGCAGTTCGTACGCCCCGGCAACTGGAGCAGTGCCACTCAGATCGCCATATTCGGCCTGATCTTCACGCTAGCTGCAGGCGCTGTTTTCAGCATGATTGCGCTGAGCGCGGGCAGCCTAGGACGCCTGCTGCACGCTCATCCACGCTTGCATAACTGGCTACAAGGATTCAGCGGCGTGTTTTTCATTGCACTGGCACTGCGCTTGGCACTGACTGAATTGAGCCCCCCGCCAGTGCGCGCCCCTGTCTGAACAAGGCAAGAAAGTCATCTGGCGGTAAGGGCTTACTGAACAGATAGCCCTGCGCCTCACGACAGCCCTCGACGCGCAGGAAGGCCAGCTGCGACTCGGTTTCCACCCCTTCCGCCAGGGTACGCATCTTGAGGTTGCGGCCTAGCTGAATGATCGTGTGCACGATGGCGGCTTCGTCGGCATCATCAACGATATCTCTGACGAAGGACTGATCGATCTTCAATTTGTCGATCGGGAAACGCTTGAGATAGGCCAGGCTTGAATAGCCAGTACCAAAATCGTCGATCGCCAGCTGTACCCCCAACGCCTTGAGACGCCGGAGTGTTTCGAGAATCAGGTTGGCGTCATCAATCAGGATTGACTCCGTCAGTTCAAGCTCCAGACAGTGACCGGGCAGCCCTGTCTCTTCCAGAATCTGGCGCACGGTTTCAACCGGATCGCTGCGTTTGAACTGCAGGGCAGACATGTTTACAGCGATCAATAACTCCGGCAACCCCTGCTCGCGCCAGAGCTGAACCTGACGGCAGGCTTCGCGCAGCACCCACTCACCGATCGGGATGATGAGTCCGCTCTCTTCCGCGACCGGGATAAACTTGGCTGGAGAGACCAACCCAAGCTCACGATCGCGCCAGCGCACCAGTGCTTCGGCACCGATGATGCGCCGCGTGCGCAGATCAATCTGAGGCTGGTAATGCAACAGCAACTCGCCACGCTCGACAGCCTGACTCAGACGCGATTGCAGGGCCAAGCGCTCGTGAGCATCCGCGTTCATCTGCTCGGAGAAGAAACGATAGGCGTTCCGGCCTGCCTGCTTGGCGTGATACATCGCGGTTTCCGCCTTGAGCAGCAGTTCATCGACGCTGTGCGCATCATCCGGGAACTGTGCCACGCCCATCGAAGCCGTGATGATCAAGGAATGCCCCTCGATATCGAATGGCTGGGCCAGACTCGCCAGCATGTGCTGCAATTTGCTACCCAGCTGCTCACGCCCGGCATCCGCAGGAATCAGCAGAATGAATTCGTCCCCCCCTTGCCGACAGAAGGTGTCGGCCTCGGCCAGACAGGACTGAAGGCGATCAACCACGGCCAGCAGCAGGCGATCTCCACTGGCATGCCCGAGCGAATCGTTAACGATCTTGAAGTGATCCAGATCCAGCACCACCATGGCCAGGCTGAAACCATCGCGAGCGGCCAGCATCAGCGCACGTTCGGCGCGGTCGCGCAGCAACACGCGATTAGGCAAACCGGTCAGCGCGTCATGATTGGCGACGAACTCCAGACGCTCCTCAAAAGCACGGCGTTCGGAGAAGTCAGACAGGATGGCCACAAAATGCGAGATGCTGCCTTCTTCATCCTCCACCGCGCTGATCGCCAGCCAGGCGGGATAAACATCACCATTCTTCTTGCGGTTGAGAATTTCGCCGTGCCAGCGCCCCTTCTCCAGTAAGTTTCGCCACATTGAGGCGTAGAAACCATAGTCGTGGCGGCCGGAGCTGAATATGTTGGGCGTCTGCCCCACCACCTCTTCTGGACTGTAACCACTGATGCGGCAGAAAGCATCGTTAGCCGACACGATCCGGTTATCCGCATCGGTCACCAGGATGCCTTCTGCCGAGTCGTTGAATACGGCTTCGGACAAACGGACCTTGGCCTCCGCCTGCTTGAGTGCCGAAAGATCAACGTCCAGACAGTACATTTCCTGCTCGCCACGGACATTCTCGATCAGCACATGGCTTGAATAGACCGGCACCCGCGAGCCATCTTTGCGCATCAACAGCAGTTCGCCTGGCGGAATGGCCTGCCCCTTCTCCAGCCAATCCGTAATCTGCTGTCGCACCGCCTCACGCCACTCCACCGGCACGATCAGCTCTTCGAGTAAACGTCCGCGCGCCTCCTCGGCGCGATAACCGTACAGCCGCTCACTGGCCGCATTCCAGAAAATCACCTCATGATTCGCAGCGTAGCCTTGTACCGCAATGGCGGGCAGCCGCTCAAACAGGGAGCGGAAACGCAATTCGCTGGCCCGCAACTGTTCCAGACGATGCTCCACCCGCCCGCGGCTCCACCACAGCGCCAAGAAAAGACAAGCCGCGCTGAACAGCACAAAGGCCCAGCCCTGCCAGCGCAGGATCTCCGCGCGCAATGCCGGGCTGACCTGCGACCAGGCCACAAGATGATCAAGCAAACCCAGCCACAGCGCGGCAATCGCGAAATACGCCGCGACTACCCGCAAGGCGTAGTGAAGGGAAGCTGAGCGGAAACACTGCCTGAAACCTTGCATTCCTGTCCCTCTGCCACCGTTGCCGACCATGCGAAACGGCCAGTCATCGTGTTTGTAGGTCAGTTCGGCAGAGCCGCCCCGGCCCATGCTCGTCTAGGCAGGATGCGACCCAAGCTCTGCCCGTCGGGGCAGACAGGCTGAACTGCAAAGATTGCCTGCGCGAGGCGCTTGGTGCATCCTGCCCGACTTGTTTTTAGCCCGCCTCTCGCCGCCCTCCCCTCATGCAGATCCATACTCGCATTGAAAGCCTGCGCGCAGCCCTTGCCTCCGCCACCCGCATCGCCTTTGCCCCCACCATGGGCAACCTGCACGCCGGCCATCTGAGCCTCATGCAAACTGCACGTACACATGGTGATGCCGTGGTCAGCAGCATTTTCGTCAATCGCACCCAGTTCGGCCCAAACGAAGACTTCGACCGCTATCCGCGCACCTTCCAGGCCGACTGTGAGCAACTGGCTGCGGTGGGAGTCGATCACCTGTTTGCCCCGGATGAAGCGGAGCTGTATCCGCAGGCTCAAAGCTATTTCGTACAGCCTGCCGCACGCCATGACGAAATCCTTGAAGGCGCATCCCGCCCCGGGCATTTCCGGGGTGTGGCAACCATCGTCACCAAGCTCTTCAATATCGTCCAGCCGCAAATCGCGCTCTTTGGCAAGAAGGATTACCAACAGCTGATCGTGATTCGCAACATGGTGCGCGAACTGAATCTGCCGATCACCATCATCGGCTGTGACACCGTGCGCGCACCGGACGGGCTCGCCTTGTCGTCCCGCAATGGTTACCTGACGGCCGAACAGCGTGTCGAGGCACCTCGCCTCGCCGCTTGCCTGAAGCAACTGGCGGCAGCCGTGAAAGCCGGTCGTCAGGACTACACAGTCCTCGAAGCCGAAGCCGTAGAACAGCTACGCGCGCACGGCTGGCAGCCCGATTACATTGCCATCCGCCAGCAATCCGACCTGCAGGCGCCACAGGACAATCAGCCGCTTGTCGTGGTGGCTGCTGCCCGCTTGGGCAGCACCCGCCTGATTGACAATCTGGAGATCAACTGAGGAGGCCGCGCAGCACGCGCAAGCGCGGCAAACCGGGCTAGAATCCCTGCTCATGAGGCCGGCCGGGGGAGACATGACGGCGCAACAGACGGCCTTCTGAACCCAGGCGACATACCTACAAGAATGCAGTCGATCCCGTCGTTCCGCTCGTCGTGCGCTGCCCTGCTCATGCTTTTCGCATGTAGCACAAACACGTCAGCATCGAGCCCCGACCCTCACCTGCAGCTTGATCCGCATATCGGTTCGACTCAGATCGCACCCCCTGCCACCCCAGTACCACAGGGCTCGGCGGACGAGAACGAGCGTCCGCTGAATCTCAGTCCGCAGATCCTTAGCACCCCACCCGATCTGCAACTCACACCCCCGATCGAAGCGGCCTCGCCAGCGCCGACAGAAGCGCCTGCCCACAGCAAGCTGCTGCAGTCCGCCCTGCAGGGGCTCTGGCTCCTCACCTCGACCCTGCTGGGTCTGCATCTGCTACGCGAATGGCTACGCGTGCTGCGCCTGCGTGTGTTGCGCCCGCCGCGTCCGCTGGCCCTGAGCCATGCCCGCTGGCCCACAATTTCGATCCTGGTGCCATCACACGGCAAAGCCGCACAACAGATCGAACGCCTGACAGCCCTGGCCGGCATGGATTTCGATTACCCCGCCGAATGCATCCATTTCGTGCTGATGTTCGACCCCGCTGAAACCGGGCTTGTCGAAGCGGTCGCAGTATTTGAGCGAGCCTGCCCGGGCCGGGTCCATCCCCTGCCGATGATGGCCGGTCCCAACACCACGCTGGCCACAGCGCTGCACGCTGCAGTCGCCAACTCCATCGGCACCGCACTGGTGGTGCTCGATCAGGAGTTGCCGCTGGCCCGTAACTGGTTGCGTCAGTCCATCACCCCACTTCTTGATCCGGCCATCGGCTGCGTGCTCACCCGGGCCGTGTTCACCCCGCTAGACGGAGCACTCTCCGCCCGCCTGGACCTGCTTGCCGACCAGGCCGACACGCTGCTGGCCAGCCAGAACGATGCGCTGAACCTGCTGCTATGTGGCAAGGCGCGCATCCGCGCAGTGCGCCGCCAGGCGATGAAGAGCCTGCACGCGCCCGATCTCCTGCACGCCCCCGATGGCGCCAGTCTGATCCTCGATCTCACCCGGCTGGGTTGGCAATCCAGCCTGCTCGGCGAAATCACCCGCTACCACAGTGAAGATCTGCTCGACCAGATCCGCTCACCTCGCCTGCATCCGGCGCTGGTTCTGCAGAGCCTGCGACTGGCCAGCCTGCTGGTGGACCCGCGCCTGCCCGCGGGGGCTCGTCGCCAGGGCGCGGCGGCTTTCTTCACAGCAGCTCTTCCCCTGGTCTGGCTCATCAACCTCGCCTGCGGCATCGCGCTCTATTTCACCGGCGCACCGCTGCTTGCCGGACTGGCCATCCTGCTATGCACCGCCTGCAGTTTCGACCCGCACGGCAATCCAGGCCCGGCCTTCCGCATCGCGGCCGCTGCGCGCATGGCCGGAGTCCGCGAAGAAATCCGCCTGCTGCCGTTGAGCTGGGTGGGCTTTGCACATCGCCTGCTCGGCGGCATCATTCTGCTGGCCACCACGCGGACACCACGACGCCGCGAGCATGCTCAGCCCATCGAAACGCCCGCCAGTGAAGGAGCGGTCGCTTGAGTCCCCTGCAAGCCTGGCTGGCTTTCGTTGCGCTCTGCGCCTTCGGCCTGTTGCTACCTTTCCTGCCGGCACTGCGGACCCTGCGCCGGCCCGAGGCCCGCAATCCAGCACCGGAGGCTGAAAAGGATGCGCCGGCGCGGATCGAAGCTTTCCGTGGCATGGTGACGCAGCAGTTTGCACAACTGCTGCAAGTCGTGCGCGAAAGCGAACCGATCCAGGGCGCCAACGAAAGCGGCCGACCTTTCATCGTGCTGGGCTTCAACAAGCATCTAGCCGAGTGCATCCCACCCGCAACCCGACGCCTGCGCAGCCTGGTGCTCTCAGCCGGGCACCTCGACATTCCTGGCGAACTGGTGTGTGACCGCGAGATTTTCGCCGAGGGCCGCATCAACGTTGCCCACAATGCCGTCGTCAAATCCGTACTGTCCCACCGCGACATCGCCATCGGCATCCGTGCCCGGGTCACCCGCTGGGTACGCAGTGATCGCCGCCTGGATGTGGCCGAGGGCGGCAGCGTAAAGGGCTTTGCCAGTGCCGGTATCGAGATCGCACTGGCCCGCCGCACCCGCTTCGAGCAGCTCGAGGCCCCACGCATCAGCTTCGGACGCCAACCGGATAGCCCGGCCCGACCGGCCCTTGAAGACCCGGTAGCCCGCTTCGATCCGCCCTCACGGCGCGGTGAGCAGCTCGGCAACGGACGCAATCTCGTCATCCCGCCCGGCCATACCGTACGTGGTGATCTGATCGTGGCCGGCTTGCTGGAGATTGGCGATGGCTGCCGGATTTTCGGCCAGCTACGTGCCGACAAAGGCATCGTGCTGGGTCAGGATGTGCAGATCGAAGGCGCGGTGTATGCCGACGGCCCGATCAGCACAGGCGCCAACTGTCTGGTCAGCGGCCCGCTAATCTCAGCCTCCTGCCTGCGCCTGGGGCCCTGCAGCCGGGTCGGCAAACCGGACGAACCCTCTACCCTGGCGGCGGATGAACTCCTCGTCAGCGAGGGGTGTGTGGCATACGGTACGGTCCGAGCGGGTCGGCGCGGCGAAGTCATCGATGCGAGGATCAGCGCATGAATCTGCCTGATGCGGCACTCGCCACCAGTCCGACCACGCCTCCGAGCCTGTTGCAACGTTTTGCTGCAAGTCGCTTCGGCCAAGCACTGGTCGCCTTGTTGATGGCCGCCGGCCTCACCTGGCTGAGTTTCCGAGTGCTGCCAGCCTTGCTGCGTTTCTGGGACGCAGCCCTGCTGCATCTGCTGAGCTGGCTGCCACTGAGCGACGCGATGGCCGGCCGCATGAACCTGGAATTGCCGCTATGGGGAGAGTTCGAAACGCCTGCGATCCAGCTCTGGCTGGCCGCTGCGGATTCCCAGGCCTGGCTTGGCAATCTGGGAGGAGCGGCCTTGCTGTTCCTGCTGGCCAGCCTGTTGCGCCCGGCCCTGCGCTCGGTCGTGCGCGCGCTGGCAGGCTTTCATCTCGCCACCCTGCTGCTGCAGGCGGCAAGCCCGCTCGACTACGACGTAGCCCAGCACACCCACCACCTTGCAGTCATCAGCATCGGCCTGCTGCTGAGTCTGCCGCTGGTGATGGCTGCCACCCATTACATCGTGGAGCGCAGCCATGAGCGCCGCCTGCTGGCCACACTGATGATTGCGGCCTTCCTCGTACTGAGCCTGCCACTGAAGCTGCTGGCCCACGCCGCCCTGCTGCAATTCATGAGTCCGCTGGCCATGCCGACCCTGTTCCTGGTCTTCGGCCCAGCCTTCGACATCCTGTGCGTGAGCGCCCTGTATGCTTGGGCGATCACCTGGCGGCATCACGCGGGCTAAGCCGCGCGCCTGCTACCTCTCACTCCTCAAACGAGAACACAGTCGCGCCCTGCTCGGCACCATTCACGGCCGCTCGCATTGGTGCAAACAGCTCACGCCCCATACCGCTCTGACCCGCGCCACGGAATTTAGCCGGGGTACGTCCGGCAAAATCTGTCCCGGCAGTTTCCAGCCTCAGGATGCCGGCCTCAGCATCCAGCTCGATGACATCACCATCCTGCACGCGTGCCAGCGGGCCACCCGCCAATGCCTCCGGCGTGACGTGGATCGCCGCTGGTACCTTGCCGGAAGCGCCAGACATGCGCCCATCGGTCACCAGTGCGACCTTGAACCCCTTGTCCTGCAGGTTGGCCAGCGTTGGGGTGAGCTGATGCAGCTCCGGCATACCAATCGCCTGCGGCCCCTGAAAACGCAGCACCGCCACGAAATCACGCTCCAGACGCCCGGCCTTGGCCGCGGCCAGCAGTGCATCCTGGCTTTCGAAAACGATGGCCGGAGCACGGATCACACGCTGCGCAGGCTTCACTGCCGACACCTTGATCACCGCCCGACCGAGGTTGCCGGTCAGCAGGCGCAGACCGCCATCCTCACTGAAAGGCTCGGCCACGCTGCTCAGTACCGCCGGATCACCGCTCTCGGCGGGAATTTCGCGCCACACCAGCGCCCCGCTTTCGTCGAGAGCCGGAGCTTTGGCATAGGCCGCCAGCCCCTTGCCGAACACCGTCTGCACATCCTCGTGCAAGAGCCCCCCCGCCAGCAGCTCGCGCACCACCCAGGCCATGCCGCCCGCCGCATGGAACTGGTTCACATCGGCCGCACCATTCGGATAGACGCGCGCAATCAATGGCACCGCCTTGGAGAGTGATTCGAAATCGCTCCAGTCAATCAGGATCCCTGCCATACGCGCCATCGCCACCAGGTGCAGGGTGTGATTGGTTGAGCCGCCGGTAGCCAGCAGGCCAACGAGTGCATTGACGATGCTGCGCTCGTCGATCATGCGGCCCAGCGGCGTAAATTCTGCGCGGCTGGAGGTGAGTTCCAGCACGCGGGTCGCAGCGGCCCGCGTCAGCGCCTCACGCAAAGGCGTGCCTGGCGGCACAAAGGCCGCCCCCGGAAGATGCAGGCCCAGCATCTCCATCATCATCTGGTTGCTGTTGGCGGTGCCGTAGAAAGTACAGGTCCCCGGTGCGTGGTAGGACTGTGATTCGCTCTCCAGCAGCGCCTCCTGCCCGACTTCGCCAGCGGCGTACTTCTGCCGCACCTTGGCCTTCTGATCGTTCGAGATGCCGGTGGGCATCGGCCCGGCAGGCACGAAGATGAAGGGCAGATGGCCGAAACGCAGCGCGCCCATGAACAGCCCGGGCACGATCTTGTCGCACACGCCGAGGCACAGACCGGCATCGAACATGTTGTGGGACAGTGCAATCGCGGTACTCATGGCGATCACGTCGCGCGAGAACAGCGACAGATCCATGCCGTCCTGACCCTGGGTAATGCCGTCACACATGGCGGGCACGCCGCCAGCCACCTGAGCCGTGGCACCCGCAGTGCGCGCGGCCGTTTTGATGATTTCAGGATAGACGCCGTAGGGTTGATGAGCCGACAGCATGTCGTTGTAAGCGGTCACGATGCCGATGTTCGGCACCTTGATGGTCTTGATGCGCAGCTTGTCTTCCGCCGGACTGGCCGCAAAACCGTGCGCCAGATTGGTACAGCCGAGCTGGCCGCGATAGGGGGCACCAGGAATAGCGGCCTCAATACGGGCTAGGTAACGGCCTCGGGTTTCGGCGCTGCGGGCAACGATGCGGTGAGTCACCGCGTCGAGAATCGGATGAATCGGCATGATGGTATTTTCTGGCGGGGGTCGAGTTTCAGAAAGTAGTCCAATGCTGCTTCACGCACAAGCATCGGACTTCACAATGCCCGCCATGAAAATTCGTGCCGCTCGCCACCCTTGCAAGCGCTAGCCTTCCGCACGCCAATTTCCTACACTCGAGAACCCGCTTTCCGTAGCCATCTAGCCGTGAACCTGTCGCTCCACACCTTCGCCAGCGCCACCGAGCTGGATCAGGCCCAGGCCACCCTGGTCGCTGGCTGCCTGCGTGCCGGCCTTGCC
Source organism: Uliginosibacterium sp. 31-12 (assembly GCF_030548425.1). Lineage (NCBI taxonomy): Bacteria > Pseudomonadati > Pseudomonadota > Betaproteobacteria > Rhodocyclales > Zoogloeaceae > Uliginosibacterium > Uliginosibacterium sp. 31-12. The sequence continues at coordinate 209,590 of NZ_JAUOOA010000001.1, read as the reverse complement.
GAACATGGCCAGGCCGCCCTCGCGCTCTCAGGCGGACGCACACCGGCCGGGTTCTTCCGCGCACTGAGTGCGGCCTCTCTGGATTGGTCACGTATTTTCGTAACCCTTGCAGACGACCGCTGCTGCGAGCCTGCGAGCCCCCACAGCAACGCCGCCAGCCTGGCCACTCATCTATTGCAAGGGCCGGCAGCCGCAGCACGCTTCCTGCCACTGTATCTGGCGGACGAAACCCCGCCACAACGCAACGCGCGCCTCGCCACCCTGCCTGCTCAATTTGATGCGGTGGTACTGGGCATGGGTGAAGATGGCCATACGGCCTCGATCTTTCCGCATAGCCCGCAACGTGAAGCCGCACTGTACGATGCGACGGGCCACGCCAGCCTGGAGGTGATCGGCGCAGCGCCAGTGCGCGAGCGCATCACGCTGACCGCCGCGCGCCTGCTGGCGACCCGCAACCTGATCCTGCACATCACGGGTCAGCGCAAATGGCAGGTTCTCGGTGAAGCCCTGCAACACACGAATCCGGCCCTGCCGGTGAGCCATTTTCTGCACGCCCAAGGACCGGAGAAACATGTTTTCTGGACACGCTGAAAGTCATCCCCGCCTGGTCGGCGACATCGGCGGCACCCATGCCCGCTTTGGCCTGATCACGGCGCCCGGTGCAGCCATCAGCCAAATCGTCACCCTGCGTTGCGCCGAGCATGCGGGCCCGCTCGAAGCGATCCGCAGCTACCTTGCGGCCCAGGGAGGCATCCAGCCACGCCACGCCGCCATCGGTATCGCCAATCCGATTACCGGCGACGAGCTGCGCCTGACCAACAACCCCTGGCAGTTTTCGATCCGCGCGCTGCGTGAAGCGCTGGGCCTGGGTGAGCTGGTGTTCGTGAATGATTTCACCGCGCTGGCTTTGTCCCTGCCGCATCTGGACGCGGCCGGACTGCAGCAGATTGGTCCCGGTCAGGCCTTGCGCGGTGCGGCCATCGGCGTGATCGGCCCAGGAACCGGGCTAGGGGTTTCCGGGCTGGTGCCGGTCAAGGGGCAGTACGCTCCGATCGGTGGCGAGGGCGGTCATGTCAGCCTCGCGCCATACACGGATGAAGAGTTCGCCGTCACCGCGCTGCTACTACGTGAATACGGCCATGTATCGGCCGAGCGGGTGCTATCCGGTCCCGGCTTGCTGACCCTGCTCCGGGCCCTTGCCCGGGTGCGCGGCCTGGCCGAGCCACAACTCGATGGCGCCACCATCACGCGCCAGGCACTGGACAACAGCGATGTCCTCTGTGCTGACACCCTGGCCATGTTCTGTGCCTTGCTCGGCAGCACCGCCGGCAATCTGGCTCTGACCCTCGGTGCCCAAGGCGGCGTCTTCATCGGTGGCGGCATCGTGCCACAACTGGGCAACTACTTTGCCCGCTCAGACTTCCGCGCGCGCTTTGAGGCCAAGGGGCGGTTTGCCACCTACCTGGCCACGATTCCAACCTGGGTCATTACGGCCGGCAACCCAGCCCTCACCGGAGCAGCCGTTGCCCTGCAGCAGGCGTTGAACGAAAACCCGCCTACCTGAAGGCGAACTTGAACTGCAGCACCACGGCACCATCCACATAGGGCTTGATGGTCGGCACCACATAGCTTTGCAGGGCCAGCACCTCACCGCGCCACTCGAGGGTTGGCATCAGGGTCGCGATCACCGGCGAATCGTGATAGCCGGTCATCAGTCCGCCGGTGAGGCCGGCACGGAAGCCCGCGCCCAGATTCAGCGGATACCAGTTGGCCAAGCCATAGAAACTCGCACGGCGCAGGCTGTTCTTGTACACGCCGGCAGACCAGGTCCATTCCTCATTCACATCGCGCTCATAACCGAGTCCGTAATTGAACTCGTTGTGGCCCAGATCGCGCTCGAAATGGTAGGAGAAACCTCCTACGGAGATGAACTCGGCGGCCCCGGCCGGCATGGCAAAACCCGATGCGGCCAGCAGGGCGGCCAACAGCTTGCGTGCTTTCATTATGTCCCCTCGGCTAGAAGCCGCATTGTAGCCGCGAGGCCTATGAAACCGGGCTTGCAGCGTGGCGAAATGGACACGCGCCGCCACTTCCTGCGGCTTTTTGGCACAATGTGTGCAGTGCAGCAATTCAAGTAACGGAGGCGGATCATGAAGCGCGTGGTGTTCAACCAGAAGGGCGGCGTTGGCAAGTCCACCATCACCTGTAACCTGGCCGCCATCTCGGCCGCGCAAGGCCTGCGCACCCTAGTGATCGATCTCGACCCGCAAGGCAACTCCACGCATTACCTGCTCGGCGAAGCTGTCACCACAGTCGAGCACACACTGGCGGACTTCTTCGAGCAGACCCTCACCATCCGCTTTGAAACGCGTGCCACGGCCGACTACGCCGTTGCCACTCCCTTCGAAAACCTCAGCGTGATGGCCTCCTCGCCACGCCTTGAGGAACTCATGAGCAAGCTCGAATCGCGCCACAAGATCTACAAGCTGCGCGAAGCGCTAGCCGAGCTGGCAGACGACTTCGACCGCATCTACATCGATACCCCACCGGCGCTGAATTTCTTCACCCTCTCGGCACTGATCGCCGCCGACGGCTGCCTGATCCCCTTCGACTGCGACGACTTCTCGCGCCGCGCGCTCTACGCCCTACTCGAAAACGTCGAGGAAATCCGTGCCGACCACAACCGCGAGCTGCTGGTCGAGGGCATCGTGGTGAACCAGTTCCAGCCGCGCGCCAGCCTGCCGCAGCGCCTGGTGCAGGAGCTCGTCGACGAAGGCCTGCCGATCCTGCCGACCTTCCTCTCAGCCTCGGTGAAGATCCGCGAGAGCCATCAGCTGGCACGCCCGATGATCCATCTGGATGCACGCCACAAGCTGACCCAGGAATTCGTCGCCCTGCACGACCACCTGGCGAGCTGAAGCAGCCGGGCCGCTTCACGGGTAGACTGCGCGCTTTGCCGCCGCCCAGCCCCGTCATGTCCGCCTCCCTGCTCCAGCGCTCGCTCTCTTCCGTGTGGCATCCCTGCACGCAGATGAAACAGCACGAAACCCTGCCCCTGATCGCCATCACGCGCGGTGAAGGGCCCTGGCTCGTAGCCGAGGACGGGCAACGCTATCTCGACGCAGTGAGTTCCTGGTGGGTGAATCTCTTCGGTCACTGCAATGCGCACATCAATCAACGCCTGCGCGAACAGATGGAGAAGCTCGAACACGTGCTCCTCGCCGGCTTCACGCATGAACCGGTGGTGCGCCTCTCGGAAGAGCTTGCCGCGCTGACCAGCCACGCGCTGGGCCACGCCTTCTACGCTTCAGACGGCGCCTCGGCCACCGAGATCGCGCTAAAGATGAGCGTGCATTACTGGCGCAACAGCGACCGCCCGGCCAAGACCCGCTTCGTGAGCCTAGCCGGCAGCTATCACGGTGAAACCGTGGGCGCGCTGGCCGTCACCGACATCGCCCTGTTCCGCGAAGCCTATGCGCCGCTGGTGCGCGCTGCCGCCACGGTCGCCTCGCCGGACGCGCGCTCCGCCGAGCCGGGCGAATCCGCGCGGGACGTGGCGATCCGCGCCGCGCGTGCGCTTGAAGATTTTCTCGCCGAGCACCACGCCGAAACGGCGGCGCTGATCGTCGAGCCGCTGGTGCAATGCGCCACCGGCATGGCGATGTACGACGCAGAATACCTGCGCCGCGCCCGCGCCCTGTGCGACCAATATGAGGTGCATCTGATCGCCGACGAAATCGCGGTCGGCTGTGGCCGCACCGGCAAGTTCTTCGCCATGGAGCATTCAGGCACCTGGCCGGACTTCCTGTGTCTCTCCAAGGGCATTTCCGGCGGCTACCTGCCGCTCTCGTTGGTGCTCACCACCGACACGATCTATCAGGCCTTCTATGCCGACGACGTGGCGCGCGGCTTCCTGCATTCGCACTCCTACACCGGCAACGCACTGGCCTGCACGGCAGCACTGGCAACACTCGAAATTTTCCGCGATGACAATGTACTGATCGCAAACGAGCAACGCGCCCGCTGGCTCGCCCGGGCCGCCGGGCCGATCGCGGCCCATCCGACGGTACGTCACCTGCGCCAACTGGGCATGATCCTCGCCTTCGATGTGGAGGCTACGCCCGGCTTTGCCCGCCGCTTCCACGCCCATGCGCTGGCCGAGGGCCTGCTGCTGCGGCCGATCGGCAACACGGTGTACTGGATGCCGCCGTATGTGCTGGATGAGGCGCAGTGCGCCGGGCTCGGCGCGCGCACCCTGAGCGCGCTGGAAAAAGCGCTGGCAGAATGAATACATCAAGCTGACCGACACTCGCCATGCAAGGCCTTCACCTCACCGCCGACCTGCATCAATGCCGCTGTGCCGACGCGTTGCTCACCCGGGCAGAACTGCTGGCCGCGCGTTGCCGCGAGCATGTCGAGGCGGCCGGGCTGACGATCGTGAATGAGGTCTGGCACGCCTTCCCGGGGGTACTCGGGCAAGGCGGAGTGACAGGCGTGCTGCTGCTGGCCGAATCCCATCTCGCGATCCACACCTGGCCCGAGCAGCACGCCGTGACGCTGGACGTCTATGTCTGCAATTTCGGCGCCGACAACTCGGCACGCGCACATCACCTGATGGCTGCGCTGAGCGCCGAATTCGCGGCCGGGCAGACGCAGCAACATTCACTGCAACGCGGCTTAGCCCCCTCTCCGGGGAACTAAGCTCAGGCAGCCGGGCGCGTATCCTCGGCCGGCAGCCACTCGAAGCGCTGCCGCGTCATCTCGGCGCGGATCTCATCCAGCGCAGCCAGCACGGCAGCCGGCTCACCTTTCGCGCCCAGCTCGATATGCTGGCGCAGGCTCTCGCTGCCCAGATGCGGCAGGCTGAAGATGGTGACCCCGTGGCGCGCTTCCAGCGCCTCCATGAAGGAGATCAGATTGCCCTCACGAGCCCCGAACACCAGGATCGATTGCTCGGCATGCGCACGCTGGTGATGCAGCCCGGCAAACCAGTTATCCAGCACCCATTCCATCATCGGCCAGGACATCTCCGGAAACCCCGGCAGGAAGTGATGCGTACCGAAGGCAAAACCCGGCACCCGGTTGTAGGGGTTCGGAATGCAGCGGCTGCCCAGTGGAAATTCGCCCAGCTTCAGGCGCTGCGGCGTAAGTTCCGCACCGAAGCGCTCACGCATGGCAGCCTCAGCTTCCGGATGCAGGGCTAGCGCCACACCGGCGGCGGCGGCGGCGGACTGACGGGTGTGGTCGTCTGGCGTGGCACCGATACCGCCGAAGGAAAACACGATGTCGCCGGTCGCAAAAGTCTGGCGGATGGTTTCGGTCAGCAGCGGGCGATCATCACCGCAATAGCGCGCCCACGTCAGTTGCAGGCCGCGTGCAGCGAGCAATTCGATGGCCTTGGCGAGATGCTTGTCTTGCCGCCTGCCAGAGAGGATTTCATCACCGATGATGAGTACGCCAAATGCCATGTCTTACTCCGCAGAAATGTCTTTGATCGGCCGCCCACGTTCCTGACGCAAGGCTTCAAGCAGGTAATGCACGCAGCACAGCCCCGTAAAAGCTGGCGCCAGCAGATTCAGCAAGGGCACGAAACCAAGCAGGCCACACCCCAGCGCCAGCAGCCACATTTCATTGCGACGCTCGCGCGGCAGGCGGGCAAGCTCAGTCTCATCCGCATGATTCATCAAAGCGTCATAGGCGTAACACTGTTTGTTAAGCCAGGCACCCAGCGTGAGCGACAGCACCAGGCCGAGGCCCGGCACAAACCACAGCGGCAGCGTAGCCAGTGCAACTAACAGGAAGATGACAAAAGCGCCGGCCGAGTTCGTCACACTGCCGATCAGGCTGCCGCCACGGCGCTGTTCGAGCTCGCGATAATCCCGCGCCGCCACCCGCTCGAGCATGAAGCCGATGGCAAACACCGACACCAGCATGGCCGCCGTGACATATACCAGCGGCAGCATCAGCAGGAGCATCACCACCTGCAGGGCGAAGCTCAACAGGCCACTGGCGATCTCGTGGCCGCTACCGAACCAGCCCCCCACCAGTGGCCAGCCGCGCATCAGCTGCAACAAGGCCTGTGCAGCCTCACTCCAGTATCCGATGGCCAGCCCGCCCCACAGCAGGAGGGCGACAAGGGTCGGCCACAGCAGATGCCAAAGCATGCCGGGCTCGGCGAGGCTGCGCAGAGCCCGCCCGGCGGCGAGAAGGATGCGTTGCATGAAAACTCCTAGGTCGTCTCGCGGATGCCTTCGATCACGGTTTGCGCCAGCAGGCGGCGCACACCGAGCCAGCCAAAGACCACAATGGTCAGCACCGCCAGCAGGCCAGCACCGCTCAGCGCAGCGACGGAGGGCTGAAAGTCCAGCTCCAGTGCATATTCAGCCAGCAGGTAACCGATAGCCGTCGAGGCCCCCACCGCCAGCAGCGCCGCAATCACGCCCAGGGCCGCAAACTCGGCCAGCAAGGCCGAGCGTACCTGATGCCGGCGCGCGCCCAGGGCACGCAGCACGGACACCTCGTAGCCGCGTTCGTCATGCGTATTGCGCTGTGCCGCCAGCAGCACCAGAATGCCAGCCGCCAGCGCGAAGCTGAAAACAAAACGCACCACCTGCGCCAGCCGCTCGGTGAGGCTGGCCACCTGCTCCAGCACCATGGCCACGTCGATCACCGTGATGTTGGGATACTGGGCGACCAGCTCGCGCACCAGCGGTGCTTTGTCCGCCGGTAGATGGAAGCTCGTGATGTAGCTCGCCGGCATCTTGTCGAGCAAGCCCGGGGCCGCCGTAAAGAAGAAATTCACCCGCATCGAATCCCAGTCCAGCTTGCGTACGCTGGAAACCTTGCCGGTGACGCGCTGGCCAGCAATATCGAAAGTCACGTTGTCACCCAGCTTCACACCGAGGCGTTTGCCGATCCCCTCCTCCATCGAGAACAGTGGCGCCTGTTGCGCACCGTGCCAGGCGCCGGCAATCACGCGGTTACCAGCCTGCAGCTCGCTGCCAAATGAGAGATTGAATTCCCGTTCGGCAAGATTGCGCGTGCGCTCCTCCTCGTAATCACTCCCCTTCACGGCGTGATCATTGATCGCCACCAGGCGGCCCCGAATCATGGGCTGCAGCGGCACGGCAATCTCATGCGCAGCAAGGAAATCCGCAATCGGCTGACGCTGCTCGGGCTGGATCCCGATGATGAAGCGGTTTGGCGCATCCGCCGGCTGCTTGGCGCGCCAGCCGGCCAGCAGATCGTTCGAGATCAGGGTCAGCAAGAGGATCGCAGTCAGCCCCAGCGCCAGCGCCACTACCTGGATCACGCTGGAGGTGCGCCGGCGATACAGCGCCGCCAGCCCGTAACGCAAACCCCAGCGGCCCTGGCCGCCCGCGGCATGGCGTGCCCGACCAAACAGCGCCAGCAACCCCCAGGCCAAAGCTGCGAACAAGGCCAGCGCTGCCGCGAAACCGCCCACCACGATGCCGCCCAGCTTCCACTCACCTGCAATCCATAACATCAGCCCGGCCAGCGCCAGCGCACCAAAGGCCCAGGCAGCGATACTGCCGCCCCCCAGCTGGCCCCACTCACGCCGGATCGCCCGGATCGGCGGCACGGCCGTCAGGCGCAACAACTGCGGCGCGACGAAGCCCGCCATCAGCAGCACACCGATGGCCAGACCCTGTGCCACCGGCACCAGGCCGGGTGCCGGCAACTCACTCTGCACCAGCGCAGCCGCCAGTCCGCCCAGCGCGGCCTGTACGCCATATCCGAGCAGGCAGCCGGCCACCGCCACGAAGAAGCCGAAGAGCAGGAACTCCCCCATGTACAGGCTCAGCAGTTGGCCACGCTGAGCGCCAAAACAACGCATCACGGCACAACCATCAAGGTGACGATCCAGATAACGCCGCGCTGAAAGACCGATGGCCACCGCCGCCAGCACCACAGCAAGCATCGCCGCCATGCGCAAGAAGCGGCCGGCGCGATCGAGATTGGCGCGGATTTCGGGACGGGCATTGTCCAGACTCTCAATCTGCTGACCACGCTCAAGCAACGGTGTAAGCCATTTCTCATAACTGCGCACGGCCTCACGCTCACCCGCCACCAAGAGGCGGTAACGGGCCCGGCTGCCCTCGACCAGCAAACCACTGGCCGGCAGATCGGCGGCATTGATCAGCACGCGCGGCGCGAAACTGGAAAAGCCCACCCCGCGGTCCGATTCGAATTCAACCCGCGCAGCAATCTTCAGCTTGGCGTAGCCAAGCTGGAAAACATCGCCCGGCTGCTTCTGCAGCGCCGGCAACAAAGCCTCATCCACCCAGGCCTCACCCGGCAAAACAGCGCTGCGGGCCTGCTTGGCCGGCGCACCGGAAAAATCCCCCACACGTAACTCGCCACGCAGGGGATAGCCCGCTTCAACCGCCTTCACCGCCACCATCTGCGCGCCCTCTTCGCTGGTGGCCATGCTGTTGAAGGTAATGGTGCGGGTACTTTGCAGCCCCCGTCGCTGCGCTTCCTGCAGAAAACCGGGCGGTATCTCGCGATCAGCCGAGATCAGCAGATCGCCACCGAGCAACTGGGTGGCATTCTGGTCCAGCGCCTGGCGCACCCGGTCAGTCAGGAAGCCGACGCTGGTCAGGCTGGCCACCGCAAGCAACAGCGCCATCCCGAGCAGGCTGAGTTCACCCGCGCGAAGATCGCGGCGGAGCATCTGTAGGGCAAGGCGGAGACTCGACATGGGCAGTCAGGCAAAAGGAACTGGGAGGAAGACAGCAGGATAGCCGGATTTGTTCAAAACAATCGGCAGGCAGCTTTTCCGCCGCGGCCTGACCAGCTTGGCACACGCACGCGCTGGCCGAACGCCCGCCCGTAAGTCTGTGCCACAATGAGTATCGGCACTTAAACCACCCGTTACTGCCGTCACACAACGCCTGACCTCTCCGTTCACATCCGACACCTGTGAAACTTACCGCCCGCCTTTCCCTGCGCCAGTGGCTGACCCTGCCCTACCTCGCCCTTGTGCTGGGTGTGGCCATCCTGATCGGCGCCCTCTCCTATCGCACCGGCAGCCAGGCCGTCGACACGGTGGCCCAGCATCTGCTGCAGGAAACCGTTGCACGGATCGGCCAGGCGGTGGACCGGCATGTATTCGGCTCGGCTGCCGTCCTGGAAGCCGCCTTTCCGAACGGCATGGCGGCTCCGCCCCGCCTGGACAAGGATCTGCCCGCGCTACGTACCCGCTTCTGGATCGCCACCTCGCTGCATATCGATCCGAACAACTATGTTTACTACGGCAACCAGCAGGGCCAGTTCTTCGGCCTGTGGCGCTTCAATCAGGAAGACGCCGAACTGCGCGTGAAGCTGCAAGCCGAGCGCCCGCGCGAGATCTCGCGCTTCACCGGCATCAACGGCCAGCCCGGCAGCCCGGTAGTGGAGCAGAAGATGTTCGAGCCACGCCAGCGCCCCTGGTACAAGGCCGGTGAAGGCAGCCCCTCGCACACCTGGACCTCGATCTATATCGATTTCCGCAACTCGGAGCTGGTCGCCACCCGCGCCCGCCGCGTACTGGACAACAACGGCCAGCTGCAGGGCGTGGTCGCCACAGACCTGTCCCTCAAGCGCCTCAATGATTTCGTGCGCAAGCTCACGATCAGCCGCAATGCCGTCGCCTTCATCATTGAACCGGACGGCAAGCTGATCGCCTCTTCGCGCAGCCCCAACGTGGCGCGCCAGCCCGATGGCAGCAACGCCCGCATCAGTGCGGCCGAGAGTCACGACGCCCTGCAACGCGCTGCCTACGCCCAGGTGCAGGCGCTCATCGCCGCCGGCACCGTGAGTGTGGGTGCCGTCACCCAGCGCTTCACCGGGCCGGAAGGGGGCGCCGTGGAACTGGCCTTCGACCGGGTGCGCGACGAAGCCGGACTGGACTGGATCATCGCCGTGGCGGTGCCACGCAGCGATTTCATGCAGGGCGTGACGGCCAACGTCAAACGTTCGGCCTTGATCGGCCTGCTTGGCGCACTGGTAGCCGTGGTGCTGGGGCTATCCATCGTGGGCTGGATCGGTGGCGATCTGAAGCGCCTCACCGAAGCCGCACAAGCCGCCGGTGAAGGCCATCTCGAAGCCCCACTGGATATTCACCGCAATGACGAGATCGGCGTGCTCGCCAACACCTTCCGCGAGATGCAGCACGCCCTGCGCACCGACGGCATGACCGGGCTCGCCAACCGCGACGAGATGCTGCGCGCCATCAGCCGGCGCATCGAATTCGAACACCGCACCGGCAACCCGCTGCCCTTTGCCGTGCTGTTTGTGGATCTGAACAACTTCAAACAGATCAATGACCATTTCGGCCATGATGCCGGCGACCGCGTTCTGGTCGAATTCGCCACCCGCCTGCGCAACAGCCTCCACGCAACGGATCGCGTGGCCCGCTACGCCGGTGACGAATTCGTGATCCTGGTTCAGTCGACGGTTCTGCGCCAGGAGCTCGAGCGCCTGCGCACGCATATCGAAGAGCTCATGCGAGCACCTCTAGAAAGCATTGACCTCGCCAGCCTGCCCGGTGGCACGGCCGGCGGTGCGGCAGTGGGTCTTGCCTGCTATCCGGAACATGGGCAGAGCGCGGATGAACTGATCGCCCACTGCGATCACGACATGTATCAGCGCAAGCGCGCTTCACGCCTCGGGCGCAGCTGAAGCAAGCTTGGGCAAACGCCCAGCGCTCAGCCGAAGCGGTAATGCTTGCGCAGCGCCCGGGTAATGTTCCACTCGCAGGCCATGCCCGCCGGAAAGGTGGCCAGATCGCCCGCCCGCAGGGTAAGCGGCACGCCGCCAACGGGTGTCGCGACCACCTCGCCAGCCACCAGCAGGCAGGTTTCAGAGCTGTCGTAAGTCCACGGGAAACGCGAGACATCCTTCTCCCAAACTGGCCAACGAGCCACGCCCAGCTCGATTTTGCGCACCTCGGAGAGGGCGCGTTCCACCACGATCAGACTGCTCATTTTTCCGCCTCATCCTTGTGAACTTTGCCCAAGCATAGCAAGCAGCTGCTGGCCCACGGCGTTCGGCGCTACACTTTGTGCATTGCACACTCGCCCGGAGTTTCACCATGTCCTCCCGCACCATCCAGGTCAGCGCTTTTGATCTCGTCGTCTTTGGTGGCACCGGCGATCTGGCCGCCCGCAAGCTCTTGCCTGCGATGTTCCAGCGCGATCGCGCCGGTCAGCTGCCGGATGAAGGGCGCATCATCGGCGTATCACGCCGGGCACTGGGGCATGACGGCTATCTGGATTTCGTGAAGAAGTCGCTGAGCACCTATGTGAAGGCTTCGGAACTGGAGCCCGAGGCGCTCAAACGCTTCCTCGCCCGCGTCCATTTCGTCCCCGTAGACGTCACCGGCGAATCGGGCTGGCCTGAGCTCGCAAGCTTGCTGGCCAGCGGCAATGAAGCGGTGCGCTGCTTCTATTTCGCGGTCTCGCCCGATCTCTTCGCACCGATCTCGGAGCGCATCGGCCAGTTCGGCCTGATCACCGACCACAGCCGCGTAGTGCTGGAAAAACCGCTCGGCAAGAACGGCGAGAGCGCCCACGCAGTAAATGAAGCCGTGGGCAAGGTCTTCAATGAACACCAGATCTACCGTATCGATCACTACCTGGGCAAGGAAACGGTGCAGAACCTGATGGCCCTGCGCTTTGCCAACCGCCTCTTCGAGCCGCTGTGGAACAGCACTCACATCGATCATGTGCAGATCACCGTCGCCGAAGACATCGGCGTGGGCGATCGCGGCGGCTACTACGACACTTCCGGCGCGATGCGCGACATGCTGCAGAACCACATCATGCAGTTACTGTGCCTCACCGCGATGGAGCCGCCAGACGCCTTTGAGGCAGACGCCGTGCGCGACGAGAAGCTCAAGGTGCTCAAGGCACTGAAACGCATCGACGAGCGCAATGCCGAGCATATGACCGTACGCGCCCAGTACCGTGCTGGCTCGGTCGGCGGTCAGCCCTCTGCCGGCTATCTCGAGGATCTGGGCAATGACACGAGTTCGACCGAGACCTTCGTCGCCATCCGTGCCGAGATTGCCAACTGGCGCTGGGCCGGCGTGCCCTTCTACCTGCGCACCGGCAAGCGCCTGACCAAGCGCACCTCGGAAATCGTGGTGAATTTCCGCCCGATCTCGCACAACATCTTCGACGCGACCGCCGGACGGCTGAGTCAGAATCGCCTGATCCTGCGTCTGCAGCCCGATGAAGGCGTCACGCTGGAAGTCACCATCAAGGATCCGGGCCCCGGCGGCATGCGCCTGCGCCGCATCCCGCTGGACATGAGCTTTGTCGAGACCTTCGGCGTTTCCAATCCGGATGCCTACGAGCGCCTGCTGATGGACGTGATTCGCGGTAACCAGACCCTGTTCATGCGCGCCGACGAAGTCGCAGCCGCCTGGCAGTGGGTGGATCCGATCCACGCTGCCTGGGCACACAATGACCAACGCATGCACACCTACGCCGGCGGCACCTGGGGGCCCTCTGCAGCCATCGCCCTGATCGAGCGCGACGGCCGTACCTGGCTTGAAGACTCGGAATAGGCTGCGCCGTTCAACCCTCCCGGACGACCGCCAGCGCCGGCGCGCAAGCCGTCCGGAAGGGCATCTGCCTGAAGGATTTACGCCGCCCGTCAGAGCCTGAATACTCGACGTTTTGCTCCGCTCGGCGGAGCCATTCCTGAGCGGGTATTTTCATGCACAAAATCCTTGGCAGCCTGCTGCTCGCCGGCTGCACCCTCGCCTCGTCGCTAGCCCACGCCGCCAGTGCCTCCGAGATCACCCGCAGCATGATGCCGGGCTGGAATCTCGGCAACGCACTCGATGCCATCGGCGGTGAAACCAACTGGGGCAACCCCAAGACCACCCGGGCCATGATCGACAAGGTCCGCAGCGCCGGTTTCAAGAGCCTGCGCGTACCGGTGAGCTGGGATGACTACACCTCGGGCAGCAGCTACAGCATTGCCAGCTCCCGCCTAGACCGGGTCGAGGAAGTCGTGAACTACGGCCTTGCCAACGGCATGTACGTGATCATCAACGTGCATCACCACAATGGCTGGGAAGCCCCCACCTATGCCAACCAGAGCACGGCCAAGGATCGCCTCAGCAAGCTCTGGCAACAGATTGCCACCCGCTTCAAGGGCTACGACGAACACCTGATCTTCGAAGTCATGAACGAACCGCGCAGCGGCGAGGACTGGACCGGCACCGCCGAGAACTACGCCGTGGTCAATACACTCAACGCCGCAGCCTTGAGCACCATCCGCGCCACCGGAGGCAACAATGCCAGCCGCCTGGTCATGCTGCCGACCTATGTGGCCGGCCCGTGGGACGTGCAGATCAATGCCCTGAGCCTGCCGGCAGACAACATGCTGACCGCCTCCATCCATGCTTACATCCCGTATGCCTTCGCGATGGAATATCCGGGCAGCAGCAGCTTCACCGATACGGCACTGGTCGATTCCGTGTTCGCCGGCCTTAACACCCGTTTCATTGCCAAGGGCATTCCGGTGGTGATGGGCGAATGGGGTACGACGAACAAGGGCAATTACACCGAACGCGTGAAGCACGCCGAGTACTACGTAAAAGCCGCCGCTAAACTGGGCATCCCGGTCATCGTGTGGGACAACAATGTTTTCACCCCCGGCGGCGAAGCCTTTGGTCTGCTCAATCGCAGCACGCTCAGCTGGACCTATCCGGAAATCGTCACCGCCATCATGCAAGGCGCTTCCACGATGAGCGGCGCCAGCTCGAGTGCTGCCACATCGACGGCCAGTTCATCCAAGGCGGCAGCCTCCAGCAGCACAGCAAGCAGCTCATCCAAAGCCTCCTCGTCAGCCAGCACCTCCTCTGCAGCGGCTTCGTCCGTTGCCAGTTCCTCCAAAGCAGCCTCCTCAGCCACCTCTTCGGCCAGCACCACGCCCGCCCTGCTCGGCACCGGCGACTACCCCACCGGCTTTTCCAAGTGCTCGGCTGAGGACGCCACCTGCACGGTACCCACCGGCACCGGTTGGGTCGCGTTCGGCCGCAAAGGCAAATGGGTAGCCAGAAATGTCGGTGTCGGCAAGAGCATTGCCTGTAGCGTCGCCGCTTTCGGCAGCAACCCGGGCGGCAACCCCAATAAGTGCGCATATCAGAAGTAAATCATCACGTCGGCAGTACAACGGGCCCGTCCTGCAAGACGGGCCCGTTTTTTCTCCAGACAACCGCATTGACTATATCGCTATGTAGTTATATATTTTGATCTCACCCACGCTTTTCAGGAGCTCCCCATGCTGCGCTTCGACGTACCGCCGGTGTGGTCCAACGCCGCCCGCCTCGATGGCCTCACCACCTTCATCATCGCCGTCATCGCCCTGGCGGGCTTCCCCTATCTGGTGCCGCTGCTGATCGTACAAGGTCTGGTGCGAGGCTTCATCGGCCACTACAAGTGCCCCTCGCATCGCCTCTACGCGGCCCTGCTCGAAAAGCTCGGCAAGGCTGGCAAGAAGGAAAACGCGGGCGCCAAGATGTTTGCCAACAAACTGCTGTTCATCGCCAGTACGGTGGCAACGGGCCTCTATCTGGCCGGCAGCGGAATGTGGATCGTGCCGCTCACCGTCCTGGCCGTATTCTCCTTCCTGGAATGGGCCTTCTCCTTCTGCGTGGCCTGCTGGGCCTATAGCGCCTGGTATCAGCTACGCGGCCAGCACTGAACGCGCCTCAGCCAGAAGCCTCTCCCGGTATGCGCCGGGAGAGGCTTTTTCTTTGCGAAAACGACGGAAGGCCGGCTTGAGCCGATGCTTCAGGCTGGATTTCGGGCGCGCACGTAATTATGATCAATTCACATAATTGATCATAAAGCGGGCTCGACATGGCCTCTCCTGATTACTGGCACTATCCTCGCAGCGCACTGGCCGACTCGGTGCTGATGGCTTTCGACAGCGGCCTCTCCCATGCCCTGACAATGTTCGCCCCACGCCGCATGGGCAAGACCGAGTTCCTCCTGCAGGATCTCGCGCCGCGTGCCGAGGAGCACGGCTGGCGGGTTTTTTACCACTCCTTCATGACCGATGGCGACGAGGCCGGCGAAGTTTTCCGCCTCTCTCTTGCCGAATTCGCAGCGGGCCGCCTCAAGCGCTGGCTCAAACCGCTCACCGCCCGCGTCTCGGCCGAACTACTGGGCGTGAAAGCAGAACTCGGCAGCCAGCCCGCCAGCGCGCCGCACTCGCTAACCGAGGTCGTACAGGCATTGGCCAGTGGCGGGCGCTGCCTGCTGCTGCTGGACGAAGCACAGATCCTCACCCGCCTGCCGCGCAACGAGGAATTGCTCGGCGGCCTGCGCACCGGCCTCGATATAAACAAGGATCAGCTCAAGGTGCTGTTCACCGGCTCCTCACGCGAAGGCCTGCGGCGCATGTTCTCGGAAGCGCGCGCGCCCTTCTTCCACTTCGGCACCAATATCGAGCTGCCAACCCTGGATCGCGGTTTCTGCAGCCATCTGGCCGCCGCTTTCACGCGCTCCACGGGCCGTGCGCTGGATGAATCGCGTCTGTGGGAAGAGTTCCAGGCCACCGGCCATGTGCCAGGGCGCTTGCGCGCAGTGGTCGAAGCCATGGTGCTGAACGCTGATCTGAGCCTGGCCGAAGCGGTAGCCCTGAAACTGCACGACGTACACGACGAAGCTCAGTACGCCAAGATTCTCAAGGCGCTGCCCATCCTAGACCGGCTGGTGCTGCAGGCCGTGCTCGCCAGCGCGCCGCTGTTCGCCGAAGACACCCGGGCGCGCATGGGCACCACCCTCGGCGCCGCCACCCCGAGCACGACGGCCGTACAGTCCGCCGCCGAACGCCTGCTGCGCGACGAAATCATCACCCGCCGCGAGCGCGGGCAATATGAAATTTCCGACCCCGGTTTTTCGCACTGGCTGCAAGCCCTGGCAGGAGATACGCAAGCATGACTTCATGGGCAGACATCCCTGAAATCATCCAGCAGATCACGCCCTGGATCGGCCCTGCAATCGGCGTACTCATAGCCCTTTATCTTCTGAAAACGGGGCTCCGCAGTCTCAGGCAGCGGATGAAATTCGAGGCCAACGCGCAAGCAGCGAGCGCCAGGGTATTGAGTCTCTATGAAACAGGAAGCCTCAGTGGCGACACCACATGGGTAAATCTGTGCGTCGAGATTCAGTGCAATGACGGCGTGCCACCCTTTGTCACGACAATCTGTGAGTCCGGGCCGCAAGTCAGGCGGCACAAGATCAGCATCGGCAGCATTCTTCAGGTTCGAGTTCTGCCTGAGATGCCCAACCGAGTAGAAGTGCTATGGAAATGATCACGCTGAAAACACCAGGCTTTACACCTTCTGATCAGGAACAGAAATCATGAAATCCCGCAAACTCCGCCTCGCCCTGCTGATCGGTCTGCCACTGCTGGCCGTGCTGCTCGTGACCGGCTACTTTGCCGCGCTGCACATCCTCAAGCAGCAGATTGTCGCCGCGCTGGGCACCACCGGTGAAGTGCGCGAGATCCGCATCAGCCTCGCCCATATCGAGATCGAAGGGCTGCGCATCAAGGCCAGCCGCCCCGGCTGGCCAGCCGCCGACGAGTTACGCGCCGAACGTGTGAGCGTCACCCCGGCACTACGCAGCCTGCTCTCGCCCACCATCGTGGTCCGCTCGATCGCAATCGAGGATGCCGCCCTAAGCGTGCTGCGCAGCCGCGCCGGCCTCAAGATCCTGCCGGCCCTGCTCGAGGCACCCGCCAAACCCGCCGCAAAGCCGGAAGCAGCGCCCGCTGCCAGCACGAGCGGGCCGAAGATCCGCATCGAACGCATCACGCTCGCCAACAGCCGTGTCGATTTCTTTGATGCCACGGTCGCCGCCAAGCCCCTGCACATCCCGCTCGACCAGATCGAGCTGTCACTTGAAAATCTGCTTCTGCCGGCCATGGACGAGACCGCCCTCCTGCATCTGCAGGCCCGTGTCGCAGGCCAGGGCAGCCTGGCACTCGAGGGCGATCTGGTGCCAGCCAATATGGACTCGGACCTGAAACTCAAACTCGCGAACGTGCCACTCAAGCTCGTCGAGCCCTATCTCTTCAAGGGCAAGGCCGGCGAGATCAAGCGCGGCAGCCTGGCCCTGGATCTGCACTCAAAAGTGGCGCAGCGCCAGCTCAAGGCGCCGGGCCATATGGTCCTGAGCCAGCTCGAAATCGGCGGCCTTGCCGGCCTCACCCGTGAAGCCGCAGCCGCCTTTGCCCGCGCCAAGGGGCTGGACGCGGACACCCGGCGGCCAGTCGACATGGACTTCACCCTGCAAGGCAATCTGGACGATGCGCGTTTCTCGTTGAACGACGCAATCTATGCCCAGGGCGGCCTGGCCGCACTGAAGCTGATCGGCCTGGGCAGCAGCTCCGGCAGCAGCAGCTCGGGTGGTGGGCTGGGCGAAACCCTCAAGGGCTGGTTCGGCAAATAGCCCCCGACTGTTCGCACGCCGTTCGACGCGCGCAGGATCACGTCAGGAAGAAAGCACTTGGCGGCGCCCCCTTGCCCTCGTTAGGGTCGCGAAAAAACAGGCCAAGGGGATAGAAATGAAGAGCTTTTTCAGGACGTTGTTCGGGATTCGCACCAAGCGCAGGGCTTTGCCGGTCACCCCGGCACCCCAGGTGGGCGCCTACATCACCCGCAACGGTTACAAGATCAAGGTTACCCAGCCCTGCAGTGTGGAACTGTGGGATTGGCTGCTCCTGGCCGGCTGGCGGGTGATCCCGGTGCGCAATGACCGCCGCGCCAGCGTACGTCTGCCGGACGAAGCCATGCCGCTCCTCGGGGCCGCCAGCATCGAGCAGCGCCAACGGGTTCTCGATGGCTTCATGGCCTCGGTGCGAAGCTCGCGCCAGGGTCGGTCAGCCAGCCGCCCGACCCGCCACTGAGCCTCAGGCGCTGGCAAACACCTCGGCCACCAGCTGATCCCGCAGGGCCAGCCCGGCCCGGCCATCGGGCCCGATGACAAACACTCCGCGGCCATTGGAATAGACGATGCTGCCATCCGTGCCGAGATCGTAAGAGGCCACATTGGTGGCCAGTACGGTTTCCTGTCCCGCCCGGGTACGGCTCACCAGCTCCCAGCTGCTTGGCACCAGCGACGCCACGCCCTGCACCGGTCGCTCGCTGCGCAGGGCCTTCTCCGCATCGATGCGCCGCCCCTGCAACAGGATGCTCTTCAGATCGGCCTGCACCGCCGGCCCGGATGCACTGGTCAGCGGCTTGCGGGTGTACATCAACGAGAAGAAGTTCAGGTAGTGAAATACCGCCCGCAACAGGCGGAAAGGGAACAGCAAGGTATCCACAAACATGCTCGCACTGCCGTAGCGCGGCAGCTCATAGGGGCGACGGATGAAAAGCAGGTCACCCGCCGGGCTCACGCGCGGCTTGAGAAAATCGAAACGCGGATTCTCGAGAATGGGCGCGACGCTGCCAGTATCCATATCCAGCATCTGGATGCTCGCATTGCCCTGCGCCACGATGTAACCATTCTCGTCGCGTGCCAGCCCTGAGGACTGGAACAGCAGGCGCCGCGGCGCATCCGGAATCCAGGCCGGCGCCGCATCCACGGTATCGCCCCCGGTGACCTCGCGGAAAGCGCTGCCATCGCGATTGAACAATGCGAGATTGGCAATGCCGGCGGACTGGCGTGAAGACGCCGCCAGTGTGGAACCATCGGGCGACAGGCTCAGGTCTTCCAGATGCAGATGCTGACGCAGCAGCACCCGCAGCTCGTTGCCGCTGCCAGCTTCGCGCCGGAACAGGCCGCCAATGCCTTCATCCTTCAGAAAATACAGCAGATCGCCATTCGCCTCGAAAGCCGCAGTCGTGGCTAGCACAGGCTTGTCGCCCGCCTCGAAGTTGCGCATGTTGCCACCCGCCGAGATCCCGAAGCTGGTGCCCTGCTTCCAGCTGTGGCGATCACGTGCCCGTTCGCGGCGATCAATCGCCTCCTGCACATAGGGGCTGTGCAGTTGCTGCAGTTCGCCACCGTGCGGGCGCAGGAACAACAGGCCATTCGAGAGGAAAGCAAAACCACGCTCGCTGCGCCCCGCCTCAGCCTGCTGCAGCGAAGTCTGAACAGCCGCTGGCGCAAGAAAGATCCGGTGAAACAGATAGGCCAAAACACCCAGAAACAACAGACCAAGCAGAAGATGCACCCCGACACTCCTCCTAAAGCGGCCTGCTCGTTCAGGCCATTACATCGACAAGTTCGGGCTTGAGTATAGCCACAACCGCCTGCGGCGAAATGCCGATCAGATAGCCGCGCTTGCCACCGTTCAGATAGATCTGCGGCAGCGCGCAGATGCTTTGCTGCAGATAGACCGGCATCGCACGTTTGGTACCGAAGGGACTGGTGCCACCCACCATATAACCCGAATGACGATTGGCCACTTCAGGCGTGCAGGGTGTGATGCCCTTCACCCCGAGATGACGAGCGAGATTCTTGGTGGAGACTTCGCGATCACCATGCATCAGCACGATCAAGGGGCGCTTCGCGTCATCCTCCATGATCAGGGTCTTGATCACGGCATGCTCATCGACGCCCAGCTCACGGCTGCTGACCGCTGTACCGCCCTTCTCCTCGTAGTCGTAGAGATGGTCGGACCACTCGGCCTGGTGCTGGCGCAGCACGCGGATCGCGGCGGTAACGGGGGCTTTGCTGTCTTTCATGTCATTTTTCAGTCATTCCGGCGAAAGCCGGAACCCAGCGACACTCGCAAGCCACTGGATCCCGGCCTTCGCGGGGATGACGCCCATTCAAAGCCTTATTGAACGTCCAGAAGTTCGACCTCAAACACCAGCGTGGCATTCGGAGGAATCACGCCGCCTGCGCCGCGCGCACCATAGCCCAGCTCGGCCGGGATCAGCAGCTTGCGCGTGCCGCCCACCTTCATGCCCTGCACACCCTCATCCCAACCTGCGATGACACGACGGCCACCGAGCGGGAAGCTGAAAGGGTCTCCACGGTCCTTGCTCGAATCGAACTTCTCGCCGGTGGTGAGCCAGCCGGTGTAGTGGACCGACACATACTTGCCGGCCTTGGCTTCGGCGCCCGTGCCGAGGATGCTGTCGTCGTAAGTGAGGCCGGAGGCCGTGGTAATCGGGTCACGCATCGTCATGTCGAGGCCCGGCTCCACTTCGATCAGTTCAACTTCAAAGACCAGGGTGGCATTCGGCGGAATCACGCCGCCTGCGCCATCTTCGCCATAGGCCAGATGGGGCGGGATCGTGAGCTTGCGCTTGCCGCCCGGCAGCATGCCTTGCACGCCTTCGTCCCAACCCGGAATCACGTGGCCGGCCCCCAGCGGGAAACCGAAAGGCTCATCGCGATCCACGCTGGAATCGAACTTTTCGCCGGTGATCAGCCAGCCGGTGTAATGCACGCGCACCGAACGTCCGGCCTGAGCGGCTTCGCCGCTGCCGGCGATGAGGTCTTCATAGATCAGGCCGCTGGCCGTGGTGATGGAATTGCTCATGTCTGTCTCTCTTGCGGGGGAATGAAAGCCGCGCAGCCCTCGGCTGCGCGACCGGGATTACTTGGAAGTGGTACCGAAAATCTTGTCGCCCGCGTCACCCAGGCCCGGAATGATGTAACCGTTTTCATTCAGGTGGCTGTCAATCGATGCAGTCCAGCAACGTACGTCCGGATGGGCTTTATCGATCGCCGCAATACCTTCCGGCGCGGCCACCAGCACCAGCGCACGCACATCCTTGCAGCCGCGGCGCTTGAGCAGGTCGATGGTGGCAATCATGGAGCCGGCGGTGGCCAGCATCGGATCGATGATCAGGGCCGTGCGTTCGGTGAGATTACCGACGAATTTCTCGAAGTAATGCTCGGGCTGCAGGGTTTCTTCGTTACGCGCAAGGCCCACCACGCTGATCTTGGCGCTGGGGATCATGTCCAGCACGCCATCGAGCATGCCAAGGCCGGCACGCAGGATGGGCACCACGGTAACCTTCTTGCCCTTGATCTGCTGCACCACGGTCGGGCCGCTCCAGCAGTCGATCTCGACCGGGGCCAGCTCGAAATCGGCGGTGGCCTCGTAGGCCAGCAGGCGTGCGAGTTCAGCGGTGAGCTCGCGGAATTTCTTGGTCGAGATATCGGCCTCACGCATGAGACCGATCTTGTGTTGAACCAGGGGGTGTTTGACGGCAATGACCGGCATGAAAAAAGACTCCTCTTTGGGGGAACTCAGCGCAAACGCTGAAAACGGCCATCGCGCACTTCGGCAAAGAAAACCGAGCGCTGCACATCGCCATAGGGATCAAAACGGATATTGCCCTGCACGCCACGGAAGCTGCCAACAGACAGCAGGGTTTGCTTGAGCTGGCGTGGGTCCGGGTTATGGCTCAGGGCATCCATCACGATGTTGGCTGCCTCATAAGCCATCGAGGCGCCGTAACTGGGTTCTTTCTTGAAACGCTGGACGTAGGCCTCGCGGAAATCCTGATAGACACGGGAGAAGTCCTCCAGGTCAACGTATTCCTCGAGCAGCAGGCCCTCGATCTGCTTGCCGCCGTTCTCCAGCAGGCGCTCGGTATTGGCCCAGCCACAGCCGGCGAGTTGCACCCGCTCGTTTTGCCCGCGCAGCTTGCCGACGATTTCGGCGGTATCCACCGCGTTGGCCACGATCACCACCATGTCCGGCGCCACGTCGAGCAGGGTGCGGGCCATGTCGTCGTATTTGCGCTCGTAGTGCGAATCGAAGCTGATCGAGCGCACCACGGCACCGCCAAGGCCCTCAATGGTGCGCTTGTAGTCCGCTACCCAGCTTGCCGAGTAATCGACATTGGCCAGATCGTAGAGAATCGCCACCTGGCGAACGTTGCGGCGCTGGTAGTGAAAGCGTGCCACCTCGGAAGCATACTTGTTGGTGTCGTCGATGACGCGGAAGAACATGTCGTCCTTGCCAGTGAGTTCGGTCGTGGTGGTATGCACGCCCAGCATCACGGTGCCGGTCTGGGCCAGACGCGGTGCCACCGCCACCGCCACGCTGCTGGTCATCGGTCCGACCACGGCCGCAACCTGCATGGCCACCAGATCATCCAGCGCGCGGCGTGCCTGGGTCGCATCCTGTTCGTCATCGCGCGCTACCAGCTCGACCAGACGCCCGCCCACCCCACCCTGCGCATTGCGCATTTCCACGGCCAGGGTCGCGCCATCACGGCCCGCATTACCCAGATCCTGATAGCGGCCAGAGAGACCGCCGAGAAAACCGATGCGGATTTTGTCGCTGTCGCCACAGGCACTCAAAGCACACACGACCAGCAGCGCCAGCACCCCCCTCAAACCACGCATCCACTTGCTCCTGTTGAACCGGCGAAGGCACGCGCCATTCGCCGCAGCATCCTAACCCAAGCAGCTGGACTTGCCTTGATCCAGGCCGGAAATCCTGCCCTCAAACCTGCTCCGCGAACCCTGCCATCACCTCGCGCCAGGCTTGCTCTGCGGCCCTGCCCTGTACAGCAAAGATCCCGGCCATCAGCTCGCGCTGGGTCTGCGACAGGCGTGCCTCCAGTTCGGCCCCCGCTGCACTCAGCGACAAACAACGCGCGCGGCCATCGCTGGCATCGGCTGCCACCTGCACCAGCCCCAGCTCCACCAACTGCTTGAGCGGCCCGTGCAACGCCTGTTTGCTGACCCCGAGGGTGGCCAATAGATCGCTGACGCGCTGACCCGGGCGCCGCGCCACGAAATACAAGATGCGGTGATGCAGACGCGCCAATCCGCGCTCGGCGAGAATCGCATCCGGCTTGGCCGTGAAGGCCCGGAAGGCATAGAAGAACAGCTCGATGGCGGCAAACAGCTCGGCTTCCCGCTCAGGAGAATTTACGTCAAGCATATTGACTTTAATTCGACACTCAAGGATATTGGTCAATATACATGACTTATCTGGAGTCTGCCGTGTCCCTCGCCCCCACTCAGCCCGAATTCGAACTGGCCCACCGCACAGCCCGCCTCAAATCCTCGCTGGTGCGCGACATCCTCGCCGCGGCTGCGCAGCCCGGCATGATCTCCTTCGCAGGCGGCCTGCCGGCGGCGGACCTGATGCCCACCCTGCCGCTGCAGGTCTTTGCCAACTCGGCCCTCCACCAGTACGGCACGAGCGAAGGCGAACCGGCTTATCGCTCAGCAGTAGCCGAGTGGATAGGCAGCATGGGTCTGGAAGTGAGCGCCGAGCAGGTGCTAGCCCTGTCCGGCTCACAGCAAGGGCTGGATTTTGCCGCCAAGCTTTTCATCGACGAGGGCAGCCCTGTGCTCGTCGAGGGGCCCACCTATGTCGCCGCGCTGCAGGTATTCGAACTCTTCGGTGCTGATATCGCCAGCGTGCCGCTCACCGCCGAAGGGCCGGACCTCGCCGCCTTCGAAGCGCTGCTGGCCACACGCAAACCGCGCTGTGTGTATCTGATCCCCTGCTTCCAGAATCCATCCGGAACCTGCTACAGCCCGGCCGCCCGCACCGGCATCGCCGAACTGCTGGACCGCTACAACGTGCCCCTGATCGAAGACGAGCCCTATCGCAGCGTGGCACTGGACGTCGATCACCCGATGACGCCGATCTGCGCGCTGCTCAAACGCGCGCCCTGGATCTATCTGGGCAGCTTTTCCAAGATCCTCTGGCCGGGTCTGCGCATCGCCTACCTCGCCGCCCACCCGGCCTTGCTGCCGCATCTGGTGCGCCTCAAGCAGGCCGCCGACCTGCACACCCAGCGCCCAGGCCAGGCCGCCGTCGCACACTGGCTCGCCAGCGATTCCCGTGCCTCGGATCTGGCATCGCTGTGCAGCGGCTACCGCCTGCGCCGCGATGCCATGCAGGCCGCGTTGGCGCGCCACTTTGGCGACATCGCGGACTGGCAGACGCCACGCGGCGGCCTCTTCTTCTGGCTGCGCCTGCGCGGCGAACTCAGCGCCACCCGCGCAATGCTCGACAAGGCTCTGGCACAAGGCGTGGCCTTCATGCCCGGCGAGGCCTTCTTTCCGGACCCGCAGCAAGGCCGCCAGTATCTGCGCCTCAATTACAGCCGCTCGACGCCCGAAGAAATGGAACGCGGGCTGGCCACCCTCGCGGGCTGCATCCGCGGCGCGTAATCCGGGGGCTTCCTGCTAAGCTTCGCCATGCCTCATAAAAAGACCTTTCCGGCGGCCAAGAGCGGCCTGCATCCGCGCAACCTGCACCGCGAGCGCTACGACTTCCCCACCCTGATCGCCAGCCATCCGGCGCTGCAAGCCTTCGTGCGCCCCAACCCGCACGGCGATCTGAGCGTCGACTTTGCCGACCCGGCTGCCGTCAAGACGCTCAACGCGGCGCTGCTGGCCCACTTTTACGCCATCCGCGAGTGGGATCTGCCGCCAGGCTATCTGTGTCCGCCGATCCCGGGCCGCGCCGACTACCTCCACAACCTGGCCGACCTGCTCGCAACCAGCAACCGTGGCACGATTCCGCGCGGCGAACGGGTACGCGGACTGGATATCGGCTGCGGAGCCAACGCCATTTACCCAATGCTGGGCCACACGCTCTACGGCTGGAACTTCGTCGGCACCGAGATCGACCAGACGGCCCTCCTGAACGCCGAGAAAATCTTCGCAGACAACGCCAATCTCGCCGGTGCGCTCGAGATGCGCCAGCAGACGCACCCGGACGACATCCTCGCTGGCGCCATCAACTCAAACGAGTACTTCGAATTCACCCTGTGCAACCCGCCCTTCCACGCCTCAGCCGAAGAAGCGGCCGCCGGCAGCCAGCGCAAGCTGCGCAACATCGGCAAGGAAGTCACCGAAAAACCGCTGCTGAATTTCGAAGGTCTCGGCCATGAACTGTGGTGCGACGGCGGCGAGCGCGAGTTCATTCGCCAGATGATCAGCCAGAGCCGGCCGCTGGCCGACAACATCCTGTGGTTCAGCACGCTCGTCTCGAAACAGGACAACCTGCCGCAGATCTACGCCCAGATCGAGCGCATCGGCGCCCGCAACATGCGCACGCTGGACATGGCCCAAGGCCAGAAAATCAGCCGTGCCGTGGCCTGGAGCTTCTACAGCACAGCCGACATGGAGCGCTGGGCACGCAGCCGCTGGCGTTAAAAGCGCCCACGCCACAAGGCCAAACGCCCACCGAAAGGTGGGCGTTTGGCTGTGTGATCCCCGCCGCTTACTTCAGCTTGTCGGCCAGCGCCTTCAGCTCCGGCGTTTCCTTGATGCCCTGCGCCACCATCTGGGCCACGGCACGTGCGCCCGCTTCCTGGAAGTGCGTGGTATCCGGCTTGGCCAGGGTGCCGCTGGGTTCCTTGGCATAGAAGGGGTACAGCGCCGGATCTACCGCCAGCCAGTACTTTTTCCAGTCATCCTGATGGGCGTTGACGAAGGCAATGGTCTTGGCCTCGATATCGATCAGCGGCAGCTTGCTGGCCCGCGCCGTATCACGAATGGTCTGGCTGTAATCGCCAACAAAGGCGAAGCCGTTATTGCCTTGGCCGGCCGAGGTGAAGTGATTCGGCACCACCGGGAAGCCCTCCTTGCGATCCTTGTTCCAGACGCGGGTGGTAGGCGTCATGATGATCGGGATAGCCCCCTTGGCACGCGCTTCCTTGACATAGACCTCTAGCGAGTTCTGGAAGCTCAGCTCCGGCTTGCCCTGCGGAAACTGCTTGCGGCCCTGCGCATCGTTCGGATAGGTGCAGGCATTGGCCACATCAGCCGCTCCGCGCTTGGCCTTGGTCGCATCACAGTTCTGATCGTTGTGACCATGGTGGATGATCACGTAATCGCCGGGGCGCACGTACTGCATCATCTGGCGGAAATAGCCCTGATTGTAGAAGTTGCGCGAGCTGCGGCCGGATTTGGCATTGTTGAGCACCTTGACCTTGGCCTCGGGCTTGAAAAGCTCTTCGAAAACCTGGCCCCAGCCCATGCGCGGCAGGCGGAAGCCCTCGTATGTACTGGCCGTGGAATCGCCCACGATGATCACGCGGGTGTAGGCCGGATCCTTGGCACGTGCCAGCGCCGCCTGGGCGCGCGCCAGGTTCAGCGGCTCTTCGTTGCCGACGTAGCGATAGTCAGCATCCAGTATCGCAGTACCGCCGGGCACACCGGTGTCATTGTCGTAGCCCCGGTTATGCACCAGCGCACTGAGTACGGCATCCACACCCTTGCCATCGGCCAGCATCGGCGTCGTCACCGGATCAAAGCTCTCGGCATCCGGCACTCCAGCATCCTTGAGCGCCTGCAGCACGGCCTTGCGCCCACCAGCACTGCGATCGCGGATCAATGCAACCTCGATTCCTTCTGTGCTGCCTTTTTCGAGCAATTCCTGTGGCCCCTTGAGCTTAAGCGCACTGGCCACACTGCTCACGGCACGATCAGAAAGGGCGTTGATGTTGGCGGTGTTGCTCGCATTGGCCTTGAGCTCCGGTAGCAAGGCGCCGAAACACTTGGCCCAGGGTTTGGTGCTATCGGTGCAGTTGTTGTTGCCGGGCTCCACTGCCAGCAGCATCAGCGGAGCTTGCATCCCGTCCACGTTCAAGGCGTAGTGCCCCTGCGCATCAGCACTGGCGGTTTTCTTCTGGCCCAGCGCATCGGTCACCACAATCCGGGCCTTGGCGAGTGGTCCGCCTTGCGACACCACGCCCTGCACAACGGTACCGGAGAGCTTCTGCAAGCCCATTCCGGCGCAGCCGGCCAGAGCAAGCAGGGCCGTGGCCAGCAGGCTGGCACGGGCGGTACGGCAGGCATTCATGGACTTCATGAGGTTTCCTCCGGCAGGGCGCTAAAGAAGATGATCGCGAATGATGCCTCAGACCAGCCGGCTGCGGCTTGATGAAAATTGCGGAGTGCCCCAAAACCCCACTCCAGGCCAGAGAATTCTGCCCGAATCGCTGGCTCAGGGTTTTCCCAAAGCGGCCGTTAAAGCAGATGTATCCCTGTTTGCTGCCGGAGCCCTGCGCATGAAAACCCTGCTCGCGCCACTGCTGCGCCTGTTCAAGCACCTGAACTGGAATCTCAAGTTCGCCATCGTGGGCAGCTTTGCCCTGATCGTGATGGTTCTGCTGGTGAGCCTTTCCAGCAGCCATGAGTTCCGTACCTGGCAAACCGCCAAGGCCGAGCGCGAAGGCCTCGCGATGTTCGAGCCCACCCTGGAATTCCTGCTCCTGCTGCAGCAACACCGCGGCATGAGCGCCGGGGCGCTCGGCGGCAATGCTGGCATGCGCTCAGGGCTCGACAAGAAAACCCCGGAAGTCGAGCAAGCCGCACGTGCCTTTGCCAGCGCTGCCCAGGCCACCCCAGCCGCATGGGCGCTGCAACAACCGGCCAGAACCATCATGGACGACTGGCAGAAGCTGCGTGAAGGCGGCCTTGCCCTGCCCGGTCCACAGAATTTTGCTGCCCACACCCAGACCATCAACGCCCTGATCAAGCTGGTGCAACAACTCAATGACGTATCCGGTCTGGCGCTCGATCCGGAAGCGCACACCTACTACGCGATTGCCGCGCTGACCATGTACATGCCGGAAGTCACCGAACGCCTGGGCAAGCTGCGTGGCGCCGCCAACGGCATCCTCGCCGCCAAGCAGATCAACGACAACCAGCGCGAAGCCCTCTCGGCCCTGTCGGGCGAGCTCGCACTGATGTGGCAACAGATGCGCTCTGCGCTGCACTTCGCAAGCCAGCAGGATGCTGACGCGCGCAAGCACTTCGAGACCTTCTCTGCGCAGATGGACACAGAAGTGGCAGAAGCCCGCAAACTCACCCGCGAAGAGGTGCTCAGCGCACGTTTCGGCATCGAACCAGCCGAGTGGTGGAAGCGCCTGACCGACTCGATCGGGCTACTGGTGAAGGACGGCAAGGGTTATTACCTGCCGCGCCTGCGCGAGCAGCTCGACGCGCGGGCCAGTTCAGCAGGCCGCATGATGCTGCTGGTGATCGGCGGCAGCGGGGCCGGCGCCTTGCTGCTGCTACTCGGGCTGGCCACGCTCTATCACAGCCTGCGTGAAGGGCTGGACGAACTCTCGGCAGGCACCCAAGCCATGAGCCAGGGCGACTTCACCCAGCGCATGGCACTCGATAGCCGCGACGAGCTGGGCTGCGTGGCCACTGGCTTCAACACCATGTGCGACCGGGTAGAAGATGTGCTGCGAATGGTGCAAAACGACGCCCAACACTTGCAGACGGCCGCAGCTGCGCTCACTGCAGGCGCGGCCAAGGTCAGCGATGACGCGGAACAGCAGTCCAGCTCGGCATCCGCCATGGCCGCTGCGGTGGAGCAGATGTCGGTCAGTCTGGGCGAGATTTCACACTACGCCGGGGATACCGAATCGGCCTCCTCCGAATCACGCCAGCGAGCCACCGAAAGCAATCAGATGGTGAGCCAGGTCGTCACCGAAATGGGCAGTATCGCCAGCGTGGTCGAAGGTTCGGCGGCCTCGATCCGCAAGCTGGGCGAGCGCTCCGAAGAGATCGCACACATGATCTCGGTGATCCGCGAGATCGCCGACCAGACCAATCTGTTGGCCCTCAATGCTGCCATCGAAGCTGCCCGTGCGGGAGAGCAAGGGCGTGGCTTCGCGGTGGTGGCCGACGAGGTACGCAAGCTCGCCGAACGCACCACCCAGGCCTCCAACGAGATCGTCCGTACAGTCAATGCCATCCGCCAGGATACGGCCGCCGCCGCCGCAGGCATGGAACAGGGCGTCGCCCGCGTGCAGCAGGGCAGCCAGCTCAGCGCAGCCTCAGGGGACCGCATGCTGGCCGTATGCAGCAGCGCGGATCGCGTGCTGGCTTCAGTTGCCGAGATCAACACGGCCCTGCGCGAGCACCGCAGCACCAACGAAAGCGTGGCGCAGAACGTGGAACACATCGCCCGCATGTCCGAGCACGTATATGCCGAGGTCAGTGAAGCGGCCCGCACCGCAAGCGAGCTCAACAAGCTCGCCGACGAGTTGCTGCGTTCCGTTGCAAACTTCCGCGTGCGCACACGCTGAAGCGACCCTCGCGAAATCATCCGGCGCCACGGGGCTGAGCCCCGTGCTGGCATGCGCCGGCGTGACAAGAGTCCACACCTTGCGCAGGGCTTCCTGCAAGGCTTTCACGGGTAGAATCGCGGCCTGATGCAAACCGATCCCCGCCCCCTCGCCAGCTGGCCGCGCCACCGCCCAAAACTGAAGCCCGCCCCCTTCTTTCCGATGAGTCGCAAGGAAATGGATGCGCTCGGCTGGGACAGCTGCGACATCATCCTCGTCACCGGCGACGCCTACCTCGATCACCCCAGCTTCGGCATGGCGCTGATCGGTCGTCTGCTCGAATCCCAGGGTTTCCGCGTCGGCATCATCAGCCAGCCGGACTGGCTCTCGGCCGAACCCTTCCGCGCCTTGGGCAAACCGAATCTGTACTTCGGCGTGACCGCCGGCAACATGGATTCGATGATCAACCGCTATACGGCGGACCGCAAACCGCGCTCGGACGACGCCTACACGCCGGACGCCGCGCCCGCCAAGCGGCCGGATCGCGCCGTCACCGTGTACGCCCAGCGTGCGCGCGAGGCCTTCCCCGGCGTGCCCGTGATCATCGGCAGCATCGAAGCCAGCCTGCGCCGCATCGCGCATTACGATTACTGGAGCGACAAGGTACGCCGCTCCGTGCTGCCGGATTCCAAGGCCGACCTGCTGATCTTCGGCAGCGCCGAACGCGCGCTGGTCGAGCTCTCGCATCGGCTGGCCGCAGGCGAGCCAATCGGCGAAATCCGCGACCTGCGCGGCACGGCTTTCATGGTCAAGCGCGACTGGCTGCCGGACGCCGACTGGAGCGAGATCGACTCGCTGAGTCTGGACAAACCGGGCCGCGTCGATCCGCATCCCGACCCTTACGCCATGGAGCCGCAGCAGACCGCCACCGCGCCGAACGCCGACGGCTCGCTGCCGGTGCAGATCGTGCCCGCCGCCGCCCGCGTCGCGGCCCGCAAGGCCCAGCGCGCCAAGACCGTGGTGCGCCTGGCGAGCTTCGAGGCAGTGTCCGAAGACCGCGTGCTCTACGCCCACAACTCGCGCGTCTTCCACCTCGAATCCAATCCGGGCAACGCCCGCGCATTGCGCCAGACGCATGGTGAGCGGGACGTATGGCTGAACCCGCCGCCGATTCCGCTCACCACCGAGGAGATGGATTACGTCTTCGACGCGCCCTTCGCCCGTGCGCCGCACCCGAGTTACGGCAAGGCGCGCATCCCGGCCTGGGAGATGATCCGCTTCTCGATCAACATCATGCGCGGCTGCTTCGGCGGCTGCACCTTCTGCTCCATCACCGAGCACGAGGGCCGCATCATCCAGAGCCGCTCGCACGAATCGATCATCAAGGAAATCGAGGAGATCCGCGACAAGATCCCGGAATTCAAGGGGCATATTTCGGATCTCGGCGGGCCGACTGCCAACATGTATCGCATGGCCTGCAAGACGAAGGAAATCGAATCCTCCTGCCGGCGCTTGTCCTGCGTGTATCCGGGCGTGTGCGAGAACCTCAACACCAGCCACGACTCGCTGATCGAGCTGTATCGCAAGGCACGCGCGATTCCCGGCGTGAAGAAAATCACCATCGGATCAGGTCTGCGTTACGACCTCGCCGTGCGCTCGCCGGAGTACGTGAAGGAACTGGTGACCCACCACGTCTCGGGCCTCTTGAAGATCGCCCCGGAACACACCGAAGAAGGCCCGCTCTCCAAGATGATGAAGCCGGGCATCGGCAGCTTCGAGCGCTTCCGCAAGATGTTCGACAAGTATTCGAAGGAAGCCGGCAAGACCCAGCATCTGGTGCCCTACTTCATCGCCGCCCACCCCGGCACGGCGGATGAAGACATGCTGAATCTGGCGCTGTGGTTGAAGCAGAACAACTTCCGCCCGGATCAAGTGCAGGCCTTCACGCCCACGCCGCTGGCGATGGCCACCGCCATGTATTACTCGCGCAAGAATCCGCTGAGGAAAGTCTCCCAGGATTCGGAGGACGTGGAGACGCCGCGCCTGGCCAAACAGCGCAGACTGCACAAGGCGCTGCTCCGCTACCACGACCCGGACAACCATGAGCTGATCCGCGAGTTCCTCGTCGACATCAATCGTCGCGACCTGATCGGCAATAGCCCGCATCAGCTGGTGCCGCGCGCCAGCGCCATGCTTCAGCGCCCAGTGCCCGGCAAAGCGCCTCAGCGCCCAGGAAGTGCGGTAAAAAATCACAGATTTCGCAAATGAATTGCAGAATTTGACGTATTTAACGCATAAAGCGAATCGGGCAGGTAACAACCGCGGCTAGACTGGGGACGTCGCTACTTCTGGACTCCGCATGCGCTCGCCGCATCTACTCGCCCGCCGCCTGTTCCGCCAGCTCCTGCCTGCCTATCTGCTGCTGGCGGCGGCACTCACCGCGCTGCAACTGTTCACTCTGTACGTCTCCACCCGCCAGGCCATTGATAGCGAGCTCAACTACCTCGCACGCGCTTTCTCACCCAGTCTGGGCGAAGCGCTGTGGGCCATGGACCGACGACAGCTGGCCGATCTCGCCGCCGGCATCGAGCGCTCGCCAGTGGTCAGCGCCATCCGTATCAGCGACGAAGTCGGCCGCGTGCTGATCTGGGCAGGGAATCTCGATGCCCGCCAACCTGCTGGAATGCCACCGCTGAGCGTAGCGCTGGAGCACGCAGCGCCCGGCGCAAACACCATCACGGTCGGTCACTTCGAGCTGTACTCCAGTCACGCCTTGATGCTCGCGCAGATGCGTTACAGCCTTCTAGCCACCCTGCTCAACTCCTTCGTCATGGCCGCCGCGCTGTGGGCCCTCTTCTACTGGATCATCCACCGCGAGCTATCGCAGCCACTGGCCGCCATGGCCGAAGCCTTGCGCCACTGGCGCAAAGGCGCGGCAGATGAAATGGCCCAGCCGGCATATCCACACCGTGATGAACTGGGCAGTCTGCTGGCCGCTTTTGCCGAGGCGCGCAGCCGTCTCGACACCAGCCTACAGGCCCTGTCGACGCTGAATACAGGCCTCGAAAACGAAGTCGGCCGACGCACCCAGGAACTCAGCGAAGCCAAGCAGCGCCTGGAACTGAGCTTGGCCGCTGGGCGCCTGGGCTGCTGGGAATGGGAGCTGGACTCGGGCCGCAACCGTTTCGATGCGCGCTGGAAACAGATGCTCGGCTATACCGACGAAGAAATGGACGAGTCGGTCGATGCATTCACCGCACGGGTCCACCCGGATGACCTGTCCAGCCTCATGAGCGCAGCCCAGGCCCTCAGCTCAGGTCAGATCGAGCAATACCGCGTGGACATACGCGTGCGCTGCAAGAGTGGCGAATATCGCTGGATCCAGAGTTGTGGCGAAGTCACTGCACGTGCCGCAGATGGCACGGCGCGGCGCCTCTCCGGCACGCATCAGGACATCACCGAACGCAAGCAGGCCGAGCAGGCCTTGCTCGCCGCACACGCCGAAAATGCCAGCCTACTCTCGGAAGCCAACGCCTCATTGAGCGAACGCGTGGCCGAACGAACCCGCGAGCTGGAGGCAGCCAACCAGTCCCTGCGCGAAACCCTCGCCCGCCTCGAATCCACCCATCTGCAACTTGCCCAGAGCGAAAAACTCGCCACCCTCGGCAAGCTGGTGGCGCTCTTCGCTCATGACATCAGCAACCCGATCAGCAACAGCTGGATGGCCAGCGGCATCCTGGATGAAAACCTCGCCAGCGTTCGCCGCAAGCAGGCAGACGGCACCCTGCGCCAGCGCGATCTCAGCGACTTCCTCGATACCGTCAGCGAAGCCCGCAAATTGCTCGACCGCAATCTCGAGCGTGCCCATGAGTTGCTCGAAGGCTTCAAGGACATGGCGCTGGATCAAGCCACCTCGATGCGCCGCCAAATCATGCTGCGAAGCTGGCTAGAGCAGCTTGGCTACACCCTCTCACCCATGTTCAAGGGACGTGGCACACGTCTTGAATTCAACATCCCGCCAGATCTGGAGCTCGACACCAGCCCCGGCCCGCTGGCCCAGGTCATCACCAACCTGGTCAGCAATGCCCTCACCCATGCCTTTCCGGCCGGTAATGTCGGCGACGGCACGCAGCAGATCCGCATCGAAGCCAGGCGGGATGAAACTGGCTGCGCCCGCCTGCAGATCAGCGACAACGGCAGCGGCATGGCCCCCGAAGTCCAGGCGCGCATCTTCGAACCCTTCTTCACGACGCGCGCCGGCCAGGGTGGTACCGGACTCGGTCTCGATATCGTGCGCAACATCGTCGAAGACACACTGGGCGGCCAAATCGAAGTACGCAGCACGCCCGGCACGGGCAGCCAATTCCACATCCGCCTGCCCGGCGCCTGAGCCCGCCGCCCCCGGGCAAGCCTGCAAAAACCGATAAAGACTCCATTTGTTACCGATATCAGAACTATAATCGCGTGACCGGAAACATCCGGCCCAGAGCCTGAAAAAGGCCAATCACGTTTCACAACGGACTTTTGGAGACAAACATGCAATCAAGCCACCGCCTTATCGGCGCGCTGGCGCTCATGGCTGCCAGCCTGCTGGCCAGCCCGAGTGCCCTCGCCGTCAGCTCCACCACCGCCCGCCCGCAACTGAGCAGTACGGCAGCGGCCGGCTACACGATCTCGAAGTACATGGCCCAGGCCGGCACCATCGGCTCGCTCACGACGGATAACTGGGATCCCACTGGCGGCGTTGGCGCCATCAGTGGCTTCACCGCCAACTACAAGGTCGCCGCCGACGGCAGCGCCAGCTACACCACCATCCAGGCGGCCATCAACGCCGCCGTATCGGCTGGCGGCACGAGCCGCAAGTACATCAGCGTGAAGGCCGGCACCTACAAGGAAGTGGTGTGCATCCCCTCCTCCGCGCCACCGATCACGCTCTACGGTCTGGACGCCAGCGCTGGCAACACAGTGCTTCATTACAACAATTCCAACCTGACGCCAAAAGCCACCGGCACCGCCACCTCCAAGTGCGCCAGCAACGCCTCGGCTACCACCGTCGGCACCAGTGACAGTGCCAGCTTCACGGTGATGTCCAAAGACTTCCGCGCCCGCAACCTGACTTTCAAGAACAGCTACACCGAGGGCAGCTACAGCGGCAGCAACCAGTCCGCCCTGGCCTTATCGGTGCGCGGCGACAAGGCGATCTTCGAGAACGTGCAGGTGATCGGCAATCAGGACACCCTGTTCATTGGCTCAACCAGCTACAGCGCGGTAATCCGCGCCTTCTTCAAGTCGAGCTTCGTGCAGGGGGATGTGGACTTCATCTTCGGTCACGGCACCGCCGCCTTCTATGGCTGCACCATCCAGTACACCGGCGCGCGTCTGGGCGCCTCGGCCACCAGCTACATTTTTGCCCCCAGCACCCAGTCGACCAACAGCTACGGCTTCCTGGTCACCAACAGCACCTTGAACTCCACCGGCAGCGCGGGCACCGGCAAGACTTATCTGGGTCGAAACTGGGCGCAATCGGGCGCCAAAGGCCAACTGGTGATACGTGACACGGCCATCAGCGCGCATGTCCGTATCACCGATCCCTGGGCGGCCGGCACCAATGGCGCGGCCTATTCCAGCTCAACCGCCCGTTTCTGGGAATACAACAATTCCGGAACCGGCAGCGGCAACTGATCATCGTGGCGCAAGCCACGTCCCGATGACTCCTCCTGCTGCCAAGCAGATGGTTAGCCTGGTGACTCCAAATCACCAGGCTTTTTTTCGTCTCGGCATATTTGCAACTGTCAGAAAAAATCTTACAAAGAAGGCCTATCTGCCCCGCCGCAACACAGTGATAAGCCGTTATGATGGCAAACACTTCCCTTATGGGCAGATAAATAGGTTTTTGGCAATGCTTTCCATGCAGTTCTTCCTCTTTTCCATCGCCACACGATGACGCATCTCGGCCCCAGCTCTTTCCTGCGCTTCCTGCTGGTTGGCGGCAGTGCCACGGCGCTGCACTACCTGATCATGGCCGCCTTGCTGGCCACCAGCCTGTGCACGGCAGCAACAGCTTCGGCCACCGGCTACAGCCTGAGCACCTTCTACAACTACTGGGCCAACGCGCGCTTCACCTTCGGAGGCAGCCACCGGCACCGCGACAGTCTCCCCCGCTTTCTGCTCACCGCGGCAGCCGGTCTGGGGATCAACCAGCTGGTCCTGCTCGGCCTGATCGCGCTGGGCCTGCCTGTTGCAGCCGCTCAGATCCTGGCCACCGGCTGCGTGCTGGTCTGGAATTACGTCATCAACGCCATCTGGTCTTTCCGTTCGAGGCATCCATCATGAGTACGCCCACCATCGGCTTAGTCATTCCCTGTTACAACGAGGAGGAAGTGCTGCGCGAAACCACCCGCCGGCTGATTCCGCTTCTGGCCAGCATGCGTCAGGAAGGTCTGGTCAGCGAAGCCAGTGCAATTTTCTATGTCGATGACGGCAGCCGCGACAAGACCTGGGCCCTGATTCAGGAGCTCTCCGCCGCACACCCGGAAGTCTGCGGCATCAAGCTCTCGCGCAATCGCGGCCATCAGAACGCGCTTTTTTGTGGCCTGATGACCGCCCCCGGCGATGCCCTGATCAGCGTGGACGCAGACCTGCAGGACGATCTGGACGTCATCCCGCAGATGGTTCGCCACTACCGTGAAGGCTGTGAGATCGTCTACGGCGTGAGAAAGCGTCGCGACACCGACACCTTCTTCAAGCGCTTCACTGCCGAAGGCTATTACAAGCTGATGGCCGCGATGAAAGTCGACATCGTCTTCAATCACGCCGACTACCGCCTGCTCTCGCGTCGTGCGCTTGATTCGCTGTCCGAATACAGGGAAGTGAACCTCTTCCTGCGCGGCATGGTACGCCTGCTGGGCTACCAAAGCGCCACCGTAGAATACGACCGCGCCGAGCGTTTCGCCGGCGAGTCGAAATACCCGCTGAGCAAGATGCTGTCCTTCGCGTGGCAGGGCATCACTTCGTTCTCAACCTACCCGCTGCGACTGATCACCTCGATCGGCATCCTGATTTCCATCGTCAGCCTCGCGCTCGCCGGCTGGGGTCTGGTCATTCGCCTGTTCACCGATGAAGCCCTGCCCGGCTGGGCCTCCACCGTCATCCCGATGTACTTTCTGGGAGGCGTGCAACTGCTGAGCCTTGGCGTGATAGGCGAATACGTCGCCAAGATCTACACCGAAGCAAAGAATCGACCACGCTTTCAAGTAGACCGTCTGGAAGGCTGCGCCTTCAAGAGCAGAAAAGACACCTAACCATTATCCCGACGCCGATCATGCCGCAGCGTTCCGCCACACAATACCCGTCCGTATTCAGCCATAGCGGCGAGCGCCCTCTGGGCTTCTGGCTCATGGTCGTCACCATTGTGAACATCTTGCTGGCGAGCACGGATGGCTTCGGCAGCGACATCGCATTCTGGGTGGACTGGATCGGACAACTGCAACGCAACGGCTTCGAAAATCTGGAGGCCAACTACCCGCCTTTGTACATGCATTGGCTCTGGCTAGTCGGCAAATTCATGAGTGGCCTGCAGATCACACCGGAGGCCAATCTGCTCTTGCGCCACCTGTGCAACGCGCCCATCGTTCTTGCACACGGGCTGCTGCTGCTACTGCTGGATCGTTGCCTCAAGCGGTCCGTTGCGAATGATCTGGAGTGGAATATCGTTATCGGATTTGCCGCGCTCAACCCTGCCTTGCTCATCGACGGCCCGCTGTGGGGACAGGTCGACCTGCTGTTCTCGTTCCTGCTGGTGCTGGCGCTCTATACGCTGATTGAAGGCCGCTACCTGATCCTGAGCCTGCCCATTCTCGTGATCGCGGTGCTGACCAAGTTCCAGACCATCTGCGTCGCCCCGGTCATCTTGCCGCTCCTGTGGCATCGCCGGCACAGCCACCGCCTGTGGTTCGGAGCTGTTCCCGCACTTGGTATCGCGGTGCTCCTGCTGCTGCCCTATTTCCTTGCAGGCAGCACAGGGTCAATGTTTGATCAGACCTACCTGAAGGCGTCCAGCCTGTACCCCTATGCCACGATGAACGGGGCCAATCTCTGGTACCTGTTTGGCTTAAACATGCGACCGGACAGTCTGGTTATCTTCGACTGGGCGGCCAGCCCGGAGGGCTGGTACAGGCTATTTACGCCGAAATATCTGGGCATGGGTTTCTATGCTGCGCTTGGTCTTGTGCTGACGACCAGTTCCTTCCTTACACAACAAAAATCCACTCACTGGCGGAATGCCATCATCTCGGCCTGTGCCTTCTTCCTTCTTCTGCCGGCAATGCATGAGCGTTACATGTTCCCGGCGGCGGTCATCGCCCTGGTAGCCGCAGCCTGCAACCGGCAATTCGCAGTCCATGCCGTATGGATCAGCCTGCTGTCGGCCGCGAACATCCTTCTCCTGCTGCCTCCACGCGGAATCGCCCTCGAATACGCAGTGGCGGCGCTTACTGTGTTGTTTGTGCTCTGGATGCTGGCACCCAGACTCTGGGCCAGCATCCACTGGCGCGCCTGCTATGCGCGCATTCCGATCAGCGCCTGGCTGATTCTCGCGTTCAGCTCATGGCTGGCCACGACCGGGTTCCATGTCAATCGCGCCCTGCCAAGCCACGAGGGATGGATTGACGCCACCAGCATCACGGGACGTATGGTGCAGCAGGAGTGGGGTGATCTGGCTTTGAACGCCGCAGTTTCCGGCAGGGCCCTGCGCGTCGGCGGAGAGAAGTTCGCAAGCGGCTTTGGCACACATGCTGCATCAAGCATCACTATTCCCGTGCCGCAGAAAGCTATCAGCTTCAGTACTCGTGCCGGCATTGATGACGCTACAGAAGGAGGCGGCTACGCCGAGTTCAGCATCCTGGCTGACAACGCACTGGTCTGGAAGAGCGGTCCCATGAGCGGCGGCAAGAGTGCAGTCAACGCTCAGGTAGATGTGCGTAACGCGAAAACCCTCACCTTAGTTACGGACGCGCTCGGAGAGAATCGCAGTGACCATGCTGACTGGATTCATCCTCGCTTCCATCTTGAGCAATGAACTTCAGACTGCGTTCGCCCGAAGTCTCCACACAGCACCCTCCATTGCTGGTCCTGCTGCATGGCAAGGGGGCCAACGAGGACGACCTGTTCGCTCTGGCACGCCATGTCGATCCGCGCTTTTTGGTCATCAGCCTGCGTGCCCCACACGAAATGGCTCCCGGCTATTACCGCTGGTACGAACGCTTTGACTCCCCTCATGGCAGCATCTTTGATGAAGAAGAGATCGAGGCCAGCCGACAGTGGCTCGTGCAGCACATAGCAGATTTGGTCACAAGCTCCGGCGCGGCCCCGCAACAAGTACACATTCTCGGATTCAGCCAGGGAGGCGCCATGGCCTTGGCTCTGGCACTCACCGAGCCACGGATGGTGCAGAGCGTCGTCAGCATTGCCGGACGCCTGCTTGCCGCTTGCACAGCGCAAGCGGCACCGGCCACGGCCATGCAGCACTTGAACCTGCTGCTTCAACACGGTAGCCAGGACGAAGTTGTGGCCTGCTCCGAATCGGTCACAGCCTGTAAGTATTTCTCGAAAAAAGGTACGGCAGCAGACCTCAAGGAGTACGCCACAGGCCACACCATCAGCCCGGCCATGCTCAAGGATGCTCTCGACTTTCTAAGCGGCCAGCTGGATGGCGAAATCCCCAGAACGGATGCCTGATTCAACGCGCCAACGACGCTGACACGCCATCCGTCGCACGCCTGCCACTCCTGCCCTTCCGGCCCCGTTCCGCCTTTGGTCCGGATGGCAGAATTCTGCCATCACAACACAGCCCTGACCGCACGTGTAGCGATCCAGGCACGCCTCCCGGGGATTCCAGCATGACCAGGCACAAACTCCTCGCCGCAATTGCGGCCGCATTCATTGCCCTGGCCGCGATGGCCGGTTGGTGGTGGAAGACGCAGCGAACCCCTCAGATGATCGGTGGCGATGCCGTGATCGCCCAGGCTGATGGCCCCTTTGAAGCCAATACCTGCCAATCCCGCCTGTTCGAAGACCAGCCCGCCCTGGCTGTCGTGTTTTCGGAACCGGTGGCAAGCGGTCAATCCTTCGACAAGCTGCTGCAGGTGGTGGATCTGGGCCGCATTGATGGCGCAGCAGACAGCAGCAGCGAACAAAGCTCCAATCAGGGTCCGGCACAGAATGGCAAGGCCAGCAGCAACGAGAAAATTCTCCCCGGCAGCTGGGTAATCGGCAGCAACCCGCGCGTGCTGTTCTTCCCCTACATCAAGCCACAACGTAATTACCGCATCCGCATCGCCGCCGAGTTCAAAGCCGCCGCCGGCGCCAAGCTCGTGGCAGCCAAGGAGTGTGACGTTGCCAGCGAAGAAATGCCGCCCTCCTTCTTCTTCGCCAGCAAGGGAACGGTACTGCCCGCAAAACAGAACGGCGGCCTGCCGGTGGTGACAGTGAACGTGTCGGAGGTGGACGTGCAATTTCTGCGCGTGGAACCAGCACAGATGCCGCGCTTCATCGAAACCGTTCTGGGCATACGCCATCAGGGTCCGAGCTACGATGGTGACGAAGAAGGCGAGTGCTACGACTGCTATGGCTATGAGGGCGACAACAGCAAGCTCAAGGGCCGCAGTTGGAGTTACCAGCTCGACCGCCTGCGCGAGGTGTCCAGCAGCGTGTACATGGGCCGCTTTCTGACCAGCGACAAGCCCAACGCGCGCAAGGTAACCCACCTGCCGGTCGAGACCATCAAGGAGCTGCAGGAGCCCGGCATCTACATTGCGGTGATGAGCCAGCCCGGCCGCTTCCGTGATGACTACCAGACGACCTACTTCTACGTCAGCGACATCGGCCTGCACGCACGCCGCAATGTGCAACAGCTGGACGTATTCACCACCTCGCTGGCCAGTGGCAAAGCGCTCGGGGACATAGAAGTGGAAGTGCTCGACGCCAACGGCAAACGCGTCGCCAATGGCCGCGTTAACGGCGATGGTCACGCAGCCCTGGCCGGCGTACCGACCGATGCACGCCTGCTGCTGGCCCGCCGCGGCAAGGAAATGTCACTGGTCGCCCTGCAGGAACCGGCACTGGATCTCTCGGAGTTCGACACCGGCGGCCATCAACCCAATCGCAACAAGCTCTTCGTGTATGCCGGACGCGATCTCTACCGCCCCGGCGAGAGCTTCGAGGTCTCCATCTTGGCCCGCGATGCGGATGGCCATGTGCAGCCGCCGCAACCCTTGCAGGCCACCCTGATGCGGCCGGACGGCAAGAGCGTGCTGACCCAGAGCTGGCAGCCGGACAGCAAGCTGCCCGGCTACTTCCGCCAGCGCGTCAGCCTGCCGGCCGATGCCCAGACCGGCAGTTGGACGCTGGCCCTGCGCAGCGACCCGGCCGCGAAGGCGGCCGACAAGGTGTGGAGCTTCCAGGTCGAGGAATTCCTGCCCGAGCGCATGAAGCTTCAGCTACGCAATGATCAGCCCCTGCTGCTGGGGGACGCAGACTTCAAGGTCGCCGTACAGGGGGATTACCTCTTCGGCGCACCCGCCGCCGGCAACCGCCTGCTTGGCAGCGTGGCCACCGAGCGCGAGCTCAATCCGCTCGCCGCCAAATGGCCCAACTTCATCTTCGGCGACTTCGCCGACGACAGCCGCAAACGCCGTGCCGAGCTCGACGAAAGCGCCCTCGACGAGCAGGGCAAGGCCAGCGTCGAGGTGCCCTTCGATGCCAGCGGCGCGCGCTCGCCACTCACCGTGCGTGCCAGCTTCAGCCTGCTCGAATCCGGTGGCCGCCCGGTGGTTCGCTCGATCGAGCGCACCTGGTGGCCGGCCGCCCAGCTGATCGGCGTACGCCCGGCCTTCGATCGCAACGTAGCCCGCGAGAGCAGCCCAGCCGAGTTCGAGCTGATCCGCGTCGGCACGGATGGCAAGTTCGCCCCGCTCAACGAGGCCGCATTCCGCCTCTACCGTGAAGATCGCCAATACTACTGGCGCTTTGATGACCAGAAAGGCTGGCACTCCGGCTTTACCGAAACCGAAGAGCTCGAACAGGCCGGCAAGCTGGCGCTCAAGCAGCCTGGCAAGCTTTCCCTACCGGTCGGCTATGGCCGTTATCGGCTGGAAGTAACGGACGCCAGCACCGGCATGACGATGCGCTATCGCTTCTACGCTGGCTGGGGCGCTCAGGAAGCCGAGGATCTCGGCAACCGACCGGACCGCGTCCAGCTCAAGCTTGAAGGCGCACCGGTCAAGGAAGGTGACAGCGTGAAACTCAACATCGTGCCACCACACGATGGTGAAGCCTTGGTCACGGTCGAAGCGGACAAGGTGCTGTGGAGCCGCCGCATCAGCGTCTCCGCCAGCGGCAGCAGCCTCACGATTCCGGTCGACAAGAGCTGGAGCCGCCACGACCTCTACATCTCGGTGCTGGCCTTCCGCCCCGGCAGCCAGGGCGACCGCGTCACCCCGGCACGCGCGTTGGGCCTGATCCACCTGCCCCTGCAGCGTGAGGAGCGGCGCCTGAAAGTGGCCCTGACAGCACCGGCCAAGGTACTGCCCGAGCAGAAGACAACGGTCAAGGTGAAGGTCGAGGGCGCCGCCGGCAAGCAGGCCATGGTCACGCTCTCGGCCGTGGATGTCGGCATCCTCAACATCACCAACTTCAAGACGCCCGCCCCCTTTGACTTCTTCTTCGGCAAGCATCGCTACGCGCCCGATCTGCTGGACCTCTACGGCAAGCTGATCGAGAAGATGGATGGCGATCGCGGCAAGCTCAAATGGGGCGGTGACGCCGGCAAGCGCGACACCCAGAGCAT
Source organism: Uliginosibacterium sp. 31-12 (assembly GCF_030548425.1). Taxonomy (NCBI): domain Bacteria; kingdom Pseudomonadati; phylum Pseudomonadota; class Betaproteobacteria; order Rhodocyclales; family Zoogloeaceae; genus Uliginosibacterium; species Uliginosibacterium sp. 31-12. The sequence continues at coordinate 167,735 of NZ_JAUOOA010000001.1, read as the reverse complement.
GCCCAAGAAGGTCAAGCTGGTGGATCTTTTCTCCGGGCCGGTGCTGCTCGATGCCAAGGGTGAAGCCAGCATCACGCTGGACATTCCGGACTTCAACGGAACCCTGCGCCTGATGGCGGTAGCCTCCACCGCCGACAACTACGGCTCCGCCGAGCGCGAAATGATCGTTGCCGCGCCCATCGTGGCCGAGCTCGCCATGCCGCGCTTCATTGCACCGGGCGATCAGGCCACCATTGCGCTGGATGTCACCAACCTTTCGGGCAGCGCTCAAGAGATCAGCATCCGCCTTTCCGCCGCCAGCCCACTGGCGATCCGCGATGGCGAACGCAAGCTGAGCCTGCGCGACAAGCAGCGCCAGACCTTGCGCTTCACCGCCGAACCGACCGACGCCATCGGGCTCGCCCGTATCCGCCTCGAAGTAAAGGGCAGTGGTGCCAAGCCCATCAGCATCGTGCGTGAAGCCGCCCTGCAGGTGCAGCCTCCGTTGCCGCTGATGCGCGAAGTACGGCGCGCGAAGATCGAGCCGGACGGCAACTTCAAGCTCGACCCGGCTCTGGTCGAGAAGTATTTCCGCGGCTCCAGCACGCTTTCGATCACCGTCTCAGCCAAGCCGCCGCTGAACGTGAACAGCATCGTCAAGGGTCTGCTGAACTACCCCTACGGCTGCCTTGAGCAAACGACCAGTGCGGCCTATCCGCATGTCTTCATCGACGAAGTGGCAGGCAAGGCTTTTGGCATCGAGCCGCGCAGCCGTGAAGAGCGCGCCCGTTTCATCGAGGGCGCCATCGGCCGCATCGCCGGCATGCAGGGCGCCAAGGGCGGCTTCAACCTGTGGGGCAGCGGGCCTTACGAAACCTGGCTCACCGCCTATGTCAGCGGCTTCCTGCTGGACGCCCGCGCTCAGGGCTTCACGGTGCCCGACGCGATGCTCAAGAACGCGCAGGACTGGATGCTCACCACCCTGCAAAGCGCACCGAACAACTTCCCGAGCCTGCCTGCCACGCTCAAGCCGGACGAGAACGGCCGCTACAAGCATCAGGACTACGAGCTCTTGCGCAACAGCCACCAGCGCTTTGCCGAAATGGCACATCTAGCCTACATGCTGGCACGTGAGCAGAAAGCGCCGCTGGCCACCCTGCGCATCCTGCACGACCAGTACCGCGATCGCGCCAAGTCCCCCCTGCCCCTGATCCACCTTGCGCTGGCCCTGCAGCAGATGGGTGACGCCGCAAGGGCCAAGGTGGCGCTGGATGAAGCCGTGAATCGCCGCTACGGCATCCAGCCCGAGAACTACAGCCCCTGGCTCGGCGACTACGGCAGCCGCTCGCGCGACCTGGCTCTGAGCTACGCCCTGCTGGTGCGCCATAAAGTAGCCCATCCACGTCGCGAAAACCTGCTCTTCGATCTGGCCGACAGCCTTGGCGGCCGTTCTTATTTGTCGACGCAGGAACGCCTCGCGCTATTCCTCGCTGCCCAGTCCCAGGGCACGGCGGAAGGCAGTGGCGAATGGACTGCGCTGCTCAGGCAAGGCGAGCGCACGGACACCCTCAGCTCGAAGCGCGACGAGATGCGCAGCCTGGATATCGCCGCGCTGGCCAAAGGCATTGCGATCGAGAACAAGGGCAGCGCACCGCTCTTTATCGAAATCGAGGCCGCCGGCTATCCGCTCAAGCCGCCCGCTCCGAAGGACGACCAGATCAAGCTCAGCCGTGAGTGGTTCAATACCGACGGGAGCGCCTGGAAGGGTGGCCCGCTGCGCACCGGTGACATGCTCATCGCGCGGATCACCGCCACGGCCTGGCAGACGATCGAGGACGGCATGATCATCGACCACATTCCGGCCGGGCTGGAAATAGAGAACCTGAACCTGTCACAAGGGCCACAGGCTTCCGAGTTCAGCGTGGGCGGCGTGAACGTGGCCGAGGCCATGAGCGACGAGCGCATCCGTCACCGCGAGTTCCGCGATGACCGCTTCGTCGCCGCCGTGAAGCTGGGCGCCAACAAGCTGACGCTCTTCTACCTGTTGCGCGTGGTGACACCGGGCACTTACGGTGTCCCCACAAGCTTCGCTGAAGACATGTACCGCCCCGAGCTGCGCGGGGTGGGCAACAGTTCTCCGGCCATCCGGGTTATCGACCCGAAGACCGCGGACAAGACACCGACTGCAGACTGAAACGGAACACCACCATGGGCATTCTCGACACCCTCAAATCCATCCTAGCCAAAACTCCGGCACCGGCTTCGCCGGATGCCGAAAGCAACAGCGCCGGCGCCGAGATCCTGCCACTGCCACTGGAGCGCCGCACCCGCCCGCGCGTGAATGCCCGTGACGGTACAAAAGTGCTGATCATTGATGACTCACCGACTATCGTTGCCGTGTTCCGCAAGATCCTGCGCACCGCTGGCTACGTGGTGCTGGAGGCTCTGGATGCCGAACAAGGCCTAGATATCGCACGCCGGGACAAACCGGAACTGATCTTTCTGGATATTGTGCTGCCTGGCATGAACGGCTTCGCCGCCTTGCGCCACCTGCGGCGTGACCCGCTCACACGCGAGATTCCGGTGATCATGATCAGTGGCAACGAGCAGGCCACCGAGCAGTTTTTCGGTACCCGCATCGGCGCCGACGACTTCATGAAGAAGCCCTTCTCACGCTACGAAGTTTTTGCCCGCATCGAGCGCCTGCTCGACGCTGAGCTGATCCCACGCCGAGTCTCCGCCCCGCCCTCGCGCGAGGCAATGCTGGCCCCGGTCGAGAACCTGCTCCAGCAACAGGCGCTCTGAGTCTCCTACCTGTAAGAACAAGCCCGCAGCGAAAACGCTGCGGGCTTTTTTGTGTCACTCGTACAAGGCCCGAAAAGCAAAAAGCCCGCAGGCTTGCGACCTGCGGGCTTTTTATTTTCTCTACTCAAGCAACAGATTTGTGCTGGGCGCGTAGTGAGCGGGGTCGAGCTTGATACAAGCCTTTCCCGCGCAGTAACACCCTGCGCAAATTTAGCGAATGACGCGAGCGCCCTTGCCCTTCATTGCAGCTTCAACTTCTTCCACGCGCACCATGGAGGTGTCACCCGGGGTCGACATGGCCAGCGCGCCGTGAGCTGCGCCGTACTCGACGGCCAGTTGCGGGCCCTTGCCTTCCAGGAAGCCATAGGCCAGACCGGAAGCGAAACCGTCACCACCGCCAACGCGGTCATAGATTTCCAGGTTGTCGCGCTTCATCGATTCGTAGATCTTGCCGTCGTACCAGACCAGCGCAGACCAATCATTGACCGAAGCGGTCTTGGCGTTACGCAGAGTGGTAGCCGCCACCTTGAAGTTCGGGAAGGCCTTAACGGCGGTCTCGATCATCTTCTTGAAACCGTCAGTTTCGATGTTGGTCAGGTGCTCGTCGGCGCCTTCCACTTCGAAGCCCAGGCAGGCGGTGAAGTCTTCTTCGTTACCGATCATCACGTCGCAGTACTTGGCGATTTCGCGGTTGATCTTCTGAGCGCCTTCCTTACCACCCTGGCTCTTCCACAGGGAAGCGCGGTAGTTCAGGTCATAAGCCACGACGGTGCCGTACTTCTGGGCGACTTCCACGGCTTCCAGCACGGCTTCAGCGGTGTTGGAGGCCAGCGCAGCGAAAATACCGCCGGTCTGGAACCAGCGCACGCCTTCTTCACCAAACAGCTTTTCCCAGTTCACTTCACCCGGCTTGATCTGCGAAGCGGCAGAGTGGCCACGGTCGGAGCAACCCAGTGCCGGACGGGGGCCAAAGCCCTTCTCGGTGAAGTTGAGGCCAACGCGGGTGTTACGACCCAGACCGTCGAAATCGCGCCAGATGACGTGGGACATATCCACGCCGCCCTGCATGATGAAGTCTTCAACCAGCCAGCCCAGATCGTTCTTCGGCAGAGCGGTGACGACAGCGGCGCGCTTGCCCCAGCACTTGCGCATGGCGCGAGCAACGTTGTACTCACCGCCGCCTTCCCACACCTGGAAGGTACGCGAATTGCGAACGCGGCCGAAGCCCGGGTCGAAACGCAGCATGACTTCACCGAAGGACACGCAGTCCCACTTGGTCTCGGCGGCGGATTTGATGATCAGTTCAGACATTTTCTAATCCTGTGGATGTGGATGGAGTCGATTTCTTGAACTGCGGGCCGCACAGCTTGCGCTGAGCGGCCCGGCAGAATTCAAACTTGATTACTTAGCAGCCAGTTCGGCCTTGATGGTCTTGACCAGCTGAACGGTCTTGCGAACGTTTTCTTCGATGCCCTTGTAATCCTTGGCGTCGAGCAGCTTCTTGGTGATCAGGTTGCTACCGATACCGCAAGCTACGATGCCGGCGCCATACCACTTGCGCAGGGACTCTTCGGTCGGCTCGACACCGCCGGTGGGCATGATGCGCGTCCAGGGCATCGGGCCCATGACGCTCTTGACGAACTCGGGGCCGCCCACGGAGGAACCCGGGAACACCTTGACGATTTCGCAGCCCAGCTCTTGTGCGTCACCGATTTCGGTGGCGGAGCCACAGCCGGGGCTGTAGGGGATGCCGCGACGGTTACAGACCTTGGCCACATCGGCGTTCAGCAGCGGGCCGACGATGAACTTGGCGCCGTTGGCGATGTAGATGCCAGCGGTGGGGGCTTCAACGATGGAGCCCACGCCCATGATCACGGACGGGTCAGCCTTGGCGAAATACTTGGTGACTTCAAAGAACACGTGCGAAGCGAAATCGCCGCGGTTGGTGAACTCGATGCACTTGGCGCCACCGTTGGCACAAGCCTGGATCACGCTCTTGCAAACTTCGACGTCCGGATCGTAGAACACCGGAATCACAGCCTGGTCCATCATCGCGGCCAGAACGGCCATACGGTCTTTTGCAGCCATTGCAAATCTCCTGAGAAATTATGAAAACGCCGCAGAGGGATGGCGGCGCGTGGTCCAGCTAGCCGGCGATTTTCCCGCAATAGCGGCCAACTATCAAGGTAAAGGCTGGCCGCAAAGGGGGAATCTTCCCGGGTAAACCCGAAAAAAGCCGTCGGATCATGCCACGCAGGGCGTGACGGACGTTTGACACAGTGCAAGCGGGGTGGAATGCCGCAATGCAACATCCACTCAGAAGCTGTTCACGATCTGTAGCGAGAAGCCGTCAGCAGGAACGAGGCAGGGTTTAGCAGAGCCTACTCTGCGCTGCCTCAGCCGGTTTGCTGTGCAAAGCAAACCGTGGGGAAGCGCTGCACAGGAACCGGAGTTTATGTTGATCAATGAGGATTCCGAGCTGCGCATGAGCCCTCTCAGTTATCAATGGGCGGCCTCGCAGTCAGATCGCGAGCAATTTCTCAGTGAAAATCCCGGCTCACCGTATCCAGCCGCCCCAGCCAGAGGGAAAGATCCACCAGGCGCTGGGCGATCAGATGCACCACCCCGCTTTCCACCTGCAACTGGCCATACACGCCCAGCAGACGTGCGCCAAGCAGCTCGCGGCGCTGGCGCTCGGCCAGTGCCGAGTGGACGATCACGTTCACCATGCCGCTCTCGTCCTCCAGGGTCACAAACACGCTCTTGGACGATCCCGGCCGCTGGCGGCTGATGACGATGCCAGCCGCACGAGCCAGCGCCCGGTCGCCAGCCCGGCGAATGGCCGCGGCGCTGAGGAAGCGGCGCGCGGCCAGCCGCTCACGCAAGAGACTCAGGGGATGCGGGCGCAGGCTCATGCCGAGGCTGGCGTAATCAGCCACCAGCTCCTCACCCAGCGTCGGTGCCGCCAGCCGCACGGCGGCCTCGGGTGCGGCCTGTTGCGCGAACAGATCGCCCTGCCCCTGCCGGCTCGCCGCCACAGGCGCGCGCTGCACCCCGCTGACCTGCCAGGTCGCCTGGCGTCGATGTCCGACCAGCGAACGCAAGGCATCTGCTTCGGCAAGCCGGCGCAGCACGGTACTCTCCAACCCGGCCCGCGCGGCCAGATCCTGCACATCGCTGAACGGTGCCTGCGCCCGCGCGGCCACGACGGCCTCCGCCGCCTCGGCGGAAAGGCCATTTACCTGCAGCAAGCCGAGCCGCACCTGCGACCTTCGGCCCTCGCGCGGCAACAAGCTGCAGCACAATTCGCTCGCCTGCACATCGGCCGGCAACACCTCCACGCCGTGCCGGCGCGCGTCCTGCAGCAACTGCGCCGGCGCGTAGAAGCCCATCGGCTGGCTATCGAGCAGCGCGCACAGGAAAGCCTCCGGCTCATGACATTTGAGCCAGGCCGACACATAAGCCAACAGCGCAAAACTCGCCGCGTGCGACTCCGGAAAGCCGTACTCGCCAAAGCCCTCGATCTGCCGGCACAGCGCCTCGGCGAACGCACTCAAGCCCTTGGCGGCCATGCCGGCGCGCAGCTTGTCCTTGAAGCGCTCCAGGTGGCCCTTCTGCTTCCAGGAAGCCATGGCGCGGCGCAGCTGATCCGCCTCGCCCGGCGTGAAGCCGGCCGCTACCACGGCGAGCTGCATCACCTGTTCCTGAAAGATCGGCACGCCCCAGGTGCGCGCCAGCACCGCATCCACCTCGGGGCTGATCTGCTGCACCGGCCTCTTCTCGGCGTGGCCCTTGAGAAAGGGATGGACCATGCCGCCCTGAATCGGCCCGGGCCGCACGATGGCCACCTGCACCACCAGATCGTAGAACTCGCGCGGTCTGAGGCGCGGCAACATGCTCATCTGCGCACGCGACTCGATCTGGAACACGCCGATGGTGTCGGCCCGGCAGATCATGTCGAAAGTAGCCGCATCCTTGGGCGGGATGTCGTTCATCGTCAGCAGGCGACCATGGCGTGCCGATACGAGTTCGAGCGTCTTGCGAATCACGCTGAGCATGCCCAGCGCCAGCACATCAACCTTCAGGAGCCCCAGCGCTTCGAGGTCATCCTTGTCCCACTGGATCACCGAGCGCTCCGCCATGGCTGCGTTCTCTACCGGCACCAGGCGCGCCAACGGCCCCTGCGAGATCACAAAGCCGCCCACATGCTGCGAGAGGTGGCGCGGAAAACCGTGGATCGCCTCGGCCAGCGCCAGCCATTTCTGCACCCGCGGGCTCTCTGCCCGCATGCCGATGGCAGCGAGCCGCTCCGGCAGCGTTTCGCGCGCATCCCACCAAGCCAGCGAGGCGCTCAGCGCGGTGATCTGCTCTTCGCCAAAGCCCAGCGCCAGGCCCACGTCGCGCAGCGCACTCCTGCGCCGATAGCGGATTACCGTAGCAGCGAGCGCGGCGCGATTGCGACCGTACTTGGCGTAGATGTACTGGATGACTTCCTCGCGCCGCTCATGCTCGAAGTCGACATCAATGTCCGGCGGTTCATCGCGCTCTCGCGACAGGAAACGCTCGAAAAGCAGGCTGGCGCGCATCGGATCCACCGCCGTGATGCTCAAGGCATAGCACACCACCGAATTGGCGGCCGAGCCGCGGCCCTGACACAGGATGCCCTGACTGCGCGCAAACAGCACGATGTCGTAGACGGTCAGGAAGAAGGCCTCGTAAGCCTTCTCGCCGATCAGGGCGAGTTCTTTCTCCACATCGGCGCGCACCTTGTCCGGAATGCCATCCGGATATCGCCGCAGCAAACCGGCCTCGGTTTCCTGGCGCAGATAGCTCTCCAGCGTATGGCCCGGCGGCACGATCTCGTCCGGATATTCATAGCGCAGCTCGCCCAGCTCGAAATGGCACAAGGCCGCCACGCGCAGGGTCTCGGCCAACAGCGCGGGGGGATACAGGCGCGCCAGGCGCATCCGGGTGCGCAGATGGCGTTCGCCGTTCGGGAACAGGGCCAGCCCGGCCTCAAACAGAGTGCTGCGCAGGCGGATCGCGGTCAGCGTGTCCTGCAGCGGACGGCGCCCGCGCACATGCATGTGCACATCGCCCGTAGCCACCAGCGGCAGATCACAGGCCGCGCCAATGGTCTGCAAACGGGCCAGCCGGGCCGCGTCATCCGCGCCGCACAGCAGCTCGGCGGCAACCCACAGACGCCCCGGAAAACGCCCGGCCAGCCAGCGCGCATCGGCCTCCTCAGGCGAATCGCCCGGCAGCCACAGCGCAAGGCAATCCGGCACGGCGCCGTGCGGCGTCAGCCCAGCCAGATCGCCGCGTGTCAGGTGATAAGCCCCCTTCTCGGCACGCCGCCGCGCCAGCGTGATCAGCGCGCCCAGATTGCCGTAGCCCTCGCGGTTCTGCGCCAGCAGCACCAGACGCAGACCACAGGCGAGGCGGAACTCGCTGCCCACGATCAGCTTCGGCATAGTCAGCACGGGCGGCGCGGGCAAGCCGGCCTCTGCCGCTTCCCGCGCCAGACGCGCATCTTCCGCCTGCAGCTCGCGCATCGCCTGCCAGGCCTGCACCACGCCAGCCACCGAACATTCATCCGTGATCGCCAGCGCCGCATAGCCCCGCGCGCGCGCCTGCGCCATCAGCTCGGCCGGATGCGACGCACCGCGCAGGAAGCTGAAGTTCGTCAGGCAGTGCAACTCGGCGTAATCCGGCAGCTTCACGCAAACACCCCGTGCAGCCACCAGCCCTGCGCATCGCGGAACACCCACAACCACTCGCCACGCGGATTGCTGGCCACGAAATAGTCCCGCGTCACATCGCCACCTTGCCCGGCATCAGACCACCAGCCGCTTTCGATGCGCTCCGGGCCGGCCAGACGCAGAATCGCACCCTCGTGCTGCGGCACCCCGGCGCGCTCGCCCAGCGCCTGCGGGCGCGGCAGCAACCACAGTGGCCGGAGTCCGGCTGCGACGGCTGAGCCTCCTGCTTGCGCCTCGGGCACCGCACGGCTGGCGCATTCCGGGCGGTGATCAGCCACGCAGGCCAGGCCATGCACGGCCGCCTCCCCCAGACGTGCACGCAAGCGCTCGATCACCGGCGCCAGCGCCTGCGCGGCTTCCTGCCCGAAGAGCCCCAGACTGCGCCCGGCCAGCGGCTGCGCCTCGTCCGCCAGCAGCTGCACGCGCCACACCGGCGCCGTCAGCCGGTAATGCTCCAGCCGCTCGCGCAGCACCCGCTCGAAACGCGCCAGATCCGCCGTGGGCTCGGCGAAACTCAGCGCCAGCTCACTCGCCGTCAACCCATCCTCATGCTCCAGCAGGATCCGGCAAGTGCTCAGGCCCGATGCCCGGGCAGCGAGCCAGCCGGCCAGTGCGGCGAGCAGGCGACGCAGGGCGAACAGCAGCATGGCGGCCTCACTGACCTTGGCCGGCAGCTCCAGGCGCTCGGCAAAAACCTCAGGAAAGACGAAGGCCTCGCGCGGGTCTGGCCGCTCGCCCAGCGCCTGCGCCAGTTGCAGCGGCAGACCCGCACCGAAACGACGCTGCAGACCCGCCGCCGGCAAGGCCAGCAGATCGCCCAGACTGCGCACGCCCAGTGCCGCCAAAGTACGCTGCTGCGCCTGCGTGAAACCGTCGATGACCTGTACCGGCAGCGGCCCCAGCGCCGCCGGCAATTCGTCGGCGCCAAGGCATGGCGCTTCCACGCCGGCCCGCGCCAGCCACTGCGCTGCGAGCGGCGTGGGCGCCAGCCCCTGCAGCGCAAAACTGCCCTGCTCCACCAGCCCGGCCCGTACCCGTTCGCGCAAGGCCGGCAAGCCACCGAAGAGGCGCAGGCAGCCACCAATCTCCAGCAGCAATTCATCCTCCGCCGCCAGGCTCACCTGCGGCGTAAAGGCCTCGCTCCAGCACGCCAGCATATGCAGCCACGCCGCTTCGCGCGCCGGCTGGCGCTCATGCACCTGCAGGCCAGGCGCCAGCGCAAGTGCCGAGGCGAGACGCAGACCGGGCTGGATGCCGGCTGCCTGAGCGGCCTCGTTGACTGCCTGTACCCGCTGCAGCGCCACCACCACGGCAGGTTCAGACTCGGGAGGGAAGACCTCCAGCGCGAGGCAGGGGAAACGCAGACACAACCACAGCATGGCTCACACCCGCACCCGTTGCGGCCGCAATGAAATCGGCTCGGCCTGCGGCACCGGACGCGGCGCCACCGGTCGTGCCACCGAAAGCACCAGCGGTTTGCTACACGGCGGACCGCGCCGCTTCAGCAACTCCACCCGCAAGCCTTGCGGCGCCGCACTCAGGGTCAGGCGCAGTGGTGCCGGCGAAGCTGTGCGCGCCAGCGCCGGCGGGCGGAAAACGAAGGCCGGCGCGCGATGGCCTTCCGCCGCCAGTTGCAGGCGCCGGAGGCTGCGCGCATCGACCTGCGCCGGCAGCCACAGCAGCAAGGCCCCCAGCGCACCACTGGCCAGCAAGGCCTCGGCGGCCCAGGCGGCCTCGCGCCCGCTTGCCTCCACCAGCAGCAAGCGCTCCAGCGGCAGCGCCGCCGCCCAGGCCGGAGCATGCGGCAGCCAGGGGGGCGCCACCAGCGCCACCGGCGCGTCCTCGGCACAGCTGCGCAAAGCCGGCTGCAGAAGGGCCAGCTCGCCAATGCCACGCTGCGCTGGCAACAACTCGGTGAGCGCGCCGCGCGGCCAGCCCCCGCCTGGAAGTTCGGCATCCAGCGCTGCGAAGCCGCTGGCCACTTCGCCGGCCTCGTTGGGCGCAAAGCGATCTCCCCGCCAGACATCGGGGCGCAGCAGGACTTCATCGAGCGGAACGGGCATGGACATGGCGACAAATCCCGCCCTCACAAAGACGGCGGCGGCAGACAGGCGAAGGACGAGTAACTGTAATTTTATACAGTAAACAGCCTTGCGCCAGCCCTTTCTGAGTTTCACCCGCCACAGCGCGGCGGCGACTCGCCTTGCGTGGGACAATGCCGGCCATGAATGCCACGCCGGAAATCACTTGCGCCACCTGCCGGGCCTGCTGTTGCCAGCTCGAAGTCATCCTGATGGGCGATGACAACGTGCCGCGCCACCTGACCCATGAAGACGAATGGGGGGGCGAAGTGATGCGCCGGCTGGAGGATGGCTGGTGCGTGGCGCTCGACCGCGACACGCTGCTGTGCACGATCTACGAACGCCGCCCGGATGTGTGCCGCGAATACGAAATGGGCGGACTGGCTTGCCGCGAGGAGCGTGCCCATCTGGATACGCCTCCCAGGACCGAACACCCCCTACGCGGGCCCTTCTGAGCACCCGCTCATGCCCCAGCGTTTTCATGCCGCCAGGGATGAGACGACAGATCGCCCCGCAGCGCTCAGAGGCTGTTCATGATCTTACTGCGAGGCCGTGATCGGGGCTCATGCGCTCATTTATCGACATAAACTCCGGTCCCTGCGCTGCTCTTCACCCCGCTGACGGCCTCTCGCTACAGATCGTGAACAGCCTCTCAGGGTTCGATCCGGAGCAGTCGGTCACCATAGACCAGCAGCCCCTCCCCGCCCGGCAATTCGAATACGCCCTTCAGATGCGCGGCCGTCGAAGTCGGAATCCGGCGCCAGCCCAGACCTGCATCCGCCGAGCTCAAGAGCACGCCGCCCCGCCCCGGCACATGGATTGCGCCCCTGCGATCCAGCACAGGCTGGCGCAAGGCCTGATCGGTTCCGCTGGGGATTTGTGTCCAGGTGATACCACGATCGGCCGAGCGCAACAGCGTGCCCTGATCCCCACTCACGATCAGCAGGTCACGGGCACGATCGTGGAGGATGTAACGCAACGCAGCCGGGCTGACTGAAGCCAGCGCCTGCCAGCTGACGCCCGCATCAGCCGAGCGCAACAGCCGGCCATCGGCGCCTGCGGCGAGGAAAAAACCTTCGCCCTCACGCCCCGGCGGGCCGGCCACGAAAGCCACGGCAAAGAGTGATGTGCTCACCCCACTGTCCCCTGCCTGCCAATGCTGGCCCCCATCGCGGCTGAACTGGATGCTGCCGGCACGCCCCACGGCCACCCAACTGCGATCCAGCGCGGAGGCCGCCACGTCGTACAGATGTGGTTCGGTGCGCGCGTCCGTCGCCTGCCAGCTGCGCCCGCCATCGGCCGAGCGCATCACCGTGCCGGGGCTGGCCAGCGCCAGCAGGCTGCCATCCTGTGGATGGGCCAGCAGCTTCTGAAAAGAGCCGCGTGCTGCACTATTGATGGCCAGTACCGACAGCCAATCGCGGCCATCACCCTCGGCACGGATCAGGCTGCCCGGAGGCCCACCAGCGATCAGCGCACCGGAAGCCGGGTCCCTCGCCATGCTCAGCAGATAGACATCCAGCCCCAGCCCCAGCGGCAAGGGCTGCCAGCTGCGCCCATCGTCTTCCGAACGGATGACCCAGCCTTGCGGGCCAACCCCCACCAGGGCACGGCCATCAGCCGAGCGCTGCACATCGTGCACATACATGCGCAGCGGCGGCTGCAGTTCCTGCCAGCTGGCCCCGGCATCTGCCGAGCGCAGCACAGCGCCAAATTCGCCCAGCCCGATCAGGATCTGATCCGCCACCAGAATGTGGCTCAGGCGATCACGGGTCGGCAACATCACCTGCTGCCAGCTGACGCCGCCATCCTCCGAGCGGCGCAGCACGCCCGCCTCACCGCTTGCCAGCAAGGCGCCATTGGCCGGCACATACACCAGATGATTGATATAGAGCCCGGCACCTGTCGCCGCCTGTTGCCAGGTGCGGCCCGCATCGTCCGAGCGCAACACGCTGCCTGCTGCCGTGGCTATCAGCAGACGCTTGCGGACGGGATCCCAGGCAAAGCCGGAAAGATAGTCGGTGACACCACTCCGGGCCTGCGCCCAGCGACGGCCCCCATCACGGCTCAGCAGCACGCTGCCATCGGCCAGCAGGGCCAGGGTAGTGCGCAAGGCCGGCACATGCTGCAGGCTCACCACCGCCGCCTGACCTCCCCCCCGCACCAGCAGCCAGTTCAGGCCATCATCTACCGAGCGCAGCAGCACTCCGTTCTCGCCCCCTGCGAGATAGCTGCCCTCCGGCAGGGCCAGCACCTCACCGAGCTTTTCCGGCCGAGGCAAAGGCAGACGCTGCCAGTGGAGGCCGCTATCGGCAGAACGGATCGCCCCGCCCTCGCCCACCGCGATCCAGCTTCCGGTACGGGGCGATTGCGCGAGGGCACGCATGCGCGCCGGCAGCGCCACCGCTTGCAAAGCCCAGCTGCGACCATCATCCGTCGAGCGCAACATGCCATTGGCCGCGCCCGCCGCGATCAGGGTTGCAGAAGCCTTGTCCTGCGCGATCCTGACGATAGCCTCGCTCAGTGGCGGGCGCTGCGCTGCCTGCCAGTGCTGACCACCATCGGCACTGCGCAGGAGGCTGCCATCGCTGCCGGCAATCAGCAGGCTGCCACTCCGCACCAGCGGCAAGCCGGTGAACAAGGACGGATTGAGCACCGGGCGACTGTTGAAGACGGCTTCGGCCTGCGCAATGCCAGGCGCCAGCAAACAGCCCATCAACATGGCCAGTACACCACGCAAACAGATCATCAAGCCTTCCCCTCAAAGAAAAACCCCCGTCTCACATGAGCCGGGGGTTGTCTGCAAACGGGTGAGCGGATCACCCGCACGCGGCAAGGCTCAGTAGGAGGTCACATCGGTCTTGGAGACATCGCAGGAAGCGCTGTTCCACTCTTCACCGATGCTTGAGGACGAACCATTGCCCTTCTGCACCCCTACATAGGTCACGCACACCTTCGGGCTGCCGACCTTGTAGCCCTTGATCTGGATGTTGCGCAGCGTGGCCTTGTCGCCATAGTTGCTGTTCACCCCGATCACGGTGGAGACCTTCTCCATCTTCACGTTGTTGATGTTGAAGAAACGTGGGCCACCGTTGTCGGTGCAATCACCGCAGGCGCGCGACAGCTTGCCGATCGATCCGGTGGTGGTGAAGTTATCCACGTTCAGCGTCGAGTTGATGCCATTGTTCTGGAACACCTTGTCGCTCGCATTGGCCGCACTGCCCCCCTTGATGTTCATCACGGTGCCCTTCTGACCGTTGCCGATCGAAGCTGCATCCTCACACACCGCTTCCCACACCACATTCTCGAGATTGCAGGTACCGCCCTGAACGTTGGTGCCACGGCCATTGCCCAGGCTGCCCCAACCGCAGTGAATACCGTCCGAGCCGCCGCCCGCCGGGATCACCACATTCTTCAGGGTGGCGTTGATCACGGTCATCACCGCCGGCTGAGTCTCACTACTGCCGGCACAGGCGAGGCCGATGCGCTTGCCGCCGCAATCCAGGGTGGTGTTGTAGACCAGCGCCCCCGGCTCACAGACGTTGACCGGGCCGGTCCAGCCCGGGATCGGCACCGAAGCGTTGCTCGAAGTGGCGGAACTGGCCGCCGACGAAGCGACGCTGGACTTGCTCGAAGCGGCCGAAGAGGCCGCACTGGAAGCGACAGAGGAGCTGGCTGACGAAGCTGCGCTCGACTTGCTCGAACTGGAGGCGGAGCCGGAGGGCACCGAGCACTCATTCACGCCGCCCGCAATACGGCCGCCAAAAGTGGCCTCGTTACACGCGAAACTGCCGCTGATGGATTTGTAGAAGAACTTGTCCGCGCGGCCGAAAGCCACGTTTGTCGTCGCGTCCACGGAACAGGTTTTGCCCTCGGAACAGATCGTGACATAGCCGCTCGGGCGATTGGCGGCCGAAGCCGTACCGATGAGCGCAAAGGCTGCGAAGCCCAGCGCAAGTTTTGAAACGTGCATGGATTGTCTCCTGAAGAAATGCGGAAGCTGATGCTCAGTCTTGTTGTGCTGCGCCACTTCGCCCTCCACTTCGTTCCCGGAGAAAAAGCGGCCCTGCATCCTAGCAAGGCAGATCAGCCTGTCAGCCGCAGTTCGTCGGGAGCCAACAGGTTCATAAGCACCACTGGTCGGGCAAAGCCTTTCCACACGAAGGTGTTACCGAGAACCATACCCATACGGGTTATCCGGTAAAACCCGAAGACTCAGTTTTGAGACCAATCCACCTCCATCTGCCGCGCCGTCGCCAGGGCCAGCTCACGCCCTGCCAGGCGCTCGACCAGATGCAGGCTCATGTCGATACCCGCCGAAATGCCGGCTGAAGTCACCACCCGCCCCTGATCCACCCAGCGCCGCCCTTCCAGTACCTGCAGCGCCGGGAACATCGCACGCAAATCAGGTACATCCTCCCAGTGCGTCGTCGCCTGCAAACCTTCAAGCAAGCCGGCCTGGGCAAGCAGGAAGGCCCCGGTACACACCGAGGCAGTAATCCGGGTCATGGCATGGTTGCGCTGGATCCATTCAGTGAGGCCGGGGCGCTCCAGCTCCTGCGTCACCACGCCGCCGGGCACGATCAGAAGGTCCAGCGGCGGATGGGTGTCGAACCCAAAATCCGCCTTCACTTCCATGCCGGCCCGCGCTCGCACCAGGCCCGGCGTGGCCGCCACCGTGAAAACCCGGAACAACTCTTCAGCCTCCGGCACACGGCGCTTGTGCACGCGGCTGGCCGTCGTGAACACTTCATATGGCCCGGCGAAGTCCAGCACTTCAGCGTCCGGAAACAGGTAGATGGCAACGGCAAGAGTCATGGCGTGATGCAAGGAAGAGGCGAAGGAGCGTTCGACTCTGAACGCATCGCCGAAATCCGGCAAGCGGGCTTTGCCAGACCCTCAAACCGCAACGCCCGCAGGCCCGGCAAACCCGGTCAGCTGCGGGCGAAGCGGCTTCAGGCAGGGTTCTTGAGCGCGACCGGTTTGACCTTCGGCGTGAGCGTGCCACCCTTCCTCGCACGCTTGCCACGGCAGGCCTCGAGCGCCACGCCCTTTACCAGCAGCTCGACATCCTTGCCGCCGCGACCGGAGCCGATCACGACCACAGCGTCGGTCGGCGGGCAAGCAATGGCGCAGAGCTCTTCCTTCTCATCCAGCCCCATCACGATCATGCCGCGCCCGCGCGGCATCACCTTCATCTCGGCACGCGGGAAATACAGCAGCCGGCCATTGCCGGAAGCTGCGGCCAGCCAGTCGCCTTCGACGCGGGCCGGGACGAGCACGCTTTCCTTATCCTCGAGCGTCATGAAGGCCTTGCCGGCCCGCTGGCGGGTGACGAGATCTTCAAGCCGGGCAATGAAGCCATAACTGCCGGAGTTGGCAAAGAACCAGTCGCTCGCCGGATCGGCAGCAATCGCCTGGGCCACACGGGCACCAGGCTGGAGCTCGATCAGGGTGGTGAGCGGCACACCGTCGCCACGCCCACCCGGCAGATCACTGATGCGCACGGAATAGGCCCGGCCGGTCGTGTCGATCAGGATCAGGGGCCAGGGGGTGCGCGCTTCGGCCACCAGGAAGGCGGAATCGCCGCTCTTCCAGGAGAGCGTCTGCGGATCGATGCCGTGACCCTGACGGGTACGCACCCAGCCGTTTTTCGACAACAGCACGGTGACCGGCTCATCCAGCACCGGGGCTTCGACAGCGGCCACGGAGAGGGCAGCTTCAACCAGAGTGCGACGCTCGTCGCCATGCTTCTTGGTGTCCTCGCTGATCTCCTTGAGGATCAGGCGGGTCATGACGCTGCGGTTCTCGAGGATCTCGCGCAGACCGGCGCTTTCATCACGCAGACCGGCGAGTTCCTTCTCGATGGCGATGTATTCGAGCTTGGCGAGCTGACGCAGGCGGATTTCGAGAATGTCCTCGGCCTGCATCTCGGAGAGGCCGAAACGCGCGATCAGCTCAGCCTTGGGCTCGTCCGCTTCGCGGATCACCTTGATCACTTCATCGATGTGCAGCCAGGCGATCTGGCGGCCTTCAAGGATGTGGATGCGACGTTCGACCTGCCCCAGGCGGTGTTGCGTGCGGCGCTCGACGGTGGTGAAGCGGAACTCGATCCACTCGCGGATCAGGGTGCGCAGCCCCTTCTGCGCCGGGCGGCCATCCAGCCCGATCACCGTGAAGTTCATCGAGACAGAGGCTTCGAGACTGGTATGCGCGAGCAGCACACGCATCATTTCCTCGGGCGTCTGAGTGCGCGTCTTCGGCTCCAGCACGAGGCGCACCGGGGCGAGATCGGAACTCTCGTCGCGCGCGGCATCGAGCACACCGAGCAGCAGCGCCTTGTTGTTCTTCTCGTCCTGACTGACTTCCTTCTTGCCAGCCTTGGGCTGCGGATTGGTGACCGCTTCGATCTCGGACAGGATCTTCGAGCTCGACACACCATGCGGCAGCTCTTCAACAATCACGCGCCAGGCGCCACGCGCCAAGGTTTCGACACGCCAGCGCGCGCGCATGCGGATCGAGCCGCGACCGGATTCATAGGCATCGCGGATAACCGAATCCGGCGAGATGATCTGGCCGCCGCCGGGAAAATCCGGCGCTGGCAGCACAGCACGGATCTCGTCCAGCGTCGCTTCAGGTTTCTTGATCAGCAGCTGGGCGGCCGCGGCCACCTCGCGCAGATTGTGCGGCGGGCACTCAGTGGCCATGCCCACGGCAATGCCGGAGGAGCCATTGAGCAGCAGCATCGGCAGGCGCGCCGGCAGAAGCTTGGGCTCCTCGTCGCCGCCATCGTAGTTGGGCACGAAATCCACCGTACCCATCTCGATCTCGGAGAGCAGCAGCTCGGCCAGCGGCGTGAGGCGCATTTCGGTGTAACGCATCGCTGCCGCGCCATCGCCATCGCGCGAGCCGAAGTTACCCTGGCCATCAATCAGCGGGTAGCGCAGCGAGAAATCCTGCGCCAGGCGCACCGAAGCGTCGTAGATCGAGGAATCGCCGTGCGGATGCAATTTACCCATCACATCCCCCACCACGCGGGCGGACTTCACCGGCTTGGAGCCGGGCGCCAGGCGCATGCGGTGCATGGTGTAGAGGATGCGCCGCTGCACCGGCTTCAAACCATCTTCCACCTGCGGGAGAGCGCGGCCACGCACCACGCTCATGGCGTAAGCCAGATAGGCACGCTCGGCAAAGGCCGCGATCGGCAGGTGATCGTCCGGCAGCTCGGCAAGTGTCGGCAAGGCTGGCGGCGGAGGCGGTGCGGCGGGCTCGGCCGGGGCCTCAGCATGAGGCGCCTGAACGGGCTCGTCTGCAAACATGTCGGGTTCTTGGTCGATGGGGAGGCTCATGGCACAGCGCAGCAGGGGGTGAATCAGGCTGCCGATTGTAGCCCGGAAGGCCGGCCCGGCGATCCGGCAGAGCAGCTCGTGATGACCGCTCAGAACCGGAAGCGCCCGATCTCGCCTTGCAGCTGGCCCGCCAGAACTTCCAGTGTCCGGGTCTCGCGCAGAGTATCCACAATGGACTGATCGTTGTTGCGGGCACTTGAGGCGATCTCATCCATGACCTGGTTGATGGCCTGCGATGCGGCAAGCTGTTCATGGGATGCGGCAGAGATCTCGTTCAGCCCCGAGCACACACGATCCACCCCCTCACTCGCGGTAGCCAGCGCCGCAGCCACCTGATCCAGAGCCTGCACACTGCTGGCCAGGCGCGCGCCTCCGTCACGGATGGAACCACGCACCGTGCCTGAACGCTCAGCAATCCCGCCTGCCACCTTGTTGATCTGAAAAGCCGCATGGGCCGACTTCTCGGCCAGCTTGCGCACTTCATCGGCCACCACGGCAAAGCCACGCCCCTGCTCCCCGGCGCGTGCCGCTTCGATCGCAGCATTGAGGGCGAGCATGTTGGTCTGCTCGGCAATTTCCTTGACCTCACCTGAGAGATGGGTGATTGCATCAGTACTGGTCACGAATTCATCTGCGGCAGAGGCTATCTGGCTCACCGCATGCTCGACGGTACGAATATCCTGAACCAGGGTACGGACCCGCTGATTGCCCTGCCGGGATTCGGACTGGCTCGCCAACGAATCCTGCCTCACACGGTCCGCGCTGGCAGACACGACTTCGACCTGAGTCGTGATCTGCTCGACCGAGTTGGCCGCCTCCTGAGAGCGCTCGTTCTGGGCATGTGCCGCATCCATCAGGTCCGAAGCGTGGCTGGCCAAGTCACGCGACGCCTGCGAAACCTTCCCGGCGACCTCTCCGGTGCAGCGAATCAAACCCTGAAAAGTTTCCATGAGCTGATTGAAAGCCAGTGCGGCCCGGCCGATCTCATCTTCTCGCCCTACCGGCAGGCGTGCCCGCAGATCAGCATCCCCACTGGCGATGGTGCTCAGGCCTTGGGTCATGGCCGCGAGCGGAAGACTCACCACGCGCCGTACAAAGTAATAGACGAACCCCAGAACGGGAATACCCAGCAAAAGAGCGAGCCCGATCAGTTTGGCGGTAAAAAGATTCGCGGTATGCCCAGCCTCTTTCAGCGAAATACGCATGCTCACCACCCCAAGCACCTCCCCCTGCTTGGCCAATGCATGACAGCTCAGGCAGTTCTTGCCCAGATAATCACGCTGAGCAATGGCAGGCAGCACAGCCACCAACTCCTCTGCCACCGGATCGTGCCGGTAGAGTGGCTGAGCACTGGCAAGAACAGCGGCCTCATCTGCGTCAGGCTTGAGAGGCGTAGCGGTGCCGGGCCCGAACTGCCGGGCCACCGCATCCGCCCGGATAACACGCAAACGGCTCACATCTCGGGCATTGGCAACCTGATCAAGATAAGCCGCACGCTCCCCCACGGTGCCGGTGATCATCATGGCCGTGAGTGCCGCCATAGTCATCTGATGCACGCTTTCGGCAAATTTTTCGGCTTGCCGTTGAGCCATGGCCTGCTGCTCGGCATGCGTCCAGTAGATGCTCACAGCCCAAGCGAACAGGATCATCAGGCCGATGCAACCCACCAGACGGACCCATACGGGCGAGCTTGGATTTGCGCGTGGCACATCGGACATCAAAGGATCCCTTGTCAGATAGGCGCTCAGGCGGAGCACCTTTCTGCTTTAACGGACACCCGTGCTGCTTTTAAAGCATCGGGATTACCCTTGCCCTTTAAGGCGATGTCAGCTCATTGCCGCCCGGTCTTCAGATCCACCACCACCATGGCGTCAAAGCCATGCCAGGAGAGCGGCACCACATAAGGACGCGGTTCGCTGGACGGTTTGAAGGCAATACCGGCCGCACGGCGCGGCACCGAGATTTCCAGCCCCTCACCCAGCTCCTTGCGGGCACGGCCGGAGAACATGTTGGCAATCTCGCCCACCAGATCGAGGTGATCGGCATCCGTGATGGTGTCCATGCCGCTCGCCACCAGAAGGTGCGAGAGCATGCCGCGCGGGGCGGCAAAGCACAGGCTGCCACTCCAGTCGCCACTCACGTCAACGATGCCGGCATAGTCGAAGAAAGGCAGGTACTGATCGGTATCCGCCAGAAAGGCTGAGCGCACCTCGGCGCGGTCGCCGGTGGAGTGCTTGAAGTAGTGGGCGACGGACTCGACGAAAGCCTTGAGTTCCTGTTCCTGGATGGCACGCATGTTCAGTCCCTTAACAATTCCTTGAGCCCCTCGACCAGCTCTTCGCTGGTGAAGGGTTTGTGCAGATAGCCGTGCGCACCGTTGGTCATGGCCTGTAGCGCCGTCTTGCGATCCCCCAGGGCAGACACGACGAGGATGCGCATTTCGGGCGAGAGCTTGACGAGCCCCTTGATGCAGGTGACGCCATCCATATTGGGCATGGTCAGATCCATGGTGACCACGTCCGGCAGGTGCTTGCGCGCCAGCTCCAGGGCTTCAACGCCATGGCGGGCCGTCCCCACGAGTTCGAGGCGCGGCAGATCCGGATGGGTGGCGAGTTGGGCGATGCGGTTACGGATCACCGAAGAATCATCCACGACGAGCAGTTTCATCATGCTGCGAACTCCACACGGAACTCGGTGTAACGCCCGGGCTGGGTGAGCAGGCGCAAGCGTCCGCCGATACGCTGCACGGCATGATTGACGACATCCAGGCCTACACCTCGCCCGGCATGCGAATCGACCTTGTCAGCAGTAGAAAAACCGCGCCGGAAGATGGCCATGATGACCTGCTTGTCGGAGAGTTCGGCGAGCTCGGCAGAAGATAGCTGGCCGCTGGATTCGAGCTGCTCGCGCAGGCGCTTGGCACACAGACCGCGGCCATCGTCACGCACCGAGAGGGTGAATTGCTCGGAACCATTGGTGGAGAGCTCGATGCGGATCTCACCGGCGGTGGGCTTGCCGGCACCCGCGCGCTCAGACGGGCTTTCGATGCCGTGCACCACCGCGTTGCGCACCAGTTGCGCGGCAATCACGCGCAGCGCGCTGGCCGCCTGCTGAGGCAGCATGTCCAGCGGATCAAGATGAACGCGCGCCTGTACGGCCTTGCTGTAATCATTGGCTACCCGCTTACACAGATCCTCGATGGTGGCGCAGAAGTCGGCCGGTGGCTGCTCGGGCTGTTCGGCGTATTTGGATGCCATGCCGCGCAGCCAGCCCATGCGTTCGAAGAGCTTTTGCAGGGCGACGGAGATGCCGATCAGTTCATCACCAGACAGCTCGTCGCGCCCCCTCAGACGAGCGAGCAAGTCTTCGAACTGATCGGCATCCCGCACCACAAAATCGAGCCCCAGCATCGAGGCATTGCCCTTGATCGAATGCACCACGCGGAAAATCTGTGCGGTGAGCTTGCGATAGTCACCGGGGCCGCCATTGACGGCTTTAAGGCGATCATTGATCTCGAGTAGCCCCCCTTCAGCTTCGGCAATGAAACCCATCAAGGTGGCCGGCTGCATCTGCACCAGGCGCAGCATCACATTGAGCTGCTCGTTGGCATGGCTGCGCGCGGTGGAGAGCTCGCCGCGCAGCGCCACCAGCTCGGACACATCGGCCACCGTCACGAGCAGATGGATCAGCTTGCCATCGACCATCACGCGCGTGAATTCAAAGTTCAGGTAGCGGGCTCCCTTTTCGGTGAGCACGCCCACTTCACGCAGCGGATTGAGCTCGCGCACCAGGGCTTCCTTGACACGATCCCCGAGCAGCAGGCGGGCGTACTGAATGGCCTGCTCATGGTCATCCAGGCTGAGGATGTCGCGCAGGATCATGCGGAAGTCATCGCCCTCGCTCACCGTGCGCCCGAGCAGGCCCGAAACAGAGGCCGAAAACTGGCCGCCGATGCGGAATTCACGGTCAATCAGGATCAGGCCTTCGCGCACTGTGCCAAGGATTTCAGCGGTTTCGCGCTCGGCCGCGGCAGAGCGCGCATCACTCTCGCGCAGGCGGCGGATGAATTTCACCAGGATGAAGGCAAAGTTGAGCAGGGCCAAGATGATGCCGGCCGTCTGCACCTCACGCAGCCACTGGGCCTTCTGCGAAGCCACGGCTTCGAGGCGTACCGTGAGCTCGTTCATCAGCCCCAGCAGACGGGCATTGTGGGTGCGGGCCTGACTGGCAGCGGCGATCACGCTCGTCTCGCCCAAGGTATCGGCCGCCGTGCGCAGCACCTGGCTATACGGCTGCCACAGCGCCCTGGCCTCGCCCAGAATGCGCTGACCATCGATATCGCTCACCTTATCAAGGCGCACCGTCTTGCCATCCGCCCCCTTCACCGCACCACCTGCGGCGAAGGCGTTCAGGCTCTGCTCGAAGAGTGCCACCGCATCACCTAGCTCGCGCGCCACAGCCACCTCCATGCTCTGCTCGCGACGCCCGGCCTCCAGCATCAGGGCGGACTTGGCCATGCGTTGCGAAAGCATGCGCTGGCGGCCGGCAAGGTTGATGGCCACGGCATCCGCCGCGATCTGATAGGAGGTGTAGAAGTTGAGGACCAGGACTGCGAGGTCGAACACAAGAAAGAAAGCGACCGCGAGCACGATTTCGCGGTACTTGCCGAGAAGGCTCTCGGCGCGTTTTGGGGTTTGCATTGTTCTGTCTCCGTTTATGGCCAGCTGTGCCGGCACCGTGACAGTGCAAATTTCAGGCCCGGACGCCACAAACCTTGCCAGACGGCGATTTACACACCGCCAATGGTCGTTTTTCACCCCTCAACGGTGCATACACGCACCGGCTTGGGGAGAAACCAGAAGCTGCGCGTAAGAGTCGGTCTTACAGACGGCGCTCAACCATTACCTCCTGCAAGGCCTCGATCTACGTCTCGTGGCGAAAGGGCATAGAAGACACCCGCAGCCTTCACGAGGAGTGTGGCAGGCAGCCTTCTCATCCTGCACGCGCACTCGTGCTCGGCAAGATTCGTCAACAAATGTTGCAGCCCCACGCACAGTCGGCTCGCGCCCGCTTCCGAAACGGCGCGCAACAGGCCACCGGAATCGGGCCAGAAGGGCAGCCACACTCAGGACAAAAGCATTTTCAAACGCGCGCAGCGCTCGATCTAGGATCGCTTTCCAGGCTATCGGAAAAGCGCGCAAACAGCCCTGACAGAAAGGCTTTCAGCCCCCCTGCCCTTTGTCACCAAGCCATACCGCAGCCCGCCGGACAACCAGGGTCCTGCACAGCCTGTGCGCTTACCACTCATTCTTCCGCCTGAACAGGCAGTTCTGCGCCCACCTCGCCTGGCGCGCGTACGTGACACCAGGGACACGTCAGGAAAACCCCGATGCCACGCGGCATCTGTCACAGAGCACACTGCGCGCATTCGTACGCTCAACGTCCGAAGTGCCGCGCACAAGCGGGCTGGCAGCCATCCTTGCCATCAAGCCTTGTGTCACCCCCGACGGCAGGCCTTGCTGCAGCTGCGTTATGCAAGTCTGCCCGCATTGCATATAAACAAGGGAAGGCTCATCGCCTGCCCCCAGAGGAGAACCGCATCATGAATATCCGCCGCACCCTGTTGCTGGGCCTCATGGCACTTGCCACCAGCCCGCTGGCCTTCGCACAACAACCCATCGTCATCAAGTTCAGCCACGTCGTGGCCAAGGACACGCCCAAAGGCAAGGCGGCCGACCAGTTCGCCAAGCTCGTCAATGAACGCGCCGCAGGCAAACTCAAGGTCGAGGTCTATCCCAACAGCCAGCTCTACAAGGACGGCGAGGAAATGAACGCCATCCAGCTTGGCGCTGTGCAGATGCTGGCTCCGTCGCTGGCCAAGTTCGGCCCGCTGGGGGTACGCGAGTTCGAACTCTTCGATCTGCCCTTCATCTTCGATGACTACAACGCGCTGCATCGAATCACCAACGGCCCGGTAGGTGCCAGTCTGCTCAAGAAGCTAGAGCCCAAGGGCATCGTCGGCCTCGCCTATTGGGACAACGGCTTCAAGGATTTCTCGGCCAACAGGCTGACCAAGAAGCCCGAGGACTTCAAAGGGTTGAAAATGCGCATCCAGTCCTCGAAGGTGCTCGAATCGCAGATGCGCAGCCTCGGCGTGATCCCGCAGGTGATGGCTTTCTCCGAGGTCTATCAGGCGCTGCAGACCGGCGTGGTGGATGGCACGGAGAACCCGCCGTCGAACTTCTACACCCAGAAGATGCACGAGGTGCAGAAGTACATGGTGCAATCGCACCACGGCTACCTGGGCTACGCGGTGATCATCAACAAGAAGTTCTGGGACGAACTCTCGCCCGATCTGAAGAAGATCGTCTCCAGCGCCATGGATGAATCCACTCGCTATGCCAACGCGATTGCCTTGAAGGAAAACGCCGACGCCACTGATGCGGTGAAGGCCTCTGGCAAGACCCAGGTCGTGGCTCTCTCGCCAGCAGAGCGCAGCGAACTGAAGAAGGTCATGGTGAAGGTGCACAAAGAGCAGGAATCGCGCATCGGCACCGAGCTGATCAAGTCAGTCTACAAGGAAACCGGTTTCGACCCGGCCAAACCCTGATCAAGCCGCACAGCACGAAGGGGGCGCAAGCCCCCTTCGTGTTTTTCCCTTCGCCCCTGCTCAGGAGCCTCGCATGAAAATCCTCGATCATCTTGAAGAGTGGCTGATCGCCAGTCTGATCGGTGCAGCCACCCTGATCATCTTCCTCGCCGTAGTGCACCGCTACCTCGCCGGCATCGAAATCCCCTATCTGCAAGACTGGCTGCTCAGCCTGCATCTTGGCTGGGCCCAAGAGCTCACGATCATCATGTTCGTGTGGATGGCCAAGTTCGGCGCCGCCTACGGCGTGCGCACCGGCATCCATGTCGGCGTGGATGTGGCGATCAACGCCCTGCCCGAACGGATCCGCAACCGCTTCATCCTCTTCGGCCTCTTCGCCGGCGCGCTCTTCACCGCGATCATCTGCGTGCTCGGCTCGCGTCTGGTGTGGGGCAACGGGCTGAACTACGAATACAACCAGCTGATCGGCAGCACCGAATTCGTGCCGGAAGGTCCGGTCACGCCGGATCTGGAATGGCCCACCTGGGCGGTGTTCCTGGCCGTACCGCTGGGCTCGGCGCTGATGTGTTTCCGCTTCCTGCAGGTGGCCTGGAGTTTCTGGCGCAGCGGCGAATTACCGCATCACGATCACGGCGCGGTCGCCGGACTTGACGACGAAGCAGAAGGGAGCCGCGCATGAACGCCGCCATCATTTTCGGACTGCTGCTGGCCCTGATGCTCACCGGGATGCCAATCTCGATCTCGCTCGGCCTCACGGTGCTGACCTTCCTCTACACCATGACCCAGGTGCCAATTGAATCGGTAGCGATGAAGCTGTTCACCGGCATCGAGAAGTTCGAGATCATGGCGATCCCCTTCTTCATCCTCGCCGGCAACTTCCTGACTCACGGCGGCGTGGCGAAACGCATGATCAACTTCGCCACCTCGCTGGTCGGCCACTGGCATGGCGGCCTAGGGCTTGCCGGGGTGATGGCCTGTGCGCTGTTCGCAGCGGTCTCCGGCTCCAGTCCGGCCACCGTGGTGGCGATCGGTTCGATCCTGATGCCGGCAATGGTGAAAGCGGGCTTTCCAAAAAATTTCGGCGCTGGCGTGATCACTGTTTCAGGCGGGCTGGGCATTCTGATTCCGCCCTCCATCGTGATGGTGATGTATGCAGTGGCCACCAATGCTTCGGTCGGCGCGCTGTTCATGGCCGGCGTGATTCCCGGTGCGGTGCTGGCCTTACTCCTAGGGCTGATGACCTGGTGGCGCGCGCGCAGCCTGAATGTGCCGCGCATCATGGCCTTCCCGGAACGCAACGGTCTGCAAGCCACCATTGGCAGCTTGTTTGGCGTGTTCTATGCGCTGATGTTCACCGTCGTGCCGCCGTTGATCCTGGGCAGCTTCGTTGCCGCGCTGGCGCCCAAGCTAGGAGGCTTCGGCTGGTTTCTAGCCGCTACGTTCTGGCTTGCGCTCGCTCCGTGGACGACGAAAAACAAATGGGTCACGCGCATTGTCTATGTAGGTCTGATCGTACTCGGTGTTCCGGTCGCAGCCAGCGTGGCCCTTATCCAGACCTTTGGCGATCTGCCCACGCTTTATGCCGCTTTTATCCCGGTCGCACTGATGCTCGGCTGGCTCACGCTGATTCAGGCCTGTGGAACCTACACGAAGATCGCGCCGACCTTCAGGTTCGAGCTGATGTGGGAGTCGCTCGAAGTCTGGCGCGCCTACTGGAACAGTATCTGGGGGCTGCTACTGATCATCGTGGTGATGGGCGGCATCTATTCGGGTCTGTTTACGCCCACCGAAGCCGCCGCCATGAGCGCGGTGTATGCCTTCGTGGTGGCAGTATTCGTTTACAAGGATCTGCGCCTCAAGGACGTGCCGGGCGTGCTGCTGTCGTCGGCCAATATGAGTGCGATGTTGCTCTACATCATCACCAACGCAGTGATGTTCAGTTTCATCCTTACCAACGAACAAGTGCCGCAGCAACTGGCCGACTGGATGATGAGCATGGGGCTGGGCCCGATCGCGTTCCTTTTGGCAGTCAATATCCTGTTGCTACTCGCCGGCAACTTCATGGAACCCTCCTCCATCGTTCTGATCATGGCGCCCATCCTGTTCCCTGTGGCGGTGAAGCTGGGCATCGATCCGGTCCACTTCGGCATCCTGATCGTGGTGAATATGGAAATCGGCATGTGCACACCGCCGGTAGGGCTGAACCTCTTCGTGGCCTCCGGCATCGCAAAAATGGGGCTCACCGAAATCACAAAAGCCACCGGGCCTTGGCTCTTCACCATGCTGGCTTTCCTGGTATTGGTCACCTACTGGCCGCCGCTGTCATTGTGGCTGCCGAAAACGCTGGGCATGATGTAGATCGATCACTTCACACACTCAAAACGGGCGGGTCTCCTTGCAGAGAACTGCCCGTTTTTCATACCAGCACAGGAAATTTCACAGCGCCCCCGCTCAAAAACAGCCTAGGCAGACAAGGGTAGAATGCCCCCTTCATCTCTGGAGGAAGTCTTTCATGCCTAAAGGCCGCAGCATCCAGTTTCACTTCCAAGAATTCCGCGACCCCGACACCGGCGTACGCGTGACCCGCCTCTCCCCGCCCGACGTAGCCTGCCCGCGCAACTACTTCTATCAGAAGTGCTTCACCAACGATGGCCGCAAACTGCACTTCGGTGGCGAGTTCGACGGGGTGTTCAACATCTGGATGCTGGATCTGGATACGGGCCTCGCCCGCCAGATCACTGAGGGCACGGGCGATAACTATCACGGCGCCTATCTCTCGCCCGACGATCAGTACCTCTTCTACACCAAGAGCGGGCGCGAGCATCGCCGGGTGGATCTCGCCACCCTCGAAGAGAAAATCATCTATACCGTGCCGCCAGAGTGGAAAGGCGCCGGCACCTGGGTGCCCAATTCCGCCTGTACGCACATCGCAGCGATGGAAATCCTGCAGGCCGATGTGGTGACCGGCGTGAGTGGCTGGGAGCGTTTTCGCAAACAGTTCGAGGTCAATCCACGCCAGCGCCTGATGGATATCGATATCGCCACCGGCGAAGCCCGCGTCGTGCTGGACCAGCGCCGCCACATGGGGCACCCGATGTTCCGCCCCTTCGACGACAGCATCATGGGCTTCTGCCACGAAGGCCCGCACGATCTGGTCGATGCGCGCATGTGGTTCATCAATTCCGACGGCACGAACCTACGCAAGGTGAAGGAGCACGCGCCGCACGAATCCTGCATGCACGAATTCTGGGTGCCGGACGGCTCCAGGCTCATGTATGTGAGCTACACCAAGGGCGATCAGGATCGCTTCATCGGCGCAGCGGACCCGGTGACGCTCGTCAATGAGAACATCATGGCGATGCCGCCCTGCGCGCACCTGATGAGCAATTTCAACGGCAGCCTGCTGGTGGGCGACGGCGCCGGCCAGCTCGGTGACGTGGCAGACAAGGACGGCCACGCCTTCGAGGCCGATCCTTACATCCACCTCTTCGACATGGCCAGTCGCAGCCACCGCAAGATCTGTCGCCACGACAGCACCTGGGCCGAATACAAGGGCAACACCCAGGCCACCCATCCGCACCCGTCCTTCACGCCGGACGAGAAGCAGGTGCTCTTCGGCAGCGACCGCGAAGGCAAACCGGGGCTGTATCTGGCGGATCTGCCGAACTAAGCTGCTCGGCGCCTGCACTCCTGAGCGACAAAAATGGCGACCCTCGGGTCGCCATTTTCATGTGCGCAGCCCGGCCCTATTTCACGTAATAGAACTGCTGCGGCAGGGTGGCGCCGGGCGAAGCGTAGGTCCAACCGTAAGGGAAGCGCTCGGGCACATTCATCAGCTTCGCGTTGCGAATGCCGGTGGTGGGCGGATTGCGCACCGTGCCGATGATCTCGAACTCTTCCTGACACAGGGCCAGGATCTGGCGGAACAGCTCGTCAGCCTCGCGATCCGATCGGGCACCGATCCACTGGTCGTAAAGCTTGAGGCGCTTCTGCATGTTTTCGGTCGGCGCTTCGCCTTCCTTGCCATGGGTTTCGTACCAGCGCACCCAGGGCAGTCCCTGGCGCGATTCGGTGGCATGCACGGCCACGTAGCCACGCGGGTCCAGCGTCGGATCCATGCCGCCGTTGAGGCCTTCGATCACCGTATCGTAATCATTGGTCTTGGCGCGGTCGTAATGCAGGGTGCGCTCGGCCGGGCGGATCACCAGTTCGATGCCCACATCCTTGAAGTGCTTGCGGATCAGCTCCGAGTTTTCCATGGCCTGACTGGAGGACACCATCACCGAGTGATACAGACTGATCCGGCCGCCCGACGGATACTGGCGATAACCATCGCCATCCCGCTTGGCGAGGCCCAGCTTGTCGAGCAGGGCGTTGGCCTGTTTGGGGTCATAGTCGGTGTATTGCTTGGCCAGCTTCTCGTTGTAGAGCCGATGCTGGCGCAGCGGCCCGATCTGCCAGGGCTCGCCCTGGCCCAGATAGACGATGTCGTTGATCTCCTTGCGATTGAGTGCGAGCGACAGGGCGATGCGGAAATCCTTGGTACGGATCAGCTCGCGCAGCTTGGCGTTCTTCGTCGTGTAGTTCAGGAACAGGGCACCCGAATTGGTCGGCGTGGGCACCAGATTCAGGATCGTGTATTTGCCCTTGGCGGCATTTTCGGAAAGCAGCGGCCGATTCTGGATCGCATCGATATGCCGCACCTGAAAGTCCAGCTGGCCATTGATCGCAGCTAGCACGATGGTCTCGATCTCGGAGATCACCTGGAACTGGACCTTGTCCACATAAGGCAGTTGCTGGCCCTTGCTGTCCACCTGCCAGAAATACGGATTTCGCTGCATCAGCACCTTGGTGGCGCCGCCGCTGTAGGGCTCCTTCACCACCCACGGGTCCAACGTTGGCTTGTCGGGATTGCCCCAGCGCGTGGGCGCCTCAGGCTCACCACACTTGATGCGCAAGAGCTGGGCCCAATCCTTGGCGCTGGCGGCCTTGATGAGCTCATCCACCTTCGGGTTGTA
Organism: Uliginosibacterium sp. 31-12; assembly: GCF_030548425.1. Taxonomy (NCBI): domain Bacteria; kingdom Pseudomonadati; phylum Pseudomonadota; class Betaproteobacteria; order Rhodocyclales; family Zoogloeaceae; genus Uliginosibacterium; species Uliginosibacterium sp. 31-12. Next base: position 138,131 of record NZ_JAUOOA010000001.1, on the reverse strand, counting down.
CTTCGGGTGGAACTGGCTGCAGTAGTGCTTGGGGAACATCACCGGATGTTGACCCAAGGGCGTTGCCAGTTGCTCGACGAACTGGCGATAGGTGCCGGCAAACCTGAAGCGCACGGTCTGCTCGTCGATTTTGTCGACCTGCATCGGCTTGTCGTTGATCTGGTATTGCGCCGGCATCGCGTTGAGAAACTGCTTGTTGGCCAGGAGATCATTCACCGCGAACAGGATGTCGTCGCTGGTAAAAGGAGCGCCATCCGACCAGCGCAGGCCACGGCGCAACTTGAAGATGTATTCGGAAACATCGGCGTTAGTACTCCAGCTTTCGGCCAGATTCGGTACCACACCAGAGAAATCCAGCTTCCAGCGGGCGAGCCCCTGCACCCCGATCATGCGCAGGATCGCATTGCCATCTCCATTGCCGCGCAGGGCCGAGCGAATCGTTCCGCCGTACTGGCCGGGCTTGCCCTGGCTGATCACTTCCGGTTTCTCCGGCAAACGCTGGGCCAGCGCCGGCAACTTGCCGGCCGCCACCTGTGCGGCCAGCTCCGGGGCCTCGCCCGCCCAGGCCACCCCGGCCCCCATTCCGGCGGCGATCAACACACCTGCCACCACGCGTGGCCAGGCACGCTGTGGATTCAGTTTTTTCATAGTGCTCTCCCCCTGCCATTCATTGGCAGGCGGGATTCTGCCCGATCAAATCTGCCGGCCCGGCTTATGTTTTCTGCCCCTGCAGAAAGCACTTCTGCGCCGCCACAAAGCACTTCGGGCACCACTTCGTAAAAGACTGATACAGGCTAGGCAAAAGCCCTGCCCAAAAGTACATGGCCCATCAAGCCACAAGGCAGGAAAACCGTTATGGCTCCTGCACGGGCGGACTCTTTCTGCCGCGTGCGGACTTGATCTGATCGGGGGAAAGCATGTCCGCTCCAACAGCCAGTGTGCGCGTCCGCGCCCTTGCCGGCACCAATCTGCTGGCCCTGACATTGCTTGCCAGCAGCGGGTGGGTGGGCTTTATTGTCGGCCTGGTGATGGGCGCACTGATGCTGTGGCTACTCGCCAGCATCGATCAAACCAGCCCCGCCCAGCCGCTGAGCTTCAGTGAGCCGCTCGTCAGCAGCTCACCCAGCGGGCCCGAGCAGCATGTGCGCGAACGCTATTTCGCCGTCGCCCATGGTGTCGTGCCGCTGTGGCTGCGTCATGTCCAGTCGGTGCGCCAGCAACTCGATGAAGCCTCCGCCCAGCTCGCCAGCCAGTTCTCCGGTATCAGCCAATTGCTGGGCCAGGTCAGCGGTGCAGACGACAGCCAGGCGGCGATTGCCGCCGTGCAGCGCGCCGAGAGCGGCCTGCGACAGATCAGCAGCACCATCGATCGTGAACACGAAATCACCACGGCACTCATCAACCAGATCGCCAGCGTAGCCAGCCATATGGAAGGCCTGCGCTCGATGGCTGCCCAGGTCGGCGCAATTGCCAACCAGACCAATCTGCTGGCCCTCAATGCCGCCATCGAAGCCGCACGCGCGGGTGAAGCAGGGCGCGGTTTTGCGGTGGTGGCCGACGAAGTACGCAAGCTGTCGACCCAATCGGCCGACACCGGCAAATCGATTGCCGGCACCGTGCAGACCATCAACGATGCCATGAGTACCGCGATGCAGCTCTCCGAACAGGCCGCGACCCAGGAAGAGCTGATGCGCAAGGAATCTGCCGCCACCGCGCACGACATCGTCGAGGAATTCAACGCCGTCACCTCACGCATGCAGGCTTCCATGCAGGCCCTGCAGGAAGAGCGCAACACCGTGCGCAGTCATGTTGAAGAAGTGCTGGTGCGCATGCAGACGCATGACCGCATCAACCAGGTGATGGATCACGTGTGCATCGATATGAGCCGCTTCGACGAAGTTTCGCAAGACATCGCCGCACGCGGATTCCAGGCCGTCGACATGCCTTCGCTGGAGGAGTGGCAGGCCGAGCTCTCCAAGAGTTACACCATGCTCGATCAACACCGCGTGCACCGCGGCGAGGCCAGCCCGGCAGCCGCCACTGCCGCGCCAGCGATCACATTTTTCTGAGGACCCTGCTTATGGCCAAAACCATCCTGATTGTCGACGACTCCTCCAGCCTGCGCATCACGCTCGCCATCGCCCTCAAGGGGGCCGGCTACGAAGTGGTGGAAGCCTGCGACGGCAAGGATGCGCTCACCAAGCTCGACGGTCGCAAATACAACCTGATCGTTTCCGACGTGAACATGCCAAACATGGACGGCCTCACCTTCGTGAAAGCCGCCAAGCAACTGCCCGCCTACAAATTCACCCCGATCATCATGCTCACCACCGAGAGCGATCCGGCCAAAATGGCTGACGGCAAGGCTGCCGGCGTGCGAGCCTGGGTGGTCAAGCCCTTCCAGCCGCCCGCCCTGCTCGATGCCGTCTCCAAACTGATCGCCCCCTGACCGGAGAAGCTCCGATGGAACTCACGATTCTTGATCCGGGCCCGCAGCGGCGCATCGCGCTGGCCGACGAAGTCAGCATCGCCGACGCCGCCGAACTGCGCGACGCCCTGGCGCTGGCACTCACCACCTCCGAACAACTGGAACTTGATCTCTCCGGCCTGGAGAGCATTGACGTAGCCGGCCTGCAGATCCTCACCGCCCTGCTGCATGAATCCCATCCGGTGCGCATCACGGCCCCCTCGGAAGCTTTCGTGCAGACCGTTGAACTGCTGCAGCTCGAACCGCTGCGCAGCGCCTGCCAACAGGAGGCCCTCGCATGATCGATCTGGACCGCGCCCGCGCCGCGCTCATCGAAGAATCGCGCGAACTTCTGGCCGCCATGGATGCGGCACTCCTGCGCATGGAGCAGGAAGGACCGGACCCGGAGGACATCAACGCCGTATTCCGTGCAGCGCACACCATCAAGGGTTCGGCGGGCCTCTTCGGCCTCGAACTGATCGTGGATTTCACTCACGTGATGGAAAGCGTGCTGGTGCAGGTCCGCCAGGGCACGCTGCATGCCGATGCCACCCTGCTATCGCTGATGTTCGACTGCGGCAGCTACATCAGCCGCCTGATCGACGAACTCGAACAAGGCCATGAGCACAGCGAGCCAGACCCGGCCCAGCGCGCGCATCTGCTCGCAGCCCTCAACACCTGCCTCGGCAAACCGGCCACCAGCGCCAGCACGGCCACCGGCAACGCCCCGGTCAGCACTGCCAACGCGCTGCACCACTGGCGCATCAGCCTCAGTTTCTACCCCGAAGTGCTGCGCGATGGCATGGACCCGCTGTCCTTCATCCACTACCTCGCGCGCCTCGGCGAGATCGTGGCCATCCATACCGACAGCGACAGCCTGCCGGCACTTGCCGACATGGATCCTGAATGCTGTTACCTGAGCTTCTCGATCCTGCTCGATTCGATTGCCAGCCAACAGGAGATTTCCGCCACTTTTGATTTCGTGGCCGAGGGCAGCGACATCCGCATCGAGCGCATCGAGGCGCCGGCACCGCAGCCTGGCTCCAGCGAAACCACCGCCCAGCCCGCCGCCCCAGGCGCCAGTGCCCCGCGCGCACCGCGCCGTGCCACTGGCGAGCAGACCTTCGTCAAGGTCGAGGCACGCAAGCTCGATGAACTCATCAATACCGTCGGCGAGCTGGTGATTGCCGCCGCCAGCGGCCAGCTCTTCGTGCGCCAGCAGCAGTTCTCGGCCGTGGGTGAAGTGATGGGCGAGATCGAAAAGCTCGTCGAGCAGATCCGCAACAAGAGCCTCAATCTACGCATGACGCCGATTGGCGAAATTTTCCAGCGCTTCCCGCGTATCGTGCGCGACGTCTCCAAGGATCTGGGCAAGAAGATTGAGCTCTCGATCAGCGGCGCCGAAGCCGAGCTGGATAAATCCATGATCGAGAAACTCGCCGATCCGCTGCTGCACATCGTGCGCAATGCCATCGACCACGGCATCGAGCCCATTGAGCAGCGCCTCGAAGCCGGCAAGCCTGCCGAGGGTCGGCTGAGCCTGAATGCCTTCCAGGATTCGGGCGGCATCGTGATCGAGGTGCGCGACGACGGCCGTGGCCTCAACCCGGCCAGGATCCGTGCCAAGGCCATCGAGAACGGCCTGATTGCACCCGATGCCCAGCTCGACGAACAGGCCACTTTCGGCCTGATCTTCAAACCCGGCTTCTCAACCGCGGAACAGGTCACCGATCTTTCCGGACGCGGCGTGGGCATGGATGTCGTGCGCCGCAATATCGACGAGCTGCACGGCGCCATCGAGATCGAGTCGGTGCTCGGCCAGGGCAGCACTTTCCGCATCCGCCTGCCCCTCACCCTGGCCATCATCGATTGCTTCCGCGTGATGGTGGGCGAGCGCAACTTCGTGATTCCGCTGGAACTGGTTCTCGAGTGCATCGAGATCGAGGACGAGCCGGACGCACAGGACATCATCAACCTGCGCGGTGAGCCGCTGCCCTTCGTCAAGCTCTCCGATGTATTCGGCATTCCTGCACACAGCAGCGGCGAATACCGCTCGATGCTGATCGTGCAGAGCGGGCGACGCCGCGCCGGCATCCTGGTCGACCGCCTCGTCGGCGAACTGCAAGCGGTGATCAAACCTTTGGGCTATCTCCTGTCCGGCATTCACGGACTCGGAGGCGCCACCATCCTGGGCGACGGCAAGGTCGCCCTGATTCTCGATGTACCGGCCCTCTTCGACCGCACCTCGCAGGTCGAAGCCAGCCGCGTGCGTCTGGCCGAACAGGGTGGCGAGCGCGCCCCCCGCACCATCCAGCTGTCCTGAACCAGGAGATTTGCCATGAAACTGATCCACAAGATGTTGCTTCTGGTCGTCGCGGCCCTTGCAGGCCTCGTCTTCCTCGCCTGGTTCGCCGGCAAGGAGACCACCAAAGTCTTCGAGAGCGCCAACTTCGCCAACGAAAACACGGTGCCCTCGCTGCTGATCCTGAACGACGCCATCGATCCCTATGCCAAGAACCGCGTACTGCTGTGGCGCCTGGCCATCTCCACTGATCCCAAGGATCGTGAAAAGCTGCAGAGCGACATGCTCAGTAACGAAAAACAGATTCACAAGGCGCTGGCTGACTACGAGAAAGTCATTTCCAACGACAACGATGCCAGGCTGCACAAGGCTCTGAAAGATGCCTTCGACGAATACTTCGGCTTCAAGAACAAGGTCGTTGAACAGGTCAAGAGTACCAATGCCGATAGCCTGAACAAGACCGACAAGCTCGTCACCCTGATGAAGGAGCACGCCACCTACACCGCCAAGCTCTCCAAGGCCTTTGACGAAATCTTCAACGACAATGCCCAGACCGGCAAGGAAATGGCCACCGAAGCGCTCAAAGTGCGCGAAAGCGCGCAGAACATCTCCATCCTGGTGACCGGCATCTGCCTGCTGGCCATTTTCGGCATTGGCGCCTTCGTCACCATCAGCACCCTCCGTTCGCTCGGTGGCGAACCCGCTTATGTGGCCGAGATCGCGCGCCAGGTGGCCCAAGGCAATCTCGCCGTAGAGGTCAATGCCAAGAACAAGAACAGCGCCCTCGGGGCCATGAAACTGATGGTCGATCGCCTCTCGGTGATCATGCAGAAAGTACGCTCCTCGGCTGACGCCCTGGCTTCGGCTTCCGAAGAGCTGGCAGCCTCCTCCTCCTCGCTGGCACAGAACTCCGGCAACCAGGCCGCCAGCGTCGAAGAAACCAGCGCTTCGATGGAAGAAATCTCTGCCACCGTGTCGCAGAACGCTGAAAACGCCAAGGTCACCGACACCATTGCCGCCAAGTCCGCCGACGGCGCCAAGCTCAGTGGCGATGCGGTCGCCGATACCGTTGCGGCAATGCGCCAGATCGCCGAGAAGATCAGCATCGTCAACAGCATCGCGTACAAGACCAATCTGCTGGCGCTGAACGCCGCCATCGAAGCTGGCCGCGCCGGTGACTATGGCAAGGGCTTCGCCGTGGTGGCCTCCGAAGTCGGCAAGCTGGCTGATCGCAGCCAGGCCGCCGCCGAGGAAATCAGCTCGCTCGCCAGCAACAGCGTCGGCCTCGCTGAACGCGCCGGCCATCTGCTGGGCGAAATGGTGCCCGAGATCGCCCGCACCTCCGATCTGGTCAGGGAAATCTCCGCAGCCTCGGGCGAGCAGCAAAATGGCGTGGCTCAGGTCAACATGGCCATGAACCAGCTCACCCAGATCACCCAGGCCAACGCGGCCGCTTCCGAGCAGCTCTCCTCGACAGCTGAAGAGATGAGCAGCCAGGCCGTCGAGCTGCAGCAGGCGGTGAAATTCTTCAAGCTGCGCCACGACGCCTCAAGCTTCATCGAACCGGAGTCGAGCATCGACATTCCGCGCGGCGCCAGCGAGAACCTCAGCAAGAGAGTCAAGCCCGGCGAAGTCGATGAATCCCTGTTCACCGGATTCTGAGGTGCATCATGAGCAGCAATGACCAGAGTCCGCGCCGCTACCTCACCTTCACGCTACACAAGGAGGTGTTCGCGGTGCCGGTGGGGCCGATCCGCGAAATCATCGAGTATCCGGCCGTCACCGAAATCCCGCTGGCCCCCGAATTCCTGCGCGGCGTGATCAACCTGCGCGGCTCGGTGGTGCCCCTCATCGACATCGCCGCGCGCTTCGGCCGCGGCCCCTCGGAGATCACCTGGCGCACCTGCGTGATCGTGTTCGAAGCGAGCAGCGAAGACAGCCTCCATCAGCTTCTCGGCATCATGGTCGACACGGTGCACGAAGTGCTCGATGTGGCACCCTCTCAGGTCGAACCGCGCCCCGAATTCGGCACCGTGCTACGCACAGAATTCGTGGCTGGCATGATCAACCGCAACGGCAAGTTCGTAGTGGTGCTGGATATCGACAAGGTGCTCAACTCGCACGAGTTGCGCCGCCTCATCGACCAGACCGAGATGAACCCGCAAGCCGAGCCTGCCAGCGTCTGAGCGGGAGAAGCGCGTGGACATGCACATGCCCCGGCTTCCCCACCCGCTCTCCGATCAGAGCTTTGCCTGGCTGCAGGCTTACTTCGAACAAGCCAGCGGCATCCGGCTGCGCCCCGAAAAGAAGATGCTGGTCATCAGCCGGCTGCAGAAACGCCTCGAAGCCCGTCGCTTGCCGGGTTTCGAGGCCTACTGCGCACTGCTGCGCGATCCTGCCGAAGAAGCCGAGCGACAAAAAATGCTCGACGCACTCACCACCCACGAAACCTATTTCTTCCGCGAGCCACGCCAGCACGAGCACTTTGCACAGACCGCCCTGCCCGGCTTCAAGCGCAAGCCGGTGAAAGTGTGGAGTGCCGCCTGCTCCAGCGGCGAAGAAACCTGGAGCCTGGCCATGCAGCTGGCTGAGCACTTCGGCCTGCATGGCTGGGAGCTCACCGGTAGCGACATTTCCACCCAGGTGCTGGAGCATGCCGCGCGCGGCCTGTATCCGCTTGAGCGCCTGCAGAACATGCCCGAGCACACGCTGCACCGTTGGTGTCGCAAGGGTCTGGAGCGTTACCACGGGCAGTTCCTGATCGCCCCCGCCTTGCGCCAGCGCGTGCGCTTCCAGCAGCACAACCTGCTGGAGCCTGCCAGCGCCCTGGGCGAATTTGATGTCGTGTTTCTGCGCAACGTACTGATCTACTTCGACGCCCCCCGGCGTAGCCGCATCCTCGCCCATGTCGTCGCCCGCCTGCAGCCCGGCGGCTACCTCTATCTGGGCGAATCCGAAACCCTTACCGCCCTGCCAGCCGGCATGCAACAGACCGGTACCGCAGTCTTCCGTCGCACCCAGCCCACAAAATGAGGAGAGCACTGTGATCAAAGTCATGATCATCGACGACTCGGCGGTCGTCCGCTCGGTACTGCAGGAAATCCTGCAGAAGCATCACGGCATCCAGGTCATCGGCGCCGCGCCTGACCCCATCTTCGCCCTGCAACGCATGCAGACGCAGTGGCCCGATGTGATCGTACTGGACGTGGAAATGCCACGCATGGACGGCATCACCTTCCTGAAGAAAATCATGGCCGAGCACCCCACGCCCACAGTGATCTGCTCCTCGCTCACCGAAGCCGGGGCCGAAACCACCATCCAGGCCATGGAAGCCGGCGCGGTGAGCATCATCACCAAGCCCACGGTGAAACTCACCGAATTCCTGCGTGATTACGAGGACGAGTTTCTCACCGCAATCCGCGAAGCCGCCGGCGCCCGCCTGCGCCCACAAGCCCTGCGTCGCCCCACGCCGCCGCCCACGCCGCCTTTCAGCACCCCGGCTGCGCGGGCCAGTCTGAGCGCCGAGCGCGCCAACGAAAAACTCACTGCCGATGCCGTACTGGCACCGCCCTCCGGGCGCAGCGCCATGGCCCGTACCACCGACCAGTTCATCGCCGTGGGCACCTCCACCGGCGGCACCCAGGCGCTCGAATATCTCTTTGGCTGCCTTCCGGCCACCACCCCCGGTATCGTCGTGGTGCAGCACATGCCGCCGATGTACACCAAGAGCTTCGCGGCCCGGCTCAACGAACGCTCGCCGATGAAGATCAAGGAGGCCGAAACGGGTGATCGCATCCTGGCCGGCCACGCCCTGATCGCCCCGGGCGGCAAGCATCTGGTGGTGCGGCGTAATGGCGCGCAATACGATGTGGAGGTCGTCGACGGACCGCTCGTGTCGCGCCACCGCCCCTCAGTGGACGTGCTCTTCCGCTCGGTCGCCAAATCTGCCGGCGCCAATGCCCTTGGCATCATCATGACCGGTATGGGAGACGATGGCGCACGCGGCCTGAAGGAGATGTTCGATGCCGGCGCCCGTACCATTGCCCAGGATGAAGCCAGCTGCGTGGTGTTCGGCATGCCCAAGGAAGCCATCAAGCACGGCGGCGCGCGCGACGTGATGGGCCTCGAAGCCCTGCCCACCGTGATGCAGTCTTTCGGACGCTGAACAAGACACCCCATGCGCAACGGCCTGCCCCGCCCGATCAAGCTCTACGGCGCGCTGGTTGTCGATGACAGCAGCGTGCAGCGCATGAACGCCGTAGACATGCTGCAGAGCGCAGGAGTGCCGCGGGTGCTCGAAGCGGCGGATGGTCGCGCCGGGCTCGATCTGATCCGCAACCAGACGCCACCCCCCGCCTTTCTCATCGTCGACCTCGAAATGCCCGGCATGGACGGCATCGAAATGCTGCAGGCACTGGCCAACGAGAACTATCGCCCGCCCTTCCTGATCGTCAGCGGCCAGCAGCCGAACCTGCTCAGCTCGATCGAAACCATGTGCCAGGAACTGGGCCTGCCGATTCTCGGCGCCTTCTCCAAGCCGCTCACCCGGATCCAGCTTCAACAGGGGCTGGAAGGCTTCAGCCGAATGGTCGAGATCCGCGAGCATCCGGCGATCGATGCGGGCCTCAAGGTTTCACCAGAAGTCCTCGCTGACGCACTCGCCCGCCAGGAAATCCTTCCGCACTTCCAGCCCAAGCTCAATCTCGTGAGCGGCAAACTGGAAGGCTTCGAATCGCTCGCCCGCTGGACCAGCCCACACTTCGGGCCGATTCCACCGGTGGCCTTCATCCCGGTGGCCGAAGCGCATGGCCTGATTGATGACCTCACCCGGGCGATGTTCGATGCCGTGCTGACCCGCATGCAGCAATGGCAGGCAGAAGGCTTCCATCCGCATGTAGCGGTTAACCTCTCCACCCGCTCCCTGGCAGACCGCTACTTCTGTGATGACCTGATCCGCCGCACCCAGAGCGCAGGCATTCCACCCGATCGCCTGATTCTGGAAATCACCGAATCCTCCCTGATGAGCGATCTGGGCGCCGGCCTCGGCGCCCTTGGGCGCTTGCGTTTGAAGGGATTTCGCCTGTCGATGGACGATTACGGCACCGGATTTTCCACCGCCCAGCAACTCTCGCGCCTGCCACTGACCGAACTGAAGATCGACCGCTCCTTCGTGGCCGATGCGCCGGGCAAACCCAGCTTGCGCACCATCCTCGCCTCGATGATCAGCATGAGCCTGGATCTGGGGCTCAGCACGCTGGCCGAAGGCGTGGAAACCGTGGAGCAGCTCCGTCTGCTGCAAAGCCTGTCCTGCCAGCAAGTGCAAGGCTTTCTGCTCGGCAGGCCGATGCCGGGCGAAGCCGTGCTGCCCTGGTGGCAGGCTGAAGAGGCCCGCATCGTGGCGCTGATTACTGGCGAGTGAGGCTAGCCGCAGCGTTCAAATCATCCTCAGCGGATCAAGCCTTGCTGGCTGATGCTTCGCGGGTTACCAGCCAGATCCCGCCGCATACCAGCAGCAAGGCCAGCAGGTTCTTCCACTCAAGGATTCGCTCGTCAAGGAACAGGGCCGACAAGCCTGCACCAAAGATCGGCACCAGAAAGTTGAACACCGTCACCAGACCGACACGGTTGTACTTGAGCAGGATGGTCCACAACGCAAAGGCCACCGAGGACAGCAGCACCATGTAGGCCATCAGGGCCAGTGCAGCCGGCGAAAACGCTTCGAGCTGCCCGCCGAAAGACCAGCCCGCCGCCAGCAGAGCCAGCCCGCCAATGAAGAGCTGCCAGCCCGTGAGCACCACCGAATCGATGCGCTGCGACAATTTTTTGCCGTAGATCGAGGCGGCCGAGAGGATGAAGGCCGCCAGCACCACGCTGCCCTCGCCCAGCAGGCTGAAATGGAAGTCCAGCAGCGCGGGGCTGAAGTTCACCACCAGCACGCCGGCAAAACCGATCAGGCAGCCGGTGATGCGCGGCGCACTGAGCTTGTCGTTGTGATAGATGAAGTGCGCCAGCAGCACTGAGAAAAAGGTGCCGGTGGCATTCATGATCGAGCCCTTCACGCCAGTGGTGTAGGCCAGCCCGAGGTAGAAGAACACATATTGCAGCGCAGTCTGGGTCAGCCCCAGCAGACACACCTCGCCCGCCGCGCGGGCGGAAGCAAGGCGCAGCGACTTGCCCGAGAAATGCGCAAACACCAGCAACAAGAGGCCGGCCCACACGAAGCGCCAGCCCGCAAACAGCAGCTTGCCGGGAATATCATCCGCCGCGATGTGCAGCAGAGCGTAGCCATTCTTGATCGCCGGATAGGCACTGCCCCACAAGAGGCAACAGAGTGTCGCGAGCGCGAAAACGACGGAGCGGCGGGTGAAGAAACTGGAAGTGCTCATGCATTTTCACCAGAAAGAATTCACGAGGCCGACGCTGCGGAAGAAAGCGTCGTGAGCGCTCCGAGGTCACAAGGAGCAACGCAGCCGTACTGCAGTGCGGCGAGTAACAGAGTCGCGAGATCGGGGCGCGCAGCAGCTTTATTCGGTAGCGTCAGAGAATGATGCCGCCACCGAGACAGACACGGCTCTCGTACACGACCACCGACTGGCCCGGCGTCACCGCCCACTGCGGCGCGGCAAAGCCGATCTCGGCGCGGCCATCGGCCAGCGCATCGATGCTGCAGGGCTGATCCGAGGTGCGATAGCGCGGCTTGGCGGCATACACCCATTGCGTGCGCGGCTCTCGCCCGGAGATCCAGTTCAGATCGGCCGCGATCAGGCGCTCGCGCTGCAGCGCAGGGTGATCGTGGCCCTGTACGGCGTACAGGACATTGGCCTGCATGTCCTTGGCGGCCACATACCAGGCCTCGTGCTCGCCCGCCACGTCATTGCCCTTGATGCCGCCGATGTTGAGGCCCTTGCGCTGGCCAATGGTGTGATACATCAGGCCCTGATGCTCGCCGATCAGGCGATTGTCATCCAGCGCGCGGATTTCGCCCGGCTTGGTCGGCAGATAGCGCATCAGGAATTCGCGGAAGGGGCGCTCGCCGATGAAGCAGATGCCAGTGGAATCCTTCTTGGTGGCCACATGCAGGCCAGCACGCTCAGCGATCTCGCGCACCTCGCGCTTGTAGATGTTGCCCAGCGGGAAGATGGCTTTCGAGAGCTGCGCCTGGTTCAGGCGATACAAAAAGTAGCTCTGATCCTTGGTGCCGTCATCCGCCTTCAGGAGCTGGAACTCGGTACGCCCGTCGTTCTCGAAAGCGCACACGCCGGCATAGTGACCGGTGGCGATCTTGTCCGCACCCAGGTCCACAGCGTGGTCGAGGAAAGCCTTGAACTTGATTTCGCTGTTGCACAGGATGTCCGGATTCGGCGTGCGGCCGGCCTCGTATTCGCGCAGGAAATCCGCGAACACGCGATCCTTGTACTCCTTACTGAAGTTCACGACCTCCAGGTCGATGCCCAGCACATCGCACACCGACACCACGTCGATCAGATCCTGCCGCGTCGAGCAATACTCGTCGTCGTCATCGTCCTCCCAGTTCTTCATGAACAGGCCGGTCACTTCGTAACCCTGTTGCTTCAGCAACAAAGCCGCCACCGCCGAATCCACGCCGCCGGACATGCCAACGACGACCTTCATGCCTTCTCCATCGATCTTCATGGATTCCAATCCTTCAACCGTAATGCCGGATCACTTCCAGCGGATAGCGCTGGCCGGCCAGATAATCCTGAATGCACTGCATCACCAGCGGACTGCGCCAGCGCTCGGGCTGGGCGGCAAGTTCCTCGGGCGTCAGCCACACAGCGCGGATGATGCCTTCGTCCAGCTCGCGTCCGTCTTCGAAACCGGTCGCCCGCGCGGCAAACGCGAAACGCAGATAGGTGATGTCGCCACTCGGGCGCGTCCATTGGTAAATGCCCACCAGCGCGTCAACGGCAACATGGTGGGCCGTCTCCTCCAGCGCCTCGCGCACGCAGGCTGCCTCCAGCGATTCACCTTCATCCAGATGGCCGGCCGGCTGATTCAGGCGCACGCCATCAGCGGTGTGCTCTTCCACCAGCAGGAAGCGCCCTTCGCGCTCGACGATGGCGGCTACGGTAACGTGCGGTTTCCAGATCGACATGGCAGCCAATGCAGTGCAGCAAAGGCCGGATTGTAGCCCGGATCAGTGCGGGGTCAGCCGGGGAACGGTGGGCAGCAGGAGCGGCTTGAGCTAAAATCCGCCGCTTCCCTCAACGGTTTTCGGAGTTCCTGACATGTCGATGGCTGATCGCGATGGCTTCATCTGGATGGACGGCAAGCTGGTGCCCTGGCGCGACGCCACCACCCACGTGCTGACCCATTCCCTGCACTACGGCGTGTCCGTCTTCGAAGGTGTGCGCGCCTACAAGACCGAACGTGGCACCGCGATCTTCCGCCTCAAGGAACACACCGACCGCCTGTTCACCTCGGCACACATCTACATGATGAAGATGCCGTTTGATAAGGAAACGATCAACGAAGCCCAGAAGGAAGTGGTGCGCGCCAACAAGCTCGAATCCTGCTACCTGCGCCCGATCGCTTTCTACGGCTCCGAAAAGATGGGCATCTCCACGCGCGGCGCCACCGTGCATGTGGCGATCGCCGCCTGGCCCTGGGGCGCCTACCTGGGCGCTGAAGGTCTGGAGAAGGGCATCCGCGTCAAGACCTCCTCCTTCGCCCGCCACCACGTGAACGTGACCATGGCCCGCGCCAAGGTTGCCAGCACCTACGCCAACTCGATCCTCGCCAACCTCGAAGCCACCCAGGACGGCTACGACGAAGCCCTGCTGCTCGACACCGAAGGCTTCGTGGCCGAAGGCGCCGGTGAGAACCTGTTCATCGTCAAGAACGGCGTGATCTACGAACCCGAGATCGCCTCGGCACTGACCGGCATCACCCGCGACACGGTACACACCCTGGCCCGCGAACTCGGCTACGAAGTGCGCACCCGCCGCATGACCCGCGACGACATCTACATCGCCGACGAAGCCTTCTTCACCGGCACCGCCGCTGAAATCACCCCGGTGCGCGAGCTGGACAACCGCGCCATCGGCGAAGGCAAGCGCGGCCCGGTTACCGCCGCCGTGCAGGCCCGCTTCTTCGATCTGGTCGGCGGCAAGCTGCCCGAGCACGACAACTGGCTGCACTACGTGTGATGTAGCCCGGATGCAGCGCTGCGGAGTCCGGGAGCGCCCCGGATTCCAGCTTGCAGCCTTCATCCAGGCTACGGACCTGACCCATTACAGGAGATTCCCATGGCCGAGAACACCCACAAAGACCAGCCCATCGCCGTCGAAGCGAAAGACCTGCCACTCGCCTGCCCGCAACCGGATGCCCCGCTGTGGGCACGCCATCCGCGCGTGTTCCTCGACGTGGCACATAGCGGCGAAGCCAAGTGCCCCTACTGCGGAGCCCATTACGTGCTGCACGGCGAAGCCCCCAAGGGCCACTGAGCTTTCACCATAACGGGCCTCCGGGCCCGTTTTCATTTGATCGCCTCATGCGCATTCTGATCATTGCTCCATCGTGGATCGGCGATACCGTCGCCGCCCAGACCCTCTTCATGCGCCTGCGCGAGTACCACCAGTACGCAGTGATCGACGTGCTGGCGCCGCCCTGGGTAGCCGCCGTGCTGCGTGCCATGCCTGAGATCAATGGCGCGGTCATCGACAACCCCTTCGCCCACGGTCAATTGCGGCTGAAGGAGCGCTGGAGGCTGGCACGAGAGCTCAAGCAGCGCGCTCATGACGCGGCTTACGTACTGCCCAACTCGCTTAAATCCGCGTTGATCCCCTTCTTTGCCGGAATCCCCCGGCGCGTGGGTTTCACCGGCGAGTCGCGCTATGGCCTGATCAATGTTCGCCACACTCTGGATAGCGTTACCACGCCGCTGCAGGTCGAACGCTACGCCATCCTCGCCGAGCCGCCGGGCAAGCCCCTGCCCCGCCCCTATCCCTTACCCCGACTCCGCGCCGGCTCCGTCGCCGCCACGCTGCAACGCCTAGATCTGAGCGCGGTACCGGCCCCCGTGGTGTTCTGCCCCGGCGCAGAATTCGGTCCGGCCAAGCGCTGGCCTGAAAAACACTTCGCCGCACTGGCCCGCAGCCTGTTCGAGCAAGGTATCCCGGTGTGGCTGCTAGGCTCAAAGAAGGACGCGGCTGTCGGCGAGGAGATCCTGCGCCTGTCGGCAGGCGCAGCCCGCAATTTGTGCGGTGTCACCAATCTTGCCGAGGCGGTGGAACTGATCTCGATCGCCCGTCACGTCGTCACCAATGACTCCGGGCTGATGCATGTGGCTGCCGCGCTGGGCACACCGCTCACCGCCCTGTTCGGCTCTTCCAGCCCCGGCTATACGCCGCCACTGTCGGAGAAGGCGCAGGTCATTTCCCTCAGACTCGAATGCAGTCCCTGCTTCCAGCGCGAATGTCCGCTGGGCCACCTCGACTGCCTCAACAAGATCACGCCCGAGCGCGTGGCCAGCACGCTGCGATGAACAACACCGAACTGCAGGCCTACTTGCACGCCCATATCCCACTCTCGGCCGCGATGCAGGTCGAGGTGCGCGAAGCCA
This sequence comes from Uliginosibacterium sp. 31-12, assembly GCF_030548425.1. NCBI lineage: Bacteria > Pseudomonadati > Pseudomonadota > Betaproteobacteria > Rhodocyclales > Zoogloeaceae > Uliginosibacterium > Uliginosibacterium sp. 31-12. The sequence goes on along the minus strand of NZ_JAUOOA010000001.1, from coordinate 122,777 downwards.
CGCCGGAATACATCGAGTTGCATGCGCCGCTCGCGCCCAACGTGAATCATCGCGGCACCGCCTTCGGCGGCAGCATCGCCACACTCGCCACCCTGGCCGGCTGGAGCCTGCTACGCGTGCGCCTCGATGGCATGGAGCCCTTGCCTCATCTGGTTATCCAGCGCAACACCATGGAGTTCATGCGGCCAATCCCGGGCGCTTTTTCAGCCCGGGTGCATTTCCCGGCAGATGCCGACTGGCCCGGTTTCCAGGCGAAGCTCGCCGAGCGCGGCAAGGCCAAGCTGAGCCTGCAGGTCGAGGTGCTCAGCGACGGAGCTGTCGCCGCTCGTCTGGATGGCGTGTTCGTCGCCCTGACGGTGTAGGATTGCGCATTCCATGACCACCCCGACCATGAGCGCGCCAACCTCCACCTACCCGAGTCCAGACGACGCCGAACAGGCGTTCTACGACGCCTTCGCGCACAGCGATCTGGAGGCGATGATGAGTGTCTGGAGCGAAGACGAAGAAACCGTCTGCGTGCATCCGGGGGGCTCGCGCTTCACCGGCCTGGCTGCCATCCGCGAATCATGGAAGCAGCTCTTCGACACCGGCATGAAATTCCAGGTACGCACCAGCAGCGTGGTGAAGACCCATTCAGCCCTGGTAGCGGTACACAGCCTGCTCCAGCATGTCAGCGTGGAGGGGGATGACACCATGACCCCTCCCTTGATCACGACCAACGTTTACACCCGCGGCCCGCGTGGCTGGCAACTGTTGGTCCACCACACTTCGCCGGCGCCGGACACCAGCGGTCTGATGATGCAGGAATCGCCGCGCACGGTGCATTAGGCAGCCCCTATACTTCCCCTAAACAAGCAATAAATCCGGGGAAGCACATGAAGTACACCGCACCTGTCTGGCTGCGCGGCGCGCACGCGCAGACGATCTGGCCGCTCGCCATCAAGGGCGACTTGCCACCTTTGCGACGCAAGCGCTGGAAAACTCCGGACGAAGATTTCATCGACCTCGATTTTCTGCCCTCACGTGAAGGCCAGCCGATCGTGATCCTGTTCCACGGCCTGGAAGGCTCCAGCCGCAGTCACTATGCCCGCTCCCTGATGCGCGAAGTGCATGCGCGCGGCTGGAATGGGGCTGTCGTGCATTTCCGCGGCTGCTCCGGCGAGCCCAACCGCCTGCCGCGCGCCTACCACTCGGGCGACGCGAATGAAGTGGACTGGATCCTGCGCCGCTTTGCACGCAAATATCCGGAAGTGCCACGCTACGCTGCCGGCGTCTCGCTCGGTGGCAATGCCTTGCTATGCTGGCTGGGCAGCCGGCGCGAAGAAGCGCGCGGATTGATCAACAAGGCCGCTTCGGTTTCGGCGCCAGTGGATATGCTGGCAGCGGGCTATCACCTCGGCCAGGGCTTCAACAAGATTTACACGCGCTACTTTCTATCCACCATGCGCCCGCGCGCGCGTCAGAAAGCTGAACAATTCCCAGGCCGTTTCGATGCCAGCAAAGCCATCAAGGCCCGCAACCTGGCGCAGTTCGACGATGCCTTCACCGCACCGCTGCACGGTTTCAAAGGCGTTGAAGACTACTGGAAGCGCGCCTCCTCGCGCCCGCTGCTGGCAAGCATCGCCGTGCCCACCTTAATGCTGCATGCGCTTAACGATCCCTTCATGCCCATCGAAGCCCTGCCCTCTCAGCGCGAGATCTCGCCGCATGTGCGTCTGGACTTCCCGCCCGAGGGCGGCCACGTCGGCTTCGTCACTGGCCCCTTCCCGGGCCGGTTGGACTGGATGCCCAAGCGCCTGCTGCGCTATTTCGAGCACGCAAAGTAAGCACACAAAGCTGAAAAGAAAACGCCAGCACACATGCTGGCGTTTTTACTAAACAACACTTTATTCAGTGCAAGGCAGAGTGCGGCAGCCATCGTAGCGAGCGGGTCAAGGCTGAAGCGAGGAGCGGAAGCTTATGTGAATACGCTGAGCACCGGAGCTTCAGGATTGGTCCACGCAGTAAATGGAGCCGTGCTCTAGGCGTAGGTGTTGATGACGCTGCCGGCCTTTCCGGGCTCGGGCGGCGGCTCAGCCTGGGCTTCCTTCTGCTGCTGGACCTGCGCCTCGACGAGCTGGCGAGTCTGCTGGGCCTGCATCTCGTTGGCTTTCTTCAAGACCTCGATCTGCACCTGGGTCTGCACATTCGGGGAAACGGACGACACGGCCATAGGGCCTCCTGCTCAATCTGCTGTGATGTGTCCACTTTAGCCGCCTCGCCCGTACCGCGCACGGGTACGACAGGCGTTCAGGCCGGGAAGAACAGGAAAGCCAGCAGCACCGCCGCGACCACACCGGCCAGATCCGCGATCAGGCAGCAAGGCACGGCATGCCGCGTATTGCGCACGCCGACGGCGCCGAAATACACCGCCACGACATAGAAAGTCGTATCCGCCGCGCCCTGGAACATGCAGGCGAGGCGCCCGGCGAAGCTGTCCGCACCGTAAGTCTTCATCGCATCAATCATCATGCCGCGCGCACCGCTACCAGAGAGCGGCTTCATCAGCGCAGTGGGCAAGGCAGGCACGATGTCTTCCGGCACACCAAGCAGGCTCAGCAACCAGGCCATGCCACGCATCAGGAAGTCCATGCCACCGCTGGCGCGGAACACGGCGATGCCGACGAGGATCGCCACCAGATACGGAATCACCATCACCGCAGTGCTGAAGCCTTCCTTCGCGCCTTCAATGAAAGCCTCGAAGGCCTGCACCTTCTTCCATGCCGCGAACCCCAGAAAGGCCACGATGATCGCAAACAGCGTGAAGCCGGAAACGAAGGCCGACTGGGCTGCCATCTGCTCCGCCGTCAGGCGCGCGAAATGCAGTAGGGTGCCGCCCACCGCCGCGCCCATGCCCAACAGCCAGGCCAGCACCACCGGATGCGCGAGGCGGATCTTCTGCACCCAAGCCACCGCCAGCAAGCCGAAGAGGGTCGAAAAAAAGGTCGCCAGCAAAATCGGCAGGAATACATCGGCCGGGTTGGCTGCGCCGAGCTGGGCACGGTAAGTCATGATGCTTACCGGGATCAGGGTCAGCCCGCTGGCGTTGAGCACGATGAACAGGATCTGCGCATCGCTGGCGCGATCAGGATCAGGATTGAGTTCCTGCAGCGCGCGCATGGCCTTGAGGCCCATCGGGGTGGCTGCATTGTCCAGCCCCAGCATGTTGGCGCCGATGTTCAGCAGCATCGCCCCTTGCGCAGGATGGCCCGCCGGCACGCCTGGAAACAGGCGCCGGAAGAGCGGATCGACGAGGCGTGCCAACAGCGCCACCGCGCCTGCTTGCTCGCCAACCTTCATGATGCCGAGCCAGAAGGTGAGCACGCCGGTGAGCCCGAGGCCAATCTCGAAGGCCGTCTTCGACATCACGAAGGATTCCTGCAGCACTCGCGAGAAGATGGCGGTGTCACCCAACCAAACGCATTGCACGAGGCAGGCCGCGAAAGCCGCGAAAAAGAAGAACAGCCAGACGACGTTGAGGACCACCTCAGACCTCTGCCTTTGCGCCCTCAGCCTTCTTCATCTCAAAGCGCAGCAGGGTCATCAGGGCATGGTCACCATGCGCCTTGAGCACCGGCGACACCTGGCGCACCACATCACGCGCTTCCTTGCGCCGCCCATTGCGCGCCAGGGCAATCGCGTAGGCGCCGCCGCACAGGCCAACCGCCCCCAGCACGGCCGGATTGGCGGCATACACCATGAAGCCGCGCATGGCTTCAGCCAGGTGGGTTTCGGCTTCGGACTGGTTGCGACGCAGCGCGATCAGGCCACGGGTCCAGTCGATGAAGGGCTGAGCCATTTCCTGCTGCACGCAATCCTGCGCCTTCTTGAGCACTGCTTCCGCCTGCTCGATTGAACCGAAGCGCGCCTCGCTGTTGGCCACATCGACCAGGCGCGACGAATCCGACGAGTTCAGTAGCAGCGCCCGACGCATGGCCGCCACCACCCCGGCACCATCGTTGGCCGCTGCACACAGGGAGGCATAGCGCATGTCAAACATGCCGGGAGCGCTCGCCTCGAGTTCAGCGTGCAGGCGGTCCAGCCGTTCGGTTTCCAGGGCCAGAGTCGTCTCACCCGAGCGGATGTGGATATAAGCCTCGCGGAAGGCGAAATCACTGCGCATGAGAAGTGGCTTGCCCCCACCCGCTTTGAGTTCGCTGATTAGCGCCAGCGCCCGCGACCATTCGCCCAGTGCGAAACTGCGCAGCATGTCGTTGTAGCGCTGCACATCACGGAATTTCCAGATCGGCCACAGCACGCTGCCCGCGAATAACAGTACAGCCGCCAGACACAGCCAGCCATCACCCGACCACAGACCCCACAGCAACAGCACAGCATCGATGGCCAGAAGCCAGCGCTGGCGCCGCAGCAGCTCGCGAATGAAGGTCGAATAGCCCGGCCGCTCACGGATGCGCAACTCGAATGCCGCTTGTTGCTGCGCCTGAGCCGGCGAAAGGCTGGCAAGATCCTCGCGCAGAGCCGCCACCCCTGGTTCATTGAAAAACTGCGGATCACTCAAGCCCTTGGCAAGCAAGGCTTCGCGCGCAGCCTCCAGCGTAGCGGCCTCGATATAGCCCTGCTTCTTGTTGCCCGCCGCATCTCGCGCCCGATACAGGATTTTTGCCACCCAACTACTCCCTGAGCACAGCTCCAAGCGCTAAGGGCTCCGCTCAAGCGGAGCCGCAATGAAAGCTCAGTCGCGGAAGTTGCCGGCCTTGACCGGAAAATCCGTCACCGACTTGCGAATCAAGGCGATGCATTCCTGCAGATCATCGCGCTTGGCGCCAGTCACCCGCACCGCATCACCCTGAATCGCCGCCTGAACCTTGAGCTTGGCATCCTTGATCATCTTCACGATCTTCTTGGCCAGTTCGCTCTCGATGCCACTCTTGATCTTGAAGACCTGCTTAACCTTGTTGCCCGAGATCGTCTCGATCTTCTCGCCATCAAGGCGCTTGGAACTCTCGGCTTCCTTCTTCTCCAGTGCGGGGAAGAGGATATCCTTGATCTGGTCGAGCTGGAAATCCGAGTCGCCAAACAGAGTGATCTGCTTGTCCTTCTCGTTGAAGTCGATCTTGGCGCTGGTGCCCTTGAAGTCGTAACGGTTGTCGATCTGGCGCGCGGCCACGTCGATCGCGTTCTTCAGGGCGACCATATCGGCTTCGGAAGTGAAATCAAATGAAGGCATGTTGTGCTCCCAATCTCAGTAGCTCGGAATTCCTTGAGGCGCATAGCGAGCGGAGCGCTGGCAAAGCGGCGCACACAGACGTACAGCGAGTACGTCAAGCACGCCAACGCAGCCAGCGCTTCGCGCACTAGCGCGGCAAGGAATTTCAGGCAAAGTGGCAGATGTAGTGATAGGCCTCGCCGCTGACTTCGATCTCGAAGCTGGAGTTGGCCGGCACATCGAAGCGCTGGCCTTCACCATAGCTCTTCCACTCGGTTTCGCCCTTGAGCAGCACGCGGCAGGAGCCGGCCACGGTTTCCATGATTTCGGCGGCGCCGGTGTTGAAGGTCAGCTTCGCGGGCAGGATCACACCGACCGACTTTTTGGTGCCGTCGGCCAGCACGATGCTGTGGCTGACGCACTTGCCGTCGAAATACACATTGGCTTTGGTGACGACCGAAACGGCGTCGAACTGGGTTTGACTCATTGCAGGAATTCCCGAAAAGGAAAAAGAAAAGGCTCCGGATTATAGCCGGAGCCCCTGCGCTAGCCGAGAGACGGATTACTGCGCCAGCATCTTGATAATCAATTCCTTGGCAATGAAACCGAACATGCCAAGCCCCAGGCCCATGAACATCCATAGCATGCCGTATTTGCCAGCTTTAGATTCGCGGGCGAGGTTCCAGATGATGAACACCATCCAGGCAATCAGGCCAGAGAGCAGGAATTTGAGGCACAGTTCGGCGAATTCTGGTTCGCTCAAACCGAAGATCATTGCTTGATTCATTTTGGCGGGGCTTCCGGCGGCATGTTATGGGCCTGCACGACTGCCGCTCGCCGTGCAAAACCCGAATGCTACGTGGCTCAACACAAAACAAAAACCCTTTCGCCAGCAGACTTTTCGGGCGTCCAGAGCGCACAGGAACACGCTAGAGTCTCGCTATGTGGAAAAAACTGCGTATCGCCATCCTGCTCTTCATTCTTGCCACGGTTGGCCTCAATGCCTGGCGCGCTCACAAGCAGACACGTGACTGGAGCAAGACCCTGCAAGTCTCGATCTTCCCCCTCAACGGCGATGGCAGTCCAGCAGCAGCCGCACGCATCGCCCGTCTGCAGGAAGACGACTTCAAGGATATTGAGGGCTTTTTCACCGAACAGGCCCAGGCCCACGGAGTGAACAACCCACGCCCGCTGCGGGTCAGCCTGCAACCCGCACTGAACGCCCTGCCCCCTTCCGCCCCCGCTCAACGCAGCGGGCTGGATGTGTTGCTATGGAGCCTGAAGCTGCGCTACTGGGCCTGGCAGCAGCCGGACGGCATGCCACGCGCCAACATCCGGGCCTTCGTCATCTTCTGGGATTCAGACGCCAATGGTGGCCGGGTGCCGGATTCACACGGGCTCGCCAAAGGGCAAATTGCCCTCAGCAACGTGCATTCCGCCCGCACCATGCAACGCAGCAACAACGTGGTGATCGCCCACGAAATCCTGCACACCATGGGCGCAACGGACAAATACGGATTCGACCTGCGACCACAATACCCCGCCGGCTTTGCAGAGCCAGACGCGAACCCGCGCTATCCGCAGCACCTGTGTGAAATCATGGCCGGACGCACCCCCATCTCGGAAACCGAACTCGAAATGCCGCACGCTCTCGCCGAATGCCTGATCGGTCCGCAGACCGCGCGGGAAGTTGGAATGAAGCCCTAAGGGCTCTTTGCAAGCAACAAAAAACCCGCCGAGGCGGGTCTCTTGTTGTTCAGGCAGGCCAGTTTAGCCCTGCACGCGGCCAACCACCAGAAACTCCAGCAGCGCTTTCTGTGCATGCAGGCGGTTCTCGGCCTCTTCCCACACCACGCTCTGCGGCCCGTCGATGACCTCTGAAGTCACCTCTTCGCCGCGATGCGCCGGCAAACAGTGCATGAACACCGCATCCTTGTCGGCCACCCGCATCATGTCGCCATCGACCTGATAGTCGGCGAAGTCGCGCAGGCGCGCCTCGTTCTCGGCTTCAAAGCCCATCGAGGTCCACACATCAGTGGTGATGATGTGAGCACCACGCGCAGCATCCATCGGATCGGCGAACTGCTCGTAGTGCGCCGATCCCGTGATGTTGGCCTTGGCCTGATCCACCTCGTAACCCTTCGGCGAGCTCACGTGCACCTTGAAGTCCAGCAGCTCGGCTGCCTGCAACCAGGTGTTGCACATGTTGTTGGTGTCACCGATCCAGGCCACGGTCTTGCCCTGAATGGAGCCATTGCGCTCGATCCAGGTGAAGATGTCGGCGAGGATCTGGCAGGGGTGAAACTCGTTGGTCAGACCATTGATCACCGGCACGCGTGAATTGGCTGCGAAGCGCTCGACGATGGTCTGTTCGAAGGTGCGGATCATCACCACGTCGCTCATGCGCGAGATGACCTGGGCCGCATCCTCCACCGGCTCGCCACGCCCCAGCTGGGAGTCGCGCGTATTCAGATAGATGGCGGAGCCACCGAGCTGGAACATGCCGGCCTCGAAAGACAGGCGCGTACGCGTGCTGGCCTTCTCGAAGATCATGACCAGGGTACGATCGAACAACGGGTGATAGGTCTCGTACCGCTTGAACCGATCCTTGATCCACTTGGCGCGGGCAAAGACGTAGTCGATTTCTTCGCGGGAGAGGTCCTTGAACTGCAGAAAATGTCTGGGCGCTTGGTTCATGATGCTCTTTCTCGGGCAGGGCTCGGCGCTGCCAAAGGGTCAGGGGCTCAATGTCTAGCGAAACAGGAAACGGAGAGACAAACGAAAAAGGGGCGCGACTCGCGTCACACCCCTTTTTGATCCCTGCCACCGAAGTGGCAGGACACAATCAGGCAGCAGCGCCCATCGCCTTGATGGCGGCGGACAGGCGGCTCTTGTGACGAGCAGCTACGTTCTTGTGCACGATGTCCTTGTCAGCGATGCTGTCGATGATGCTGACAGACTGCTGGAACACTTGTTGAGCGGCTGCCTTGTCGCCGGCATCCACAGCCTTGCGCACGGCCTTCACAGCGGTACGCAGACGTGAACGCAGGCTGGCGTTGTGAGCGCGGGCCACGAGTGCCTGACGTGCGCGCTTGCGGGCTTGAGCGGAATTGGCCATTTGTTCTGTCTTCGGTAAGAATTACGCGGAAAGGCGGACTATAGCCGGAAGCTCTTTGCCTTGCAAGCCCCTTGAGCTCCTCGCGTGCAGGTGCGGTGCTATTATTCGCCGCTTCCAGCGCACCTGCCGGCCTGTACCCGCCGACCTTTCCCCTGCCATGAACCTGCTCAAGGCGCTTGCCACCGTCAGTGGCCTCACCCTGCTTTCGCGTGTCCTCGGCCTGGTCCGCGAAATGCTGGTCGCCAATCTTTTTGGCGCTGGCATGCTCACTGACGCCTTCAATGTTGCTTTCCGCCTGCCCAACCTGCTACGCCGCCTGTTTGCCGAGGGGGCGTTTTCGCAGGCTTTCGTGCCCATTCTGGCCGAGTACCGCAGCCAGCGTGGCGAAGCGGAAACACATGCTCTGATCAATCATGTCGCCAGCCTGCTCGGGCTGATCGTACTCGTGGTGTCCGTTCTCGGCGTGATCGCGTCGCCCTGGATCATCCACGCCACAGCCGGCGGCTTCGCGCGCAACCCGGAAAAATTTGCGCTGACGGTCGAGCTGACCCGGATCACCTTCCCTTATATCTTCTTCATGGCCATGGTGGCGCTCTCCGCGGGCGTTCTGAACACCTGGAGCCGCTTCTCGATCCCGGCCTTCACGCCGGTGCTACTGAATCTCTCTTTCATCGGCATGGCCCTCTTTGCCGCCCCGCATTTCGACCAGCCGGTAGAGGCGCTGGCCTGGGGGGCCTTCATTGGTGGTTGCCTGCAACTCGCGCTACAGATACCGGCCCTTGCAAAGATCGGCATGCTGCCGCGCTTCGCTCTATCGACCAAGGATCCGGGCGTAATGCGCATTCTCAAGCTGATGGGGCCTGCCACGCTGGGCGTATCCGTGGCACAGGTGAGCTTGCTGATCAATACAGCCTTCGCTTCCTGGCTGCCGACCGGCAGTGTCTCCTGGCTCAATTACGCTGATCGCCTGATGGAGTTCCCGCTGGGCCTGCTTGGTGCAGCGCTGGGCACCATCCTGCTGCCCAGCCTGTCGAAAATGAAGGCACAGAACGACGCAGCCGGTTTTTCAGCCACCCTGGACTGGGGCCTGCGCGTTGCCTTGTTGCTCACCGCGCCGGCGGCCGTAGGCATGATGCTGCTGGCCGTGCCCCTTGCGGCGACCCTGTTCCAGCACGGCGCCTTCACAGCCGCAGACACCCTGCAGACGCGTGATGCCTTGCTAACCTACAGCGTGGGCCTGATCGGCCTGATCTGCGTGAAGATCCTTGCTCCTGCTTTCTATTCCCGCCAGGACATCCGCGCTCCACTCAAGTACGCGTTGGTCTCGCTGACGGCTACCCAGCTGATGAACCTGCTCTTCATCTTCGTACTGGATTTACGCCATGCAGGCCTCGCCCTCTCGATCAGCCTTGCCGCCACACTGAACGCAGCTCTGCTCTATCGTGGCCTGCGCCGCCGTGAAGCCTTCCATCCCAGCGCTGGCTGGCCGGTTTTCGGTGCCAAGCTGCTACTAGCCTTGCTGGTCCTGGGCGGCACCCTGCAACTGGGCATGGGCGCGCAGAGCGACTGGCTCACCCACAGCACGCTGTGGCGGCTGGGCCATCTGGCCCTGGTAATGGGGGGCGGCATGTTTGCCTATTTCGCCACCCTGTTCGCACTTGGTTTCCGCCTGCAAGACTTCAAACGCCGCGCCTGAACAGCTTCAGGCGCGCTTCAGCCACCCCTGCAGCAGGGCGTTGTCCGTCGCCCCGGAGGCCAGTGCCAACAGGCACTCGTCGACGCGCGGCGCGGCCAGCAACACAGCACAGCGCAGCAACTCATCGCGACGAAAAACGAGGATCTCCAGTGCGTCGCCGACGCTGCAGCGGGCGAGCAGGCTCTCGAGATTGCTGCCAGTCACCCGTAATCCGTTCAGTGCGACCAGCTCATCTCCCGCCGACAGACCTGCCGCTTGCGCCGTGCCACCATCGAGCACATTGGCGAGTTTCAGCACATTACCCTCGGTGCGCGTGCGCAGGCCCAGCCCGCCACTGCGCGAACCAGACTTGCGGCTCAGGCTGATGCCGAAAGGCTTCAGCAGCTTCGCCAGTGGCACATCCTCCGTGCCCTCAGCCCAACGAGCCACCTCACGCCGCACATCCACGCCGGTCGCAGCCTTGATGATGGCCGGCATGGCCCCCTCGGGCACGCCGGCCGAGTCCGCCCCGTAGTGCTGCCACAGATGGCGCATCACATCGTCGAGCGATTTCGCGCCGCCGGTCTTGGCGCGGATCGTGAGATCCAGGCCAAAAGCGACCAGCGCACCCTTCTGGTAGTAACTGACGATGGCGTTCGGGCTGTTTTCGTCCTGGCGGTAATACTTGGTCCAGGCATCGAAGGAAGAGTCGGCCACGCTCTGTTTGAGACGCCCGCCATTGCGTTCGACCGCGGTGATGTTCTTCGCCATCAGCCCCAGATACTCGGCCGGGGTAATCAGCCCCGCGCGTAGCAGGGCGAGATCGTCGTAATAAGAAGTAAACCCCTCGAACACCCACAACAGGCGGGTGTAGTTCTCTTCCTGCAGACGGTAAGGTGTAAAGACCGCCGGCTTGATGCGTTTGACATTCCATGCATGAAAATACTCATGACTGCATAGTCCCAGGAAAGTCCGGTAGCCCTCGCTCATGTTGTGCTCGCCCGGCACCGGCAGATCATTGCGCGAGCATATCAGTGCGGTGCTGTCGCGATGCTCCAGGCCACCATAGCCCTCGCCCACCACCAGCGTCATGAACAGATACTGGCTGAAAGGCGGGCGCTTGCCAAAATGGGCCAGCACGGCTTCACAAGCCTTCTTGAGGTCTGAAGCAAGGCGCTGGGCATCGAACACGGCACGCCCGGTAATGACCATCTCGTGCGGCACGCCCCCCGCTTCGAACTTCACCGACTGCCAGGCCCCCATTTCAACCGGGTGATCGATCAGCGTGTCGTAATCCGGTGCTTCACGCAGGCCGAAACCGGCTTTATCTACGCTGCGCTTCGTCGCCACGGGCAAGGTAGTGGCCACTTTCCAGCGCTCAAAATCAGCACCTTCCGGGCGGCGGATGTCGACCCGGTGCGGCTGCTTTTCACGCCCCGCCACCTGCAGGAAAAGCTGGGTGCCGTTGAAGAAGCCGTGACTCTGATCCAGGTGCGCGCAGCGCACCGACAGGTCCCAAGCATAAACCACGCTCTCGACCACCAGCGCCAAATCCGGATCGAGCCTGGCAGTGCGCCAGGAATGCTTGTCCAGCTTCTCCAGTGCCACAGCCTTGCCGCCCTGACTGGCCCGGATTTCAACGATATTGCGGGCGAACTCGCGAATCATGTAGCTGCCGGGAATCCAGGCCGGCAGGCGGAGGATTTCGCCCGTTACCTGAGGCGCGGCCAGCGTGAGCGTGACACTGAACAAATGGGCTTGTGGATTGCGGGCTTCAACGCGGTATTCGATGCTCATAGTCGGGAGTCGGGAGTCGGGAGTCGCTCCATCGTAGCTGATCACAGAGGCCCAGCAAAAAAACCGCTCATCCCGCAGCAAGTGGCGACGAACGGCATTCCGACAGCCGTTCGTCGGGATTTAGTCCTCTTTCAACACTAATTATCTAGGGTTTACCCCTATCAGCGTTCCAACCCTCCAAGAAAGCCTCGCCGCATGCACCTCATCCGCCGTACGAGTTTCATCATCCTGTCCTCGCTGTTCATTTCCGCGAGCCTTGCCCAGACGCCGGTCAGCAACAATGCACCGCCCACTGGCAGCGCCCCTGCCCGCGCCGGCAGTGTGCTGAAGACCGTGGCCCTGATCATGGGTGAGCCCAACTACTCGATCGATGGTGGCTACGAGGAACTGGAAGAAGGCCTCTACTCGCAACCGGAGCTGCTCCCTGGCGAGCGCATGCTGGCGCCGCTGAACGCCATCATCCTCGGCCTGGGTGGCGAAGCGGAGCTGGATCCTGCGCAACAGACCGCCCGCTTCACCCTCAACGGCAAGACGCTGCTGCTCAAGGCGGGGCAGACGACTGTTCGCGTTGGCAACTCCGATGTGCAGGCCGATATCGCTCCACAGTGGCGTAACGCCAATCTGTGGGTGTCCGCGCACTGGGTCTTCGATCAGTTCGGTGCCTACTCCAAGTGGGACAAGACCCGCCAGCGCTACACAGCCTCCCTGATCCTGCCCGCCGGCAACAAGGTGGCCGGTGTGGCCAAGGGTGGCCCGGTCGTCGAAAGCAATCTGGACAAGCAGGATGCCGCCTTCTGGGCCAGCGCTGAGGGCCGCAAGGTGGCCGGCGTGATCATCGGCTATCAGAACGCCGATGGCGGCTGGCCCAAACTGGAACGCGATGCCAGCCTCACGGTGCCGGTTAACCGCGCCGCCCTGAGTGGCTTCAAAGCCAAATCCACCATCGATAACGACGCCACCACCAAGCAACTCAAGGCGCTGGCGGCGGCCTACCGCAGCCATCCCGACGAAGTAATCCGAGCCAGCATTGATCGCGGCCTCGACTACCTGCTCTCCGCCCAGCAGCCCAGCGGCGGCTGGCAGCAGTACTGGCCGGCACCGCAAGGCTACAAGTCGCACATCACCTTCAATGACAACGCAATGGCAAATGTGCTCGAAGTGTTGCGCGACGTCGCCCAGTTGCGCGACGACTTCGCCTTCGTCAGCCCGGTACAGGCCAAGCGCGCCAGCGTTGCGTATGACACAGGCCTTGCGCTAATTCTGCGTACGCAGATCCGCATCGGCAGCAAGCGCACCGGCTGGTGCGCCCAGTACGACGTCGAAAATCTGCAGCCGGCCATGGGGCGTGCTTTCGAGCTGCCCTCGATCAGCGGTGGTGAAAGCGTGAATGTGGTGCGCTTCCTGATGAGTGTCGAAAAACCCGCACCGGAGATCGTGCAGGCCGTTCAGGATGCGGTGGCATGGCTAGACAGCGCCAAGCTCAGCGGCCTCAAGCGCGCGCGCCGCGAAGACCGGACGCTCGAGTACGGCTTTGACTTCGTGATGGAAAAAGGCAACAGCGACGACGTGACCTGGGCCCGCTTCTACGACCTGCAACAGGGCAAGCCGCTGTTCTCGGCGCGCGACAGCAAACCGCGCAGCCGTTTCGAAGAAGTGAGCTACGAGCGCCGCGTGAAGTACAACTGGTTCACCACCGAGGCCGCACCGCTGCTCAAACAGGAATATCCGGCCTGGGTGCAACGCAATGGCCTGAAATCGGTGCTCACCAAGCGCAACTGAGCGTCCTCAGGCTGGCCGCTGCAACGGCCAGCCCTGTCACAGCGGCTGCCGGACCCGTTCCTCCGCGGGTCCGGCAGGCTCGCCCGGCGCGGACAAAGCCGTCACCAGCACATCGAAGACCCGCCGGATGCGCGCCGGCACCGGCCCGCGCTGGGGCCGATAAACATAGATGTTCCAAGGCTCGGGCGCGACTTCGAGCAAGACCTCTTCGAGCCGGCCCGCCACCAAATGCGGCTCGGCCAGCAAACCCGGGATCTGACCGAAAGCCATGCCGGCCAGCACCGCCTGGGCCTCGGTTTCCGCATCGTCGCAAATGAAGGCGGTGCGCTCCGGATGAAACTGCTGGCCGCCGGCAAACAGCCAGGGCCAGGGGCGGCCACTCCCCTTATCAAGCATCGCGCTGGTCGGCAGCGCATGCAGATCCTCGATCCGCAGCGGACGCCCTACTCGCGCGATCAGCGCCGGCGTAGCCACCACATGAAAGGAGAGGCGGGATACCCGTCGCGCGATGAAGCGGTTGTCGCGCAGGAAACCGATGCGCACGCCGACATCGATCTGCTCGTCCACTACGTCCGCAACCTGGTCCGACAAGCGCAGATCGAAGCTCAGGCCAGGATGCGCAGCGGAGAGTGCCGCCAGCGCCGGCATCAGGCGCAAGCGCCCCAGGGCCAGTGGCGCCGCAATCCGCACTCTGCCCGCGATCTCGCCTTCAGCCGCCTCGCCGCGCTGCGGAAAGAGCTGATCCACCTGCTGCACGCCTTCGCAGGCGCGCGCCGCAAAAGCCTCGCCAAAAGCCGTGATCCGCACCTGCCGCGTGCTGCGATGAAACAGCAGCTCGCCCAGCGACTCTTCCAGCTCCTTCACCGCCCGGGTCACCACCTGCGGCGAAATGCCCATGCGCACCGCCGCGTCCTTGAAGCTGGTGGCCTCCGCCGCTGCCACAAAGATGCGCAGCATTTCGAGCCGGTTGAGCATGGTTTTAATTCCTTAAAATGGAATTCTGAAATCTTAACGTTTCCATTTATCGGCACAAAGAGTCTTTGCATACTGTCTCCATCGCTTCCGCTTTTCCCTCTGCCCCCGAAAGGACATGAACATGAGCCAGAACATCGAATCCAAGGTTGTCATCATCACCGGCGCCAGCTCCGGCATCGGCGCGGCCACCGCTCGCCTCCTCGCCTCGCGCGGTGCAGCTGTGGTGCTCGCCGCCCGCCGGGCCGACAAGCTCGAAGCCCTCGCCGCCGAGATCCGCGCGGCCGGCGGCAAGGCCGAAGCGGTGGTCACCGACGTGACCCGCGCCGACGATCTGCAAGCCCTCGTCGCCACCGCGCAACGGGTGTTCGGCCGGGTGGACGTACTGATCAACAACGCCGGGCTGATGTCCATCGCCCCGCTCACCGAGCTGAAAGTCGACGAGTGGGAACGCATGATCGACATCAACATCAAGGGCGTGCTCTACGGCATCGCCGCCGCCCTGCCCGTCTTCCAGCAGCAAGGCAGCGGCCATTTCATCAACGTCGCCTCGGTGGCCGGCCTCAAGGTGTTCAGCCCCGGCGGCACGGTGTATAGCGGCACAAAGTTCGCCGTGCGCGCCATCTCCGAAGGCCTGCGCCATGAAGTCGGCGGCAGCATCCGCACCACCACCATCGAGCCGGGCGCGGTGGATTCCGAACTCAAGCTGGGCAGCTCCCACGAGCAAAGCTCAGCCTTCGTGAAGGATTTCTACAAGATCGCCATCCCGGCCGACGCCGTAGCACGTGCGATTGCGTATGCCATCGAGCAGCCGGCGGATGTGGACATCAACGAGATCGTGCTGCGCCCCACGGTGCAGGAGTTCTGAACGGGACGCCTCCCGGCGCCGCTTGCCTGAGCGCGCTTTTCGCAGTGCAATGACGCTTCTTCGCACCCGGGCCCGCCCCGGGTGCAGCCTCTTCTGCCCGGCCCTGACCGGGCATGCCTTTTCATCTCCGGAGACGCCCGATGATCGACCTGTTCTACGCCCCTACGCCCAACGGCCACAAGATCACCATCCTGCTCGAGGAGCTGGGCCTGCCGTATCGCATCATCCCGATCAACATCCGCAAGAATGACCAGTTCCTGCCGAGCTTTCTGGCAACGGCACCAAATAACCGCATCCCGGCCATTCGTGACCCTGACTTCCCCGGTGGCCCGCTGAACCTGATGGAGTCCGGCGCCATCCTTACCGTGCTGGCCGAAACGCACGGCAAGTTTCTGCCCTCCGCGGGCCATGCCCGCGCCCAGGTGCTGCAGTGGCTCAACTGGCAGATGGGCGGGCTCGGCCCAATGGCTGGCCAGAACCATCACTTCAACCAGTTCGCGCCGGAGAAGATTCCGTATGCGATGAAGCGCTACACGGATGAGACCGCGCGCCTCTACGGCGTGCTGAACAAGCAACTGGACGGCCGCGATTACGTGGCGGGCGACTACTCGATTGCCGACATGGCGATCTACCCCTGGGTGCTGCTGCACGAACGCCAGCAGATGGATATGACGCAGTTCCCCCACATCGTCGCCTATCTGGAACGCATGGCGGCTCGCCCGGCGGTGCAGCGCGCCTATGCCGAAGGCGCAAAATTCGACTGGGACGCCAGCCTCACCGAAGAGCGTCTGCAGACGCTGCTGAAGCAGGCCTGAAATCCTCAGCCAGCGGAGCAGAGGCTCGCCCCGGGCCTCTGCAAGTCTTGATGTGTCCCAGAAGGCACTTGCGGCGAACCGTCTAGAATCCGGCTTCCCCCTCAAAAAAAGCTGGAAGCCGAATCCATGAGCCTGTTGTCTGCCTCACTGCTTGGCATCAAGTTTGCCAATCCGCTCCTCAACGCCTCCGGCGTGCACTGCCGCTACACCGATGAACTCGACGCGCTGGCCGCCAGCGCCGCCGGCAGCCTGATCACAAAAAGCTGCACCCTGCTCGAGCGCGAGGGCAACCCCGAGCCACGCTACGCCGCTACAGCGCTGGGCAGCATCAACTCCATGGGCCTGCCCAACCAGGGCTATGCCTACTACCTCGACTACGCCAGGCGCCACAACTACGCTGCCAAGCCGCTGTTCTTCTCAGTGGCAGGCCTGTCCCTGGAAGACAATCTGACGATGATGGCAGCCATACGCGACGCCTATATCCCGGCCATCGTCGAGCTCAATCTCTCCTGCCCCAACGTGCCGGGCAAGCCGCAGATCGCCTACGATTTCGAAGCCATGGACCGCATGCTGGCCGCCGTAAGCGCTGAATATGCGCTGCCTTTCGGCGTGAAGATGCCGCCCTATTTCGATATCGCCCACTTCGACGCCGCCGCGGCGATCCTCAACAAATACCCGCTGGTGGCCTTCGTCACCTGCATCAACTCGATCGGCAACGCATTGGTGATCGATATCGAGAACGAGAGCGTGGTGATCAAGCCCAAGGATGGCTTCGGCGGCATCGGCGGGGATTACGTGCTCCCCACCGCGCTGGCCAACGTGAATGCCTTCTACCGACGCTGCCCCGACAAGCAGGTGATCGGCTGCGGCGGTGTAAAAAGTGGCGAACAGGTATTCATGCATCTGCTGGCCGGCGCTTCGTTGGTTCAGGTCGGCACGGCCCTGCATGAAGACAGCCCGCGCATCTTTGCGCGCCTGAACCGCGAACTGAGCGCCATCATGGAGCGCAAGGGCTATCGCAGCATCGAAGCGCTGCGCGGCAAGCTGAAGACGCTGTAAGCGCCGGTCTGCACGGCGCTATCTATTGTTGGAGCGAGGCGCGCCTCGCTCCAACGAGAAACATCACGCCCAGCGCGTCAGCGCCGCTTCATCGCTCTCACGCGCATCCACCCAGCGGCTACCAGCCGGAGTTTCCTCCTTCTTCCAGAAGGGTGCGCGGGTTTTGAGATAATCCATGATGAACGCACAGGCCTCGAAAGCCGCCTGGCGGTGACTGCTGGCCACGCCCACGAAGACGATGCGCTCGCCCGGCAAGAGCCGCCCCACGCGATGGATCACGCGCACGCCGAGCAGCGGCCAACGCGCGCAGGCCTCGTCCACGATGCCGGCCAGCGCCTTCTCGGTCATCGCCGGATAATGCTCCAGGCTCATCGCCACGAGGCCGCCGTCGCCGCGCACATGGCCGACGAAAGTCGCCACGGCGCCCACATCGCTGCGCCCGGCGGTGAGCGCGACGCACTCGGCACCGAGATCAAAATCCTGCTCTTGAACGCTGACTGTCATCGTGCTTTCTCCGTAGCCCGAATGCAGCGAAACGCAATCCGGGATCGCTCCCCAAAGCCCCTGATTTCACTACGTTTCATCTGGGCTACACCTGTTTTCAGCCGCCCGTTACGGGCGGGAAGAAGGCGATCTCGTCACCATCCTTGATCGCCGCGCCGGCCTGCGCAAGCTCCTGATTCACCGCCGCACGCACCGCCTTGCCGGGTGCCAGCGCAGTCCAGTCACCGCCACGTGCGCACAAGCTCTCGCGCAGGGCGCCCACGGTCACCACGCCCGGCGGCAGATCAAAGTGTTCCTCGCTGCGGCCGAGCGCCTCGCGCAGGCTCGCAAAATACAGGATCGTCACACTCACAGACCGTCTCCAAGAGGGATGTAGGACACCAGATCACCCGGCTGGATAATCTGCCCCGGCGGATTGCTGACCAGGCCATCGGCCCAGGCGCAGGAGCTGAGCACGCCACTGCCCTGCTTCGGAAACAGCTCCAGCCCGCCCGCCTGATTGCGCCGCACGCGCAGAAACTCGCGCAGCGCGCCAGCCTTTGGCCAGCTGAAGTCTGCACGCGCCTGCACAGCCTGCGGCAGCACCTCGGTTTCGCCCTGGCGGCGACGGATATAGGGTCGCGCCAGCATCAGGAAGGTGGCATAGCTCGACACCGGGTTGCCCGGCAGCCCGATAAAGGGCGTCTCGCCCACACGCCCCAGCGCGAAAGGCTTGCCGGGCTTGATGGCAATCTTCCAGGTCTCCAGCGCGCCTTCAGTTATGACAGCCGCCTTGACGTGATCCTCCTCGCCCACCGACACGCCGCCACAGGTCAGCACCAGATCGTGGCCCACTGCCGCCTCGCGCAAGGCCGAGCGTGTCGCCCCCAGATCATCCGGCACGATGCCCAGATCCGTCACCACACAGCCCAGGGCGCCCAGCAGACCGTGCAACACGTAGCGGTTGGAGTTATAGATCTGGCCGGACCGCAGCGGTGCGCCCGGCGTCACCAGCTCATCACCGGTGAAGAACACCGCAACCCTCAGACGGGCAAACACCTCAACCTGCGCCACACCAATGGAAGCCAGCAGCCCCAGATGCGCAGCCCCCAGGCGGGTACCGGCGGAAAGCACGACGCTGCCGCTGGCAATATCCTCACCGGCACGGCGAATGTTCTCACCCACGCCAGGGGCATGCTCGACGCGCACCGCCTCGCCCTCAGCGATGCATTTCTCCTGCATCACGACGGCATTGGCACCAAGCGGAATCGGCGCCCCCGTAAAGATGCGGGCAGCCGTACCCGGACGCAATGCCACCGGGGCGCTGCCGGCCGGGATGCGCTGACTCACCTCAAGCAAGGCGCCAGGCGCCACATCCTCCACACGTAAGGCATAGCCATCCATGGCAGAGTTATCCGCCGGTGGTACATCGAGGCTGGCCCGTATCGGGCTAGCCAGTACCCGACCGGCAGCCGCCAGCAGATCTACAGTTTCGCGCCCGACGACTGGAGTTGCCGCGGCCAGCAGGGTTTGGAGGGCTTGTTCGTAGCTCAGCATTTTCGGTAGTAGGAAGACGGAAGACGGAAGACGAGGGAGTGTGAAACGCGCAGACCGGCAGCGGCCTTGATTCAGGCCAGTTTCAGGAACTGCAGGATCCACTCTGCAATGGCCGGTGGATCGTTCAGCGCCAGCACCGGCAAGTCGCTTTCGAGCGACGCATCGCTGGCAATCGCTACCACCTCGGGAAATTCGGCGTGGAAGAAGGGCTTGCCCAGCGCAGGACGATGGACTTCTATCTTGGCCAGCTCGGCGGATTTGAACCCCTCCACCAGAACCAGATCACACGGAGAGAGCCGGGCCAGCAACTCGGTCAGCGAGGCTTGCGGCTCCTCACGCAACTCACGCATCAGCGCCCAGCGCTGCTCGCCGGCCAGCATCACCTCACTGGCTCCGGCCGCGCGAAAGCGGAAGGAATCCTTGCCGGGCTTGTCGATATCAAAGCCGTGGTGGGTATGCTTGATCAGCGACACACGCAGGCCGCGCGCAGTGAAGAGCGGAATCAGGGCTTCGATCAGGGTCGTCTTGCCGGAACCTGACCAGCCGGAAATACCGAAGGTTTTTGCGGAATTCATGCGCGGATTGTATGCCGGCCAGAAGCAGAACCTATCCACCCTGACGGTGAGGTTTTTGCGCCGAATCATCAAGCTTCCTGCCGTCGAGGCCGTTATTACCGGAAGTCAGCAAGGAGTCCCTTTGACGCGTTCCACTCTCCTGAAAACAGCTGGCACGCTCGCCGCAGCCCCACTCGTGGCGCTGCTGTGCCCGCTTGCCGATTTGCCGGCCGAGCTGGCAGTCTGGCTCACGGCAGCAGCAGGCATGTTGCTGCCCGGTTTCTGGCTGTTGCGCGAGCGTGAGCGTGAGCAACAACGCCACGAACAGGTACAGAACTTCGTGCAGCGTCTGGTCGATGTGATCCCAGAGCCGGTTTACGTCAAGGATGCTGCCGGCCGTTACATCATGATCAATGAGGCCTTCGCGCTCCAGCGGGGCCAGCCGCGTGCAGCCATCCTGGGTCGCACCGCCCGTGATCTGGCGCCAGATCCTGCTACCGCCGCACTGATCGCCGCCGAAGATGCCGAAGTCCTGCAAGGGCTGATGGTCTACAAGGAAGAAGAAGTGCTTCACCCCGTCAGCCACGAGGCGCGCTTTCGCATCGTAACCAAGGGAACCTGCCTGGATGCGACGGGCGCGCGCGTAATCGTCGGCGCGAATTTCGACATCTCCCGCATACGCCATGCCGAACTGCGCCTGCAGGCAGCACTGGAGGAGCAGACAGCTGTCGCGCAACGCACGCGAGACTTCATTCAGCACCTGATTGACGTCATCCCCTACCCCTTCTACATCCGCGATTCGCAGAGCCGCTACCGCTGGGTGAATAGCGCGCTGATCGAGCGCTACCAATTGAGTCGTGACCAGATTCTGGGGCACAGCCATCGGGAGCTGATGCCTGATCGCCCGCAATCGCATACGTCGCTTGAAGAAGATAGCCGGGTGCTCGCCGGCGAACGGATACAGAAGGAAGAGAGTGCAACCCGGCCGATCACCGGCGAGCGCTGCCATCAGATCGTGATCAAGGGCAGTTGCCCGGCCCCGGAAGGCGAGCTCGCCATCGTTGGCATCAATATCGACGTGACCGTACTGCGCGAATCCGAAGCCCAGCTGGCTACGGTGCTACAGCGGGAACGCGAGCATCACAATGCCACGCTCGAATTCGTGCAACGGGTGCTGGATCTCTTGCCCTACCCGGTCTACGTGAAGGATGCACAGAGCCGCTATCTGATGGTCAACGAAGCCATGGCGCGCGACGCCTTCATGCCCCGTGAAGAGCTGATCGAGCATATGGGTCTGAAAGAAAGTGCCAGCCCCGAGCGCATGCGCCAGCTCTTTGAAGAAGACGGCAGCGTGCTGGCCGGCGAGCGCATCCTGCGCGAGGAGCAACTGCCGCATCCGCATACCGGCCGCGAAGTTTTCCGCATCCTGTCCAAGGGCACTTGCATCAACGCCCTGGGCGAGCCGGTAATCGTCGGCAGCAGCATCGACCTGACCGACCTGCGCGTAGCCGAGCGCGAGCTGAAGGCCTCCTTGCAGCGAGAAACGGCCCTGCGCGAGCGCACAGAAGCCTTCGTGCAACGCCTCATCGACGTAATTCCAGATCCGGTCTACGTGAAGAAGGACGGCCACTACCTCCTCATCAACGATGCCTTTGCCGATTACCAGAACCGCAGCAAGGCCGAGTTGCTGGACCCGGATCAGGACTTCCCGCATCTCTCCGATGCCAGCCGGCAACGCTCGCTGGAAGAGGACCTGGCCGTACTGGATGGCGCCGAGATCCTGCGCGAGGAGCACACCCGGCGCCGTGCCACCGGCGAGGAGGTGTACCGCGTGGTAAGCAAACGCGCCTGCCTCTATATCGATGGCATGCCGGTGGTGGTCGGCATCGATCGCCATATCACCAAATGGCGCCAGGCCGAACTGCAGATCAAGGAAGCACTCGAGCGTGAAACCGAGCTGCGCCGCAACACCTTCGAATTCGTGCAGCGTCTGGTGGATTTGATCCCGGACCCGGTCTATGTGAAGAAAGCCGGCGGCCTTTATGTGCTGGTCAATGAAGCCTTCCTGCGCTACCACCAGCGTTGCCGCGCCGAAGTAGTCAAGGCTCCGAATGCCCTGCCCTACGAAAACGAGGAAACGCGCAAGCTCTCGCTACAGGAAGACGAAGCCGTGTTGAGGGGCGCCGAAATCGAAAAGGAAGAGCACACGATTCGCCAGGCCAGCGGCGAAGAGGTCTTCCGCATCATCAGCAAGCGCCGCAGCACTTATTTCGACGGCGACCCAGTAATTGTCGGTTTCGATAACCACATCACCCGCTGGCGGATAGCCGAACGCGAACTACAGCGCCTGGCGCGCGAAGATGTCCTGACCGGCCTGGCCAACCGCCGCCACTTCCGCGACGAAGCCGAACGCGCGATTGCCCGCAGCAGTCGTTATGACGAAGCCCTGAGCCTATTGATGCTGGATATTGACCACTTCAAGCACATCAACGACAGGCAAGGCCACAACGTCGGTGACGAGGTACTCAAACAAACCGTGCTGCGCTGCCTCGGCGGGCTGCGCAGCACCGATCTGCTGGCCCGCTGGGGCGGCGAGGAGTTCATCGCCCTGCTGCCCCACACGCGGCTCGCGGAAGCCTGTCAGGTCGCCGAACGCCTGCGCGAGGAGCTGGCGCTCACCCCGATCACTACTGGCAACGGCGCAATTGCCGTCACGATCAGCGGTGGCGTGGCTCAATGGCAAGCCGGGGAGTCGCTCGATCAGCTTGTCTCACATGCCGATGCCGCGCTCTACCTTGCCAAGGAAGGCGGCCGCAATCGCATCCTGCCCGCGCAGGCAGAAAACACAGGCGCTCGGGTGTGAACAGATAGAATACGCCGGCGTATTGCAACGGAATATCGGCCAGCATGAATCTGCTCAGCAGCATCCGGGAAATCGCAGTTCTGGCCGCTCTGCCTGCGCTGCTGGTCGCACTCGCCCTGTTTTTCGCCTGGCCCACTGCGCTGGCCCTGCCTCTGCTGCTGCTCACTGCCGTGCTGTCAGCCCTGCTGCGCCTGACCCAGCTGCGCCGCCAGCACGCTGTTCAAAGCGAGCGCCAACAGGCCTTCATGCAGCGTCTGATCGATGTGATTCCACAGCCGGTTTACGTCAAGGATTCTGCGGCCCGCTATCTGATGGTCAACCAGAGCCTCGCCAACCGCCTGGGCCGCGAACCGGCCGAGCTGATCGGTTGCGATTCCTGCAGCTTTCTCAGCGATCCGGAACTGATTACCCACACCCGTCAGGAAGATGCCGCCGCATTGAGCGGTGCGCGCATCACCGCTGAACTGCACGATACGGACCCGCTCAGCGGCAAGCCTCGCGATCGCTTGATCATGAAAGGCACCTGCCTCAATGCTGAGGGCGAGCCCGTCATCGTGGGCGCCAATTTCGACATCACGCACTGGCGCGAAGCCGAACAGGCACTGCAGGCCGTACTCCAGCGCGAGCAGGCCCAACAGCTCGAAACCCGTGCCTGGCTGCAACGCCTGATCGACGTGATTCCCTACCCGATCTACGTCAAGGATGCAGACAGCCACTACCAGCTGGTCAATCAGGCCTTCGAGAAGGACAAGGGGCTGCCAGGGGCTGAACTGATCGGTCGTACCGGCGTTGGGCCCGTCCACCCGGACCGGCTGGCACAGGTGCTGACTGAGGATGCCAAAGTGCTGCGCGGTGAGCCGCTGCGCAAGGAAGAGCATCGTGCGCACGCGCGAACCGGCGCGGAGGTATTCCGCATCATCACCAAAGGCGTGTGTACAGACGAACGCGGCAATACCGTGATCGTCGGTGCGCATGTGGATATCACCGAACTGCGCCAGGCCCAGCGCCACCTGCAGGAGGCCCTGGAACGCGAAACCGGCCTGCGTCAGCGTACCGAAGCCTTCCTGCAACGCCTGGTCGACGTGATCCCGGACCCGGTCTACATCAAGGATTCCAATAGCCGCTACCTGCTGGTCAACGAGGCCTTTGCCGAATACCGCCAGCTCGACCGTGACTTCATCCTGGGGCCTGACTTCCCCGTTCACGGCCCGACCACACCGGCCCGCGCTCAATCCGAACGGGAAGATCAGGCCGTACTCGGCGGCCAGGAAGTCGTGAAGGAAGAGCACACCATCCGCAAAGGCACTGGCGAGGAGGTCTTCCGCATCGTACGCAAGCGGCGCAGCGTGTTCTTCGATGGTCGTCCGGTGGTGATCGGTATCGACCACAACATCACCCGCTGGCGCGTGGCCGAGCGCGAGTTGCAGCAACTCGCACAGGAAGACGGCCTCACCGGTCTGGCCAACCGGCGCCATTTCCATCATGAAGCAGAACGCGCCATCGATCTTGCCCAGCGCTACCAGCAAGCCCTCTCACTGATCCTGATTGATCTGGACCACTTCAAACAGATCAACGATCTCTACGGCCACCACGCCGGAGATCTGGTACTGGTCGAAACCGTTCACCGCCTGCGTGAAGGCCTCCGCCGTGCCGATTTCCCCGGCCGCTGGGGGGGTGAAGAATTCATCATCCTGCTGCCGCACACAGAACTGGCCGAAGCGGTACAGGTCGCCGAACGCCTGCGTGCCGCAGTGGGTGACTCCTTGCTGCAGATCGAAGGCCGCCAACTGGCCATCACTCTCAGTGCCGGAGTGGCTCAGCGCCGCATCGGCGAAGGGCTGGAGTCTTTCATTGCGCGTGCAGACAGCGCGCTGTATGTAGCCAAGAACGAGGGGCGCAACCGGGTGCTGGCGGAGGCCCGCCCGGCCGACATGGACTGTCGGGCGACGGTTTACTGACGGACGCGCCCGCAGATCCGGGAGCCGCCTCAGCGCGCTGAAGCCTGCAAGCCCTGACGCAGGGTGTTGCCATTGATGATGCGGCTGAGCTTGTCGGCATAGGCCGGATCAGTGGCATAGCCCCCCTGCTGCAGCGCACGTGCAAAGGCGTCGCCATCACTCTGGCCACGTACGCCGGCATAGCGCGAGTTCTGGCCGATCAGGCGGGTGTAATCCTGAAAGGATTCGGCGTATGAGCCGTAGGCGCGAAAACGCTCCACCCGCTCAACCGCCCGGCCATTTTCATACTCGGTGGTGCGTGCCTCCACCACCTCGCCCTGCCAGTCACGACCGGCCTTGATGTTGAAGAGGTTGTAGCTCGTGCTGCCATCCGCACGCTGGATCACCGATTTACCCCAGCCAGTTTCAAGCGCCGCCTGGGCCACCAGAAAATGCGGCGGCACACCGAGGCTGGCAGCGGCCTGCTGGGCCTGTGGCCAGACCTGCGTGACGAACCCCTGCGCCGCTCCGCTGTAGGGTGTGCCCAGTTGCGGCGCCACACCGGCGGCACTTGCCACCGTAGCCCCCGCTTGTGCCGGCCCCTTGAGGTCGTAGGTCGGCAGGCGCGGAATGCTTGTGCCATTGAGCTGACGCTCGACCACCTGAGCCAGCCCGATGCCCCCAGTGCGGGACATCAGCTGGGCCAGCTGCTGATCATGCATGCCCTGGAAGAGCTTGGTCCCTTCGCTTTCAAGCATCCCGTCCTGCGGAATTGATTCGCGCATGGTCTTCAGCACGATCTGCAGGAACATCGCCTCGAACTGCTGTGCCACGGCCTTGTTGGCCTCGGGTGAGCCTTCCCGCGTCTGCAGCTTGAGGCCGGCCAGACTGGAGGGGTCGAGTACGTTGGGCTGCACACTGTTCATGGGCAAGGCCTCGGCGTGCGCGAAAAATTCGGCACCGTCGCAAGAACGTACCCGACCATTCCCGGCAAGGCACGAGGTGCATTCAGATGCGATCGCAATAGGCGCAGCATTTTTTCAGCGCCGCTCAGATAACTTCCAGCTCGGCCCGCAGTGCGCCGGCTGACTTCATGGCCTGCAAGATGTTCACCAGATCCAGCGGCGTGGCGCCCACCGCATTGAGCGCCTTGACCACTTCGGTCAGGGTCACACCAGGCTTGAAACGCATCAGGCTGGCCTGATCCTGTTTGACGTCGACCTGAGCATTCTGCACGGCGGCGGTCTGCCCCTGGGAGAGTGGATTGGGCTGACTGATCTGGGTCTCGGTATTCACCGTCACCGTGATGTTGCCGTGCGCCACAGCGCACTCCTGCAAGGTCACAGACTGGTTCATGACGATCGAGCCGGTGCGTGAATTGACGATCACCCGCGCCGCGCCAGCCATCGGTGTGACATCGATATTCTCGAGCCGGCCAAGGAAGCCCACCCGCTCGGCCGCCGACTCGGGTGCCCGCACCTGGATCCGGCGCCCATCCAGCGGCCAGGCCACCTGCTCGCCGAAGCTCTTGTTGATGGCCTCCACCACACGTTGCGCAGTGCCAAAATCGGCCTGGGCCAGCTCGAGCTGCACCGAGTCCGCGCCGCCTACCGCCGTCGGCACAGAGCGCTCGACCGTAGCCCCGCCGGGGATCCGACCCGCTGACAGATGATTCACCGTGACTTTGGTGCCACCTGCCGAGCCACCGGCCCCGCCGACAATCAGATTGCCCTGCGCCACCGCGTAGATCTGCCCGTCCGCGCCCTTCAACGGTGTCATCAGCAAAGTACCGCCCTTGAGGCTCTTGGCGTTGGCCATCGACGAAACGGTCACGTCGATCTGCTGGCCGGGCTGTGCAAAGGCCGGCAATTGCAGGGTGACCATCACGGCGGCCACGTTCTTGAGCTGCAAGGTGGTGCCGGGAGGAATCGTGATACCCAGATTGCCCAGCATGTTGATCAGGCTCTGGGTGGTGAAAGGCGCCTGCGAAGTCTGGTCGCCAGTGCCATCCAGGCCGACCACGATGCCATAGCCAACCAGCTGGTTGCTGCGCACGCCGGCAATGTTTGCCAGATCCTTGATGCGTTCGGCATGCGCCGGAGCTGCAAGCAGCAGGCACGCCAACAAGAGCGCCACACGCCACCCTCCCCGGAGAGATTTTCCTGTCCTGTCCATCATGCCACCTGACCTTTCCGCACCTGCTTGACGATCAGAACGGCAGCACGTTCATGAAGATGCGCTGCATCCAGCCCATGGTCTGGGCTTCGTCGAGATAGCCATTGGCTTTGTATTCGAGCCGGGCATCGGCCACCTGAGTGGATTGCACGGTATTCGAGCTGCTCACGTTGTTCTGATTCACTACGCCGGAGAAACGGATGAACTCCTGGCCCTGATTGATCGCCACCTGCTTTTCGCCGGAAACCAGCAGGTTGCCGTTGGGGAAGACTTCGATCACCGTCACCGTCACCGTACCGGTGAAGGAATTGTTGGCCGCCGCCGTGCCCTTGCCGGCAAAGCTCTGGTCTGCGGCAGCCGACGCGCTCATCTTGGCCGCGATATTCTTGCCCATCACCCCGGCGATCAAAGGTGCTTCCATTTCGGTGCTGGAAGCACGCGTGGCATTGGTATTGGAGGATTTGCTGGCGGCATTCTTCTCGACGATGTTGATCGTCAGGGTGTCGCCCACATAGCGCGCACGGCGATCTTCGAACAACGAACGCGGACTGCTGCCGAAGATGCTGCCGGCAGTTTCGGTGCGTGCCGGCATTGGCCGCGCCGTCATCGGCTGATGCACGGCAGTGGTCTGCTGCAGCAAGCTGCAGCCACTGAGCAAACCGACGAGCAGCAACAGGACAAGGCGGATGGACATGATCAGCCCCCGTTCAGAACCGGATCAGAGCTGGGTCAGACGCGAGAGCATCTGGTCCGCCGTACTCACTGCACGCGAGTTGAGTTCATAGGCACGCTGGGTTTCGATCATGCTGACCAACTCCTCTGCAACGTTCACATTGGACGTTTCCAGGTAGGTCTGATTGATCACACCCGTGCCATTGGTGCCGGGAGTGGTGGGCGTGGGCGTGCCGCTGGAAGCGGTTTCGAGAAAGAGGTTCTCACCCATGCTCTGCAAGCCGCCCGGATTGACGAAGTTGGCGATCTGGATCGAGCCGATCTGAGCCGGATTGACCTGCCCCGCCTGCAGCACGCTAACCGTGCCATCTTTGCCGACCGTGACCGACAGCGCATCCGCAGGGATAGTGATCGCCGGCTCCACCGGGTAGCCGCTAGAGGTCACCATCTGGCCTTGCGAATCCTTCTGGAAAGCACCATCTCGGGTATAGGCCAAAGTGCCGTCCGGCATCTGGACCTGAAAGTAACCCGACCCCTGAATGGCCAGATCCAGCGAGTTGCCGGTCTGTTGCAAATTCCCCTGGGTATGGATGCGCTCGGTGGCTACCGTGCGCACACCGGTACCGATCTGCAAGCCCGAAGGAATCTGGGTGCTCTGCGAGCTCTGGGCACCGGGCTGGCGCAGCGTCTGATAGAGCAGATCCTCGAACACCGCACGCCCACGCTTGTAGCCATTGGTGCTGACGTTGGCCAAGTTGTTGGAAATCACGTCGAGATGCGTCTGCTGCGCATCGAGGCCGGTACGGGCAATCCACAGGGCACGGATCATTTTGCTTCTCCTTGTGTTGCGAGGATAGGTCGCTCAGTCATCGACCAGTCCGTCAATCAGCGCATCAAAAACCCCGCAATCCGCCCCCCTTAACGGGCAGCGATCACCTGGTTGGCACTCTTGTCATTGTCCTGTGCGCTGGAGATCAGCTTGAGCTGGGTCTCGTAACTGCGCGCCAGCGAAATCATGTTCACCATCTGGTCGACCGGATTCACATTGCTACCTTCGAGATAGCCGCCACTTACACGCACGTTCTCGTCCTGATTGGCGGGCTGGCCACTCTTGAGGCGAAACAGGCCGTCATCACCGCGAACCAGCTCTTCTTCAGGCGGGTTGACGAGCTTCAGGCGGCCCACGGTATTGGTCGCGGCCAAGGTGCCATTCAGCGGTACCGCCGTAATAGTTCCGTCAGGCCCAATTTCCACTGCGTTTTCCGGGGGGATCGCGAGCTGGCCACCATCTCCCGCTACCTCGAGACCACCCTGCGTGCGCAGCACGCCGTTGTCGTCGATCTTGAAAGCACCCGCCCGTGTATAGGCTTCGCTACCATCCGGTTGCAGCACCGTAAACCAGCCCTGACCATTGACCGCAGCATCCAGTGAACGAGCGGTGTGATTGAGCGGGCCAGACGAAAAATCGCTGCCAACCGAGGCATCCACCACGAAAGCCCGGGTGGGCTGAGCCTCGCTCTGCACCTGTACCGCGCGCAGACGATGCAATTCAGCGCGAAAGCCAACCGTGCTGGCATTTGCAAGGTTGTGGGCCACCGAAGCCTGCTGGCCCATTGTGGCCTTGGCCCCGGTCATCGCGGTATAGATCAGCTTATCCATGTCAGTATCGTTCGCTCAGACTCAAACGCCTGTTACCTCAGGTTCACCAGGGTCTGCAGCACCTGATCCTGAGTCTTGATCGACTGGGCGTTAGCCTGATAGTTGCGCTGAGCTGTGATCATGTTGACCAGCTCAGCCGTGAGATCGACGTTGGACTCTTCCACCGAGCCAGCCGTGAGCTGCCCCAGACTACCGGTGCCGGGTGCCCCCACCAGCGGCTGACCGGAAGTGGGCGATTCGCCCCACAGGTTATTGCCCAGGGAAAGCAGACCTTGCGGGTTGGCGAAATTCGCCAGCACGACCTGACCAAGGTTGCGCGTCTGGCCATTCGAATAGCGGCCCTGGATCACACCATCGTCACCAATGGTGATCCCGGAGAGGCGACCCGAGGCAAAACCGTCCTGAGTCTGGCGATTCACCCCAAATGAACTGCCGTACTGGGTGCTGCCGGTCAAATCGAAATCAACGCTGAAGGGCGTGACAGCGCCAGTCGTTACAGCCAGGCCCGCAATGGTCACGGGCATGGCGGTGGTGAGCTGACCGGAGGTATCAAAGGTCACGGCAGTCGCCGCTCCGGTCGCACCACCATCAAGCGCGGTATACATGTCCCAATTACCGCTGCCCGCCGTGCGGAAATACATCGTCATGATGTGGGAGTTGCCCAGGCTGTCGTACAGAGTGACCGAGGTCGACGAGTTGTAGGTGCTCGGATCCGGACTGGCACTGCCCGCCACCCAGGCATTGGTCGGCACAGTGGAGCGCGAATCGAGGTTTAGCCCCATGGCGACCTCCGAGCTCTGCGCCGGCATCAGGTCGGCAGTGTCGATATAGATGCTGCTCGGACTGGCCGGCAAAATCTGGCCAGTAGAGCTCGCCGGATAGCCCGTGAGCTGGTAGCCCTGCGAGTTGATGATGTAGCCGTTCTTGTCTATCTGGAACTGGCCGTTGCGGGTATAGGCCACCGAGCCACCGTTATCCATGCGGAAGAAACCGGCGCCATTGATGGCCACATCCAGCGGATTGTTGGTCGGCGTAATATTGCCCTGGTTGAAAACCTGGGACACCTTGCCAATCTGGGTGCCAATCCCGATCGACACCCCGGCAGACGCGCCATTGAGCGCAGAGGCGTACACATCCGCAAACTGGGTACCCGAAAGCTTGAAGCCCACGTTGCTGGCGTTGGCCACGTTGTTGCTGATGACGTCGAGCGCCTTGGAGGATGCGTTGAGGCCGCTGAGGCCTTGCTGGAATGCCATGATCTGCTCCCGGATTACAGAATGAGCTTGATGTCGCCCATCGAAACACGACCAAGCTGGGCAGAATCGCCGAACTTGTTCACATCGACCTTCACGTCACTGCCACTGGTGACCACGCCGGTCACCGTGCCCAGTTCGAGTGCGGTGGCGCCCACCTTGACGTCGCCCTTGTAGGCCGTCACCTTCACGGTATAGCTGCCATCGGCCACGGCGGTGCCGGCATCGTTCTTGCCGTCCCACACGAAGTCATGCACACCGGCCTCAAGCGCGCCAAGATCCATGCGCTTGACCTCCAGGCCGTTCTTGTCGCTGATGCTCACGGTGACCTTGTCCGCCACCGCATCGAGCTGCACGCCGCCCATCCCGATGCCTTCGGTGACGATCATGCCGCTGCCCGGCACCAGCACCGCGTGCCCCACCAGATTGGCCGCCTGCAGTGCTTCGGAGGACTGCATGTTGCCCATCATGGTCTTGAGCGTTTCATTGAGCCGCTCGATACCATCCACGGTACTGATCTGGGCAAGCTGCGAAGTGGTCTGGGCGTTGTCCATCGGGTTGAGCGGGTCCTGATTCTTGAGCTGGGTCGTCAGCAGCTTCAGAAAGCGCGATTGCTGATCCTCGACCGTGCTCGTGGACGTCGTGCTCGTCTTGTTCAGCGAGGAATAAATATCCTGCGCGCTGGCGCTGGTGCTGCTGCTGACGGTAGTCATGTGCCTGCTCCTGTCTTACCCGCCGATTGCTCAGCTCTGTCCAATGGCCAACGTGCGCTGCAACAGCGTGCGGGCCGTATTCATCACCTCCGCGTTCGTCTGGTAGGAACGCGAAGCCGAAATCATGTTCACCATCTCTTCCACCACATCCACATTGGGCATGGTGACGTAACCCTTCTCGTCGGCCAGCGGGCTCTTCGGGTCGTAGAGCATACGGCCAGGGGCTGCGCTCTCCACCACCTGCTGAACCTTCACGCCTTGCCCGCTCTGGCCCATATTCACGGCCTGGAAAACGACCTGCTTGGCCTTGTAAGGCTTGCCATCGGCCCCCACCGCGCTCTCGGCATTGGCCAGATTGCTGGCGGTGGTGTTCAGGCGCTGGGACTGCGCGCTGAGCGCCGAACTAGCGATATTCAGAACATTGAACATGCTCATGATTCAGCCCCTGCTCACTGGCCCGACACGGCCTGCTGCATGGTGCGCAACAAGCCGTTGATGAACGTAATGCTGGCCTCGTACTGCACCGAGTTTTCGGCAAAAGCCGCGCGCTCGGCATCCATGTTCACCGTATTGCCATCTACGCTCGATTGCGTTTCCGTGCGATACATCTGCTGCGGGAAAGTGCTCGTGCCACTCGCATTCAGGTGACGGCTGGCCGTCGTGCTGAGCGCAATCGGCTTGCCTGCACGCCCCAGCAGCGCACCGCTCAGCGCAGAGCCGAAATCGATGTCGCGCGCCTTGTAGTTGGGGGTATCCGCGTTGGCCATGTTGCCTGCTATCAGCTCCTGGCGATCGGCGCGCAGGTTGAGGGCGGTCTGGTGAAAGCGCAGGGCGTTATCGAGCTGGACGTTCATCTCTTCAACTCCGTTCATGATCTCTTCAAACATATCCGTCGCTCCCGGCACACATCGGCCACTCGACGAACTCATTGCAGCTTCTATGCCAACCATCCTAAGCCCCGTATTAGGGTCCGCAGACGGCGATAAAGCGGCAAAACCACCGGCTTTCCCGGCAGCCATCACCCAGCCTGCGGCAATGTTTGCCGGCAGGCTGAAACTCGCCGGAATAGCCCCGCAAGCACCCGCCTGTTTGACCCATCAGCTGGCGCGCGCTGTGCTTGAATCGGCCATCACCCATCTGGCGGCACCATGCGCTCCCTCCTTCCCGGCCTCCTCCTGCTACTTAGTTGTTTTACCCCCTGCGTCGCCCACGCAGAGGACCAACTCGGCCCGGCACTGCAGCGCTTTCTCGAAGCCCGCAGCGCCAGCCTGCCCGGCAAGGTCACGATTGAAATCGGGCGCTATCCACTGAGCGAGAAACTCATCGCCTGCCAGCGCTGGGAACTCCTCCTGCCCGAAGGCAGCCGCCCCTGGGGACGCATCTCGGTTGGGGCCCGCTGCCAGGCCGGGCCCCAACAAGCCCTTTACATCCCCTCCCGAATCAAGGTGGAAGGCCAGATGCTGGTAGCTGCCCGCCAGATTCCGCTCGGCGCAACGCTCACCGAGCACGATATGAAGCTCGTCGAAGGAGAGCTGAGCAACCAGGCCGCAGATGTGCTCAGCACGCCAACTGAGGCCATCGGGCGTACCAGTCGGGCCAGCATCGCCGCCGGCCGGCCCTTGCAACGCAGCCTGCTGCGCAGCGAAGCCATCATCGAAGCGGGTCAGGAAGTCCGCGTGGAAATCCGTGCCGGCAGCCTTCAGGTGAGCAACCAGGGGATTGCCATCAGCAGCGCCGGCCGCGGCGAAACGCTGCGCGTCCGCCTGCCCAACGGCAAAATCGCGCGTGGGATAGCGAGCGAGGCCGGCCTGGTCGAAGTTCAGCGCTGACCCGATTCCTGCCGTCAGGCCTGCTGTGCTCTGCCCCGGAGCGCCGGCAGCCCCTTGCCGTGGATTGCAAAAAAATCTAAAGTTTTTTCCCAGAGGCCCGATAAGGCAGTCATGGCATCACGAATGCCTGTTAAAAAATCAGTGGCTTGCGTGCCCTGCCAGTGCACCGCACATGCCTCGAGCCGAAGGGAAACGCCGTGAAAATCGAGAATTCAGTCACTTCGCCAGGATCGGTCAGCACCTCAAAACCCCGATCTACCCGCGAATCTTCCACCAGCTCCGCTTCGGCCAGCCCGTCGCAGGTGCAACTTTCCAACCTTGCCAGCAATCTGCAAAAGCTGGAGCAAGCCATTGCCGAAACACCGGTTGTCGATAGCGGCAAAGTCGACGAGATCAAGAACGCCATTGCTCAAGGGCAGTTCAAGGTCAATCCGGACAAGGTCGCCGATGGTCTGCTCGACAGCGTGCGCCAGATGCTCGCCGCCCAACCCCGTAGCGCGTGAGCCCAGCTGCCGACCACAGCGCGCTGCGCCAGCGCCTACTCGCCCTGCTGATTGCTGAAACCCAGCAGGTACGGGATTTCGTCGCCGTTCTCGAACAGGAAAGAAAGATCCTGGGCGAGCGCGACGTCGAGCCATTGTTTGCCCTCTCGGAACACAAGAACCGCTACGCCCGTCTACTCCAGCAAAGCGCCGACGCCCGCACCAGCCTGCTCGGCCAGGCTGCGCTGAAGCATGACAAGAGCGGCGTGGAAAGTCTGCTTGGCGATCCAGCCAATCCGGTCTGGAACAACTACCTGAAGGCTGTCGCCGAGGCCCGTGCCCTAAATCAGGCCAACGGTGCCTTGCTCACCGAGCGCCTCGCCCACAATCATCAAGCCCTTGCCATTCTTATGGCGCACTCCGACCAGCCCACAGTCTATGGGCCGGACGGTGCCGCCCGCACCCGCCCTGGCTCACGCCTGCTGGGTAGCTACTAAGTTCACCGGACCATCTCGCCCGGCCCCGCTCAGCCCCACCAGAACGACACGTCTGCTGAGCAACGGGCGCCCTCTCGCCTGAACGCCGGCCACCTCAAGCAAACATTCCTGCACAGATCTGCTCGCGCACTGGCCGAACGCCTCTACAGCAGTAGCTTCAACCGCACACCGACATTTTCCGGCAGAGGGCAGCCATACGAAGACGAACCAGCCTGCCATTTTTGCGAGATCCGCCTCAGCAACGCCTGTTTTTTTATGCCGTTTTACAGATTCCAGCGGGCCTCTGAGCCAAGTACATTCATGGAGCCTTCCCGCCCGGCACCAGACGTATGTTCTCAGGCGTTCCCAGCGCGCCATCCGCATCCGGCACCTGGCGCACACCCTCGGGCTGCCGCGGCGCGCCGAGCACTTCTGTCGTGGTCACAGGTGCTTCAGCCACTTCGGGCGCCATCGATTCAATCTGGATGGTGACTCGCCGATTGCGGGCCCGCCCGTCCGGGGTGGAATTGTCCGCCACGGGTCTCTGGTCTCCATAGCCTGCCGCCGTCATGCGTTCAGCACTGACACCGGAAGCCACAAACAGGCGCACCACGGATGAAGCACGCACCGCAGACAGCTCCCAATTGGAAGGGAACAACGCGGTAGAGATCGGGAGGTTGTCGGTATGCCCTTCGACCTTGATCGGAAAACTGCCCACGGCAATCACTTCGGCTACCGCTCGCAAAGCACGAACGGCCTCTGGCCCTAACTGAGCCTCTGCCGGGTTGAAGAGAGCGCTGGCATTGATTTCAATGGCAATGCCGTTCACACCCTCGGTGACCCGCACCTGACCTCCGCGCACCAAGGGCTCAAGCACCCGTTTGACCTCCTCGGCCATGCTGCGCATCTTCTGCCGATACTCGGTACGCCGCGCTTCGGCCTGCGTATCCGAGCGGCTCTGCCGGGTCACTACGGGCATGATCGGCGTGCCAGTCGCCTGCGGCGGCGCCACGATGGCTGCAGCCTGCTCGTTGGTCGCACTGCGAAAGGCCTGCACCATGGAGCTGGACAAGACCCGGTACTTGCCCTCATTCACCGAGCTGATTGCATACATCACGACGAAAAAGGCGAACAGCAAGGTGATGAAGTCCGCATAGGACACCAGCCAGCGCTCGTGATTCTCATGCTCTTCTTCGTGCTGACGGCGGGCCATGCCTGCTCCGGAAAGGGTGAACGACTCCCTTGGTTTACGGCAGGTAGCCCTCCGCCCTTGAGGCAGGCAAACAAAAGGCCGGGCAAGCCCGGCCTTTGATCTGGCTGAAGTGCCTGACTACTTCAGGCCCAGCACATCCTGCATGTCGTACAGGCCACTGCCCTTGCCTTGCAGGAAAGCCGCAGCACGCAGGGCACCGGTGGCATAAGGCATGCGACTGCTGGCCTTGTGGGAAATCTCAACGCGCTCGCCCAGACCGCAGAACATCACGGTGTGATCACCGATTACATCGCCCCCGCGCACCGTGGCAAAACCGATGGTCTCGGGCTTGCGCTCACCAGTCACACCTTCACGGCCATACACGGCACATTCCTTGAGGTCACGCCCAAGCGCCTGGGCCACCACTTCTCCCATGCTGAGCGCGGTACCGGAGGGGGCATCGACCTTGAAACGATGGTGAGCCTCGAAAACCTCAACGTCATAGCCCGTTTCCAGCAGCCGCGCCGCGACATCAAGCAGCTTGAACACGACATTCACGCCCACCGACATGTTGGACGCAAAAGTCACCGGAATTTCAGTGGCTGCTTCACCGATCTGGGCCTTCTCTTCCGGCTTGAAGCCGGTCGTGCCGATCACCACTGCGCATTTCACGCGGCGAGCGATCTTCAAGTGTTCCAGCGTACCTTCGGGGCGGGTGAAATCGATCAGGCAATCAGCCAGCGTCAGTGCCGCCTCGATGTCGCTGGTGACCGGAACGCCACAGGCGTTGCCAACCAGCTCACCGGCGTCGCGACCAATGAAAGGGCTGTCGGCGCGATCAAGCGCCGCCACAAACTGCACTTCGGGCATCTGCTGGGCGGCTTCAATGAGCATGCGCCCCATACGGCCGGAAGCCCCGGCAATGGCGACCTTCACAGTCATGTTCGATCCTCGGGAAAGCGGCTGGCCGCAGGATTTGCGGCCGCGATTGAAATCAGGGTTTGGCGGCGGGCGCCGGGCCAGTGATGTCGATCATGCGCGGCGTAACCGGTAGCACCGGCATCTCACCAGAAGCGGGCACCACATCGCCGTCGAGGCGCGCGAGCTTGTCACCTTCGAAGAAGACGGTCAGCTTACGACGCTCGGGCGTCTTGTAGCCACTGGAGAACTGGTAAACATAGTCCCAGCGATCTGCATGGAATACATCCACCAGCATCGGCGAGCCCATCACAAGGCGCACCTGATCGCGGCTCATGCCGGGCGTGAGGCGCGCCACCATCTCCTGAGTGATGGCATTGCCCTGACGTACATCGATCCGGTACGGCTTGAAGGAACAGGCTGCCAGCAGGCAGACAGCAAGGGTCAGGAAGCCGCTACGCAGGATCATTCGGACAAACTCTCGTGACATCAACAGGGACGAGGCCCGGCCATCGGCCCGGCCCCGGAAGATTCCAAGAACACCGCCCGGACTATATCATACGGGCCTTACTGACCGGAGACCGCGATGCCGCCACCCCATAGCCTCAAGGAGTCAGGGCTCAAGACAACCTTGCCGCGCCTGAAGATCCTCGACCTGTTCCAGCGTACCAGCGAGCGCCATCTCTCCGCCGAAGACGTCTATCGCCTTTTGCTGGCTGAAGAAATGGATGTTGGCCTGGCCACCATCTACCGCGTGCTAACCCAGTTCGAGCAAGCCGGCCTGCTGCAACGCCATCACTTTGAAACCGGCAAGGCCGTGTTCGAGCTCAACAAGGGCGACCATCACGATCACATCGTGTGCATGGACTGCGGCCGCATCGAGGAGTTCTTCGATCCGGAAATCGAGGCGCGTCAGAACGCCATCGCGATCGAAAAGGGATTCAAGGTGCGCGAACACGCCATGTATCTCTACGCCGAATGCACCAAAACCGACTGCGAAAACCGCAAGGGCCGCAAGAAGGCTTGATCCCACCAGCGGCGGCACACCTGCGGGCAATCCTCCCGTCCGCCATCAAGTAGCGGCCGTAGCTGGCCGTTAGCCGGAGAGGATTGTCCCCTATTGGTGGCCCGCCCTGTGAAACCAGACCTATTCCGACACGTCCTTCCCGCTCTCGGCACGCTGCTGGGCGTGCTGCTGGCATGGTCTCTCGGGCAGGAAGGGTTTGGCCTGACCATCCTGGCGCTGGCGGGCTGCCTCACTGGCAGTCTCGCCTCCATGTCCCCACGCAGCGCGGCACCGCCAGCCAATCTCGAAGCGCTGATCCAGAACCTGCTCGACGTACTGCCCGAACCCTTTTACATCAAGGATGGGCAGAGCCGTTACCTGCTGATAAACCGCGCCTTCCTGCGTTCCAACCGATTGGAGCGCGAACAAGTAATCGGCCGCACCCCAGAGGAAGTTTTCGGCACCGAGTACGGCGCCATGGTGCGCACCGAAGACGGCTTGATCCTTGCCGGGCAGAAAATCTTCAAGGACGAGCATGGCCCGCATCCTGTCACCGGAGAGGAGCGCCACCAACTCGTCAACAAGGAGCGCATCGACTGGTTCGACGGCCAACCCGTCATCGTCGGTGCCAATATCAATATCACTCGCTGGCGCAGCAGCGAGCAGGCGCTGGAAGAGGAAAAAGCCCGTCGCCGACGCATCCAGGCCTTCATCCAGCGCCTCATCGACGTGATTCCTGATCCGGTCTACCTCAAGGATGAGCAGCGCCACTTTGTGATGGTGAACGAGGCTTTCGCCGAGGAGCGTGGCCGGCCACGCGAGGAATTGCTGGGCCTAACCTCCTACGATCTCGCCAGCGACCCCGGCTCGGCCGCTCTGGCCGCCAAAGAAGATGATCAGGTGCTGGCGGGCGGCGAGATCGACAAGGAACAGCACACGACCAACGCACGGGGTGAGGAATGCTTCCGGATCGTGCGCAAGCGTCGTCTGGAGAATGCCGACGGCAAGGTGCTGGTACTCGGCGCGCATTTTTACATCACCAAGTGGAAGCTCGCCGAACGCGCCCTGCAGGCGGCGGTGGAACGCGAACAGGCGCTCCTGCAGCGCACCCGGGAATTCACTCAGCGCCTGATCGACGTGATTCCGCAACCGGTGTACGTGAAGGATGCCGACAGCCGCTATCTGCTGGTCAATACGGCCATGGCCAAGGACTCCGGCCGCAGCGCAGCCGAGCTGATCGGCTGTGGGCCGGCCGAGCTGGGGGCCGGGGCGGACTACGTCAGTCTGGTCCGTGAGGAAGATCGCCAGGTACTGGAAGGCACCCTCCAGATTCACAAGGAAGAACACATCACCCATCCCTATACCGGCAAGGAAGCCTTCCGCATGATTGCGAAAACTTCCTGCGCCGGCGTGGACGGACAGGCAGTGATCGTCGGTACCAATTTCGACATCACGCCCTGGCGCACCGCCGAAGCCGCACTGCAGATCGCACTCCAGAGCCAGACGCAGTTGCTGGCCTTCCTCCAGGAAGTGTTTGATGCCCTGCCTACTCCGCTTTTTGTAGAGGACGCAAACGGCAGCTTCGTGATGGTCAACCGCGCCCTGGGGCGCATGTTCGCACGTGATCCAGTGGCCCTGATCGGCCAGCAGCCACGGGCTTTCGGCCTGCCTCCGGTACCGGGCATGGCTGACGCCAGCCAGGAACAGCAGATCCTGCAGCGCCCGCTGAGCCTGCGCCCGCAGGGCGGTAGCCTGCACCATTACGTGCTGCTGGACACGCTCGGCAAGGGTGCGGACGGTGAGCCGGTGCGCATCGGCGTGCTCTCGGATATCACATCCCTGCGCGAGACTGAAGCCCGCTGGCAGCAGGCCAAGGAAGAGGCCGAGCGCGCCAGCGCGGCCAAATCCCTGTTCCTCGCCAACATGAGTCACGAGATCCGCACCCCGATCTCCGGCGTGATCGGCACACTGCGGCTGGCCATGCGTGACAAGCAACTCACCGGCCCGGTACGGGATTTCGTCGCCACCGGCCTGTCAAGCGCCGAATCGCTCCTCGGCATCATCAACGACATCCTCGATTTCTCGAAGATCGAAGCCGGGGAGCTGAAGATCGAAAGTGTTTCCCTGGATCTTCACCGGCTTCTCGACGACACCGTGCAGATCATGCGCCACAACGCGCAGAACAAAGGGCTGCGCTTCACCCTCGACATGGGGCCACGGGTGCCGCGCTGGATCAGCGGCGACCCGGTGCGCATCCGTCAGGTACTCACCAACCTGATCGGCAACGCGATCAAGTTCACCCAGCAAGGCAAGATCTCGGTCCAGGTCGACTGCGATCAGGAGGTGGGCGGACAGGCCAGCCTGCTTTTCGCCGTAAAGGACACCGGACTGGGCATCCCGCCTGAAGCGCTGGGCCGCCTGTTCCATAAATTCCAGCAAGCCGATGCCTCCACCTCGCGCAAATTCGGTGGCACCGGCCTCGGCCTGGCGATCTGCCGCCAACTCGTCGAAGCCATGGGCGGCAGCATCGGCGTAGAAAGCCGCGAGCAGGAGGGCAGCACCTTCCGCTTCACCCTGCCCCTCACCCTGCCACAGCAAGGCTTCGATCAGGCCACCGCAAGCATGCCGCTGCCTGCGGCCCGGCAGGCCTTGCGCATTCTCTGTGCCGAGGACTCCAGCACCAACCGTCTGATCCTGCGCGCCCTGCTCGAAGAAATGGGGCATCGCCCGGTATTCGCCGAAAACGGGCTCGAAGCCGTCCGCACCCTGGCCCGCGAAGAATTCGATCTGGTCTTGATGGATGGGCGCATGCCCGAAATGGATGGCCCGGAAGCCACGCGGGCAATTCGTGCCGGCGGCCTGCCCGAGCATCCGGTACGCCAGCCACAGATTCCGATCATCGCACTGACCGCCAACGCCAGCGTGGAAGACCGTGACGACTACCTCGCTGCCGGGATGAACGACTTCCTCACTAAACCGATCGATGAGCAGCAGTTGCACACCGCACTGGCCCGCTACCAACCCGCAGGCTGAATGCTTGTGCGCAAGATGATGAAGCGGCGTTGCGCCGGCCTACCCGGCTCACTCCCCCAGGCTCTCGCGCACGCGCTGCAGATCCGGCCACTCCGATGTAGTCTCAAAATGCTCCACCCACGGCAGCACCTGAACCAGTCGGCAGGACGCACAGGATGCCCATGGGCGCAGCTGGCTCGTCCCGTCAGCAAGACAATCGACCCGCAAAGGCTCGCCATCCACACCAAAGAATAACCAGCGCTGCGCCCGCAAATCCGCCACAGCACGCCCCTGCAGGGCCGCTGCCGGATCAGCGCAGACGGCAAGGCTGGCGGCCTCACTGTCGAACACGAACACCGTCATCCGCGTAGTGCAGCAACCAGCTGCGGCACAATTTCGTGGGCATCCCCCACCAGCGCCAGATCGGCCACCTTGAAGATCGGCGCTTCCGGATCGGTGTTGATCGCAACAATCCATTTCGCATCGCGCATACCCGCCAAATGCTGCTGTGCGCCAGAAATGCCAATCGCAATGTAGAGCTCTGGCGCTACGGCACAACCGGTCTGCCCGACTTGCAGATCATTCGACGCGTAGTTCGCATCCACCGCCGCACGCGTTGCCGCCAGCGCAGCACCGAGGCAATCGGCCAGAGGCTCAAGCAGATCACGAAAGGCATCTGCACTGCCCAGACCACGCCCACCGGCCACCACTACCCGCGCCGTCGCCAGTTCCGGCCGCGCGCTATTCGTCCGCTGCTGCGCCACCTGCCGGCTCACGCCCATTTCCGGCCCGGGCGCCAGACTCTCGATCACCGCCGGTAGCTGCTGGCCTGCCGCCGCAAAAGCGGCGGGACGCAGGGTCAGAACCTTGACCGGTTCAGGACACAGCACCGTCTCGAGCACATTGCCAGCATGCGTCGGACGCACAAAGCAGTCCCCCGCGACAATCGCCGTCACGCCTGACACCGGCGCCACATCCAGCATCGCCGCTACCCTTGGCGCCAAGGCCTTGCCAAAGGGCGTCGCCGGCAACAGCACATGGGTATAACTGCCTGCCAGTTGGGCCAACACCATGGCCAGGTTTTCGACTGAGAAGTGCGCATAGTGCGGTGCATCGAGCTGGCGCACCCGCGCAACCCCTGCCAACAGGGCGCCCTGCTCGGCAACGGCTTGGCATGCGGTGCCAATCACCAATAGATCCGCAGCCGCCCCCAACTGCTGCGCAGCCCCCAAAAGGCGCGCGGTCAGCGGTTTGAGGCGAATGTTGTCATGTTCAGCCAGGACCAGAATCCTCATGCCTCAGCTCCCTCTGCCGCGAGGCGCGCACGTAGGGCGTCTGCCAACTCGCCAGCGCTCGCCACCTGCCGACCAGCCGCACGCACCGGCGGCTCCGCGTAATGCAGGGTTTTCAGGTGCGGACTGAAGTCCACGCCCAGGCCGGTTGCCGGCAAGACCTCCACCGGTTTCTTGCGGGCCTGCATGAGATTCATCAGGCTCACGAAACGCGGCTCATTGAGGCGAAGGTCCGCTGTCACCAGTGCCGGCAAGCTCAGCTCCAGCACTTCCAGCCCGCCTTCCACCTCGCAACTGACTTGCAGCGCTGCCTTACCCAGCACCAGCTTGGAAGCAAAGCAGGCCTGCGGCCAGCCCAGCATCGCCGCCAGCATCGGACCGACCTGGCCCGCATCATCATCCGTCGCCTGTTTGCCCATCAGCACCAGATCCGGCGACTCACGCAAGGCCAGAGCCTTGAGCAATTTCGCCACGCCAAGCGGCTGGAGGCACTCGTCGGTCTCAAGCAATACGGCACGATCCGCCCCCAACGCCAGTGCGTTGCGCAGATTCTCCTGGCAGGCGGCCGGACCACAACTTGCCACCAGCACCTCGCTTGCCAGCCCCGCTTCGCGCAAACGCACCGCCTCTTCAAGGGCTATTTCGTCGAAAGCATTGATGACTCTTTTGAGGCCTTCCGTTTCGAGGCCACTGCCATCGGGCCTCACTCGCACCCTGAGCTGATGGTCCACGACCCGTTTCACCGGAACCAGGATTTTCACGCTGCCAACTCCCGCAAAGCTCGAACGATCAGGTCAGCACCTTGCGGTGCGACTTGTCCAATTACGCCAAGGCCGGATAATACGACGCCACCCAGCCCAACACCGCATCGCCCACATGAACACAACGAAATCGCCCGCCACCGGCACCGCCCAGCCCCGTCAGCCACTCGATCGTGACGCCTGGATCAACTTCGCCCTCTCAGTACTGGCCGAAGATGGCCTCGAAGGCTTGCGTGTGGAAGTGCTGGCGCGCCGCTTGAATGTGACCAAGGGCAGTTTTTACTGGCACTTCAAGGACCGGCAGGCGCTCCTCAATGCCGTCGCTGCACATTGGCGCGACTTGCGCATCGCCGAAGTGGAAGCTCAGGCCAGCATCGCGCCACAGCAGGCCCGTGAGCAGATTCACGCGGTCATCAACCAATACGCGACCCAGCCCAACCAGATCCGCATGCGCATGGAACTAGCCATTCGGGACTGGGCCCGTCGCGACGCGTTGGTCGCCGCCGCGGTGGAAGCCGTGGATCAGGCCCGCCTGCGCAACTCCACCCGCCTTTTCGAACTGGCCGGTTTCAGCGCCGAAGAAGCCTATACCCGGGCGCTACTGACCTTCACTCATGTGTTCGGCCTGTCGATGATGATGTTTGAAGAAAGCATCTCGACCGATATCGCTTCGCGCCACACGGCCATCGCCACCCTGATCACCCGCTAACCCGGCCGCCCTTCTGCGAGGGTTCTGACAAGCTGTTCACGATCTGTAGCGAGAAGGCGTCAGCAGGGTGAAGAGCAGCGCAGGGACCGGAGTTTATGTTGATAAATGAGTATTCCGAGCAGCGCGCGCGCCCTCTCAGTGATCAATGAACGGCCTCGCAGTAAGATCGGGAACAGCTTCTGAGGGCCGCCACCGGTGACCGGCCGACGGCCCTTGTTACATCCGCTTACACACGCTTTCCGCTGCGAAACATCTCGCGCGACACCCCGGCCTAGGATGCAAGTGCGGACGGAGCACACGCCCCGCCCACTCAATCATCCCAAGAGGAGTGTCACCATGAAAACCACCACCCGCAATCTGCTCACGCTAGCCAGCCTGATCGCCGCCGTTTTTGCCAGTGCCGGCGCCATTGCCCAGACCGGCCCCGGCCGCGGAGGCATGCAGCCTGCCACTGCCACCATGCAGGGCCGCGCCCTTGAACGCTTCCAGGCCGCCGATACCGACAAGGACGGCGCCCTGAACAAAGACGAAGCCAGCAAGGGCATGCCAGGGCTCGGTGAGCGTTTCGCCGCGCTGGACACCAATCAGGACGGCAAGATCACCACCGAAGAATTCCAGACCTTCCGCAACAATGCCCGAAGCTCCGGCGCACAAGGAGGCATGGGGGCTCGCGGCGGCATGCACAAGGCAAGCTACCGTGGGCAAGGATCTCAGGGCGGCATGCTGCTCAACGCCGACACCGACAAAGACGGCGTCATCACCCGAGCTGAAGCCGAGAAGTACCTCACCACCCAGGCCCTGAACCGCTTCGACACGCTCGACACCAACAAGGACGGCAAGCTCTCGGCCGAAGAGCAAGCAGCCGGCCGCGGCCCGCGCCGCTAAGCCTCATCACGGGCAGCCCCCAGCCCGGAAGCTGCCCGCGCACCCGCAACTCCAGCAGAGACCGATCCACATACCATCGGGGGAGTTGAATCATGAAAAAACACTACCAGCACAGTCCCTGGGTGCAGCCCGCACGCCTCATCGCCCAGCTTGGTTTTCTGGCCTTCGCCAGTTTTGCAGCCTGGCGCCATCAGAAACTGGG
Organism: Uliginosibacterium sp. 31-12; assembly: GCF_030548425.1. Lineage (NCBI taxonomy): Bacteria > Pseudomonadati > Pseudomonadota > Betaproteobacteria > Rhodocyclales > Zoogloeaceae > Uliginosibacterium > Uliginosibacterium sp. 31-12. The sequence goes on along the minus strand of NZ_JAUOOA010000001.1, from coordinate 78,858 downwards.
AGGCGGCCCGGACGGCGCGGCATCCGTCGATGCCCTGTGCCCTTTCGGCGGGCTCGAAGCTCTGTTCAAATTCGTCAGCAGCGGCGAATTCATCCAGCGCCTGAATACCTCTGACTTTGTGCTGCTGGCCGGCACCGTCGCGCTGGCCCTCGTGCTCGGGCGCTATTTCTGCGGCTGGATCTGCCCGCTCGGCACCCTCCAGGAGCTGGCCCGCAAGATCGGCCAGAAACTGTTCCGCAAAGTCCAGCTCAGCGTTCCCACCATGCTCGACAAGCCCCTGCGCTGGTTGAAATACGTCGTGCTGGCCTGGGCGCTGGTCTTCACCTGGAAGACAGGCAGCCTGATCATCCGCCCCTATGACCCCTGGGCCGCCTACGCCCACGGCTTCGCGGGTTGGAACGAAATGTGGAGCGAGTTTGCAGTCGGCAGCAGCATTCTCTTTGCGTCCCTGCTGATCGGCCTCTTTGTTGATCGCGTTTTCTGCCGCTACCTGTGCCCGCTCGGCGCCTTTCTCGGCATCGTCAGCAAGCTGGGCCTGTTCAGCATCAAGCGCAATGGCGAAAGCTGTCTCGCCTGCAACAAGTGCGAGAAAACCTGTCCGGTCACGATCCCCATCATGGCGGCGCCAGCCGTGCGCTCGGCAGAATGCATCGGTTGCCTCACCTGCACCACCACCTGCCCCACCGGCAAGCGTGGCACCGAGCATGAGGGCCAAACCTTCCTGCTGCCCGCAATCGCCGGCAAACAGATCCGCCCGGCTGTCATCGGCTGGGCCGGACTGGTCATCTTCCTGGGCATGATCGCTACGGCACAATTCGCCGGCTACTGGCGTACCCAACCGGCTTCGATCAGCGCTGCCCTTAGCAGCGAAGGACGACTCGATGCGCAAGCCATCCGCGGCTACATGACGCTGGAAGAGATTGCAAAAACCTATAGCGTGGAACTCGGCAAGCTTTACCGAGAACTTGGCTTCTCCGAACAACAGGTTCCAGCCACAACCAGATGCAAGGAAATCCGCACACTGCTAGGCGATTCCGGAGCGGAATTCGACACTCAGAACGTGCGCGATGCGGTAAGCCGGCTGCAAGACCCCCAGCACAACTAGACCCGTTCAATGTGGTGCGGGTTGCCGATTCTCGGCAGCCCGTCTTTTGCGTCTCACTCCCGCACCTGCGGCAAGCCCACACACGCAATCCGGGCTAGAATCCAGCCTCCGCCGGAAACCGGCCCGCTAACTTCCAGTCGCTCGCCATGTACACCCGTTACCCGCTGCGCCTTGTTTTCTCCGCAATCTTTGCTTGGTGTGCCGGCCTGATCGGTTTCGGTCTGATCCTGCAGCACTTTGGTGGCTACGAGCCCTGCCCGATGTGCATCATGCAACGCTATGCCTTCGTCGCTTGCTCCGCGATCGCCCTCATCGCTGTCATCCACAACGCCCAAGGTGTGGGGCGTCGCCTCTACGCCTTCCTGATCGCAGCCAGCGCAATTGCTGGAGCCAGCGTGTCAGTCCGCCAGATCATGCTGCAACGCAATCCTCCGGCCGAAACGGTTTGTGGCCCCGATCTGGCCTACCTACTCAATTCCTTTCCGCTCGGCGACGCCTTCCCGATGATTTTCCAAGGCACGGGCGACTGCAGCAAAGCCGATCCCTTTCTGGGCCTGACAATCGCTGAATGGGCCCTGCTGAACTTCACGCTTGTTGCACTGATCGCCCTGTGGCAGCTTGCCCGTCGTACCCCGGAGCGTCGCCGCTTCGGCTAAGCCATCCCGCAAACACGACGCAGCAAAAACAAAGGCCGCATGGATCAGATCCATGCGGCCTTTATGTTTTTCTGCCAGCAATCAGTTGCTGTGTGAAAGACCCGGATGCCCGGCACTGGCCACGGGCTGGCTGCGATGCATGGCCATAGTCTCCAGCCATTTGCGGATGCGCTGTGCATCACCCACCCGTGTATAGCGCCCCCAAGAGTCCAGCAGCACGATGGCCAACGGCTTGTTGCCCATCCAGGCCTGCATCACCAAACACTTGCCAGACTCGCTGATATAACCGGTTTTCTGCACGTCGATCTGCCAGTCCGGACTCTTCACCAGCGAGTTCGTGCTGTGAAAGGTGTGCGAGCGTCCGCCCTTCAGTGCCACTGTATGCTCGGAGGCAGTCGAAAACTCACGGATCAGCGGATAGCGCGAGGCATTCGCGACCAAAGTTGCCAGATCACGCGCAGAGGAGACGTTGTTCTTATTCAGGCCAGTGCCATCAAAAATCCGTGTGTCATGCAGGCCCATGAGGCTGATCTTGACTGCGACCGCCTCCAGAAAGGCATTCATCCCGCCCGGGTAGCTGCGCGCCAGGGAGGAGGCCGCGCGATTTTCGGACGCCATCAGGGCCAGACGCAGCATGTCTTCCCGGCTCAACTGCGTGCCTACGGCCAAGCGCGAGCTGGTGCCCTTGAGCCGATCTACATCGTCGTCGCTCACTTCGATGATTTCAGAGAGATTCTGGTGGGCATCCAGGACCACCATGGCCGTCATCAGCTTGGTGATCGAAGCGATCGGCTGCGGTGCGGAAGCGTTGCGCTCAAGCAGTACCTCGCCAGTATTCACGTCCTGCACAAAGAAAGCGGACGAGCGGATCAGCGGGTTGCCTTCCTTGTCGAAATCGTTCTCCAGTACCGGCTTGAATTGCTTGCTGCGCACGCTGCTCGGTGCCAGCTTCACTTTCTTGGCCACCGGCTTGGTGAGCTTGCTGGAGGCAGACGCTTTAGTACTTGTTTTGGCAACCGGCTTCTTGCTGGCAGCTTCTGCAGAAAGCGGTGTCACAACGAGAAAGACCGCACTCATGAGGCCAAGCAGGATTTGGCTGACGCGCATCGGGGCAACTCCAGACTACTGAATCATTGCTGATTCTAGCAATGATTCTTGCAAATTAAAGAGATAGGCGAATTTCTTGAAGTAATTTCGCAGCTTTTGGACAGCTCGCAAAAAAACCTGCCCCAGTCCGAGGCAGGCGGAAGTATACGGGTTTTGTCCGGATGGCGACCGAATTGCGTCAAGCCATCCGGAAAGAAGACCTGCGATCAGCCGCGACGTTCAATCTGCGCAGCATCGACCACAGTCAGGGCGGTCATGTTGACGATCCGGCGCACCGTCGCCGTCGGCGTGAGGATATGCACCGGGCGCGCAGCGCCAAGCAGAATAGGGCCAACCGTCATGCCATCACCAGACGTCGTCTTGATCAGGTTGAAGGCAATGTTGGCCGCATCCAGAGTCGGGAATACCAACAGGTTGGCATCATCCCGCATGCGCGCATTCGGGAAAATCTGCTGCCGGATGCAGGCGTCCAGGGCCGCATCTCCATGCATCTCGCCCTCCGCTTCGATATCAGGGCGCCGCTCATGCAGCAGCGTAAGCGCTTCACGCATCTTGCGCGCGGTTGGCGTGTCATCCGTACCGAAACTCGAATGCGATAGGAGTGCAACACGCGGCGTGATGCCAAAACGCTGCAATTCCTCAGCCGCCAGGCACGTCATTTCGAAAACCTGCTCGGCACTCGGATCGTAATTGACGTAGGTGTCGCACAAAGCGATCGTGCGCCCTGGTAGGGCAAGAAGATTCATGGCGTAAAAGTGTTTCACGCCAGATCGTCGCCCCACCACGCTCTCGATGAACCGCAGGTGGTGGTTGTGCAGACCATAGGTGCCACAGATCATTCCATCGGCCCAACCAAACTTGAGCATCAAGGCACCGATCAGGGTCGAGCGTCGGCGCACCTCGCGCTTGGCATATTCAACGGAAACCCCGCGTCGTTCCATGAGCTGATGATAGTGCGACCACAATTCGCGATAGCGCGGATCGGAGTCCTGATTCACTAGCTCAAAATCCACCCCAGGGCGGATGCGCAGCCCAAAGCGCTCGATGTACATGCTGATCACATCTGGCCGCCCAATCAGGATCGGCTGTGCGATTCCTTCATCCACGACCGTCTGCACCGCGCGCAGCACGCGCTCGGACTCACCTTCAGCAAAGATGATACGGCGCGGCTCACGCTTGGCAGCGGAGAACACCGGCTTCATCACCAACCCCGAATGCCACACGAAATTATTCAGTTGCTGACGATAGGCGTCCCAGTCCTCGATCGGCCGCGTGGCCACACCGGAATCCATGGCAGCCTTGGCAACCGCAGGAGCAATCCGCACGATCAGACGCGGATCAAAGGGACGCGGAATGATGTACTCACGCCCAAAACCCGCTACCTGCTCCCCATAAGCCGCTACGACCACGTCCGACTGCTCGGCCCGCGCCAATTCAGCAATCGCTCGCACGGCCGCCAGCTGCATCTCGTCACTGATCGTAGTCGCCCCCACATCCAGCGCGCCGCGGAAGATAAAGGGAAAACACAGAACGTTGTTGACCTGATTCGGATGGTCGGAGCGGCCGGTTGCCACGATGGCATCGGGGCGCACCGCCTTGACCTCGTCCGGCATGATTTCCGGCACCGGATTGGCAAGCGCCAGGATCAGCGGATTCGCCGCCATCTTCATCACCATTGCCGGCTTGAGCACGCCGGCGGCGGAAAGCCCCAAAAACACATCCGCCCCCTCGATCACCTCGGTCAGGGTCCGCATGCCGGTGGACTTGGCATACACCGACTTGATCGGATCCATCTCTTCGGTGCGGCCTTCATAGACCACGCCCTTGATGTCCGTCACCCAGATATTCCGGACCGGAATGCCCAACATCACCAGCAGGTCCAGACAGGCCAGTGCAGCAGCTCCGGCGCCGGAAGTTACCAGCTTGATCTGGTCCAGCGGCTTACCCAAGAGATGTAAGCCATTGAGGATGGCCGCTCCGACCACGATGGCCGTGCCATGTTGGTCATCATGAAAGACCGGAATCTTCATGCGCTCGCGCAGCTTGCGCTCGATATAGAAGCACTCTGGCGCCTTGATATCCTCAAGATTGATCCCGCCAAAGGTCGGTTCCAGCGAAGCAATGATGTCCACCAACTTATCCGGGTCACGCTCGGCAATCTCGATGTCGAATACATCAATGCCCGCAAACTTCTTGAACAGCACGCCCTTGCCTTCCATCACCGGCTTGGCCGCCAAGGGGCCGATCGCGCCAAGCCCAAGCACAGCCGTGCCATTGGTAACGACACCGATCAGATTGGCACGTGCGGTGTACAAACTGGCTGTCGCCGGATCATCAACGATGGCGTCACACGCAGCCGCAACCCCCGGCGAATACGCCAGGGACAGATCCCGCTGATTAGTAAGCGCCTTCGTCGGCACCACGGCAATTTTTCCGGGGCGTGGCAAGGCGTGGTATTCCAGTGCGGCAGCACGGATTCTTTCATCCATGAGAAGGCCTCTGAGTAGGATTCGGGAAGATTGTTCTTGTATGTTCCGCTCATTCTAGAAGCCGCAATGCACACCTGACACCCTGCTGTTCATCCGGACATGCTTGTTGGCACAAATCACGTATGCTCGCCCCTTGTCCGCCCTTCCACAGCCACATGTCCGCCATTCTTCCCGACAGTCTCGCCGCGCGGCTGCGCGGCATTCCTCCTTTCCATGTCATGGAGTTGCTGGCTCGTGCCCAGGCACTCGAAGCCCAAGGGCACGACATCATTCATTTGGAGGTTGGAGAGCCGGACTTCCCCAGTCCGGAGCCCGTAATCCGGGCAGCCCAAGCCTTTCTCGCCAAGGGACAGGTGCGCTACACGCCAGCGGTGGGCCTTCCCGCCTTGCGCGAAGCCATCTCCGGTTTTTATGCAGAACGCTTTAGCGCCAACGTTGATCCTGAACGCATCATCATTACCGCTGGCGCTTCCGGCGCGCTACTACTTGCGGTAGCAGCCCTCACCAACCCCGGTGACGAATGGCTGCTCACAGACCCGGGCTATCCCTGCAACCGTCAGTTTGTACAGGCCTTCAACGGCAGCGTACGCACTCTGCCGGTCAGTGCCACGACAGCCTGGCAGCCGACCGCCGAACAACTCGGCGCCGCCTGGGGGCCGCATACCAAGGGCTTGCTTCTTGCCAGCCCTGCCAACCCAACAGGCAGCGTACTCAGCCCAACAGAACTGAACGCGCTGTGCGCCAATGCGCGAGCCGCCGGCAAGCAGGTTATCGTTGATGAGATCTACCAGGGATTGGTGTATGGCGAAACCGCCAGCAGCGTCCTGGGGCAGCGCCAGGACATCTTCGTGGTGAACAGTTTCTCGAAATATTTTGGCATGACCGGTTGGCGCCTGGGCTGGCTGGTAGTTCCAGAAGGTTTTGCGCGCCCAGTGGAGATGCTTGCTCAGCACCTGTTCATCGCCGCTTCAACCCCTGCCCAACATGCAGCACTGACAGCCTTCAGTTCAGAATGTCTGGAAATCCTGGAGCTCCGACGCCAGGCTTTTGCCTCGCGCCGCAACGGCATGCTGAAAGGTTTGCGTGAGCTCGGTTTCGGTATCGGACACGAACCTGCTGGCGCCTTCTACATCTATGCCAACATCGCAGGGCTCGCGACTGACAGCATGGAGTTCGCTCACCGCCTGCTTGATCAGGCCGGAGTGGCCTGCACTCCAGGCAAAGACTTTGGTGACTGGCAGGCTGCCGCACATTTGCGGCTAGCCTATACCGCTGACGAAACACGCATCGCAGAAGCGCTGGAGCGCATCCGCAGCGTCCTGTAGTCAGCTGGCCTTGTCAATGGCAGAGCGCGCTGCCGTGCGCGTGGCGGGTGCCGCCACGAAACCACGCAGGCGCTCAAACTCCTGCATGACCCGGCTGGAATAGGCCATCTCCGGATCGGCACTGGCTCCGCCATAAAGTTGCAGCGCTGCATCTACGCTTCCAGTGGAACGGATGTACTCCCTGAGAATCAGGGTGCCCACTCGAATGTTCTCAACCGGGTCGAAGAGCGCAACACTGCCCTTCTCAGCGGTGATCTTTTCAACGTGAAAACGCGGAATGATCTGCATCAGGCCCTGAGCACCGAAATTACTCTCGGCGAAGGGATTGAAGCCGGACTCAACAGTGATCACGGCCAGGATCAGCAGCGGGTCCACACCGTTCGCCTGCCCCTCACGCTGAGCCGCCTTGACCAGCGTCTCAACCACCAGCGGAGAGACCCGATGACGCTTGGCAATGGCCGCTGCGACACGTGCGTGACCAGCAGACATACCGCGCGAGTGTTCAGCCACGGCCTCTTCATATACAGCATCCACCATCGCAACTTCAGTCGTTTCCACCATCTGCTGGCCATAGCCAAACATTTCGCGGGGATTCAGACCATCCACACCGAAACGGCCCAGCTGATAAGTCATGCCGGCCATCACGATCACACCCGCCATCACGAAACCACCGTGAGCAAAGTGCAGGAAAAAAGTCAGCAGATGTTGAGCAAAGCGGGTCAGTCTGACTAAGGGTGTCATTCTGGCTCTCCTGTTCAGTCAAACCGGCACAGCGCAGTGGCGCGGACAACACTCCGCGCGCAGCGCAGAGTGATAGTTCATACCGGTTTTCTTCGAGTGTCAGATGGCGAAAACTTCCAAGTGGGAAGGGCCATCCTGCGTAACGCATCTCCGCAACCGGGAGGTGCCGGACTGGACTGCAGCAACACGATGCTTCTTGCATCGGCGACCACAGCGTAACGGGTCATCAGGGCATGTAGTTCTATGTGACGGAGCGCTCGATTCTGCTATGCAGCACCCTTAAGTAAGGGAAGAGCGTTTCCATCTGTTTCCAGAGGTGTTCGCAGTCTATTGATTACAATGAATTTTGTCAATCAGCCCACAAAGCCAGTACTGACGCGGCAATTCATTTGTCATTCACTCAAAAGCCGCACCAGACGGTAGATTCCGCCACCCCCTGTACTTACAGGCACAAAAAAACGGGGTCCGCAGACCCCGTTCTCACACACTAGCACTGGCCATAATCAGGGGCGCGAACCACCCGGAAAAGGCCAGCCAGCCTTCGGATCCAACGAGGACTTGATACCCGGAGTAGCCGCCGTCGAGGGCGTTGCGGGCTTGGGTGCCGGAGCAGGAGTTGCCTGAGATGTCTCGGCAACTGCGGCCGGCGCTGCAACTACCGAAGCCGGTGCAGCCGCAGCGGGGGCAGCAACCGGCTCAGCTTTTTTTGCGGCAGGCTTCTTGGCCGCGGCGGGCTTGGCAACTACAGCCTTCTTGGGTTCAGGCTTCACGACAGCCTTCGCCGGAGCAGCCTTCTTCACTACAGGTTTGGCAACAACAACCTTCTTTGCTTCAGGCTTGGCCGGAGCAGCCTTCTTGGCAACCGGCTTCGCAGCAACTTTGGCAGGAGCGGCCTTCTTCGCAACAGGCTTGGCAGCGGCTTTGGCCGGCGCAGCTTTCTTGGCGGCCGGCTTGGCGACAGGCTTTGCAGCAGCCTTTTTAGCGGCAGGTTTGGCAGCCACCTTGACCGGCGTGGCCTTCTTGGCCGCAGTTTTCGCGGCAGGCTTGGCAGCCACAGCCTTCTTTGCGACAGATTTGGCTGCCGCCTTGGCCGGTACAGCCTTCTTAGCTGCCGGCTTGGCTGCTGGTTTGGCAACGGCTTTCTTTACTGCGGGCTTGGTCGCTGCAGCTTTCTTCACTGCAACTTTCGCCACAGCCTTCTTGGCAACCGGCTTAGCTGCGGCCTTGACTGGCACAGCCTTCTTGGCTGCAGTTTTCGCGACCGGCTTGGCAGCAACAGCCTTCTTTGCTACGGGTTTGGCAGCAGCTTTAGCGGGAGCGGCCTTCTTCGCCACGGGCTTGGCAGCAGCTTTGGCGACCGGCTTAGCAGCCACAGCCTTCTTGGCCACTGGCTTGGCAGCAGCTTTGGCCGGCGCAGCCTTCTTCGCCACGGGCTTGGCAGCAGCTTTAGCTGGTGCAGCCTTCTTCGCTACAGGTTTAGCAGCAGCTTTGACGGGAGCCGCCTTTTTAGCTGCGGGCTTGGCGGCCGCTTTGGGCGCCGGTTTTTTTTCTGCTGCTTTCTTTACTTTCTCAGTTGTTGCCATCTTCACACCTCCTTGTTAGCACCGATCAGGTTGGTTACTACGCACGAACACACCATCCCCGGATGCCATCCGGATGGTGATCAAGCCACGCGATAACGCGGCGATGGGAAAACAGTCAACCACCCTGCTCAACATCGCGGCAGCATGGCAAAGAATGGGAAAGGGAAGTCCGAAAAATTCCGGCACGCAGACGCGATGAACATCACGTTTTTGCGGAGAACAGAAAGCCCTTGCGTCGAAGGCAGTGTAGGTAAGCACAGACGTCGGGTTCTGGTTCTGTATATGCACCGGCTCAGGTCGTGAATAAAGTTGAGCTTGTCATTACCGTTTAATGCAAAAAACTTGTGGAATCAAGACTTTTCTTCTTGCTTTAGGCGAAGACTTGCACGCTCGTCGCGAGCACACAACATTTCATCCTTGCCGGAAAAGCTTGCACCACAAGGCTTTCAAGCAAGCCAAAATAAAATGACAAATGACTTCACCCCACTCACCACAAGTATCAACGTTCGTCGGAAAGCCCGGCTACAGGGCAATTCATGCGCTTCCGGAAAATTGCGAGTCGCCACCACTCTGCCCGATCAGCGCACACTAGATATGGTGAGCTCGCCGCACAAGGCTACTATCGGCGGTAGCCGTGTTCAGCGCATGCGTAAGCCGCTATGCAGGACACTCGACGACAACTGGTTCCAGTCGAAAAAAGGCCCCGGATCCGTCTTGCGTCCAGGCGCGATATCACTGTGCCCGCAGATGGCCTGCAATGGATGATTTCCCGCAAGGCAGGCCACAAGCCTGTTCAACTGCGCATATTGGGCAGCCTCAAACGCTTGTGTGTCGCTCCCCTCCAGCTCGATGCCGAGGGAGAAATCGTTGCAGCGCTCACGCCCTTCCCAATAGGAGACGCCGGCATGCCAGGCACGCTGACGGGTGGACACAAATTGCAGCAACTCACCATCCCGACGGATGAAGAAGTGTGCTGACACCCGCAGGTGATGGATCTTTGCGTAATAGGGATGAGAGGAAGCGTCGAGGGTATTAGTGAAGAGTGCTTCGACGCCGGGGCCACCAAACTCCTCCGGCGGCAGACTGATGGCATGTATCACCAGCAACTCCGCCACACAGCCAACCGGACGTTCATCGCAATTCGGTGACGGAATCCAGCGAGCACCACGAAGCCAACCCTCATGATCCAGTTGCAGGACGCTCACTCGGCCTCGCCCCCCTTGTCACCCTTCATGCTCAGACGCTCCATGCGATAACGCAGCGAACGAAAAGTTACACCCAACACGCGCGCAGCCGCCGTGCGATTGCCGGAAGTCTTGCCCAAGGCCTCGATGATGGCCTCACGTTCAACCCGGTCAAGGTAATCCTGCAAGGTGCTCTCAGCGCAACCGTGGGCACCCGGCGAGCCCTCACAGTCCTGTGGCTCAAGATGCAGATCCTCGACTTCAACCTGGTCCCCCAGTGCCAGTGCCATGGCGCGCTCAAGGATGTTTTCAAGTTCGCGCACGTTGCCGGGGAAGGCATAAGCCAGCAAAGCCCGCCGTGCCGCATCGGTAAGTTGCGGCGTGCGTAAACCGGCTTCCGTCGCAAGACGTGCCAGGATGTTTTCTGCAAGCGGCAAGATATCGTCACGCCGCTCTCGCAGAGCCGGCATTTTCAGTTCGATCACGTTAAGGCGATAAAAGAGATCCTGACGAAACTTGCCCTGCTCTACCCGCTCTCGCAGATTCTGGTGAGTCGCTGAAATGATGCGCACATCAACCGGTTGCTCCTGTGTGTCGCCGATACGCCGCACGCGCTTTTCCTGGATGGCGCGCAGCAGCTTGACCTGCATGGCCAGCGGCAAATCAGCTACCTCGTCGAGAAACAGCGTGCCGCCGTCGGCCGCCTGGAAGAAACCTTCCCGATCGGCATCCGCCCCCGTGAAAGCACCTTTGCGATAGCCGAAGAACTCACTCTCCATCAGGTTCTCCGGAATAGCACCGCAGTTAACGCCAACAAAGGGCCTATCCGAGCGCGCGCCGAAACTGTGGATCAGGCGAGCGGCGCGTTCCTTGCCACTGCCGGATTCGCCAGAAATATAGACCGGAGCCAAGCTGCGAGCGAGGCGTTCGATCATGCTGCGCACCTGCAGCATGCTGGCCGATTCCCCAGTGAGCTGCGCGGCTGGTTTGCCAGCCTTCTGCTCAGCCTTCGGAATCTCGAGGGCCGATTTGACCAGTGTGCGTAGCTGCTCGAGCGACACGGGCTTGGAGATGTAATCGAAAGCGCCGGCCTTGAGTGCCGCCACCGCGTTATCCGTGCTGCCGTGAGCAGTAATCACGGCTACAGGCAAGTCGGCACAATGAGTGGCGATGTAGCGCACAACATCCAGCCCTTCACCATCCGGCAGGCGCATATCCGTCAGGCACAACCGGTACTGACGCTCACTGGCCAGACGGATCGCGTCTTTCACCGATCCAGCAGCGTCCACACCCAAGCCCATACGCACCAGCGAAAGCTCGATCAATTCGCGGATATCTTCCTCGTCATCGACCACCAGTACGTCGGCACCCCGCACACGGCCGCGACGCTCCATGCTCTCACTGCTCATGCAGCCTCCTCACAATCAGATGAAATTCCGCCCCGCCCGCAGCATCCAGCAAACTCAGATCAGCCGCATTAGCCTCTGCCAGCTCGCGAGCCATGTATAACCCTAGGCCTGTCCCCTTGGGGTCGGAAGTAAAGAACGGCTCGAACACCTTGCTCCGATCCTCTGACGGAATGCCCGGGCCGTCATCACGAATGGTAAGCAGGCCACGTGCTTCGTCGATCCGCTGAACATTCAGATGAATGCTACCGGGCTGGCCGCAACAATAACGACGCGCATTGCCGAGCAGATTGGAAAGGATCTGATAGAGATGCACGCGATCAAAACTCACCCACACCTCCTGCTGTACATCGAGCACCACCAGCGTCATCACATCGGCGTGCTGCAGGGCATATTCATCCAGAAAGGTCCGGCAGAACTGCCCCAGCTCGAGGCGCTCACTGGTCAGACGATCACGCCGGCCAAGTTCCAGCACATCCCGCACGATGCGCTCGATGCGGGCCGTATTGTCATGAATGATCCGCACCAGGCGCTGCTGGACCTCTCCTCGCTTCTCTTCCAGCAAAAGCTCACCAGCGTGCGAGATTGAGGAGAGCGGATTACGGATTTCGTGCGCAATATTGGCAGTAAGTCGCCCTAGTGCAGCGAGCTTCATCTGCCGCGCACGCGCCAAAACCCGCTCGGTGTCTTCTACATAGAACAATAAATCGGCTCCCTCGCCGGTCGCCAGCCGTCGCACCTGGAGTGATGCGCCAGTCTGCTCGTTCTGGATGTGGACGCAGAAATCAGTCTCGACGTGCAGCACCGCTCCAGCCTCCAGCGCCGGCACACATGCGCTCAGCGCCGAGCCTACATCCAACCTCACTCCGAGCAGCTCGGCCGCACGTGGGTTGGCCTGGCGAATCCGACCACGCTCATCGACCACCACTACGCCCTCTTGCATATCCTCGATGATGCGGGCATTGACGCGCAACTGGCGTGCCAGGTCGAGTCCGCGCTCCCTCGCCAACGCTTCATTGGCCAGCGCACGCCGGGCCAGCATGCGGGCCACGATGGCCACCGCAAAAAAACCAATGCAGACGATCGCCGCCTGTGGCAGATCTTCAGTAGTTCGCTCTCCACTCAGCATACGGGCGGCCTGATCGATCAGCACAGCAATCGTGGCCAGCGAAGCAGCCCCCAGCACCATGCGCCCCTGGCCAATGAGTCCGGAACCTGCGATAGAGGTCATCATCAGGAAGGGCACGCCGCTGCGATACCCCCCGCTGGCATACATGAACATGGCTAGCACAATGATGTCCAGCGCCGCCTGCAACCCCAGCGTACGCTCGCCGTAATGCGGGCTGCCAGCATGCAGCAGGAAGAAGGTGAAGGCCATCACCCAGTAGGCCACCACCGCCACGATGAACACATCTGGTGCCTTCTGGCCAAAGCTCAGCACTCCGCCGAAAATCGCAAAGGCACTCGCCACCACTATCCGGTACAGATTGAAGTACCGGATCGAAACCGCGCGTGCATCCGGAGCCTCGAATCCGGTCAGTACTGCAGTCATCAGCGGCTGCCTCCCACACCAAGATGAGCATGTTCGGGCGAACAGAAGTCCCGCCCACCGTCACTGACCGCCTCACTCTCTGGAACCAGCAGGCCGCAATGCGCGCACTCCACTATGCGCTCGGGTTCCGCAGGTGCAGCCCGCTCCGCCCCCCGCTCTTGCGGCACATCAGAGCGTTGCCACCAGCGGCGCACGAAGTGAACCGCCAGCAACAAGAGGAAAAACAGCAAAAGATTGCGCATGCTTGCTCCAGCGTTTCAGGAACCGCGAGTGTATCCCGGAGGCCAGCTCGGTCAAATCCATCAGGCGCCGCAGACGGACTCCCGAGACCATCAGCGTATCCCGGCGTAATGATCGGAGAAGGCCATTTCGCAACTCGTGGAGACACCCCCAACAAGATCAGCACCATGCTTAAAGCCCTGATCATGCAAGCGACGAGTCCGCCTCTCCACATCCAGGCGAAAACGATCTGGCGAGCTATTCAGACAGAGGTATTGCAATCTCTCACCCTGCACGGGATCAGGTCAGCCCCTTGATGAAAGCATCCCCAGCGTGCGTGGCTTTCCAGACCGCACACTCTTACTAAAACCCTATCCGCTCGCCGCTCCCGGCGGGAGCAGGCTTGGCGGCAGCACCGAGCAGCTTGCTGACATCCAGTTCGCCCGGTTGATCGAAGGGCGTACGGCCATATCCCTTGATCTGTGCCTCACCCTTCAGGCGATAGTGGAGCTTGCCATCCCTCCCAGTCAGCTCCGGCAAGCGACGCAATAGCCCCAACACTTGCGCATCCGCATCAACATCTACCAGACCTTCGCCGCGCTTCGGGATAGTCACCGGAGCACTCGATCGCCCACTGGCAAATTGGCTGTCGCCAACCAACACATCAAACACCAGGCTTTCGACACCAATATCCAGCGCATTCGGATTTGTCACCCGCAACTGCAGGCGCAATTTCTGCTGAAAGAGAGTGCCACCGGAAATTCTCACATCCATCAAAGCTACTTGAGGCCTTCGCCAAACCGGAGCACAGGCAGCCAGCGCCAGCAGACACAACAGCCACTTACGCATCGCCAGCCTCCTCACTCAGTTCCTCCAGCACAGGCACCATCGACTCCACCAAGCACGACCATACGACCTGCTCATGCTTTGCACGAACTAGATCAAAATCCACAGGCCTGCCCGCGAGGCCCAGCCCGATAAAACCGACTTTCATGTGTAGCCTTTCTGTCGATTTGGCGTACGACGTTTGCCAAGCGATAATCAGTGCATGAATTACGCAGCGATCATCAAGGAAATTGGCCGGGGCACCAAGGGCGCGCGCGACATGTCGCGCGAGCAGGCTCAGGAACTGTTCGGCCAGATTCTGGACGGCAAGGTAGCAGATCTGGAGTTGGGCGCCATCTTGCTTGCCCTACGCATCAAAGGAGAAAGTCCGGACGAACTGCTCGGCTTCAAGGCTGCACTGGATGAGCGCACTCGCCAGGTAGAAGTTCCTCTAGGCCTGCGCTGCGTCGTACTGCCCACCTACAACGGCGCCCGCAAACAACCCAACCTAATGCCTCTGGTAGCCTTGCTGCTGGCGCGCGAAGGTGTGCCGGTACTGATTCAGGGACGGCATGATTTCGAATCCCGCGTCAGTCCCTTTGATCTGCTATCAGCGCTTGGAGTTGAGTGCGAACGCAGCCTGCCCGATGCTTCAACAGCGCTCGCAACACGGCACATCGCCTGCCTGCGCCTGGACATGCTGGCGCGCGGCCTGGACTGGTTGCTAGGCCTGCGCCTTGTGCTCGGCGTACGCAACAGTGGTCACACCCTGGCCAAACTGCTGGACCCATGCCGAGGCCGCAGCGTGCGCGTAGTAGGCGTCACCCATCCACCCTATCTTGAATCCATGCAGGCACTACTTGAAGCAGAGCAAGCCACTGCACTACTGATGCGGGGCACAGAAGGAGAGGCTTACGCAGCCCCGCGCCGTCGTCCACGCCTGCTTGGTTTCTGCGACGGACAACCAGAAGAGTTATTTCCCGCAGCTGAGTTCGATCTGGATCCAAGCAGTGAAGCGGCTTGCTCGGTCAGCGAAAATGCGGCGCTGATCCGGCGCATGCTTGATCGCGAGATTCCGGTACCACAACCGATACGCGATCAGGTCTGCGCACTGGCCAGCCTGGCCCGTTCCTGAAAAAACAAAGCCTGCTTCACGCAGGCCTGGTTATTCAAAACGACCCATCGCGTCTCAATCCGTCTCATCCCCAGCCTTGGCATTGAAAGCGGCAACACCGGAATAGATTTCCTGACGTGCCGCGTCAATACCATCCCAGCCCAGCACCTTGACCCACTTGCCTTGCTCCAGATCCTTGTAGTGCTGGAAGAAGTGCTCAATCTGGCGCAACAGCAGATAAGGAAGATCCTGATAGGTGCGGATGTTGTCGTACAGCGATGTGATCTTGGGCACAGGCACTGCCAGCACCTTGGCATCTTCACCTGCCTCGTCAATCATGCGCAATACACCTACCGGGCGGCAACGGATCACCACCCCAGGAATCAACGCAAACGGAGCCATCACCAACACATCAACCGGATCGCCATCACCGGAAATGGATCGCGGCACGTAACCATAGTTGCAGGGATAGGACATCGAAGTGCCCATGAAGCGGTCCACATAGACCGCGCCGGTATCCTTATCAATCTCGTACTTGATCGGATCGGCGTGCGCCGGGATTTCGATAATGACATTGACGTCATCCGGCACATTTCCCGGCGGTACATTGTTGAAGCCCATGCAAAACCCCTCGTTGGTGTAGTCCGGTTTTATCGTTATGTGTTCATTTCACGCTCAGGCGGGCGCAATTGTCATGCTTTTCGTCTGCCCTGCCTATCAGTAGTCCTACCGACCCATGCGTCCCTAGCGCACCAGAGTCACCGGCCGGTGTGCCAACGCCACCACCCGCGCAGCCACTGAACCCAACAAAGCCTGAGTCACTGCTCCGCGTCCGTGCGTCCCCATCCACACGGCATCGCACTCCAGATCATTGACAGCATTGGCAATCGTTTCGCCCGGCGAACCCACTCGCACATGCTGCTCGACATCAAGCCCAGCCGCACGCAGACGCTCGGCTACAGGCTGTACAACTGCCAGCCCTTCTTCATGGTAGTAAGCGTCAACTATCTCGCGGGCCACGTGGCGCGTCGCAAAACCAATCGGAATCGGCAGGTGCACATACAACACATGAACCTTGGGCATCTCGCGCAAACGAGCAGAAAAGGTCAACAAGGCATCCACCACACGTGCGGAGTATTCAGAACCATCGACAGCCAGCAGGATGTTCATAGCCTTGTCCCCATCAAAAACTCACACCTCGCAGATCACACCAGCCCACAACAACCCACCGAGTTCAGGCGCACGGATCAGGCCATATATGCCGAAAAACAGCACCACAAGACCAGCCACTAATCTGAAAGAACGGCTGCGCACCAGATTTCTGTAACGTGCGAGGAGAATGCCAGCGAAGAGCAGGTTCGGCAGGGTGCCTGCCCCGAAAGCCAGCATCAACCCGGCCCCCCGCACAGCCGAGCCATTCACCAGCGCTAGCGACAGTACGCTGTAGGTCAAACCACAAGGCAGGAATCCCCACAGGAAGCCTACTGGCAGGGCCTGGCGCCAGCTTCGCACCGGCAGGAAACGCTTGCTCAGCGGCTGGATACGCCGCCACAGAAGCTGCCCGCCACGCTCCACGCCAGCCAGTACGCGGGTGAAGCCCATCAGGTAAAGCCCCATGCCGATCAGCATCAGATTGGCCAGAACGAAGAGCATCAGCTGCAGCGGCAGGAAGCGATTGAAGAGCATGCTCGCCGAACCGATCGCGCCGACCAGCCCGCCGATCAGGGTATAGCTTGCAATGCGGCCGAAGTTATAGGCTAGCTGACGCGACCACACCGGAGCAGCACCCGGAACCGGCGATGAAAGCGCGCTGACGATGCCACCACACATGCCGATGCAGTGAGCTCCACCCAGCAGGCCAATCAGAAAAACGGAGAGAAAACCGCTGGCGGAAAAATCAGACACACCAAGCCCTTCGAGGGATACGCCCCAGTCAGCCAGGGCGCTTCCTACCATCAGATCACGCGGGAATAGCGCCGCTTCTCACGGTCGCTACGCAAGTAGGCGTCAAAAACCATGGCGATGATTCGTACCAGCATGCGCCCAGCCGCGCTGACCTGTACGCCATGCGCATCAATACTAAGCAAACCAGCAGCACCAAGTTCACGCAAGTCGTTCAGCTCTGCCGCGAAATACTCCTCAAAGCAAACCCCGAACCGGCTGGACATAAGCTCAAAGGACAGCGAAAAGTCGCACATCAAGGTCTGGATGACCGCATTGCGCAGCTCGTCATCCGCACCCAAAGCCCAGCCACGCATCACGGGCAATTCGCCGCGATCAAGGGCTGCGTAGTAGGGATCAAGCTCGCGCTGGTTCTGGCAGAAAGCCCCGCCCGCCTTGCCAATAGCGGACACCCCGAAGGCCAGCAGATCGCATTCGGCATGCGTCGAGTACCCCTGAAAGTTGCGCTGCAGGCGCCCCTCACGCTGAGCCACCGCCAGCTCGTCATCTGGCCGTGCAAAGTGGTCCATACCGATGAATACATACCCTGCAGCCCCAAGGCGCTCGATGGCAAGGGCAAGGATCTGCAGCTTGGCGTCCGGTGCAGGCAGGTCCGTCTCGTTGATCCTTCGCTGCGGCATGAAGCGACTCGGCAGATGGGCATAGTTATAGAGCGCCAGCCGATCCGGCTGCATCGCCAGAACCGTATCCAGGGTACGGCCGAAGCCCTCCACACTCTGGTGTGGCAAACCATAAATCAGATCCACACTGATCGAACGAAAACCCTCCGCACGCGCAGCATCGATCACCAACCGGGTTTCCTCGACGCTCTGGCGACGATTTACGGCCGCTTGCACCTTCGGATCGAAGTCCTGAACCCCCACACTCATGCGGTTAAAGCCTTCACGCGCGAGCAAGGCCACGGTCTCGGCGCTCACCTTGCGCGGATCAACCTCAATGGAGAACTCCCCTTCTGCCTGCAGCGTGAAATGCTGCCGGATCGCGCTCATCAGACGAAGGATCTCCTCCGGCTGCAGGAACGTAGGAGTACCACCGCCCCAGTGCATCTGGGCCACCGGCCGAGGAGCCGGCAGCAAGGCTGCCTGCATGGCCATCTCGCGTTCAAGATAGTCAATGTACTTCGCCGAACGTGAGTGATCCTTGGTGATCACCTTGTTACAGGCACAGTAGTAGCAGATGGTGTTACAGAAGGGGATGTGGAAATACAGCGACAACGGGCGAGTACCCTGCGGCGTTGAGAGGCGCGCAAGGTGCCCAACCTGGCTTTCCGGCGTAAATTCGGCCAGAAAGCGGTCTGCCGTAGGGTATGAGGTATAGCGCGGGCCCGGCACGTCAAACCGGCGGATCATGTCGGGGTCGAACTGGATCGTCTGGAGCACGATTCGATTTCTTTTGAGTTAATCAGCCAAGATCGCAGACTTATACCCCAAAAACGTTGATGCTGATCAATTCGCAGGGTACACTTCAAGGGTGGATCAAAAAGTAACCAAGCCCCTGCCCCCTGCTATGCGCATCGCCTGCAGTCAATGCAACCTGCGCGAGTTGTGCCTTGCCGTCGGTCTGGATGACGCGGATCTGCACAAGCTCGACGAACTGGTCGTGAAGCGCAAGCTCAAGCGCGGCCAGCAGCTCTACCGTGCCGGTGATGCCTTTGAGGCGATGTACGCCATCCGTACCGGATTTTTCAAGACCGACATCCTCACCGAGGAAGGTCTCGAACAAGTAACCGGTTTTCAGATGGCCGGCGAGATCTTGGGCATGGATGGGATCAGCAATGACCATCACGTCTGCAATGCAACTGCACTGGAAGACAGTGAAGTCTGCGTGATGCCCTACGATCAGCTGGAAGACCTGACGCGCGACATCAAATCGTTGCAGCAGCAGTTCCACAAGTTCATGAGCCGCGAGATCGTACGTGACCAAAGCCTGATGATCCTGCTGGGGTCGATGCGCGCTGAAGAACGTATTGCCGCTTTTCTGCTGAACCTTTCTCAGCGCATGCGTGTGCGTGGCTATTCCGCCTCGGAATTCCACCTGCGCATGACTCGCGAAGAAATCGGCTCCTATCTTGGCCTCAAGCTGGAAACCGTGAGCCGTGCCTTCTCAAAGTTCCACGACGAAGGCCTGATCGGTGTTCAACAGAAACATATCCGCATCCTTAATGCGGATGGCCTCAAGGCACTCCTGAACCACGCTCCGAGCTGACCGCTGAGTTCTCAGTGCCTGCCAAAGGCGCTGGCGTCTCAGGTTTCCAGCACGTACCGGCCAGGAGCAGCCCCAAGGCTTTTGGGTGCAAGACTCACGGCCTGCGGAGCCGGACGCAAGACTCCGGAGTGTGGCGCCAGCCAAGCCGCCCAATCCTCCCACCATGACCCAGACTGCCACTCTGCGCGGGCCAACCACTTTTCCGGTGAATCGGTACGGTGGACATGATCAGCCCGGAAGCGGCGCTTCGGCGGCGTAATCACTGGATTGACGATCCCAAGAATGTGCCCGGAACTGGAAAGCACATAGCGCTTTGGCCCGCGCACAAAATTCATGATCCGAAAAGTCTGTTTCCAGGGGGCGATATGATCATCCTCAGCCCCCACGGAATACAGGGGCTGTTCGATGCGCTCCAGATCGATAAGCTGCCCACCCACCGTCAAGGCATCACGCTCGATCAAACGATTATGCAGATATAGCTCATTGAGATACCAGGCATGCATGGTGGCCGGCATACGCGTGGTATCCATGTTCCAATACAGCACATCAAAAGCAGGTGGCTTCTCTCCATACAAATAACCGTGCACGTAGTAATGCCAGATCAGGCTATTGGAGCGCAGCAAGCGGAAAGCTGAAGCCATTTCCTTGCCTTCCAGTACTCCCTTGCGACGCATCGCATCAGTAAGGAAGCGCACACTCCCTTCGTCGATGAAGACTTCGATATCCCCTGGGGCAGAGAAATCGGTCAGCGTGGTGAAAAGTGTCCAGCTGACGACCGGATGTTTTTCGGCAGGATACTGGCGCGTGGCCCAAGCCATGTAGATCGACAAGGCCGTGCCGCCAATGCAGTAACCAGAAGCATTCACCTTGTCGGCGTTCGACAACTCGCGCGCGGTATCGACAATGAAATCAATGCCTTCGGTGATGTAGTGGTCGAAACCTACATCATGCATCGACAAATCCGGATTCTTCCAGCTGGTGATGTAAACATCGATGCCCTGATCAAGCAGATAGCGCACCATGCTTTTCTTCGGAATCAGATCCAGTACATAGAATTTGTTGATCCAGGGCGTAACGATAACCATCGGCCGCGCATGCACTTGTGGCTGGGTTGGAGCATAGCGGATGACTTCCAGCATGCGGTTACGCGCAACGACTACCCCCGCCGTAGTCGCAAGATTCTCGCCCACCTTGAAGTCGTCCGGATTCGTCATGCGGATATCACCAGCAGCCAGATCCGCCAGAAAATTCTCCATCCCCCGACGCAAACTCTCGCCATTGCTTTCTGCGGCCAGGCGCTGAGCTACTGGGTTGCTCCAGAAAAAATTAGTCGGAGCCACCGCATTGAGATATTTCCGCCACCAGAACGCTGCTCTGCGACGTTCGTTGTCGGACAGCCCGGGAGTCTCATAAAGCATATCCTGGATACGCCGGGTAACCAGCAAGTACCATTCCTTGGCAATATCCCAGCTGGCATGCTCGGTCCATACGGGATCAGCGAAGCGGATGTCGTCCGGTTGTGGCATCACCGGATCTTCACTCGGGAACCCAATTGCCCGGCGATACGCATGATTGCCGACGGTCAGCAGATCATTGGAAAAACACAGCATCTGTTCAAGCAACTCTTCCGGATGCAACACCCATGCAAGCTGGGCGTGCATGAGCGGTACAACCACCCCTAACGGATCGATCGTCGCAGTGATCTTGTCCCGCCAATCGCTATAGGATGGGCCGGGCCCATTCAGATTCCGGCACGCTGAATTCATGGCTTGCCTCCTGCGTGAAGAGCCTAAAATGAATCAAGGCTGCGGCTGATCGAATCATGGTGAAAGCCCGCCACACGTGCACTTGGCAACCCACCACCCTGAACATAGCCGAGGTATCTCTGCCCTACAGCCAGAGATACCCGGACAGGCCGGAAGATTTAGTAGAAGCTGCCATCCATCACGGAACCGCAGCTCCGATTTTCATGACAGGAGGTTCGTATGTACAAGCACTTGCTCGTTCCAAGCGACGGCTCCGAGCTATCCAACCGAGCCGTTCAAAGTGCCGTGACACTGGCAAAAAGCCTGAATGCGCGAGTCACGTTTCTTTACATCCAGCCAGAGTTTCCGCTGCCACTTGCGGGAGAAGGGGCCATGCTGGTTCCAGAGAGCCGTGAAGAATTCGCCCAGAGTACCCAGGAGCAGGCCAAACGCATTCTTGGCCAAGCGGAGGAGATCGCTGCGAAAGCCAGTGTTGCTGCCGTCTCGCGCACGTCGGTGAGCGATATTCCGTATGAGGAGATCATCAGCACCGCTGAAACTGAAGGCTGCGATCTGATCTTCATGGCTTCACACGGACGCCGCGGATTGGCCGGCCTGCTGATCGGCTCGGAAACCCATAAGGTTGTTACCCATAGCCAGATTCCGGTACTGGTCTACCGCTGAAAGCAAGCGGAGTGACTCGCGCGAAGGTCAGTCCGGCTGAGGATTGATCTCCGCGCTACTACGCATGAAGAACAGGGTCGCCGCAGAACTGGCCGCACACAGCAACCAGAACGCGATGAAACCGATCGAGTAGGTTGCTGTCAGGGAAAAATTAACTGGTCTCCCCAGCAGATAGAGCTGCTGGGGATCGATAAAGGTGAAAAACACAACTTCAGCAATACCCGCCATCAGGAACGATGGCCACAAAATCACAATCAAACGACTCTTCATCCATTCGCTCATCAGAAGCCCCTCCTCTCGGACATTCGTAAGCGCTTCAACAGACGCTCAGGGCTTGAAATCCAGCACTGAATCCAGCGGAAAAACGCCGCTTGCGATCAGCTTCCAGGTTCCTCCCTGATCTTCAAGAATGAGTTTCCAGTGACCGGCTGACAGGCCTTCAAGCACTCCTCGATACTCTCCACCTTCCCGCCGCAACTCAATATCCTGATCCAGCCCCGCCTTGACGGGGCTGACAACATGCAAATTCAAACGCTGCGGAAAAGTAATCTCCCGCTCAGCCTCCAGATGCAAGGCAACCTCCCGACCTCGCTGCCGGAGCGTTCCGCTCAGGCCCAATTGGCGCGCAGTTTCCTGACTCGCCAACGAGCGATTGATCTCCATGCCCTGCTTGTAATAATCATCAGCCACCAGACCATCATTCGAATGCCAAGCCAGATACCAGGTGGCAGCACCGGCCAGCACAGCCGTCAGCGGCATACTGATGATCAGCCAAGGCCACAACTGTCGATACCAGGGACGGGGCTCAAGACTCATGGCAGGATTGTTCATGCATGCACCTCAACGTACGATGAAAACAGCTTTTTCCCTGATCAGCAGTGATGGGTCATCCACAGCTCTCAGTTCAAACCAGATCCGGTGCGAGCCTTTTTCCAACTCGTCCATGGGCACCCGCACACGCACCGGCAAAGATTGATTGCGAGCGGGGGGCATCACGATCGCAGCATCCACACCATCCAGGCTCACACCGGGCAGGCCTGAAACCGCCAGCTGGACACTCCGGTCAGACTCCGCCATGTTCATCAGGTTCAACACGTAAACGTTCTCGATCATTCCGCCCTCAGCTTCTCGGGAAATGATCGATCGATCCTTGATTACATCCAGACGCAGCGGCGTACGGGTTGCTAATGCCCACACAAAGGCCACACAGATGATGCACAAGACAACGCTGTAGATCAGGATACGCGGCCGCAGCACATGACGCAGGATGTCACGCCCCCCCCAATGCTGCTTAATGGCATTTTCGGTGGAATAGCGAATCAGTCCACGCGGCGATCCCACCTTATCCATCACCTGATCACAAGCATCAATACAGGCTGCGCAGCCGATGCATTCATACTGCAAACCCTTGCGTATATCGATTCCCGTAGGACACACCTGCACGCAAATGCCGCAGTCCACACAATCGCCCAAACCTTGGGAACGGGGATCACTTCCCTTGCGACGCGAACCTCGAGGCTCACCGCGCTCCTCGTCGTAGGTAATCACCAGCGTATCCGGATCGAACATAACCCCTTGAAAGCGTGCATATGGACACATGAACTTGCACACCTGCTCGCGCATTACGCCCGCCATCAGGTAGGTAAAACCTCCGTAGAAAAAAATCCAGAACCACTCCCAGCCCCCCAGCGCGAGACTGCTCAGGCCATGCAGAATTTCCCGGATCGGCGTGAAGTAGCCCACGAAGGTAATCCCGGTCCATAGCGAAAGTACTATCCAGGCCACGTACTTGGCGCTCTTGCGCCACAGCTTACCAACACTGGCCTCCTGCGCATCCAGCTTCATGCGCTTGGCCCGATCACCCTCGAAAAACTTCTCGATCCACAGGAATATTTCGGTGTAAACCGTCTGCGGGCAGGCAAAGCCACACCACAAACGCCCTGCTACCGCTGTAAACAGAAATAGGGAGTAGGCGGATATGATCAGCAAAATGGAGAGATAAAACACATCCTGCGGCCAGAACACCCAGCCGAAAATGTAGAACTTGCGCTCTCCGAGATGGAACAGCACGGCTTGGCGATCGTTCCAGGGCAGCCAGCACAACCCGTAGAACACTAGCTGGGTAATCCACACCATCGCCCAGCGTGCCGTCGCGAATGCCCCTGTCACCGCCCGCGGATACACCTTCTGGCGCACGGCATAAAGTGAATCCCCTGCATCCTGATTATCGGTTTCCCGGACGTCAGCCATCACTACTCTCCTGCTTTAACTACAATTGTCCTGCTCCAAACGCAAGCGGGGCGCCGAAGCGCCCCGCTCATGCTGAACCCTTACTTGGCCTGACTCTTTGACAGACTCAACACATAAGCGGCCAGCAGATGCACCTTTTCATCACCGAGTCGCTCCTTGAAGGCCGGCATCTGGTTAGTGCGTCCCTTACTCACAGTTTCGATAATCGTCGCTTCCGAAGACCCCCACAACCACACGCGGTCAGTCAGATTAGGTGCGCCAAGCGCGGCATTACCCTTGCCCTCAGGGCCGTGGCAAGCCACACAGTTACTCATGAAAGCATCCTTACCGCGCTGGGCACGCAAGGAATCATGCGCCAGCCCAGAAAGGGAGCGAACGTAGTTCGCCACATCCTTCACGCCATCAGCACCCAGAACAGCCCCCCACGGAGGCATGACGCCATTGCGCCCGCCAGTGATGGTGGTCTTGATCGTCGCCGGCTCCCCGCCGTACAGCCAGTCCGTATCAGTCAGATTGGGGAAGCCTTTGGCACCCCGCGCATCTGAACCATGGCACTGCGTACAGTAAGTCAGAAACAGGCGCTGCCCCATCACCTGGGCTTCTGGATCAGCGGCTACAGCCAGCAAATCCTGTTTCATGTACTTCTCGTAGATCGGCTTAATCACAGCGTCCTCTGCCGCGACCTCTGCCTTGTACTGCCCAACAGCACTCCAGCCAATCTTGCCCTGCCAGCGGCCCAGGCCCGGATAGAGCGTGAAATAGGCAATACCGAAAGCCAAGGTCAGCCAGAACAACCACATCCACCAGCGCGGCAGCGGATTGTTGTACTCCTGCAAGTCTTCATCCCAGATGTGGTCATGAAGCGCAACCGGCCCCTTGACCCGCTTGGTCATGTTGGAGATCAGAACCCATATACAAAACATCAGGCTCAGGATCACCAAACCTGCAACGTAGTAATGCCAGGTATCGCTGACAAAATCACTCATGACGCCTTACCCCTCTGATTTCGATCGGGAAGCGGACTGCACATCCGCAGCTTCCTCATCCTGAAAAGGCAGCATGGCTGCCTCATCGAACCCCTTTCGGGCGGACTTACTGAAAGCCCACAGGATGATCGCCACGAAACAGCAGAAACCACCTGCTGTCACCAGCGAACGTACAAGATTGATATCCAATTCCATGGCACGCCGCCTTATTTGTTGCCTGCCGGAATGGCTGTGCCCAGCCCTTGCAGGTAGGCCACCAGCGCATCCAGTTCAGAAACCCCCTCAAGCGCCTTGGGCGCCGCAGCGATTTCCGCATCGGTATACGGCACACCAACCGCACGCAGGGCGCGCATCTTCGTCTCAATGGTCGCAACATCTGCGGCCTTGAGCGGGCGGTCCAACCACGAGAAAGCCGGCATATTGGACTCCGGCACCACATCACGCGGATTCAGCAAATGGGCTCGCTGCCACACATCCGAATAGCGGCCACCAACACGAGCCAGATCGGGCCCGGTGCGCTTAGACCCCCACTGGAAGGGATGGTCATATACAAACTCGCCTGCCACCGAGTAATGGCCATAACGCTCGGTTTCAGCCCGGAAAGGACGAATCATCTGCGAGTGACACAGATAGCAGCCTTCGCGAACATAGATATCACGCCCGGTCAGGCGTACCGGATCGTAAGGCTTCACGCCCTCGACGGGCTTGGTCGTGGAGTGCTGGAAAAACAGCGGCACGATCTCCACCAGGCCACCCACGCTGATCACCATCAGCGTCAGCACGATCAGCCAAGGAACACTCTTTTCGATCAGTTCATTATTCAGTTTCATCTGTGCTCTCCCCTCAGTGCGCAGCAGCCGGAGCTACGACTGGCGCATCGACGGCACGACCATCAGCGATCGTGCGCACCATGTTGTAGAACATGATGAACATGCCGCTCAGATACAGCGTGCCGCCCAGCAGACGAATAATCCAATACGGATAGCTAGCCTTGACACTTTCGACGAAAGCCCATTTCAGGGTGCCGTCAATATTGGTGTCACGCCACATCAGCCCCTGCATCACCCCAGCAATCCACAGCGAAGCGATGTAGAGCACGATGCCGATGGTGGCGATCCAGAAATGCCAAGTGATCAGCTTGGTGGAATACATCCCGGTCTTACCGTAGAGGCGCGGCAACAGGTAATAGATAGAGCCGATCGAGATCATCCCCACCCAACCCAGCGCGCCCGAGTGCACGTGACCAATGGTCCAGTCGGTGTAGTGAGACAGCGCATTCACAGTCTTGATCGACATCATCGGCCCCTCGAAGGTCGACATGCCGTAGAACGAAAGAGAAGTGATCAGGAACTTCAGGATAGGATCATCCCGCAACTTCTCCCATGCGCCAGAGAGTGTCATCACCCCGTTAATCATGCCGCCCCAGCTGGGAGCCAGCAGAATCAGCGAGAACACCATACCGACCGACTGAGTCCAATCAGGCAGCGCCGTGTAATGCAGATGGTGAGGGCCTGCCCACATATAAGTGAAGATCAGGGCCCAGAAGTGCACAACCGAAAGACGGTAGGAATACACCGGGCGACCGGCCTGCTTCGGCACAAAGTAATACATCATGCCGAGGAAACCTGCAGTCAGGAAAAAGCCCACCGCATTGTGACCGTACCACCACTGAATCATTGCATCCTGTACTCCAGCATAAGCCGAGTAGGACTTGAACAGAGATACTGGAACAGCAGCCGAATTCACGATGTGAAGTAGCGCAACGGCAAGAATGAAGGCGCCATAGAACCAGTTCGCCACGTAGATATGAGGCGTTTTTCGCTTGGCTATAGTGCCGAAGAAAACTACGGCATAAGACACCCATACGATGGCTATCAGGATATCGATCGGCCATTCAAGCTCGGCGTACTCCTTTCCTGAAGTCATGCCCAGCGGCAGCGTGATCGCCGCCAGCAGGATCACCAGCTGCCAGCCCCAGAAGGTAAAGCTGGCAAGCTTGGGAAGAAACAGATTCGTGTGACAGGTCCGCTGCACCACGAAGTAGGAAGTCGCGAACAGCGCACAGCCGCCGAAAGCAAAAATCACCGCATTCGTATGCAGGGGGCGCAGCCGCCCGAAGTGAAGGAATTCGTGGACATTGAGTTCGGGCCA
Organism: Uliginosibacterium sp. 31-12; assembly: GCF_030548425.1. NCBI lineage: Bacteria > Pseudomonadati > Pseudomonadota > Betaproteobacteria > Rhodocyclales > Zoogloeaceae > Uliginosibacterium > Uliginosibacterium sp. 31-12. Next base: position 51,569 of record NZ_JAUOOA010000001.1, on the reverse strand, counting down.
TACCAGCTGGGCCGCGATGATCACGCCCACCAGCATGCCGACGATACCCCATACCACCGTCATAATCGCGAACTGTCGTACGACCGAATAGTCGTAAGTCGCCTGGGTTTGCATAAGCCACCTCGTGTTGGAGAAGGAACCCAGCGCCTGCCAGGCTGTCACATGTCATCGGCTACCTGCAGCAGATGCGTTCAGGTAATGCACGACAACTTGAAGCAGCAGGAGAGCCTCACCCTGCTCTCTTGAGCCCTGATTGACGCACGTCAATCGGGTTTTTGCGCTGGCGCAAATCCTAGCACAACAGAAGGGTCTTTTCGGCACCCAGGAAAACCTGTAGACGAAAAAAAGGGTGCGACAAGCGCACCCCCAACCCCAACAGAGAGACTTCACGAAACCCCAGAACTTAGCTCTGAAGTTTCGCCGCCGACGCCCCCGTCGGCATGGGATGCAGTATGCAGGAGTACGAGAAATACGGCTTGACTGAAATCAAGCGTCCTACACCAAAGTGCTATTTTTCTCGCCAGCTCCCTGAGCGCTTTCCGCATCGCGCGCCGGCGCACGATCATCATCCATCATCAGCTTGAAAGCAGGCCCTTCCATGTCATCGAACTGCCCGTCCTTCACTGACCACCAGAACAACCAGGCAATGACAAAAACCAGCACAACCGACAGCGGGATCAATATATAGAGGCTGCTTTCCACGTCAGTTTCTCCGCGCGATACGCAAAGCATTCAGCACGACAAGCAAGGAACTACCTCCCATGCCAATACCCGCCATCCAGGGCGTAACCCAACCCAGCGCAGCGGCCGGAATGGCCAGAAAATTGTAGGCAAAAGCCCAGATAAGATTTTCGCGGATAATCGCCTGCGTCTTGCGCGCAATCTGTCGCCCGAGCAGCAAACGCTCAAGATCGTCTCCCAGCAGAACTACATCCGCCTGATTTCGCGCCAGCTCCGTCCCACCTGCCATAGCGATTGACACCTGAGCCTGCGCCAGAACCGGAGCATCGTTGATACCGTCTCCCACCATTGCCACGATTTTCCCTTGCGCTTGCAAGGCAGTCAGTTGGGCGTGCTTGCCTTCAGGCAAAAGCTCGGCACGCGCATCCTCTACGCCCAGGCGATCAGCCAACGCACGTACCGGCAAACGGCCATCGCCACTAAAAATGCTTATTCCACAGCCTTCTGCGCGCAAACCTGAGATAAGTGCTGACGCAGCCCCACGCACGCTGTCCGCCAGAACGAACATCGCCAACCAAGCACCTTCCCGCGCTAGAAAAACTACGCTGTCACCTTGTGCCGACACAAAACTGACGGGTAAAGCCTGCGCAGCCAACTCCGCAACAAAATCCTCCCGCCCCAATGCCAAACGCACCCCCTCCACCTGTCCAAGCACACCTTCTCCAGGATGAATGCGAACCTCATCAGCTATCGGCACCTCAGCCTTTGGCCCGGCATCAACCAGAGCACGCGCCACAGCATGCTCCGAATGGAGTTCCAGCGCCGTAGCCAGAGCCAGCACAGACTCCCGACTCTCGCCATCCACGCAAGCAACATCCATCAGCCGCAACCGTCCCGTTGTTAGCGTTCCCGTCTTGTCGAACGCGAAATGATTTGCCCGAGCCAAAGTCTCAATGGCATGCCCACGCGTCACCAACAATCCAGCACGAGCCAGTGCGTCAGTTGCTACAGTCAGCGCCACCGGTGTTGCCAGCGATAAAGCGCACGGGCAACTCACCACCAGAACGGCAACACAAATCGACAAAGCACGAGCAGGCTCAGACCACCACCAATAGACTCCGACCCCAGCCGCCAGAACCAGCAGCAGCACCGTAAAAACCAGCGAAACCCTGTCAGCCTGCGCCACGATCCGCGGGCGCTCAGCACTTGCCCGCTCCATCAAGCGACGAATCGTCGCCAGCCGGGTAGCCTCCCCCACTTGCTGCGCCTCAATTTCCAGCGCCCCCGTACCATTCAGACTGCCCCCCAGCACCCGCGAGCCCTGCTGCTTCGCCACAGGAAGGCTCTCGCCGGTCAACCAGGCCTCATTCACCTCACTGACGCCTGTGCGCACAACCCCGTCCGCCACAATTGTTTCACCAGGACGCACCAACAAAACATCCCCAACCGCCAGACTCGACACGGGCACCTGCTCTTCTACAACACCATCAGCGCTCAATCGACGGGCAAACACAGGCAGCAAACGCCCAAGCGTTTCTGCTCCACGCGTGGCTCGCTGCCGGGCCAGCATCTCCAAGTAGCGCGCGCCCAGTAAAAAGAACACAAACATCGTGACTGAGTCGAAATAGACCTCGCCCGCGCCACGGAGTGTGGCCCACACACTCGCCACAAAAGCCGCCCCCACTCCCAACGCTACCGGCACATCCATGCCCAGTCTGAACAAACGAAGATCGCGCCAAGCACGCGAGAAGAAAGGCGCCGCCGAATACAGCACCACAGGCAAGGTCAACACCATGCTCGCCCAGCGCATCAAACCGCCAGCCACCACACTGATATCGCCCTCAGCCGCGATATAGGCAGGAAAGGCATACATCATCACCTGCATCATCCCGAAGCCAGCCACAAAGAGCCGCCACAGGGCAGTACGCCGCTCCTTCTGAGCCAGTAGCTCAGAGCGCTGTGGGTCATAGGGATGGGCGCGATAGCCAATTGCCGCCACTGCAGCCAGAATCTGCGAGAGTCGTACATCTTCCTCGCGCCAGCGGATGCGCGCACGCCGCGTCGCGTAATTCACCTGTATGCCAACAACACCGGATAGCGTCGCCAAATGTCGCTCATTGAGCCAGACGCAAGCAGCGCAGGTGACACCCTCCAAAATCAGATCAGCCTCACGCTCGCCTCCAGCCAGAGGCCGCACAAAGGCCTGCTGAAACTCGGGATGGTCAAACAGCCCCAACTCCGCCAACGCAGGCGGTAAAACCACCTCGCCACGATCAGGAAAAGCCTGGCGATGCTGGTAGTAATCAGCCAGCCCGCCCGTCACGATCGCCTCGCACACCGCCTGGCAGCCGGCGCAGCACATCTGTCTCGGGATTCCCTCCACTGGAACAAACAGCACTTTTCCTGCGGGCACAGGCTGGCCACAATGGAAGCAGACCATCCCGGCAGAAGAGCTTGTAGAAAGGGTGGAAGGCACGATCGGGCGGATCCAAAGAGAGCTGCGGCCGTCGATTCTATCCTGCAGGCACAGCCAGCCCATCAAACAAAAAAGGCCGCCCCTTGATGGAGCGGCCTTTTCGGCGGAACTGGTGCTGCTGACCGGAATCGAACTGGTGACCTACTGATTACGAATATCTTGAACTCGCTTCAGTAGCTTCGATCCAGCGGAGAACCGGCAGAAAACCACGTTCTCAAGGGGCTCCCGGTGAGCCCAGGCCATTGCCAAGCATACCAAGGATCCCTCAACTTCGTCCGCCCTGCTTTATGTTTGCAAGCGGACCAACCATCAACAAAGGCGTAGCACTTACCCCATCCGCACCAACTCCCACTCGTAATGACCGGCCAGAAACCGGCATTTGGCCGGTCCCGGCAGGTCTTCCCCGAACGTAGCTCTTCACGCCGCATGCGAAGTTCCAAGCTAGCAAGTCGCCATGGCGCAACTCAGCTCATACAAAGAACCGGCAGGAAACCCGCGTCGCTTGCTGGATCTCAATCGGAGCAGTCCGGGCGGGCCACCACGAAGAAATCACGCCCCAGCGGAGCAAAGGGGCGATCGGCAGCCGCTAACCTCGCGACCAAAGCAGGCAACACAGCAGAGCTTTCCGTTTCGCAACCATCGCCCATATACGCTGTGGCAGCCAAAATCCATGGGTCGGTGTCACGGAGATCCACCCCATAAGGCGGGATCTCGAACTCGTCGCCACCGCCTCCTTCGTACATTTCTACCTGTCGCCAGAAGCACTTCTCCACGTCACGGAAAGACTCTGCCAGCGACTCTGCCCCCAGAAGCATGGCCAAGCCCTCATCGCCTGCAGCGGCAGGAGACATCTGCAGTACGGCAAGTACTTCGAGGTACTTCCAATAGAGCCTGCTACAAATAGGCATCCAGACAGACTCATCATCGGGGCAATCCATCGAGTCTGGCGAGTAATGAAGCCGATCACCGAGCTTCTCAACAAGTACCTGAGCTCTTTGAGCGATATCGACGCAAGCAGAGCTGTCTGATCGAACGTACCGATGATGGTAGTGCCAAGCAAACTGGCGAAGGCGGTGTCTATCGCTTACCTCTTCGCGTTCCGCCGAGGTGCGTGTAACCCAGGTATCGATAGCTGCATGCAACCCCTCGCTGCCATCGTTAAGGATGACATGGACCTGCCAAATGCGGGACATCAGTTCATCCCCCAAAACTTCGTCCTCGAAGCCCTGAGGGTGCCTTCGGGAGATCAACTCTTTGAACTGCCCCCAATGCTCTGAGTATCCGCCCAACTGCAGTGCCCAGCGCAGGTGGAGAAGCTTGAACTCGCGTCCAATCCCTGGCTCCCAGACAGACTCGTAACTCCACGCGTTCGGATCGTCTCTTTCCTGGAGCAATAGCTGAAGCGCTGTAAGTTCGACGGAGTCCAGAGGTGGCGAAACAGCGCCCGAATCGGGCTCCCAGTTGATTGTGCTGAGAGTGCTGTTTTCTCGCACAAACTTCCATTCAGCCTCTAGGCCATTGAGGTAGTAATTTCTCGGGTACGCCTGCGGGCCCGCGACCTTAGCGAAGATGGCATTAATGAAGAGGTCACGAACAACGTGCCTTTCTCTACCGTGCTCATATGAGCGAGAGTTTGGAAAATATTTAGGCCAATGCAACAGGGCCTGCGGCAAGATCTTACTCAGCGCCATCTGGCAATCAGCTGCCTTACCTTGTTCTTCACTTGCCATCTCATATGCCCACGCTTCGTGGGCCGACATCGGCTCCGCAACTTCTTGGGCGATCATCTCTTGGTGGCGCATCTGGTTCAGAGCCGTATTGCGCGCTCGGAGCGCGGCCATCACGCGAATGAACCATGCTCTGGCGTTGGCTTTATCCGCCTCCAAAGCTGCGCAAGCTTTCAACGTTGCACGCTGCATATCCCCCAGAGCTAGGTATGCATCTGCCTGCTCGACAAGTTCATTAGCGGTTGGAACGCCCAACCGTCCCTTTCCCTCAATCCGCTCCAACTGCTGAAACGCGCGCAGCGCAAAAGGATTCTGATGGTGGGGGACAGAGGTATCGGAAGGCGTCTTGATAAGTTCGTCGAGCCGAACTTTCTTGAGATCAATATCGCCCTCGCCAAGTATTTCCTTGAGCTGCCCCATTCTTTGGACCCAGTAGCCGTATGCGTCAAAACGGCGCTGAAGCTCGGCTCCGGCTCTATCCAATACATCTTCGAGTTCTTTCTTCTCAGCCTTTCCACTGGCTATGCGGACAACCGTAGCAGTTGCGCCGTTGAACACCTGGTCTAGGTTGAGCACATTCATCACAAGGGCGTCTGTCTCGCCTTGTGTGAGCTTGCCTTGCACCTTGTCCTTGCTGGCACTCCCTTTGCTCGCACCTTCAAACAGGGCTTCCTCGTAGAGATACTTATTCAAGCTATTGCGCAGAAACACGGGACAGGGCACTTGCCCTGTCAACCGCTCGATCGTTGCAATTACGCCATCGGATTTTTTCTTGTTACCCATTGCAAACTCCAGTTGAGGGCCGGGGCTCCGGCCCCCTGTTCAAGGCTTAACGCTTCTCAGTAGTCCCACCCTTGTGGCTCTGATGAAAAGTCGGATTGTTGGGGTTTCCTTGATTCGACTTGTTGTCATTCACCTTCTGGTGGGCTGGGTTGTTCGGATTGCTTTGGTTGGACTTGTGGTTTGCGTCACTGCGTTTCATGTCAGGTCTCCCGACTGTGGTTGAAAACGCCACTTTGAAGATGTGACCGTCACAGAAAAGGGGCTGCGACGATTTCAGAGCAACTACAGTTTTCCCCTGTTTTGGGGAAAACCTCCCCAAACCCGACATAGCAACCAAGCACCAGCCTTGAACGCAGAGCCCCAAGGGGACTGCGGGTTTTCTCCCGTTTTGGCGAAAACCAGGCTACGCAAGCCTTTACAGCATACTTGCGCTCAAAAGCTCCAGTCCCGCGCGAGCTGCCATGGAAAGAAAACCAACCACCCGCAAAGCGGGCAGGCGACGGCCCTGCAACATTAGCCGCAAGTAACCTGCCCGATAAGCCAGATGAGATATCCCGAAACGGATGTTACTCATAGTAATGCACCGTGCATGGTGGGCTTGGCCGCGAGCAGGCCAAGCTCAGAGAACAAAGTGCGTCATTCCCTGCTAGAGAATGACCCGTTCGAAGAAAAGCTCGCAGCCCAGAATGGGAAGTCTTCCCGCTCGGGGATGCCCAGAGGTGACTGCGCGTCTAGGTAACACTCCTGCTCATCAAGAGACAGGGCGTCAAAAGCCTCTTCATCAAGAGGCGTGAGGTACTGCAGCTTTGTCATAGTTGCTCATCCGTGTTCGGGTCAGTCGTGAGCGTAAGGATCGTCACAACAGGCCTTGCGCCTAAGCGCCGCGTGACAGAAATCAGCCTCCCCCGCTCCAGCGAAGCCAATCCTGCGTAAAGGGACTTTCGGCCACAGCCGGCGAGATCAACCGCTTCAGCCGTCAGCTTGAAAGTCATCGTCTTCTTAACACCCGCAAGAAACCAAAGCGCCAAACCAACGTGTGATGCCTTACCCGGCAAGCGATTCGCCTGCCACATCCAATCAAATGGAATCTTGGCCCAGATGAACTTTGCGCCAGGACGGCGAATGACGAGTTCGCCGCGCTCCGCGTCGAACACATGTTTGCGCACGCAGTTGAAAGACGTTGTTCCTTCATGACTCGATTTCGACGAGAGGGCATCAAGCATTGCACCCCCCGTCAGCCGACAGTTCATCAAGCAACCTCATGACGCGGTCCCACATCGAAGCGCCGCGCTCGTCCATGTAACGACCGGGGTGACGTACGACCGTTACATCCGTCACCAACTCGAAGCCATTGAGGATGATCCTGCTAGCTTCAGCCATCGTCGCCTGAGTAATGCGGATGGCCTCATCCAACTCACCCAGTGGAGCCTCGATAAGCACCGCGTCGTGAACCGGGGCGCACACCGAAACGCCGCGTTCGTGGAGCAGCACGCAGGCCAACCGAAGCATTTCTGCGCCGTTGGCCTGCATCGGCCAGTTACGCAGACTGCGAGCGTTGGCATCGCGACCGACTTGCAACTCCCACCCGAAAACCGTCCACAGCCGGCCCGTCAGCATGGCGCAATCAACCACTCCGTCTGACCACTTCCAGAACTGGGCATAGGTCCGTCGGTGTGCAGCCAGCAGCGATTGAGCAACTGCCAGTGGCATCCCATGGCGCCTAGACATCCCCTCGGCCTCCATACCGTACTGCACCCCCAAAGCACACAGTTTGTATTGCGCGCGCTCGTTGGGATGCGAAGCCTTCGTCGCCGTTCCGGGGACTGCACCAGCCTGTTTCGCGAATGTCAGGTATGGATCACCAGACATATAGGCCTCCTGCATATTCCTGTCTCCAGAAAAAGCCGCGGCAATGCCGAACTCCTGCTGCGACCAATCGACATAAGCCAGCCCCATCCCCAATTCCGGCTTGATAAGACCCCGCAGCCAAGTAGCCGGTCCAAAGATACAGCGCGTGGTGGAGGGTTGATTTCGCCCCGTCTTCGCGCTGAATGGCCTCAGCGAATATCGATTGCGGGCGTCCCCTCCGATTGCCAGCTTGCACTCCCGAAGTTGGGCCAGTGAAGACCTAAGCTCCTTCATATCGTTGACCTGGGGATAGCGTCCGCACATCTCCCGGAAAGTATCGTCCTGGAGATCCAGACGTCCAGAGGCCAACCTTGGCCATCCCCGAATATTCTGACGGGATAGATACGCCTCGAAGTCTGCGGCACTGAAGCTGCCATTGCGGAAGACCTGGTACGTCTGATCAACTTCGCTAATCAGACGAGTACGCAGCGCTGCTCCACCCTCTTGAATCCGCTGATACTCCCCTGCATCAAGGGGGATGCCGCAAGCCTCGATCGCTGCAACCGTCTTCATGTAGCGCCCGCGCAGCAGCGCACGCGGCCAATCTATCAAAGGAGTCATCACGTTGAGCAAAGCTGCTGTCGTGGCGACGTCCGCTTCGCAGTAGTCGAGAATCTCCTGAATCTCGGGGGAGGTCCAAGGGCCGCCTCCAAGAATTAAGTCTCGCATTGCGTCCTTCGCTCCCGCATCCATATGCGGCAAACCGAAATACGATGCCGCGCCCAGCAAACCATTGCCAGCCGGTACAGGAAGGCCGTTCGTGATATTCCGGAACTCCACGTAGAGATCAACAAGATTGCACGGACCGGTCCAGCCAAGCACCTCAAAGCAGCTGATTTCAGCGCTCGCCATGTAGGCGACCACAAGAGCATCTATGCCGACACCAAACGGCGGCTGCAGCATCGCGCGAAGGTCATCTTGGCAATAACGCTGGACGGCCCCCGTTATCGCATCCAACTCCACCATCGCAACCGGGACGGGAAGACTGCCGTCCCGGTTGTCAGAGTGAAACTCGAAGTCGATCACGTGGATGCCGCCCGGGAATTCCGGGCATCTCATTACACGAACCCCAGCAATTGCTGGATCAGCGGGTGATCAACGCTGGTAATCACGCGGTCTTTGAAGGCCAGCTCGACAAGTTCATCGAAGCTTTCAGTCGGCCATTGCGGCTCGGGAAGTTCACCAAGCGCTTCGAATACATCGTAAGCACCTCGCAGCTGATTCGCAGAAAGACGAATCCAACGCCCCTTGGCAAGCGCCATCGCTCGGGCAAGCGACAGGTGCCAGGGGTTTTGCCTCCCGTCCGCGCCTGAATGGGGGATCGGAACCAAGTAAGGAGCCCCTTGAGCGGTCACTGCCAAACGTAATTCGACATTGCGGACTTGGTCTGGGATACGCGCAGCTACTTCCGCCGAGACCGCATACACCCCGGAGCCTCCCATCTTGGCGGCGTCCAGCGTACAGAGCGAAATAGAGTGCGCGATGTTCTGGCTCGTTTGAAAAAAAGCGTGCTTCGGCGGTTTGGCAACCGGGACTTCGACGAGCACCGGTTTGCCAGCCGCAATCTGGTGGAAGTCCGTGCTCAGTCGCAGGGTCAAGACTGAAGCTTCAGCAGGCGATACAGAAATAGCACTTGCAACAGCGCTGGGAAAAGTAGCCGCCTGCAACGCATCCCGGTCGGATTGAGCGGACCGTGAGAGGGGGGGCTGGCGCCGGGGCGCCGTGATGCTGAGATCGGGGGGGGTGTTAGTCATGACATGCTCCAGGTGGTAGATAGAGCAGGCAGTCTGACCAAATACGATTACTCACCAGGATAGCTAACCTCCGAAAAAATCCGACGTTAGCGCTACCCTCTGTAGCCCGATTTCAGTTTTGCATCAGTGCGGATCCAGCGATGTGGGTGGCTCCCAGGTTCTGGGACGCGTGCTTCCCTCCCCCCAGTCCTCCTCGCTCATGCGACGCTCGTAGTTGTCGGTTTTTCGTTGGAGGGCTTCGTCGATCCACTGACGAAGCTCCCCGTCCGCCAAAGCGACGGAATCCTTGAACCAACTAACCCCCAGCAACCCCTTCAGAATCTTTTCATTGCAGCCGTGGTAAATACGGCCGCAACACTCAACCAGATGGTCAACAACAATACGAATACGGGTGTTTCCCCTGGTGTTCTCATGTGGGAATGAAGGTCGCACCTCAGCCAAACGATCGGCCAACATCTTGAGCAATGGAGCTGCCTCGTGAAGGGCCCCCAAAGAATGCTGCCCCAGCGCCTCAACCACATAGTGATCACGGTCTATGCGCTCCAGCTGTTTTGCAAGCCTGCGGCAGAGTTTGGCGGCATCAGCACACTCTCTGCGACTCTCTGCAGGACGGTTGATATTTTCGGGGGCCCCCTTGTACTTGACGATTTCGGCATAGCGCAGAAGGAAAATCAGTCTTCGCCGCCGAATTTCCTCTGGTCCCCACCGCTCCGGCCGGTGGCGATTCAGGTTCTGATACATATCCTCCAACGCATCAAACGCAGCGAGGACAGGGCGAAGCCGATGAATTTCTTTTGCGTACGGCAGCAACAGTAGCTTCCGGTGCGATTCATCAACAGACTCCGCCCCATCCAGCAAGCCACCATCCCGAAGCGCTCGGGCTGCATTCAAAAAATCAACCCAGTCCTGGGGGGGTATTGCTATTTCGGCCATCTTACCTCCAACAAGCTGATGCGCCGCGCCCCACCTACCTGGGGCAGCGCGACTCACCCGTCATGTAAACCTATTTGTCTACCAACAAACTATCAGTACATCTTTGGAGACAAAAAATATGAATCTACCCCCGACTGCCCGACCATTACTGATCAACCGCAAAGTCCCACACCTCGTGCGAATGGACTGGGTCGAGCGATGTGCAGCCCTTCCCGGGAAGACTCTGCATCTTGGCATGGCTATCTGGTGGCTGGTTGGTATTCGGCAAGGACCGTGCATCCAGCTTACCCGACGCACCCTAACGCGATTCGGGATTAGCCGCGATGCGTGCTATCCCGGCCTGAAACGACTGGAGGAGGCCAAGTTGGTATCGGTCTGGCGACTCCCAGGCCGGGCGCCCATGGTCACTTTAGTCGAATCAGATGGATCTCCCTTACGAATCGGCGGCTGAGGCTTTGCGCCTCTACTGCTCCATATCTACCCGAGCCCCGGATCTACCTGCAAAAAAAAAAGAAAGCCTACGGCCCAGGGCCGTAGGCTTCTAGCTGTGATGGGATTGATCATGCTGGCGATGAAGTTTGCTTGGAAGCTGCCTCCACATCCAGCTTTGCACGTACAACGACATCGGCAACAGCTTGGCTTGCATCCCGGAGACCAGAATTCGACATGTGCGCATAGCGCATCGTCATTTTGGGGTCACTGTGCGAAAGCAGGTTTTGGGCGGCGAATAGCGTCTGGCCTCCTGCACCCACACACAATGAAGCAAAAGTGTGCCGCAAATCATGGATCCGGATATGGTCCTGGATCCCTGCTGCCGCCAACACTCGCCAGAAGGTCTTGCGAGGATCATTGATCGGCTGTGCGGGATCACGCGTCGATGCGAAAACCCATTCGCTTGCCCCCCGCGTTGGCATCTTGCACAAAAGATCAAACGCCGAATCATTGAGCTGAACATAGCGCGCTCGGCCTGCCTTGGTATGAGGAATAAAGCAGACGCGGTTATCCAAATCGACCTCCTGCCAACGCAACCGAAGGGCCTCTTGCCTGCGCACGCCAGTGAGCAGAAGAAAGCGGAGCGCCGAGACGGCGACCTGATTAGGGTCCTTATCCATCGCCACAAGCATTCGCCCCACTTCTTCTGGAGACAGGAAACGCTGCTTCTGGTTGTTCTCCTTGAAGCGCTGAACACCGGCGCATGGATTGCGTTCGACCAGTTCCCAGGCAATCGCACGGCGATACATCGAAGAAATCAAGCAAAGGAAGCGATTCGCTGTGGCGGCTGCATGCGATTGACGCACCTCTCCGATGAACACTTCGACCTCTCGGCGTGACAGATCACATAGACGCTTGCGAGCCCAGCGCGGCAGGATGTGCAGACGCAGCTTGCTCTCGTCGTCTTTCCAGCTGCGCTTGTGCTGGCGGGAGTATTCGAGATAGCTCTCGGCGAACTGCTCAAAAGACGGAGAAGCGCGTTCGCGATCTCGCTGCTCCTGCGGATCAATGCCCCGATCCAGCAGCGCGCGCATCTCCTGCGCAGTGGCCCTCGCCTCAGCAAGGCTGATACCGGGGAACTCGCCGATACGTGCAGCACGCTTTTGCTCGCGGAAGGAATAGCGCAGGGAAAAGGTCTTCCGGCCGGTCTTGGTTACTGCAAGCTTGAAGCCGGGGATATCGGTGTCGGTGTATTCAATGGCTTTGGCGTTCGAGTCAGCCGGGCAAGGCTTGAGTTGCTCGATCGCACGCGTGGTGAAGCGGAAACGGGTGGTTTGGGTCATGTGAGGCCTCTCGATCTGAAAATGAAATGGCCGCGACCGGATGTGAACCGGCGGCGGCCAATGGGTGGCAGCGCTCTGGCGAGCGCCTATCGGGGTGTTCGGAAGTTTTTGAGTGATAAAAATGCGACCTGCGGGCTGCCGGTGCGGCATCCAGCGAAAGCGCTATCAAGCTCAAGCGCCCCTGCGCGGGCGCACCGAGTCTCTTGAATCCGAAGTGCACGCCCACCCATCGCGCAGGCAGAGCCCGAGCAGGCTTGCCTACGCTGGGTGGATGCGGCGCACGACGAAGCGGGCTTTAGCGGGCAGCAGCGGTGCCGGTCTATTGCCGGCTTTTCAGGCGCAGTTCGCCGGGGATGTCGCTACGAGGAGGTACTCAGGAATGCGAGGTCGCGGTACTGGCTCCGAACAACGTCATCAAGGTCGGCAGCTTCAATGGCGCTGGCGCCGATTTCGATGAGTTGCTGCCGAGCAAAACCAGCATCGGTACTGAGCACCCATTGCGAACAGCCGTTGATCTCGGCATGCAGCAAGCAACTCAGCGGTGCCTGAGGCAGACCGTGGCGGGCGAAGGTGTCGATCAATGCCTGACGTTCGGCCTCCAGACGCGGCAGGCCTGCGTCAAACTCCATAATGGCTGCCCGTTCGCGCCAGGCTTCGAGTCGATTTTCATCGAGCTGAGCAACGACCTTGACGACAGCCGGGTCCAGCGGCAAAGGATGTGTTGGCTGGCTCATCATCAATACTCGCTGGGCATGAGGATGGTCGTACTGCTGCGATCAGCCTCCGTGATGATCCAGATCTTCTCGCCATCGGGCAGCGTGTAGGCCGACATGATGCGAGCCCCACTCTGCAGGGCCTGCTCGTTGGCCTTGCAATCTTCGGCGCACGTGGCACCCCAGTCGCCAGAGACATGCTTGGCGAGATAGTGAAAGGGTTGCTTGCCACACGCTTCCAGCAAACTGAGCGCCGCAGGCGTAGTGACCAACTGACCCAATGCAAACATCGGCATTCGATCTCCAATTTGATTCAGGGTATCCATTCCGGACTCCTCAAATGAAAACGCCCAAGGCGATTGAGGCCTTGGGCGGATGGGTTACAAAAGCAATCAGGATGGGTATTGCGTTACAGCTCCATGGGTTCGTCACTCGCATGCGTCTCGCAGTATTCGAGCAAGCGCGCATCCATGCCGCTGAGCTTGGGGATGATCACGCCAACGAAATCCCCGCCGTCAGACATGAGGATGACGCCCTCGTAGAACGACCCCAGATCAGTGATCCACTCGAATGGCGACCGAAAATCCGGGTCACCGTATCGAGCGCAACCTGTGGAGCTGGTCAGTAGCGGGAAGCAATCAAAGACCTGCCCTGCTTCGTCGGGGTCATCGCCCGGCTCCAGCAGCAGAAACCAGCCATGCGTTTCCGGAGCATAGGTTTCCCCTGGCTCAGTCAGTCCCTCAAAGCGCTCTTCAAGGTAGGCGCGGATACTGTCGTCGCCCAGACCCGCTACGGCTGCCTGGTCACGAAGCGCCAGCATCGTCGCCACCTGCGGCTGGTTGCGCGTCAGCTTCATCTCGCTTGCCACGCCGATCCTTGCGCGTGACGGCAGGCGTAGCCGTTGCCTCGATGGGTTTGCCACCCTGCGCCTTGGCTGGCGCTTTAGTGGCCGCTTCCGGCAAGACCGGCGGAATCAGGATTTGCTCACCCGATTTGGAGAGCAAACCCGACTGCCATCCGGCCCAGTCGCCTGCCAAGGCGAGCTTGTGTTTGACCTCGGGTGCCAGCGCAAGCAAGCCCTCCTTGGTCAGCACCGCCGCGAGAAAGCCGGCATTGTTGCTGGAGCGCCCCCTGAAAACGCTCCTGAAGATCCGGGACGGGAACGGGGCTTTGTCCTGGCCCTTTAGCGCCTTTTCGATCTCCAGCAGGGAAACCACTTCGCGGTTCCAGTTGCCGCCGCCGTCATTGGCGACGACGATGATGAAGAGCTGGGTTTTCTCCGGATTGGTGAGCACTTCATAGGTCACGCCACCCATCGAGCGCGCGCCAAGTTTCGGCGCGTGGTCGGTGTGAAGGCGTAGATACGGTGTTTGGGTTACGGTCGTCATGATGTGAAGTCCTTGTCCTTTGTTCAGTCGTACAAAAGAAAAGCCCCCGTGATCACGAAGATCACGGGGGCTCATTGGGATGGCAGGTTGAATCAGCGAATGGAAACGCCGACATCGACCTTGCGCTGGGTAACAACGTACGCAATGGCGGCTACAACCACCACGGCGGCAGTCACCGGGCTGGCTGGCGCCAGCACCAGCGCCACGCGGGAGAGCACAGAAGAAAACATGGTCGTCAGCTCCCCTTGCTCAAACGGGGCTTACCAAGGCGGGGCATCGGCAAGCAATTTCGGGCTGTTGCCTGGGTCAGACTCCAGGCAGGTGTATCGGGCGGCTTACGCGCGCAGAACACTGGGCACATATCAATCCTTCTCTGTTGTGTGAACGAAAAAGCCCCGTCAGGAGGTTGCCAGACGGGGCTTCAGAAGTTGCGGTACTGACCGCAAAGAAATGATATGCAACTGAACGCAACATCTACTGCTATACAACCACTTCAGCGTGGTTGATCAGGAGGTCGGGCCAGTAGGATGTCGGCATTGAAATACATTGCCACCCCCATTAATTGCTACAATTGCAGGCTAATCTGCATTTACCTGCAACCTATGCGTCGAGCAAGTAACCCCAAGAGAATAGATTGGCTATTCCGCCAACAGCTATATCAGCAGCGCCGCCAATTGCGCGCAGCGGGGATAGACAAGCATAGGCGTCGCTACTCTGGCGGACTAATTGTGCGGTCAATCGTGCATGCCCCGAGAGTTTTCCGTCTTATCGACGAGGACAACCGAAGGGTATTGCTGCATTTCCTCCGGATGATTGAAGAGCAGCTTTTGGCAAAGTGCCGGGTAAAAATCAACTTCGCCGAGACAGAGGAACTTCACCCCTGCGGGACACTCTATTTCCTTGCCCACATCGACAGGTGGCGGGGCTTATACGGCGACAAGGTTTCCTGCAACTATCCACGAGATAAAGTTGTCGAAGAATTGTTTCAACATGTGGGACTATTGGAACAAATGCAACTTTCACCACGCCTGACGGTTTCTCACGAAAGGGTTAAGCACTGGCATTTTTTCAAGGGCTCGCATGCCACCCCCCAATATTGGCAACAATTGATGGAAGGCGCGATACCTGACGTCGATCACCCTCACCGTGGCATGTTTGGGGACTGCCTGAATGAGGCGGTAACAAACGTAGTTCAGCATGCATACGAGTACCCGTCAGGGCGGAGAGTGCGGGCACCCGACTCTTCTTGGTGGATGTTTTCAAAACCCCAAGATGGGAAGTTATTTGTTGTCGTTTGCGATCTGGGCATCGGAATCCCAGCCCACCTTCGTGACAGGCCTGATTTAGCAGACTATCTTGCGGGCCGCGTTTGGCGCGATGGAAAAATGATTGAGGCGGCTGTTGGCAGCGAAAGGTCTGGCACGCAACTTGCTCACAGAGGTAAGGGGCTACCAGAAATGCTCGATTTCTGCAAAAATCTATCCTCAGGAGGGCTGGCGATCTACAGTTCCAAAGGAAGCTATCGATACTCTGCGTCAGATGGGGTGGATAGGAGAGGCAAATTTCAACGCCCCATCAAAGGAACGTTAGTGATGTGGGATCTCCCTCTCGAAGGACAGGTGGTGAACCATGAATAGCAAAAAAATTGTCATTGCCAGCGACTTCTCAAAAACGCCGGCTGGGCGGTACTTAACTGATGGCCCGGCATCTGGCCAAAGATTCCGAGACGAGCTCTTGGCCCCTGCCCTCATAAGCTTTGACTCAGTAGAGGTGGTCCTTGATGGAACAACAGGCTACGGCTCATCGTTCTTGGAAGAGGCGTTTGGCGGGCTTATCCGTGAATGCCACATTTCCCCGGATGACGTACGTAAGAAGTTGAAGGTTGAAGCTCGCACATCCCCTCTATACGAGAGCCGAGTGTGGCGTTACATAGATGACGCGGCAAAAAGACGTTGAAGCAATCCCAACCAGCCAATATCCCAGCGGCGAAAATCTCGGCCCCCTCCCAAGCGGCCAGTTCGCCGCCAGCGCCTCAAGAAACGACCAACCACTTACAACAGGCTTTGGCTTCAGCCCCTTCCCCGCAAGAAGGGCAAAGTTTGCCGCCCCCTGCGATAAACACGGAGCGATTGGGCCTCAAAGCCGAGACCATTAAGCCATCCTGCGCGCCTGTACCACCAAGCATTGCCCTTCCCATATCGAGCTACCTGCCTGCAGTAATTCCAGCAGTCATAGCAGCCGTCGGATGGGCCGTCGCAGCACACCATGCCACTGAACGAGAGCGGCGAAAAGAGGCCCGATCTCGACTTGAGCAGCTTTCAAGGGAAATTGATTCGCTGGTATCCGCCTCAAGAGAATACTTGCTTGAGCCTAGCCAAAGTGTGCCATCCGCACAAAAAGCCCTTGAAATAAAACTAGCCTTTCAACGGCTGGACTACATCATTCAGCTGCTTGCAAAATCTCTTGCCGACAAAGAAATTGTCACAAAATATGAGCAGTTCTTCGACTCAATCACAGGAGAGACTTTTGACTCGGTCATACGGCAGCCACTGACCTGCATGGATCCATTGCTATTCGATCAGGTAGCTGTAGCCGGGGCACTCACCATGCAAATGGAATCTGCATTTTCGAATCGGTTTGATTCAAAGATGGGCTTCCGAAACCGCTGGTTTAAGCGCAAAGCCTCCTAATAAGCGTAATCCCCTCCCGCCCCCTTGTGCCCCTCAAAGCGCATTTTCGGTGAACGCCTATCGCTTCATCCGACCAAGTAAATCACGAGCAAAACCAAGCATCAGTTAACTTATAGAGATCATCCCAGATACAGGTAGCGCTGAAAGCCCACAAACGCTCCCCGCACCTGATCCGCAGGCCCTAGATCCGCCAGCGCATCTGCAATCGCGTTGTTGTACCTAAGCTTCAACAGCGGACCGAGTTTTTCTTCATCGAGTTCTTCCACGCCCACGCTCACGTAATGCGCCAGCACAAAGCTCAGGAAGGCTCGCTGCTTGCTGCTGAACTCGGTGCCGATCACCACCTTGGCGCGTTCGGCGCGTTCCTCGCGGGTCAGCGGCGCTTCGGCGTACGCAATGTGGGCGAGCACGTCGAAGAGGTCGCTGTCTTCGGCGTCGATGATCTTTTGCATCTCCGCGAGCTGGTCGTGACCGAAGCCCTTTTCTTCCAGGCCGGCGAGCAGCTTCTTGCGGGTGTCGGGCGCGCTCCAGATGGCGCGCAGCTCGTCTTCATCCTTGAAGAACTCCGGCAGCTGGCCGTACAGCGCACTCACGAACTGCGCCGCAGACATCGGCGTGCCGTTCGGGTGCCAGAAGCTTGTTGCCATCATGTGCTGAATCTGGCGTTCCTTGCCATCCGCCAGCTTTACCTTGGCCTTCTTTTTCTTCTGGCACACGCAGGGCCGCTGGCCGCATTCCGCGCAAGGCTCGGGCGGGCAGGTGCAGGGCTGATTGCCGCACACAGGGCAAAGCGGGCGAGTCGGCTTTTCGCAGGTACAAGGCTGGTTGCCGCACTTTGTGCAAGCCTCCGGCTCCAGTGGCTCGCCATCCCATTCCGGATCACTGAAGTGGTGATGCGCCTTCACGAAATCGTAGATCGTGAAGTAGTCCTTGCCGTCATACAGCCGGGTGCCGCGCCCGATGATCTGCTTGAACTCGATCATCGAATTCACCGGCCGCATCAGTACGATGTTGCGCACATTGCGCGCATCCACGCCGGTCGAGAGCTTCTGCGAAGTCGTCAGGATGGTCGGAATGGTCTTCTCGTTATCCTGAAAGTCGCGCAGCCACTGCTCGCCCAGCCCGCCGTCCTCGGCGGTCACGCGCTGGCAGTAGTTCGGGTCACTGCTTGTTTTGGCCTGATTGATCAGATCGCGCACCGCCAGCGCATGGGTCTGCGTGGCGCAAAATACGATGGTCTTTTCGCGCTGGTCGATTTCGTTCATGAAGATCTCGACGCGCTTCTTCTCGCGCTCCTTGATCTCGATGATCTTGTTGAAATCCTTCTCTTCGTAGCGCTTGCCGGCCTCTATCTCGCCTTCTACCACCGTGTCATCAGCCGTGAAAACGTAGTCGTCCAGCGTGGTCGCGATCTGCTTCAGGCGAAAGGGCGTGAGGAAGCCATCGTTGATGCCATCCTTGAGCGAATAGATGAACACCGGCTCGCCGAAATAGGCGTAGGTGTCGGCGTTGTCGCGGCGCTTCGGCGTAGCAGTCAGGCCCAGCTGCACGGCTGGCGCGAAGTATTCGAGAATGCCGCGCCAGTTGCTCTCATCATTCGCGCCGCCCCGGTGGCACTCGTCGATGATGATGAAGTCGAAGAAGTCCGGCGGGTACTCACCGAAGTACGGTGTGTCACCGGCCCCGCTCATGAAGGTCTGGAATATCGTGAAGAAGATGCTGCCGTTCTTCGGCACCTTGCCCTTCTTCCTGATTTCGTCCGGCGCGATGCGCACCAGCGCATCTTCAGGGAAGGCCGAGAACGAGTTGTAGGCCTGATTCGCGAGGATGTTGCGATCCGCCAGAAACAGGATGCGCGGGCGGCGCATGGGTTCGCCCACAGCTTTCCAGTCGCCGATATTCCAGCGGCTGTGAAACAGCTTCCACGCCAGCTGAAACGCGATGAAGGTCTTGCCGGTGCCGGTCGCCAGCGTCAGCAGAATGCGGTCTTGCCCCTCCGCCAGCGCCGCCAGCACGCGCTCGATGGCGATGTCCTGGTAATAGCGCCCTTGCCAGTAACCACCCTTGTCTTCGAAGGGCACTGCGGCGAAGCGATCCCGCCAAGCATTCTCGGTGGCAAAGGTCGCCTGCCACAGCGCCTCGGGCGAGGGGAAGGCCAGCAACTCGCCTTCCGTGCCGGTCTGCATGTCGATGCCGTAGATGCCCTGGCCGTTGCTGGCGTAAGTGAAGCGAATCGCCAGCTTGCCCGCGTAATCCTTGGCTTGGCCCACGCCTTCGGTCAGCGCCTTGTCCCAGGCCTTCGCCTCCACCACCGCCAGCTTGGTGTTGCGATACTCCAGCACATAGTCTGCCGTCAGCGCCTTGCCGCGCTTGCCCGCACCCTCGATGCGGCCCAGCGTAATCGGGTACTCACGGCGGATGCGGCTGCCTTCCACCACGCCCCAGCCCGCTGCCACCAAGGCAGGGTCGATGTGTTCGGCGCGGGTTTCGGCTTCGTTCATGACTGACCCTCCCAAACCCAGATCCGTTCGCAAATCTGCTGGATTAATTGCTGGCGAGCATCAATATCTGCTTTCTGAAACATGGCATGTGCCTTGAACTTGAGCTCTAGGCTTTCAATCATGTTCAGAAAATTCGGATTGTTTTCGTAAGCCTGCGGGTGCAGAGACTTCGCCAGCAAATTTTCTTTCAGGTAGTGCTTCACCTTGTCGGCATAGGCCATGGCACCGTATGACTGGTTCGTGCCTCGGGGGAGAAGCAACAGATCACCAATCCGATTCCGATAAGCATCGAACTCATGTTGCTGATCAAACTCATCCCGGTGCTGGTCGAACTTGTCTGCCCAGATGTGCTCGACCTCAAAGGGCTTGGAATCACCCTGCCTGATGAAGTAGGACGAAAAATTATTTGAGTGGCCAGAGCGCTGCTCGCTATACCCCGTTATTCGAGACAGCAGGAACTTTACAAAATGGCGGTTCTGTCCATGCATTCTGAACTGGGCCAGACCATTCCACTTTTCCGGCATTTCTTCCAGCTTTTTGCCCAGAGCTTCGCGCAGGCTAAGCAAGTCCTTTCCACGAATCTCTTTGACCAGCGAGTACATCGTGTAGCGAATCGAGCTTGCGCCAAAATTCCTGAAATTGATGGCTCTTCGCACCGCAAAGGTTTCCAGGTACTGCGCGACCATGTTGATCTTGAGTCTGGCGGTCTCGGCGTCGTCGGAAGATATCAGCGGTGCCAGCATCAGCGGCAAACTAAGTGAGTCCGCCACGCCCCAGTGACTGTGATAGAAAACCCTTTCCCAGCCTGGTTTTTCTTCCTTCTGTGCATCAAGAATGTTGAGATAAGCCTGCAGATAAAACTTCAGCTCTGTGTGGATGAACTTCTGGAAATCCTCGGTTGAGTTCGCCTTGAGTTTGGCTTTGCTCAGGTTGTC
Organism: Uliginosibacterium sp. 31-12; assembly: GCF_030548425.1. Classification (NCBI taxonomy): domain Bacteria; kingdom Pseudomonadati; phylum Pseudomonadota; class Betaproteobacteria; order Rhodocyclales; family Zoogloeaceae; genus Uliginosibacterium; species Uliginosibacterium sp. 31-12. Next base: position 31,305 of record NZ_JAUOOA010000001.1, on the reverse strand, counting down.
GCGGAACCAGTTATGGAAGCGCGTACCGATTTTCTCGAAGTCTTCGTTTGACGAGCCAGCTTTGCCCTGTCGGATCGTGTCAGCGTACTGGCTTCGGAACCAAGCCTGAATGAATCGCTGATCCTCTTCTTTGCTTTGCGCGTGCAGGCTCTGGATGGCGCCCTTCCAGAACGTGTTGGCCTTGTCCCGACTCTTCTGCTCACTGAAGCGCGACAGGATGTAACTTTTCAGCATTTCCGTCGCCGTCAGATTCAAGCCCCGATCATTCATGGACTCAAAAATCGTGTAAGCGTTGTCATCGGAATACGCGGTGATCTCTACCAGGATCACGTTGTACTTCAACCAGTCCAGGAAGTACGGAAAAGCCGCGCCCTTCAACTCCTCAGGAAACGCCTCTTTGATATCCATGTATCGATCGGCCATGTTGACCGTCGATTCATCGTCCCCCGGCTGCACCTCGTAACACCCTTCGAGGAACAGTTTTTCTAGACATGCCATCCGCTCGTCGACCTGGATGTTGAAAGATTTCTTGCCGTATTTTTCCGAGAACACCAAGGGCTCTATGGATTCTTTGCCACCCAGCTCCTTTTGAAGATTGTTTAAAAAGATCAGAAGCAGCGTCAGCGAGGTCAATCGCTGTTGTCCATCGATAATGCTTCGCGCCCCATCCTTGCTACTCACCACAAAGGGCCCGAGGTAGTAGTTGTTGTAGTGCTCAACTGCCGTACGCGCATCGCCATCCTGGTAGACATCCAGAAATGTCGCGCTCAGGTCTGTCACCAGCTGTTCGATGTGCTTTTTCTCCCAGCTGTACTCACGCTGGAAGTAGTCCACGGTGTATTTGCGTTCGTTCAGGACATCGAAAATACAGCGGTCATCGGCATCAATCTTGTGGTCGTCTTTGCTCATGGCTGATCACTATTGGTCGGGGTCGTCTTCAAGAATGCGGCGAAAACTCGTCGCGACATACTTCTCGAACTGCGGCTTCACATGCTGGGTTTGCGCCTTGGTGTTCTTGCCGTTGAACCAGATCGAGCGCTTGCCCACGTTCTTGCCTTCCTTGTTCTGGTGCGACTCCGCGATGAATTCTGCAGACGACATGATCCACATCGTCTCCATCAGGTCGGAATAGAACACGAACCAGTAGTTCGGGCGCTGCTCGTGGCTCAGCGCCGCGAACAAGGCCGCGTCGCCAAAACTCACATCTTTCGAGCGCGCCTTGATCTGCACTTCTACAAAGCGGCCGTCCGGGCGTTTCACCACTGCGTCGATAGCATCGTCATCCACCAGCGGCAGATACACATCCAGCCCTTCCTTGAGCATCAGCCCCACGATGTAGAACTCGATGCGTTTGCCGAAGGCGGCGGAGTGGCGGAAGGGCAGGCTCATCGCGCGTCTCCTAAAGTTCGCCGCTGAAAGCCTGATGCAGCAGGGATTGCTTCAACTTGTCCAGCGCTTCGAGCTTGCGCTGGTAGAGGGCTTCGAGGTTTTGGGTTTCCTCGTGCAACTCATCAAGCAACGCAGCAAGTTCAGCCTGCTTTTCCACTGGAGGGAAGTAGCAACGGTATGCAAAAAGATGATCGCGATTCACTTTCGGCATGCCTGCACGAGCAGACCCAGCGTTCGCATAGTCGGTGAAGGCTGGTGATAGAAGCAGGTGGAATAAGTAATCTCGATCTACTTGGCCCTGTTTGGCGGACAGTGGGTAGATGTCCGCACTGCAAAGCCCGCGAAAATCAGGACGAGCTACCTTCATTAGATACGGACGAATTTTGCTGTAGAGCACCATTGATTCATCGAAAATGAACTTGCCCGAGATTAGTCCTTCCTCTCTGGCTGTCTTCAGCTCAAGCAGGCCGCCGGTTTTGGATTCGATGTTGGCGCCACCCACATGCAGCAAGTCCAAAAATTCTGCTTTGCGCGGATCAACCAATGCGGAGGAAATTTCACAGACATCTGCAAAGTTCTTCTCCACCCACCCCTCACCCGGCTGGCTGAAGACGGTTTGGAGATGGCTTTCGAAGAGGGCGCGGGCGTTTTGGCGGTTTTGCTCGGCGGCGGCGCGGGCGGTGGCGATGCCGGCAAAGGCTTCATCGAGGATGGCGACGATTCGTTGTTGTTCAGCGGGGGAAGGCAACGGAATTTCAACAGTTCGAAGATCGCCCAGATTTATTACCTGTTGCACCGAACCGCCTGTGTGCGCACCAAGACTTTCTTGACCATCCGGAGATTGGAGAAAGTACTTGATGAATTCAGCGTTGAATTCGGAGCGCAGTCGAATCAGTCCCACCTGTCTGGCAATGTTTGCGCCAGCCAAGGTGTCGGGAGCGATTGCCACTTGTCCGGGCTGGCCAACAAGGCACATCAGCAATTCTCCGCCCCTCAACAGGGTACGCGAGTACTGCTCCGAAATTTCTGCCGTTATTGTTCGAAGCTGACCAATCAGAACACACCCATCCGATATGTCGCCGCCGCGCACAAACCGAACAGTTCCTTCGTCTCCAGGCTTGATTACGCCGTAAGTGATTGGCGAGTCCTGCTCCGTCAAATCATCGAGACGAACCTTTGCCCACTGCTCCCTCATAGCATCGTCCTGATGTTCGCCAGCACTTCGGCGCTCTCGGCATCCAGCGCAGCAATTTCGTCGAGGATGTCCTGCGGGCTGCGATGCACCACGGCTTCGCCGCCGTTCGGGTTTTTCACCGAGAGGTCGTAGCTGGCGGTGGCGATGCTGGTGGCGTCCACGCGCCAGCTCTTGTCCGAAGCGGCAAAGGTTTTTTGCAACTCGATGAATTCGGCCAGATCGGCATCGTTGAGCGGGTTGGTCTTGCCCATGTTGCGGCCGGGGGCTAGCTGGTAGTACCAGGTGTGGCGCGTGGGGGCGCCTTTCTCGAAGAACAGCACGACGGTTTTGACGCCTGCACCCTGAAAGGTGCCGCCGGGGCAGTCCAGAATGGTGTGCAGATTGCAGCTTTCCAGCAGCAGCTTGCGCAGGCTGACCGAGGCGTTGTCGGAATTACTGAGGAAGGTGTTCTTGATGACGATGGCGGCGCGGCCACCGGCGCGCAGCATCTTGATGAAGTGCTGCAGGAAGAGGAAGGCGGTCTCTCCCGTGCGGATCGGGAAGTTCTGCTGCACTTCGGGCCGCTCTTTGCCGCCGAAGGGCGGATTGGCGAGGATCACGTCGAAGCGGTCGCGTTCCTGCACGTCGGCGAGGTTTTCGGCGAGGGTGTTGGTGTGCTGGATGTTGGGCGCTTCGATGCCGTGCAGGATCAGGTTCATGATCGCGATCACGTAGGCGAGGCTCTTTTTCTCTTTGCCGTAGAAGGTGCGCGTCTGCAGGGTTTCGAGGTCTTTGGTCGACAGGCTGGGAGCACGTTGCCCTTCGACAGGCTCAGGGCGAACGGGATTTTTTAGGTAGTCGTACGCTTCGCACAGAAAGCCGGCCGAGCCGCAGGCGCCGTCGTAGATGCGCTCGCCGATCTTGGGGGCAGTGACGCGGATCATGGCGCGGATCAGCGGGCGCGGAGTGTAGTACTCGCCGCCATTGCGCCCGGCATTGCCCATGCGCTTGATCTTCTCTTCGTAGAGCGCGGAGAGTTCGTGCTTCTCGACCTGCGAGCGGAAGCGCAGCTCGTCGATGTGATCGATGATGTCGCGCAGGGTGTAGCCGCTGCGGATCTTGTTTTTAATTTCGCCGAAGATCTCGCCGATCTTGTACTCGATGGTGTCCGGGCTGGAGGCACGCTGCTTGATGCCGTGCAGATAGGGGAAGAGCTTGCGATCGACGAAGTCGACCAGATCATCACCGGTGAGTGCGGCGTTGTGGTCGAGCTTGCCCTCGGCATCTTTGGGCGCAGCCCAAGTGCTCCAGCGGTAGGCGGGGTCGAGGATGTAGCTGTAGGCGCGGCCTTCGAGCATGGCTTCGGAGGCTTTGTCTTGCTCCAGCCCGTCCAGATACTTGAGGAAGAGCAGCCAGGAGGTTTGCTCGGTGTAGTCCAGCTCGGTGGTGCAGCCGCTCTCTTTCCAGAGGGCGTCATCGATATTCTTGAAGGCTTGTTCGAACATTGGGCGGGGTGTTTCCGGAGTGCTTGACCGAAATTCGGCCGAAAGCGTGAATTTACCCGTAAACGCCCATCCAGAGCCGGCTAAACAGCGCTTCGCGCCACAAAGATCAAAGCATCCTTGACCCACCACATCGGCCACACGCCGTCAAACCGCCGCGCGACACACCGGAAATGCACCTGCCCAACGGATAACGAGCAGAAATGGGCGGAAATTTGCACCACGAATCTACGCCCAGAACCGCCCGACGGTCAGGATTGCTCTTCTGTCTCGGCGTACCGCCCATTGGGACAAGGCAAGCTTTTCTTTACGAAATCGGCAGCCACAATGCAGGCAGGAAGAAGGCTCTGGAAGGTAATCCGGGCCGCACCACTCCCCTTCCCCGCCCTGCCATTTGGCCGGTTTGGGCAAACAAAAAGGGCCACCTCTTGCGAAGTGACCCTTTAGGCAAAACTGGTGCTGCTGACCGGAATCGAACTGGTGACCTACTGATTACGAATCAGTTGCTCTACCAACTGAGCTACAGCAGCGAAGGAGGCGGATTGTATGCGAACAACCGAGATTGCTCAACCACCTTAGACACAGATCCACCCGTCAGGAACATACGCCCCTTTGTCGCGATTTTGTTGAATTTGCCATTTCAACAACCAAAACTCAGGCAATCTTAAGCAAGCCATGTCATGCAGCAACTGCAATGCTAGGCACAAACGCAACACCAGACAGCGAGGTCGCCATGAAGCGCGCACAGTTCAAGCTCAGCACCCTATCTCTCTCCATCGCACTGGCCTTCCCGGCAACCTTCGGGGTACGTCTTGCACAAGGATCTGAGTTTTATCCTGCGCTCCCCCCGACCCTATCGAATTCGGTCACACCCAACGTACTGCTCTACATCGACACTTCTGGGAGCATGGGGCAAGACAGCAACAACAAGTGGGTACAAACCAGCAAGTGCAACCCTGACACCCAATCTGGCGGCTACAACAAATGCATCAACGACAACATTAAAGGCTTTCGCGACGCTGTTGACAGTGAAACCGTGTCTCCAGACACAAAGATGAATATTGCAAAACGGGTTGCCAGGAATGTTGTCGCCAACAACCCGGGCGTGCGCTTTGGTTTATTCACTTTTCAGGACGAAAAACTCAACGCCAGCAATGCAACTCGCGGCGTCGGCGCTAAGCTGCGAGCTCCAGTTGCTGATATGACGGATACGAACAAGGCAACTCTCAATACAGCCATCAGCAATATGTGGGCACGCACGTCCACTCCACTCGGTGAAGGTCTTACGGAAATCACGCGTTACTTCAAGGGGGAGACATCTCTCTACAACACTTGGAGTGGAAGTTACACAAGCCCAATCCAGTATCGCTGCCAGAAAAATTTTGTGCTTGTCATTACTGACGGCATGGCAACTGATGAAGACACTCTCCCCGGTGCAGGACTCTCCGCGCTGTCTTATACCGCCCGAAAAAGTAATGGTGATGCTGTCAGCAAAAATTTCTCTATCTGCAAAAGTGCCGACACTGCAGCCGACGACGGACTGACCGTCACCTGCCCTGCAACATTGGAAGGCTCCACAGGAACCCCAGGCTTCGACGACGATACGAGTAAGGATGGTTACAACTGGTTTCGTGCTATCAGGGACGTTGCAAAGTATGCCTATATTTCGGATCTAAAAGTCGGCGGAACAGACGGCGACAGTAAATCCTATGACGATCCTAAGTTCATTAAACAGAATTTGATTACCTACACGGTCGGTTTCTCCGTAGACAATCCTGTATTGGCTGCTGCAGCTACCGTTGGAGGCGGAAAATCCTACAAACCAACGGACGAAGCGACCTTAAATGCCGCTTTGACGAATGCAATCAATGACATCGTAGCCTCGGTTTCAAATGCGGGCGGCGTAGCCACGCGCAGTGAGGTGGCTTATGCCAGCAACGTCGCAATTCAACCTGTATTTAATCCGCAAGGCTGGTATGGCGAATTACGCTGCAAAAACCTAGACAAGAGTGGAACGATCACAGGAGACTGCAGCACGCCGAAAGCTATTATTCCGGCTGCTGCATCACGCAAAATCTACACAAGCCAAGTCACATCCAGCTCAACATCTACTTTCGATTTTACTTCTGAAAATCTTGGTTTGATGAGCACCAGTCAGCAGGCGGGCTTGGGCGCTGACGCCACGGAACGCCAAAACACGATCAAATGGATTCGTGGTGAAGACGTAACAGGCCTGAGAAGCCGTCCCAACGGAAAACTGGGGGACATGGTCGACGCGCAGCCCACCATCATCGCGCAATCGTCCGGTTTTACTACTGACCCCACTTACGCCCAGTTCAAAACAGACACCGCCTCGCGCAACCTTGTGCTGGTCGGAGCCAACGACGGGATGATGCACGCTTTCGACATCGGCACGATGACTGAATTGATGGGTTATGTGCCGCATGCGGTGTATCGCAATCTTAAGTCTTTGCCAAAAACCGATTACGGGCAGGCAACTGGCACGCCTCACGCATTTTTCGTAAATGGCAGCTCACGGCGCGAAGATGTCAACTTCCCAACTACCTCTTCAGATGGAAAGACCACTACTTCCAACTGGAGAACCATTCTTGCTGGAGGACTTGGTCAGGGTGGGCAAGGTTATTACGCTCTGGATGTAACGTCTTCAAGCACACTGACAGGCGGAGCTGCTAGCGCCGTGAAATGGGAATGGAACGACCAGCGCGATGCTCAAATCGGCTATAGCTTCAGCACACCGATTATCTACAACGTACGCACCTCGGCGACAACAGCAACACCAGCCATCATTTTCAGCAATGGCTACGAAAGCGACTTCGATGACACAGGTAGCAATGGTGGCGGCCAGAAGACAAGCAGCAAAGGCTCTGCCTTATTCATCGTAAATGCCAACACCGGAGCCTTGATCAAAAAAATTGAAGTCAAAAATGGCACAACAGAGCTTGGCAGTGGTTTATCTAGCCCGGCGGGCTGGGATTACGACAGTGATGGGATCGTCGACTACGTTTATGCGGGCGATCTTAATGGGAAGGTGTGGCGTTTTGATCTGACAAGTTCAAGTACATCAGCTTTTTCAGTTTCCACCACCCCGCTTTTTGACGCAGGCACCACACAGCCGATTGTGCAGCGCCCAGGTCTTTTCCCGACCGGCACCGATGGTGAGGTGATGGTAATTTTTGGTAGCGGCAAGCTTTTGCTCGATACCGATAGGACCGACACCAGAACGCAGGCTCTTTACGGTGTAGTCGATAACTTCAAGAGCGCAGTTAGCACCGCAGCAAAGTCCAGCCTCGTGGCACAGACCATTGATAGCACCTACACAATGAGCGCGACTGGAAAACGCGCGGGCACCTATCGCAAGATGTCAGCCAATACGGTGGATCTAGGCGTTAAACGTGGCTGGTACATTGATCTTCCTGGCGGAGAGCGCCTCGTTACGTCACCAATGGTGTATGCAGACAAAGCACTTTTTGGAACCGGCAGCGTGCAGTCTGGAGAAGTTTGCACTCCAGGAGGAAAGGGCTGGATCATGGGCCTCAACCCGCTCACAGGCTCCACTCCGAAGAGCCGCACCGGTCGTGAATACAGCTTCGTAGATATTGATGGAGACGACAAATCTACAACTGCAGACCAGATCCCCTTCACAAGCGGCAATGCCTATGCGGGCGGGTTTGATCGCAGCGGCATGCCCACAGAACTCACTTTCGTAGCGGATCAAAGCGCAGTCGTTGAGCTCACAACAGACGGAGCTTACGGCGCTGAGGGCAGCAAGATAGCCCTCCGCGAAGTCAACTCAATGGCGGTGTATCGTGCAGCTAAGTATTACTCATCCGGAAAAGGAGTCGTGCTAAGCGGCACGATCGGTACCGACACCATCGACCGTGACCGGATGCTAGGTCCAGCCTCCGGCGTCCGCGTTGAAACCGGCACATGGAAGGAACTCAAGTGAGGGTCTTCTGCAGCCCCATCTCAGAGGAATCCAGAGGCTTCAGCCTCATAGAATTGATGGTTACGCTCGCGCTGATGGCCGTATTGGCCTCCTTGGCGGCTCCAAGCATGATGGATATGGTGCGCGATTCAAGACTATCAGCTCAGTCTGACGCACTGGTGACCGCCCTGAATCTTGCTCGGCAGGAAGCTGTGCAGCAACGCAAGGTCGTCAAGTTGTGTCCAGCAAACAGTTCGGACACGGACTCTGCTTTAGCAGCATGCTCGACTACAGCCTCTTGGGGCAACGGCTGGTTGATCGCAGAGGGGAGCAACATCCTGAAACGCATACCGACCGGCTCGGGCGTCAGCGTCACCAACTCAGACACGAAGGTCGAATACTCAGCCACGCTGGGTAGCGTGACGGCGGTAAGCACTTTCACTCTGTGTATCAGCGGGCGTAAGCAACAGACGGTCAGCGTATCCGCCTCCGGGCGCGCCACAAAATCCATCGGCACAACTACCTGCACATGATGACCAGCAAGGAATACGAAATGTTAGCCCGCCGCTCCCAAGCTGGGGTCACGCTCATCGAGGTGCTCGTATCGATCACTGTTCTGGTGCTGGGCTTAGTGGGCCTTGCAGCCCTTCAAGCCAAAACCCTGATGATGAGTCAGAGCAGCTATTACCGCAGTATCGCTGCCGATCTCGCTACCAACCTTGGCGAACGAATTAGAGCAAATCGCTCGCCCTTTCTGGCTGATTCGACCTCGGAAGTCAAACCCGCCACCCCACCAGACTTTTCCAAGTGCGTGCAAAACACATCAGACAAAAGCACGGTAACTTGTTCTGCTCAAGATTCAACAGATCAGGCCTATCGTGTCAGTACGGAAATGACTGATTGGAACACACTCCTGCGCACTCAGTTGCCTGAGGCAACTTATACGCTGACCAGCGCTGCTGGTAATTATGCCGATCATTTCCGCTACACCCTTACCATCACTTGGCTGGACGACCGTAGCCAATCCAGCAACACCAACACCAGCTACTCTGTGGTGATCGAATGATGAATAAAAGACAGCCGGGTTTCTCGCTGATCGAACTGATGGTGGCATTGGTATTGTCAATGCTGGTGGTGGTCGCACTTGTTCAGATATATATAGGCACCCGCCAAACCAACCGCACTCAGGAAATGCAGGCGCGGCTCACCGAAGATGGGCGATTTGCCCTGTCCATGCTGCAGCGCCTGATATCCCAGGCGGGTTATCGCCCTCCCAGTGAGGCACTTGCAGCAGATCGCATAGCCCCTGATGCAACCACTCCTTCGACAAAATTCGTCCTCAGAACAAAAGGGGATGGCACAAATATTGTCAACTGCAATGGGGCCGCCATCACTAGCGGAACTGACACCACGCTTACCATTCAATTTGCCAGCAGCAAATTGAGCTGTATTACGAGTGGCACCACCCCCGTTACCACCGACTGGATTGCCACACAGACCGGAGGCCGCGGTACCGAAGTGGTCGATTTTCAGGTCATGTACGGCATCGATACTGCAGCCGCCCCAAACACACTAGCAGATGACTATCGGTGCGGAGGTGCTGGCGCGAATCGCGACTGTGTCGCAGACAGTTATGTCACCACGCTACCAACAGGCGTCACCAGTGTGCAGATCGTAGCAGTACAACTTTGTCTGATCTTGCGTACCGAGATGGCCGACGCAGGCATCAGCAAGGCCTCCGCTGTCAAGAATTGTAGCGGCACCGATATCAGCAACTCCCAGACCGATAGCAAGCTCTATCGCCAGTTCCAGAGCACGGTTCTGCTCAGGAATCGCTAGGAAGAAGACACCATGAGCTACTTCGGAAAAAAAGAACAAGGTTTATCACTGATCGTATCCTTGGTTTTGCTTCTCGCACTGACCATTCTTGTACTCTCTGCAACCCGCACAGGAACGCTTGGGGAACGCATTACAGGGAATCACATGGACCGCTCGCGAGCCTATCAGGCCGCCGAACAAGCCTTGAGTCAGGCACAGGCAGCACTGACTGCAAACGGAGAGGCATGCATGGGGCCGTGTACCAGTATCCCAAACACCGGTATTGGTGCTGCATCTGCAGCGAACACTGTTCCTTCTGCTTGGTCTGATACAGACTCAAAAGAGGTCACCCTTGCCACAGGCCAAGGAACTAGTGCCAAATTCGTGATTAATGCACTGACACCCGCCAGCAGTTTCGTTCCTACAGGAAAAGAAAGCTGCCTGCCCTACAGCATCATGGGGAAAGGGCAAGGGTTGAATTCGAACTCTGTCGTCATCCTGCAGGCGATTTCCTTCGTCTGTCCGATGTAATTCCCACTCAGGAACCTTGCATCATGCTTGCCCTAAATCATTCACACCGAAAATCCGGCTTCACTCTGATCGAATTGATGATCACCGTGGCCATTGTTGCGATACTTGCGAGTATCGCCTTGCCATCCTACACAAGCTACATTGTCAGTACACGACGTGCTGACGCTCAACGCGCCGCAACAGAGTATGCCCAAAGCTTGGAGCGCTATTACTCAACAAACGGAAAATACAACTCAAGCGGCACAACTTGTGGCGTATCAGGCCCTAGTCATGACTTTTACACGATTGCGGGAGCCTGTAATGCAAATGATTTCACCGTCACCGCCACCCCAAAAACCGGAACAAGTCAGGCAAACGATGGAAATCAAACGCTTACCAATACCGGCGCACGTACAGGCAACTGGAAGAAATAGCCTTTGGCCGTGAGGAATGCAGACCAAGCCCGCTATTAGCGGGTTTTTTTCTGGGGAAAGCGTGATTGTCAGACATGACACCCAATCGATAGTGGTAATTCCGCCCTTGCTCCATCGATTAGCTCACTCCTACACTGCAGTGCAACATCCCTCCTGCAGGAGCTTCACACATGCCACGCCCCTCTGTTATCGAGATCTATGCCCCCCTCCACTCCGGCTTCGAAACTATCCTTACATCTGAGGCATTGGCTCTTATCGCTAAGTTGCATCAGGCGTTCGAAGGCAGACGCCAAGTACTGCTAAAAGCTCGAACCGAACGTCAAGTTCGTATCGACGCAGGTGAGCTCCCGGATTTCCTGCCCGCAACCCTAGTCATTCGCGAAGGAGAGTGGCGGATCTCGCCCCTTCCCCCTGCCCTGCGTTGCCGCCGCACCGAGATCACCGGACCGGTCGAGCGCAAGATGATCATCAATGCACTGAACTCCGGGGCGGACTCGTATATGGCTGACTTCGAGGATTCCAACGCGCCGAATTGGTTCAACCAGATTCAGGGGCAGATCAATCTACGCGATGCCATCCACGGCACGATCAGTTACACCAGCGAAGCCGGCAAGGAATACAGACTGAGGGACAAGGTCGCCACCCTACAGATTCGCCCGCGTGGCTGGCACTTGGACGAGAAACACGTACTTGTTGACGGACAGCGTGTGTCCGGCGGGATCTTTGATTTCGCGCTGGCCTTTTTCCACAATGCAAAAGAGCAGATCGCGCGAGGCGCAGGCCCCTTCTACTATCTGCCGAAGATGGAGAGCCATCTGGAGGCACGCCTGTGGAACGACATCTTCTGCATGGCACAGGACGAACTGGGCATCCCACGCGGCACGATCAAGGCCACGGTATTGATCGAGACCATCCTTGCAGCCTTCGAGATGGAAGAGATTCTCTATGAGCTACGCGAGCACAGCGCAGGGCTCAACGCAGGGCGCTGGGATTACATCTTCTCCTGCATCAAGAAATTCAAGGAAAACAAAGATTTCTGCCTGGCAAACCGCTCCGCAATTACGATGACCGCGCCCTTCATGCGTGCCTATGCGCTGAGTCTGGTGAAGGCTTGCCACAAGCGCGACGCACCCGCCATCGGTGGCATGGCAGCGCTGATTCCAATCAAGAATGATCCGGAAGCCAACGAGAAGGCGCTCGCCGGTGTACGGGCAGACAAGGCTCGCGACGCGGTGGATGGCTTCGACGGCGGCTGGGTGGCCCACCCGGGGCTAGTGCCGATCGCGCACGAGGAGTTCGTGAAGGTGCTTGGCGATGCGCCCAATCAGTGGGGTAAGCAGCGCGACGACGTGCAATTTTGTGCCGCCGACCTGCTGAACTTCGTGCCTGAGCAGCCGATCACCGAAGCGGGCCTGCGCAACAACATCAATGTGGGCATCCACTACCTCGGCTCCTGGCTCGCCGGCAACGGCTGCGTGCCGATCCACAACCTAATGGAAGACGCAGCCACCGCGGAGATCAGCCGCTCGCAGGTGTGGCAATGGGTACGCTCGCCCAAGGGTGTGCTGGACGACGACCGCAAGGTGGATGCCGTGCTGGTTCGCAACCTGATCCAGCAGGAGCTGGAAAAAGTCAAAGCCACGGTAACCGCCCAAGGAGAAAACGCAACCAACTATGAACAAGCCGCCAAGATCTTCGAAGAGATGTCGCTCTCGGATCCGTACGTAGAATTCCTCACCCTCCCGCTTTACGAAACAATGAACTAAGGCGCTTAGTTGGTTGGACAAACTCGCGCTGAAGGCATTGAGATAGCTCGACAAGCACTCATGCCCGCGAAAAAATAGGGTCTGAAAAACAAAAAGCCCGCTATGCGGGCTTTTTGTTGAATCCAGGAAACGCTTAGCGCTTCGAGAATTGCTTGGCACGGCGAGCTTTGCGCAGACCGACCTTCTTACGCTCAACTTCACGTGCATCCCGAGTCACGAAACCGGCCTTTTTCAGAGCAGGCTTCAGTTCAGGGCTGAAGTCGATCAGGGCACGGGTGATACCGTGACGCACTGCACCAGCTTGACCCGACTCACCGCCACCGTTCACGTTGACCATGATGTCAAAACGATCGCTGGTCTCAGTCAGCTGCAGAGGCTGACGAACCACCATACGACCCGTTTCACGGGAGAAGAATTCGTCGAGCGGCTTGCCGTTGACGACGATTTTGCCGGAACCGGCCTTGATGAATACGCGAGCCACCGCAGTCTTGCGACGACCCGTGCCGTAGTTGTACTGTCCAACGGGCATTTTCTCGCTCCTAGATTAGATGTCCAGCACCTTGGGCTGCTGGGCAGCATGCGGATGCTCACCACCAGCGTAGCACTTGAGCTTCTTGAGCATCGCGTAGCCGAGGGGGCCCTTGGGCAGCATGCCCTTGACGGCCTTCTCCAGCACGCGAGCGGGGAAGCGCTGTTGCAACTTGGTGAAATTGGTTTCGTAAATACCGCCCGGGTAGCCCGAGTGACGGTAGTACTTCTTGTCCAGTGCCTTGTCGCCAGTCACACGCAGCTTCTCGACATTGGTCACGATGATGAAATCACCGGTATCAACGTGCGGCGTATAGATGGCCTTATGCTTGCCGCGCAGGCGGCGTGCGATTTCGCTGGCCAGACGACCAAGCACCTTGTCGGTCGCATCGACGACGAACCAGTCGTGCGTCACTTCATGCGGCTTGGCGGAAAAGGTCTTCATCACAGAGTTTCCTCTAGTCTTGTCTTGTTGTACGCGAAACGGACACCCGTACGCGGAAAGTCGGCAAGTATATGCGGTTTAAAACAGCGGTGTCAAACACATCATCAAAGACGATGTTGTCACCACCGGCGGAAGGCTTGCCGTCGATTACAGGCGAAAAAAACGCAGCCCTTGTGGGGCTGCGCCAAGTCCACACCAAAGGAGGAGGGTGGAGGAGACAAACGACGGATCGCAAAGCACTGCGATCAACACGGTTCAATTATGGAGTGACCGATGGTGCATTGCAAGAATCAAGGCTGATCTTCGGGCGAGATTGTTTCTATTCACCCATAAAAACTGCCAATACCAACAAAACCATGATTCATCAAGGGAAATATTCACGGACTGACAAATACCAAAGGCGCGTCGAACCATGGCAAGCCTCTCTCCCAGGCTGCAGGCTACACCGCAAACACGCAATTCACACGAGACTTCCACAGGGTTTTACACTCGCGTTCCCGAGAATAGAGAAGAGAAGCTCAAGCCATGGAATGCACTGTCAAATGGGATGGCGATGCCCGTTTCGTCGCCGACACCACCAGCGGACACACCATCCGAATGGAGGGGGCGGGTGATCTGGGAGGGCAAAATCAGGCGCCTCGCCCCATGGAGTTGATCCTGGCTGGCGCCGGCGGCTGCACTGCTTACGACGTAGTGCTAATCCTCAAGCGAGGACGTCATGCGGTTGCTGGCTGCGAAGTACAGCTCAAGGCTGAACGAGCCGAAACAGACCCGAAAGTCTTCACCCGCATCCACTACCACTATCTGGTCAGCGGCCAGAAATTGAAGCCGGAGATCGTTGAGCGCGCCATCAAGCTGTCAGCGGACAAGTACTGCTCTGCCTCGATCATGCTTGGCAAGACGGCCGAGATCACCCACGACTTCGAAATCATCGAAACGCCCGCTGCCTGAAGCCGACGGCGGTATTAAACGCGATAGGCCACTGTCGTCATGACCCGGGAGGCCAGACGCATGGCCTCCTGCACAGGCCCTGGCAAGGCGGCACCGCCAAGCTCCTGCGCCATTTCAGCGTGCGCGATCTCGTCGCTCCGCATCTGTTCAAGAATCTCGCGGCTGCGCAGATCATTCTGTGGCACTTTACCAAGATGACTGTCGAGATGGGCTTCAACCTGCTTTTCCGTCTCAGCCAGAAAACCCAGACTCCAGCGATCTCCCGCCAGTCCCGCGCCGACGCCGATCGCCAGTGCTCCGCCGTACCATAGAGGATTGAGCAAGCTGGGGCGACCACCAAGCTCACGGATGCGCTGCAGGGTCCAGGCCAAGTGTTCGGTCTCTTCGTCCGCGGCATGCTCCAGCACAGAGCGTGAGTGCTGAGTCCGTGCCGTCAGAGCCTGCCCCTGATAAAGAGCTTGGGCGCAGATTTCGCCGACGTGATTAATGCGCATCAGCCCTGCTACATGCTTGCGCTGGGAATCATCAAGCACAGCTTCAGGCTGTTGCGCACCCGGCACCGCACGCATGCTGCGCGGCTCGGCCGCCAGGGTGCGCAGGGCACGATCGAAACTAATGATGAGGCGATCGAGCATGATTCAGGCCTGACGCGCCGGCGCTTCGGGCTCGTAGGAGCGCGGACGGGATTGCATGTCGCCATGAAACAGGCTGACACCCAGTTCATTCAGCGCAGCACGATAGACGCCGCGCTTGAACTCGATGACGCCCTCCAGTGGCACCCAGAAATTAGTCCAGCGCCAAGCGTCAAACTCGGGATGGCCGCTGGCGCGAAGGTTCACGTCGCAATCTCGCCCCGCAAGACGCAACAGAAACCAGATCTGTTTCTGACCGCGGTAGGTGCTGCGCCACTCGCGCTTGATCCAGTGCTTCGGCACGTCATAACGCAACCAGTCACGGGTCCGGGCGAGCACGCGCACGTGCTCGGGACGCAATCCAACCTCCTCATAAAGCTCCCGGAACATCGCCTGCTCGGGGGACTCCCCTTGCTTGATGCCGCCTTGCGGGAACTGCCAGGAATGTTCGCGGATGCGTTTGCCCCAGAAAACCTCGTTGTGTGAGTTGACGATGACGATGCCGACGTTGGGCCGATAGCCGTCCCTGTCGAGCATGGGTATCACCATGAAATTCATGAACTGCTGTGATTCTTCCATAGTTCCCCGCCCAAGGAAACCTCTCGCCAGCCCGCGCTGCGCGTAGCCGGGGCCCTCGGGTACAATTCCAGATTGTCCATCCGCTTTCCACCCGAAGCCTCATCATGCGCGCTAGCCAGTTCTACATTTCGACCCTCAAGGATGCCCCCGCCGATGCAGAGATCGTCAGCCACAAACTGATGATGCGCGCCGGCTTCATCAAGAAGCTCTCCGCCGGTATCTATAACTACATGCCGATGGGTCTGCGCGTGATCCGCAAGATCGAGAATATCATCCGTGAGGAAATGAACCGAGCCGGCGCGGTGGAGCTTTCCATGCCCATCGTGCAACCGGCCGAGCTGTGGCAGGAGACCGGCCGCTTCGACAAGATGGGCGACGAGCTCTTGCGCTTCAAGGATCGCCATCAGCGCGACTTCGTGATGCAACCGACCTCGGAAGAAGTCATCACCGACATCGTGCGTCAGGATCTGCGCAGCTATCGCCAGCTGCCGAAGAACCTGTACCAGATCCAGACCAAGTTCCGCGACGAGCGCCGCCCCCGCTTCGGCATCATGCGTGGCCGCGAATTCACGATGAAGGACGCCTATTCCTTCCACAAGGATTTCGAGGACCTCAAGCGCGAATACCAGAACATGTTCAGCACCTACTCCTCGATCTTCACCCGCCTCGGTCTGGAGTTCCGTGCCGTTGCAGCGGACACCGGCGCCATCGGGGGCACTGGTTCGCATGAATTTCACGTGATCGCTGAGACCGGCGAAGACGCCATCGCCTACAACCCGAACTCGGAATACGCCGCCAACGTCGAACTGGCCGAAGCCGTCGCGCCCGCGACGCAGCGCCCCGCGCCGTCTGCCGCGCTGACAAAGATCCACACCCCCGGCGCCAAGACCATCGAACAGCTCGCCACCTTCCTCAAGATCGAGGCCCGCCAGACCATCAAGTCGGTCATCGTTGATGGCGACGACGGCGTGCCGGTACTGCTGCTGCTGCGTGGCGACCACGAGCTGAACGAAGTGAAGGCCAGCAAGCTCGCCGGCGTATTCTCGCCGCTGCGCTTTGCCTCCCCGGCCACCATCCGCGACGCCTTCGGTGCCGAACCTGGTTCCATCGGCCCGATCGGCTTCCAGGGCAAGGTCTACATGGACCGCGCCGTTGCCGTGATGAGTAATGCCGTGATCGGTGCCAACGAGAACGACTACCACTACACCGGCGCCAATCTCGGTCGGGACTTTCCGGAACCGGCCGTTGCCGACATCCGTAATGTCGTTGCCGGCGACCCTTCACCGGACGGCAAGGGCACGCTAGCCATCTGCCGCGGCATCGAAGTCGGTCACATCTTCCAGCTGCGCACACGCTACTCCGAAGCCATGGGCTGCAAGTTTATCGGCGAAGATGGCAAGGAACAGGTCATGGAGATGGGCTGTTACGGCGTAGGCGTGACCCGCATCATGGGTGCCGCGATCGAACAGAATTTCGACGAACGCGGCATTATCTGGCCGGACGCCATCGCCCCCTTCCAGATCGTGATCTGCCCGATGGGCTGGAGCCGCTCTGAAACCGTACGGGAAGCGGCCACCTCGCTGTACGCCGAACTGCGGGCGGCGGGCATCGACGCGATTCTGGATGACCGCGATGAGCGCCCAGGCGTAATGTTTGCCGATTGGGAATTGATCGGTGTGCCGCACCGCGTGGTGATTGGTGATCGTGGCCTGAAGGAAGGCGTGGCCGAGTATCAGGGCCGTCGTGAGGCCGAAGCCACCAAGGTCCCGGTTGCCGAGATTGCGGCTTTCATCAAGACACGCCTGTGCAACTGAGTCTGCGCCCTCTTCTTGTTGCATTGCTGGCCTTGTCGTCCTGCACGGCATGGGCCGGTGCGCAGCGCGAAGAGGCGCTCGCAGCCAGCGTGCAGGCCGCGCTGCACGCTGCGGTTGCGGACCTGACCGCGCCAGAGCCCATCTTCCCGTCGCTGAACGAAAAGCTGCGCTGGCTCAACGAGATGGCTCCACGCCTGGCCAAACGCATGCCCGACACGCGCGAACGGGTCGAATTTCTCAAGACCGTATATTACGAAGCCCAACGCGCCGGGCTCGACCCGCAAATGGTGCTGGGCCTGATCCAGGTCGAGAGCGGCTTTCGCAAGTACGCCGTATCCAGCGTGGGCGCGCGTGGCCTGATGCAGGTCATGCCCTTCTGGGTGAAGGCCATCGGTACGCCGGACACCAACCTGTTTCACCTGCGCACCAACCTGCGCTACGGCTGCACGATCCTGCGCCACTATCTGGATATCGAGAAGGGTGACGTGTTCCGCGCCCTGGGGCGCTATAACGGCAGCCTAGGAAAACCGGAATACCCGAATGCCGTTCATGCCGCCTGGAAGAATAATTGGTCCTTCACTGCTGGCACTGGCGCAACACCAGTGGCTGCAAACTGATAAAGCAAACTCATATAGGCATTGAGAAAGTTTCTTCTCCTTGGAATAATGCCTTTGGCGTCCAAGACGAGACCCCGAGTTAGCTTGACAACACATCAGGAGGATCACCATGAAGCACCCGCTTAGCCTCGTAGTTGCATCGCTTTCCCTCGCACTGCTTTCGGCCTGTAGCTCGGCCCCCAGTTCCAGCTTCGTGGCTCCGACCGTCGTCAAGGATGGCGCTCTTGTCAGCACCGGTGGTGAGGTGCTTTACACATACAAGAAAGATGCAAACGCCGACAAAAGCGCCTGCGTGCGCGATTGCCTGAAGGTCTTCGGCCCGCTTTATCCGGGTCCGGATGACGTAGCCGGTGGCGACTACAAGATCATTGAGCGTGAAGATGGCTCGACCCAATGGTCTTACAAGGGCAAGCCGCTGTACGTTTGCACCGGCGCCAAGGCCCCGGCAGGTGCGCCGGCTTCGATGGTGAAGATGGCAGACAAGGCCGCTGAAAACTGCAAGAAGGCAGGCGCCGATTTCGAACTCGCCAAGCCCTGATCAGCCCCGTCTGCAACAAAAAAGCCGCTCAGTAATGAGCGGCTTTTTTGTTGCCAGAAAACGCTTAAAAGCTGACCGAGTACTGCATACCCAGAATCACGATGCTGCCATCGTAGGAGCCCACCACGTTGCCGCGGCCACTGCTGCGCTGATCAGCCGACACGCTTGACTTGGGAATGTAGAGATAGGCAGCACCAACATCAACCGTGGAGGACTTGTCCAGCTTCCATTGAGCTCCGGTAGAAATCCAGTAACGGTTGTTATCCGGCAGCGAGAGCAGACGCTCCTCGGCACTACGCACCGGGGTCTGGTCGTAAGCAATACCGTACTTCCATTTCCAACTGGCATTGATCTTATAGGTGCCGCCCAGCGCGAAGCGCCAGGTGTCACGGAAACGCGCATCCAGCGTCTGAGCAGTCGAGCCGTTGGCACGATCGATTGCCACCTTGTCCACGCTGCTCCAGTTAGTGCGCGACACATCGCCCAGCACTTCCCAGTTCTCATCCAGACGCTGGACGATACTCAGGATATAGGTATCCGGCAAAGTCAGATCAGCCCTGGCATGGGTATCCGGCGATACGGCCTGATTGGTCGAAGTAAGCGTGCCTTCAAGGCGATGAAAGACCTTGGAGCGATAAGAAACGCCAAGATCCATGCTACTGCCGAGCTTGAACAGAGCACCAGCATTCCAGCCCCAGGCTTCACTCGTGGCATCCAGCGTTACGGTGGTGCCCTGCACCATGGCATTCAGTGCTGCATTCGAGCCCGGAGGGTACGCAACACCAGCCTGGCGCTTGTACAAAGCCTCCATGCGCTGATAGTTCACACCAAAACCCAGCGACACGTTCTCAGTCGCCTGCACAGCCATAGAGGGATTGACGTTGTAAGTCTTGATATCAAAAGTAGTGGACTGAAAACGCCCGACCCAGTCATTGTCATACTCGGTCTTCAAACCAAACGGGCTGCCCACACCAAGACCGGCAAACACCTTGTCGCTAACCTGCCAGCTTGCATACATGTTTGGCAGCGCGGCAATACCACCGGCATCACCACCATTCGTACCCTTGGCTGCGGGAGCATTCGAGGAGCCTTCATCACTGAATTTGTAGCTCGGCTGGATCAGTGCGACCCCGGCGGACACATTAACGCCCTTCAGCTTGGTCATTGCGGCTGGATTGAAAAACACCGTACTGGCGTTCTCACCCACCGCAGCCGAGCCCGCATAGGCATTGCCCAGACCGCTGGCGTTTTGCTCAAGCAACTGAAAGCCCGACGCGCCTGCCACACCACTCAAGCCCAAACCGAACACGGCGGCAATCGCTCGAACCATCCTCTTTTTCTGCATGCAACTCTCCTGAAAACCTCTAGTTATATAAACCTGCACTCACCCACAAACCCCGCACCAGCGCGCACCCTTCAATCTGCTGGCCAAGGGGCTTGCAGCCCTCCCAGAAAGAAAACCTCCATCCGACGCAGCAAGCGCGCCGGATCCCGCTCTTCCGGATGCTTCAGCAAGGCCAAAGCATCGGCACCGGAAATGACATACGTCGCGGCGCCTGCCACAAAATGCAGGCGCCAGGCCACTTCATCACTTGGCAAGCCCGGCAACGCACGGCACGAAGCCTCCAGATAGCGTTGCAACACCTGCTCGTAGGCCGCAGCGATGAACTCACCCAAGCCCTCCACCGGCGCCGTATACGCCTGCCCTAGAAGACGCATGAAGATCGCACCACCACCGGCCTGATCGCTGGCCAGACGCACTGCCGGCGCAAAGAAGGCTTCGAGGATCTGTTCGGGCGGCAAAGCCACACCCGGCTCTACGCTGGCCTCAAGTGCCTCCAGCCTCGTCATGCGCTCACCATTCAAGTCGGCTAGCCGACGCTGGAAAATCCGTCGGATCAACTCAGCCTTGCTACCGAAGTGATAGTTCACCGCAGCCAGATTGACACCTGCCGCAGCCGTGAGCATGCGCATCGAGCTTCCATCGAAACCATGCTCTGCAAACAGGCTTTCGGCCGCATCCATGATGCGGGCGGCAGTTAGCGAAGAAGATTCGGGCGATCCGGCAGGCGGCATGTAAAGGCAATATTCAAACAAACGTTTGGATGCTACCTGCGTACAGGATCGAGTCAATCCGCAGCGCACAATCGCTAGCGTATGGAAAGCAGACGAAAGTACGCCCCAACGCCCTCAGCATGAACGCAGAATCCTCTGCTCGTCGGCACAGACCAAGGGCTGGTCGGAAAGTCGGGCCTCACAAGTTGCATCAGAATCGCGCCTCGCGCACATTCCGATCCTGACCAGACGAGCGCTCTCCTGCTCATTTTTCCCGTGGACCTGACACCATGAACGCCTCTAGCTTGCCCGAACTCGACGCCCTCGGCGCCGCACTTTCTGACACCAATCCGTGCGGGGAAGACATGTCTTTCTCCAGCGAATTCGACGAGATCCAGGAAGCCCGCCGTGAGGACGACCCCAGCATCGATCAGGGCGAATGGGTCACTTCGATCAAGGAGGCCGACTGGAAGCGCGCTGCCAGCGTCTGTCAGCAACTGCTGACAGAGCGGACCAAGGATCTGCGCCTGGCCTCCTGGCTCACCGAGGCACTAGCCAAGACCCACGGCATCTCCGGCATGAACCATGGCCTGCGGGCCATCGATGAACTGGTCTGCCGCTTCTGGAGTGATCTTCACCCTCAGGCAGAAGACGGTGACCAGGAGCAACGCATCGGCAATATCGGCTGGCTGATCACGCGTGGCGTACAACTCGTACGGGGTTTTCCGGTTGTTCAGGGCAAAGCCGCCCGCTACACCCTGGGAGACCTGAACGCAGCGCGGGCCCTGCAATCCCTGCTCGATCGTAACCAGGCCCCCGAAGACGATGGAAGTGCCCAGCGGATCACCCTGCAACAGGTTCGCGACGCTCAACGCTCAAGCCCGCGCGCCTTCTACGAGCAAACCCTGGCCGCCTGCACCACCTGCCTAAACACTCTGGAACAGCTCGGCCGCAATATCGATGCGCACCTTGGCATGGACGGCCCCTCCTTCACCCCCTTGCGCAGCGCAATCGAAGCCTATGCCGCAGAAATCGAACGCATGGCCCGGGAAAACGGCATCAGCGCAGAAGCTTCGCGCCAGCCACTTGAGGCCTCGGGCGGCGAGAGCCTGGCGAACGAAACCCCTTCCGCTACCCAGACGAGCCAATCTGGCGGCCCCCTGCGCTCACGCGAACAGGCCCTGAAGCAGTTGCGCGAGGTGGCCGATTTTTTCCGTCGCACCGAACCGCACAGTCCGGTCGCCTACCTGGCCGACAAGGCCGCCAACTGGGGGGAAATGCCACTCCATGTCTGGCTCAAAACCGTTCTCAAGGAAGAAGGTGCGCTATCGCGCTTCGAGGACCTGCTGGGCTTCGATGCCGGCGAGGAGCATTGATCGGAGGTTTCTGGCTGCGCCGCCAGGGAGCATGCTTAAGTAATAAAAAGCCCTTCGGTGGACGACCGTCTGCCGCAGGGCTTTTTTCTATTCAGATCACGTCAAATAATTCAAGCAGACCAATCGGGCACTTGCCCTTCAAAGCGCCTTCTGTAAATATCCAAGCCATTGAATTTAAATGATTTTTTAGTCGTCAAATTCACCTCAAATCAACAAAAACACCAACTCTAAAAAACCTTCTGGTAACACAAAAAGAGCTTTTGAATCGGGGACTTCGTGGCAGTAGCAATAGTTTTCGCTTATGTGATTTTGATTGTTCTGGTGTGTGTTTCGATATTTTTCGCAGAAACCCGGAAATATCTGCTCAACACCACAATCAATTTGGCAAATATTGCAATTTCACCATTCAGCCAGCTAGCCCAAGCCTGCATGAAAGGCTGGCGCAGCGGCACCACGCTCACCGGCGACGGTGTGTCGCGCCTGCGTGAAGAATTGTGGCAATACCGCCTATGGTGGCTGGGAGCCGCTGCGTTTCTGCTCATCCCCTTGCTCGTGCTCCTGCTCCTGCGTGAGGACATCAACGTCGGCAGCTTCGCCGATGCGCCGCGCGGAGGAGATGCTGTGATTGCTGCCCTGCTGGCTGGCGAGCGCCTCGTGCCCCCACCACCACTGCCACCGGACTCCTTTACCACCGTCGAAGTCCTCACCCTCCGCCCGGCCCTGGCCAATGCCAGCCGGGACTGGGGCTTGCTGGATGACGGCTTCAGCCAGCGCCTCTTGCACGTATTCCAGCGCATGCATGAACACGGTTATGAAATGGCTCTACTCGAAGGCTATCGCAGCCCGGAGCGACAGGATCAACTCGCGGCCATGGGCGGCCATGTCACCAATGCCAAGGCTTTCCAGAGCTATCACCAGTACGGTATGGCCGCCGACGTGGCTTTCGTGCGCAACGGCAAGCTGGTGATCTCTGAAAAAGATCCCTGGGCCATGCGTGGCTACGAGCTCTATGGCCAGGAAGCCGAAGCCATGGGCCTTACCTGGGGCGGGCGCTGGAAGATGATGGACTTCGGTCACGTCGAACTGCGCGGCACGACGCGTCTTCCCAGCCGCACCGACAAATCCCCCGCAACACTTTAAGACAGGCAACTCAAAGATGAACCGACCGATCATTCTCGTTGGCGACAAGACCGATCATGGCGGCGTGGTGCTCGAAGGCGCCCCGACCACCGATATCCACGGCCGCAAGGTGGCTCGCGTGGGCGATAAGGTGAGCTGCCCGAAGCGCGGGCACAACGACACCACCGTGATCGTCACCGGCGACGAAACCTGCCTGATCGAGGGCAAACCGGTTGCCCGGCATGGCGACAAGACAGCCTGTGGCGCCACCCTGATCGCCTCACAGTCCTTCACCACGGACATCTGAGGCCGGCATGCAACGTATCCTCGGGCTGCTGCTCGTACCCTTCCTGCTGGTGGGCCTGATCTGGCTGGCCACCGTGATCTACCTGCAGCAGAGCGCTGCCCAGGTCGATGGCAATGCCTTATTGCTGCATTTCGTCTATATCCCGCTCGCCGCGGTGGCCCTCTGGTTTGCTGGCAAGGCGGCCTTCACCTGGCTGACACGCGAGCCCGCTGCCAGCGCCAGCCCGGCTACGGCCCCTGCCGCACCGCTTGCCCAGCCTGCTGCAACGCCCATCCCGCTGCCGCTGGCGATCCTGGCCGCTGAGTTCTCCACGCCCGGTGGAGACTGGGCCGAACAAGTTCTGCCAGAGCTGCGCGAAGGCAAGCTGCGGCCGGAACTTGCTGACGACATGCTCAATGCCGAAGGCCTGCCGGTGAGCTGCGCACGCCATGCCGATCTCGATACTGAAGCCCATCAGGAGTGGCTAGAGAAATGGCTGCACAGCGCGAGCCCCGAACATCCCTCGCAACTTGAAGCAGTGGCCGATGGCGCACGTCTGCTGGCCCTGCTGGACGGCCCGCTCACCCGTAGCCTGGACACCCTGGCGGCGCTCCCGCCGCTGCCGCTGCCTGAGCACACGCCCGCGGGTACGCCGCCCGCACAACGCCCGCTGCTGATCAAGCTCTTTGCCCCCGCCCCATGGCAAGACATGCTCACCGCCCATCTCCGCGAGCGTCTCACTGAACTCTCAGGATTTGCCATCGGCTTCATCAAGCACGATGCGCAGCGCCCGGAGCTGCATCACGACCCGATCCGGGTCGCCGACGCCTTCGCTCTGGACCTGCGCAAAAATCCGGGCAGCCAGGCCACCCTGATGCTTGTGGCCTGCGATAGCCTCAGCAATCAGACACGGATCGATCAACTCGAAGCCGAAGGGCGTCTCTTCAGTGCCAGCACGCCGGACGGCCTGGTCCCGGGAGAGTCCGCCGCAATCCTGCTCGCCGCCGCGCCCTCGCAGATCCCTGCAGAAAGCGAGGCGCTCGCACGCCTCGAACGCAGCGCTTGGGGGGCACGCCAGAAGCCTGTCGACGCACGAGGTCGCACCGACGCCGAGCTGCTGGGTCGCCTGCTGCCGGAATTACTGGAGCATGCCGGCCTTGCTGCCAGCGAAGTCTGCGGCCTGAGCTCGGATTGCGATCAACGCGCAGCCTGGTTCACCGAAGCCGCCACGCTCATGAGCACCCATCTGCCTGAACTCGACCCGGTGAGTGACCACCTCTCGCTGGGCCGTAGCTTCGGCCACACCGGCCATGCCGGCCCACTGCTGGCCCTGGTCATGGCCGCCCATACGGCGCAAGCGGAGAGCCGTGCAGTGCTCGCCGCCGCCCTGTTCGATCCCGTCCAGCGCAGCCTCGCCGTGCTGCGTCCCTGGCAAGTTTCCGCAAGCTGATTTTTTCCTGGTCCGATTCAAGATGAGCCGCCTCCTGTCCTTCCTGTTTGATTCCCGCGTGTTAGCCGCCATCGGCTTCCTCGCCCTGACCGCCTTTCTGTTGATCTCTGCCAGCACCCTGCAGATCGCCCTGCTCTGGGTCGGCATCGTGCTTGCCGTGGCCGTACTGGCCTGGGTACTGATGCGCCTGTGGCGTGCCCACCGCGCGCGCAAGGGCGCCGAGGCCATTTCCGGAATGCTGGAAGCCGAAGCCGAGCGCGCCGTCCAGGCCGCTACACCGGACAAGCGCCCGGAAGTCGAAGCCCTGCGCAAGCGCATGCTCGACGCGGTCAAAACAATCAAGACGTCCAAGCTCGGCGAGCTCAGCGGCAACGCAGCCCTGTACGAGTTGCCCTGGTATCTGGTGATCGGCAACCCGGCCGCCGGCAAAAGCTCGGCCATCGTTAACTCGGGGCTGAACTTCCCCTTCTCGGACGTCACCGGCAACGTGATTCATGGCCTCGGTGGCACCCGCAACTGTGACTGGTTCTTCACCTCGGAAGGCATCCTGGTCGACACCGCCGGCCGCTACTCCGTGTACGAAGCCGATCGCGGCGAATGGCTGTCCTTCCTGCACCTGCTCAAGCGTCATCGTCCGAAGGCCCCGATCAACGGCATCATCATCGCCGTCAGCATCGCCGAGCTGAGCCAGAACCGGCCCGAGTACGCGATCAATCTCGCCAAGCAATTGCGCCTGCGCGTGCAGGAGCTCTCTGATGAGCTGGGCGTGTTTGCCCCGGTTTACCTGATGTTCACCAAGGTCGACCTGATTGCCGGGTTTGCCGAGTTTTTCGAGGATGCAGACGCTCAGGAGCGCGCCCGCGCCTGGGGCGCCACCCTGCCCTTCGACCCGGAGGGCAAGACCGACGCCGTCGCCTCCTTCGAAGAGCACTTCGCCAAGCTGATCGATGGCCTGCACGAATTGTCGGTCGCCCGCATGTCGATGAGCCTCGATGGCAAGATCGGCGCCGGCGTGCTGAGCTTCCCGCTCGAATTCGAAGCCACCCGTGCCAGCCTGCGTGCCTTCGTCGCCACCCTCTTCGAGGAAAACCCCTTCCAGTACAAGCCGGTGTTCCGCGGCTTCTACTTCTCCAGCGCGGTCCGTGAAGGCGCCCCGGTCAGCACCTCGGACCAACGCATGAGCGAGCTCTTCGCCCTCAAGCCGACCGGCGTCACCCGCCCGCCGGTCAGCATCTACGAAGGCGCCGGCTTCTTCCTCTCGGACCTGTTCTCCAAGGTCATCTTTGCCGACAAGGGACTGGTGCGCCAGTTCACTTCCCGTGCGACTCAGCGCGCACGCATCATCGGTTTCAGCGCTGCCGTACTGCTGCTCAGCGCGGCACTCTCGGTATGGACCTGGTCCTTCCTCGCCAACCAGAAGCTGCTCGCCAATGTGCAGGCCGATCTGGACCGCGCCGTGGCCATCCAGCAGAGCCGCACCGATGTAGGCAGCCGTCTGGAAGCCATCGAAGTCATTCAGGATCGCATCCAGCAGCTCCAGCAGTTCCGGGAAGACAAGCCGTTGGCGCTCGGTTTTGGCCTATACCAGGGCAATGCCATCGAGCAGCGCCTGCGCTACGAGTATTTCAACGGCATCAAGGCGGTGTTGCTGGGTCCGGTCGGTGAATCGATCGAGAGCTATCTCAGCGAAGTCAATGCCAACGCCGACAAGCTCCAGCCTCAGAGCACCACCACCCAGGCCTCGGCGGCGCCCACCGTGGCTACTGCACGCACAGAACCATCGCTCTATCGCGAAGTCTCCCCGAGCAGCGTGGAAGACGCTTACAACGCGCTCAAGACCTACCTCATGCTGGCCAACCGCGAGCGTCTCGAATCCGGTCACCTGAACGACCAGATCACCCGCTTCTGGCGCGTGTGGCTGGATGCCAACCGCGGCAGCATGCCGCGCGAGCAGATGATCAAGAGTGCCGAGCACATTCTCGGTTTCTTCCTGGCCCAGACCGCCCAGCCGGACTTCCCGGTGCTCGACAACAAGATTGCGCTCGTCGATCAGGTGCGCGAAAACCTGCGCCGCGTGGTGCGCGGCATGCCGGCCCGCGAGCGCGTGTATGCCGAAATCAAGGCCCGCGCAGCCACCCGCTTCCCGCCGCTGACCGTGGCACGCATCGTCGGCGAGGAAGACAGCAAGCTCGTTGCCGGCAGCTACGCCATGTCCGGTGCATTTACCCGCGATGCCTGGGAAAAGTTCGTCGACCCGGCGATCAAGGAAGCTGCCAACAAGGAACTGCAGTCCTCCGACTGGGTGCTCAAGACCAGCACCCGCGAAGACCTCACCCTGCAAGGCAGCCCGGAGCAGATCCAGAAGGCACTGGTCGAGATGTACAAGGCCGAGTACGCCGCCGAGTGGAAGAAATTCCTGCAAGGTGTCACGGTGGCAGGCTTCACGGATTTCACCGCCGCCGTCACCGGCCTCAACCGCTTGGGGGACCCCGGCAGCTCACCCGTCAAGCGCCTGATGGAAGCGCTCTACCGCGAGACCTCCTGGGACAACCCCTCGCTGATCAACTCCCAGCTTGCCGGTGCCAAGCGCGGCATCGTCGCCTGGTTCAAGGAGACCATCCTGCGTCAGGCTCCGGGCCAGGTGAACGTCAATGTCAATCTCGCCAGCGGTGCCGGCGAAATGCAGATGGGTCTGATCGGCAAAGAGTTCGCTGCCATCGCCGCCCTCATGATGCCGCGCGGCGAAAACAAGGATGTGCTGCTCACCGGCTACCTCTCACGCCTCTCAGCCCTGCGCACCCGCTTCAATCAGATCAAGACCTCGGGCGACCCAGGTCCGGCCGCCCGTCAGCTGATGCAGCAGACCTTCGACGGCAGCAGCTCCGAGCTGGCCGACGCGCTACGTTTCGTGGATGAAAGCATGCTCATCGGTCTCTCGGACTCGCAGCGCAGCACCATCCGGCCGCTGCTGGTTCGCCCGTTGATGGAATCCTTCACCGTCATCGTCAAGCCGGCTGAAGTCGAGCTCAACAAGATCTGGCTGGCCCAGGTCTTCGAGCCCTTCAATCGCACGCTGGGGACCAAATACCCGTTCCAGGCCGATTCGCGCATCGAAGCCAGTCCGGCCGAGATCGCCCAGTTCTTCGGCCCGGACGGCGCCATCTCGAAGTACGCCAGCGCCACCCTCGCCACACTTGTCGTGCAGCGCGGGCAAACCTTCTCGCCGCGCACCTGGGCGGATATTGGCATCACCCTCAACCCCGAGTTTGCCGCCAATTACCCGCGCTACGTGGCGAATCCCGGCGGGCCGGTGAATAGCGGCGCGGCAGCAGGTGCGCCGGAAACTGTCTTCCAGATCATGCCGGTGCCCTCCTCCGGACTCACCGAATACGCCGTCGAGATCGACGGTCAGCAGATGCGTTATCGCAACGGCGCAACCGCCTGGCATCGCTTCCAGTGGCCGGGCAGTGGCACGCCAGGCGCACGCGTCACCGCCACCGGTTTTGATGGTCGCGTCACCGAGCTGCTCAACATCCCCGGGCGCTTTGGCCTGGAAAAAATGATCGGAGCCGCCCGCCGTCAGCGTCGTGACAATGGTGATTTCGAGCTGAGCTGGGGCGAAGGCAACCAGCAGGTCTCGGTGGTGCTGCGCATCATCAGCCAGCAAAGTGCCGATGCCGCTCAGGCACAGGGCAACAGCAACAGCCCGGCCCCTGCCCAAAGCCTCAAGGGACTGCAATTGCCGCAAGTCATCGCAGGCACTCCCGCTCCGGCGGTCGCTGCGGTCGAGGTGCGCTGAAACATGAATGCGCCCTACACCCTGCAGATTGGCAACGAGCCGCTGATTCACTTCGGCAAGCTGCCCTCGCGTGGCGATTTCATCCGCAGCCACAATGGCTCGGCCGTCATCAACACGCTGGATAGCTGGATTTCCGCCAGCCTCGCTCAACTGGCCGTGGATGCGGACTGGAAGCGCCACTTCGACGCCCTGCCCGCCATCCTGTTCACCTTCCTGGGCAGCCGCAGCCCCAACGTGTTGCTCGGCCGCATGATCAGCAGCGAAGACAGCTCCGGCCGGCGCTTCCCCTTTTTGGTGGCCGGCAGCCTGCGCAGCGAAACTCCGCTCTCCTTCCTGCCCTGCCTACCGCTGGCGATGAAACAGAGCTGGGAAGAGATGGAGCGTCTGCTCGACGACGCCCGCCAGGCCAGCGATATCAGCGAAGCCCTGGCCCGCATCGAAGTCACCCCTTTGCGTGTGCCAGCCGATCTGGCCGAGCTGGAAGCGGAGCGCAAGGGTCTGATGCTGGATCTGAGCATCGGCCAGCTGGAGGCCCAGCTGCATGCGGCCGGCAATCCTGGCCTGTTGCGCTACAGCGTGATCGCCTTGGGCCTGCTGCTCTCACCGCTGCTCTCCGGCTCCAGTGCAGCCGCCAGCAAGGGCCTGGCCCTGCCACTGCCGGAAGACAAGCAGCAGGCCGGGCCGGCGGCCGTTTTCTGGCTCAGCCTGGTAGCCCCCTTCCTGGCACGCGGCGATCATGAAATCAGCCTGATGCGCACCCATTTGCAGGGTCGGCCCCAGCTGATACTCGGTTTCTCGGGCGCCAGCGCGCTCGGCCTTGAAGCCATCTTCAACCCGGCGCGTTCCTTTGAAGCCAACATCGACCTGTGCGATGCCGAATGGGTAGAAGACTACATCGCCTCCGAATACGCGCTGACCAAGCTCTCCACCTACCTCGAGCATCCCGACCTCTCGCTCGCCCAGGCCATCACCACCTTCGGCGAAGTATTTCTCGGCGCCTGACCCCAAGGCACAGCACACATCATGAAGATTCCACACCTCCTCCTGCTCTCCACCCTGCTCGCCTGTAGCGTGACCAGCCATGCCCAGACCACACCGGCCGCCCCTGCTGCTGCAGAGCGCCCGGTCGTCGTCAGCGGCACCGTGCCGGACGAAGCGACTCGCCAGGCCATCCTCGGCAAGCTGCGCACCCTCTACGGCAACGATCGGGTTGTCGATCAGCTTGGTATCGGCAAGGTCTCCGCCCCCCCGAACTGGTCTGACTATGTGCTGAAGCTCATTACCGAAGATCTCAAGCAGGTCCGCAACGGCGAGCTGGACGTCAACGGCAACAGCCTCAGCATCCGCGGCGATGTCGGTAGTCAGCAAGAAGTCGAGCAATTGCCTGCCCAGCTCGCCGCACGCCTGAATCCCACCTATCAAGTGCGCAGCGGTTTGCGGGTCGGCACCAACGAGCAACAGGTGCTCGACAAGGCGCTGGCCAACCGCATCGTCGAGTTCGACCAGGGCTCCGCCATTCTCACCCCCCGCGGCAGCCAGCTACTGGACGAAATGCTCAGCGCCATCAAACAGCTGGGAGACCGTAGCATCCAGATCATCGGCCATACCGATAGCTCGGGCCGCCCCGAAGCCAATGCCATGCTCTCTCAGGCCCGCGCCGACTCGGTGCGCCAGTACCTCGTCCAGCATGGCCTGGCCAGCACCCAGCTGATCTCGATCGGCAAGGGTTCGCTGGAGCCGGTCGCCTCCAACAACACGGCGGAAGGGCGTGCGCGCAATCGCCGCATCGAATTCCGCATTGCCAACTGAACGCGTGCCTGACGACATGACCCAACCCACGCCCGCAAAGCCGACACCGCCCAGTCGCCCGTCCCTGTTCGGGCCGGCAACCGAAGCCGCAGGACAGCCGGCCCCCCAGCGCATCAGTGTGCTGGCCTCGCTAGACGCGCGCCCAGCGCCCGCGCCCAAAAAAAAGCGCCGCCCGCTGTGGCTGGCTATCGCGGCCCTATTCAGCGCCGGCCTGATCGGTTCGATCGTCTGGGAGCTGACCGATACTCCGGCTCTCCTCGCCCAGAAACCTGAGCCCGCCGTTGTCGCACAGCCTGTTCCGGCCGCCCCGCCGCCTGCGGCTGCTGAATCCTCTCCCGCCGCAGAGCTGGTTGCGGAGAACGCCCCTGCCAGCATCGAGCGTATCGAGCCAGACACCCCTTTGGCCGCGCTCGAAGCCCCCGCAGCCCAGGCCAGTGCGCCGGAGGCCCCCCCCTCCCCCGCACCCGCAGAAACTGCAGCACCGAAAAAATCATTGCTCGCCACATTGGCCGCTCCGGCCGCCAACACGCCGGAGTCGCCCAGCCGAAAGAATGCCGCGCCCGCAGGAAAAGGCAGCACAAGCAAGGCTGAAGTTGCCGCTGCCCCCCGCAAGGCAGGCAAGAAAGACGGCGCACGCGAATCCGCCAACGACACCGACGTGCTGCTGCTCGAAGCCCTGGTTGCCCACGATCCGAAGGCCCAGACCCCCACCGCCCTGCCAGACAAGAAGCCATGAACCAGGCCTTAGACCCCCGCAGCCTGCCCGCC